>JBDHVE010000027.1:0-70565 GCA_039809485.1 Polyangiaceae bacterium | reverse complement strand
AGGAGGCCGCCCGCGAGGCCGAGCAGCCAGCCGCCCGGCTTCTGTCCGCGGCGGAGGCGATCTTCGACGCCGATCCAGGCCACGAGCGCGATCGCCCACGTGGCGAGGAAGAACGCGACCTCCATCCCGCTCCACAAGGACCAGGTCAGCGCGCCGATCCCGAGGAAGGCGGGCGGCAGCAGGTACGAGGAGAGCCGGCCCCAGTCGTCGCGATCGCTCTCGATGAAGAGGCGCCGCGCCGCGAGCAGCGTGCCGAACACGCTCATCATGGCCACGATGGCGGCCCACTTCATCAGCTCGCGGCCCTTGAACGAGACGAGCCAGCCGAGGGCGAGCACGAACGGATAGGTGAGCGACGTGTTGCCGGACGAGTAGCCGTTGCCGACCGTCCACTCGAAGGGATGCCCCTGCGCCGTCGAGCGCGCGTAGTCGAAGTGGATGAAGACGTCGTCGAGCGGCGCGCTCCACTCGCCGCCCGTCTGCTTCAGCATGTAGCCGTAGAAGAGGCGCGCGGAGGCGATCGTCCAGACGGCGGTCCAGAGGATGTAGAGCGCCGGATCGAACCTCCGTCCGAGGACCGCGACGCGAGGGGCGAACAGACGCCCAGACGTCACGAGATGGTGGAGGGCTCGGAGACGACCGTTCACGGCGGAGATCGGACGGCTCTTAGCACGCCAGCATGTGCCGAAGGCGTGTTAGCGTGCGGCGCCATCCGATGAGACCGGACGCTACCGCCCCGCGAAGGGTCGTGCTGGCCGTGCTCGCGAGCGTGGTCGCCACCACGGCGACGACGGCGGTGCACGCGCAGCCCGGCGGCTCCGTCGCGCAGCCACCGCCCGACGCGCCCGCGCAGCCTCCCCCGCCACCGCCGCCCGTCATCGTCCCGCCGAAGCTCGTGAAGGACGAAGGCGCGGAGTACCCGCGTCAGGCGCTCGCCGACAAGGTGAAGGGCTCGGTCGAGGTCGTCCTCGTCCTCGAGCTCGATCCGACGGGCGCGGTGAAGAACGCGACCGTCGAGACGCCGCAGGGCCACGGCTTCGACGAAGCCGCGCTCGAGGCGGCGAAGAAGCTGCAGTTCGAGCCGGCGACGAAGAACGGAACGCCCGTCGCGGCGAAGATCCGGCACAAGTACGTGTTCACGCCGCCGGCCTCGCGCGTCGTCGGTCGTGTGAGCTCGCAGGTGGGCGATCGTCCGATCGCGGGCGCGACCGTCGTCGTCTCCGGCGAGGACGGCTCGCGCTACGAGACGACGGCGAAGGCGGACGGCTCGTTCGAAGTCGCCGACCTGCCTGCCGGCACGTACAAGATCCGCGTCGCGAACGCCGGCTTCGACGCGCAGGACTTCGAGGACACGATCGAGGCCGGGCAGGAAGCACGCGTCGACGTGCGCCTCGCGCGCGAAGCGCCTCCTCCTCCTCCGCCCACCCCGGGCGCGAAGGAGGACGAGTACGAAGAGGTCCGTGTCGTCGGCAAGCGGCCGCCGCGCGAGGTGACGAAGCGCACGCTCGAGCAGCGCGAGCTCGCGCGGAGCCCGGGCACGAACGGCGACGCGCTCCGCGCCGTGCAGAACCTGCCCGGCATCGCGCGTCCGCCCGGCTTCGCCGGCCTCCTCATCGTCCGTGGTGCCGCGCCCCAGGAGACGGGCACGTTCGTCGACGGCACCTACGTGCCGATCATCTACCACTTCGGCGGTCTCTCGAGCGTCATCCCGACGGAGATGCTCGATCGGATCGACTTCTACCCCGGCAACTTCAGCACGCAGTTCGGTCGCTTCACGGGCGGCGTCGTCGACGTCGGCGTGCACAGCCCGCGCGTGAAGAAGGACAAGAAGCTCCACGGCCTCGGCCAGGCCGACCTGATCGACGCGCGCGTCCTCGCCGAAGGGCCGATCGGCAACACGGGCTGGAACTTCGCGGTCGGCGGTCGTCGCTCGTACGTCGACCTCTGGCTCAAGCCGGTGCTCGAGGCGGCGGGGTCGTCGGTGACGACCGCGCCCGTCTACTACGACTACCAGCTGATGCTGCAGCGCGAGTTCGGCAAGAAGAAGGAGCACGACTTCCGGCTCTTCTTCTTCGGCTCGGACGATCGGCTCGAAGTGCTGGTGAACCAGGTCGCGGCGTCGAACCCCGCGCTCGGTGGCAACATCTCGCTCGGCACCGCGTTCTATCGGCTCCAGGCGCGCTACGTCGGCAAGCTGAGCGACGACGTCGAGCTCCGTGCGACGGCCGCCTTCGGCAAGGACGCGCTCCAGTTCACGGTCAGCGACAACTTCTTCTTCCTCGAGTCGTATCCGATCAACCCGCGCATCGAGCTCTCGAACAAGCTCGGTCTCGGCGCGCGGAACAACTTCGGCTTCGACATCCTCTACCAGCCGTACACGATCGACGTGCGGCTCCCGCCGCAGCCCCGCCCCGGTGAGCCGCCGGCAGGTCCGTTCGGGAGCCGGCCTCCGCTCCAGGCCTCGGAGACCGACGCCGTCTACCGGCCGGCGTTCTACGACGAGCTCGAGCTCACGCCGTTCCGCGGCACGCGGATCGTGCCCGGCGTCCGCGTCGACTACGCGAAGGACACGAAGAAGTGGGACGTGCAGCCTCGCGTCGTCGCACGCCAGGATCTGCACCAGGGCTTCCCGCGGACGACGGTGAAGGGCGGCGTCGGCCGCTTCGCGCAAGCACCGCAGCCGCAGGAGACGAACGTCGTCTTCGGCGTGCCGGGCCTCCGCTCCACGGTCGCCAACCACTACAGCGCCGGCTTCGAGCAGGAGATCACGAAGCAGATCGAGGTCTCGAGCGAGGGCTTCTACCGCCAGTACGACGGGATCGTCACGCCGCGGATCGGCAACGTGGGGCAGGGCCGCGCGTTCGGCATCGAGACCCTCCTCCGCTACAAGCCCGACGCGAAGTTCTTCGGCTTCCTCGCGTACACGCTCTCGCGCAGCGTACGCCGCGACACGCCGGACGAGCCGGAGCGCCTCTTCAACTTCGACCAGACCCACATCCTGACCGCGATCGGCAGCTACCGCCTCGGCGGCGGCTGGGAGATCGGCGCGCGCTTCCGCCTCGTCAGCGGCAACATGACGACGCCGCAGCAGTACGGCTTCTTCGACCTCAGCACGGGCTCGTACATCCCGGGCGTGTCGTATCCGCCGTTCAGCAAGCGCAATCCGATGTTCCACCAGCTCGACATCCGCGTCGACAAGACGTGGCAGGGCTCGTGGGGCAAGTTCGCCGTCTACCTCGACGTCTACAACGCGTACAACCGCGCGAACGTCGAGGGCGTGAGCTACAACTACAACCAGACGCTGAGGACCACGGCGAGCAGCGTGCCGATCCTCCCGAGCTTCGGCGTCCGAGGTGAGTTCTGATGCGCGCGCGCGCGTTCCTCGCGGTCCTCCTCCTCGCGCTCGCGGCGGCGCTCGCCTTCGCGTGCGGCGGCGGCGGCTTCGACCCGCAGAGCAAGGTCGACAGCGTCCGGATGTTCGGCGTCAAGGTCGACAAGCCGTACGCGAAGCCCGGCGACACGGTGACGCTCGAAGTTCTCATGACGGACGGCCGGCGCGAGAAGCCGCGTCCGTTGAAGCTCTTCTGGATCCCGATCGTCTGCCTGAACCCGCCGAACGACCTCTACTATCTGTGCTTCGCCGGGGCCGCCGGTGACGGCGGCGCGAGCCGCGGTCCGCGCTTCTTCGCGCCCGGCCTCGCCGACGCCGGGGCAGCGGACGCCGGCGTGGGCGCCGCGCCGGGCGGGCCGCTCGCGCAGATCCCGACCGGGATCGATCTCGGTCCCTTCCTCCCGCAGGGCACGACGTTCTCGTTCCGGATGCCGGACGACGCGATCCAGCCGCGGCAGGGCACCGATCCGTACGGGCTCGCGCTCGTCTTCAACATCGCGTGCGCCGGTCAGGTGCGCCTCGCCGAGCGCGATCCGAGCGGCGGTCTCCAGCAGGTCCCGATCCAGTGCACGGACGAGAACGGCGTCCAGCTGCCGCCGAGCGACTACGTGATCGGCATCTCGCGCGTCTACGCCTACGAGACGCGCACGAACACGAACCCGGTCATCGAGAAGGTGACGTTCGAGGGCCAGGACGTCGATCTCCAGAAGGGGATCGTCGTCGAGCGCTGCACCGCGGTGAAGCGGATGGACTGCCCGGAGAAGAAGCTCGACATCCGCGTGAGCGACGCGAGCTGGGAGGAGAACCCGAGCGACGTCGTCGAAGGACGCGCCCTCCGCGAGCAGATCTGGGTCTCGTACTACTCGGACAAGGGCGACATCGACGTCGACGCGCGGCTCCTCTTCGACACGACGAAGGGGCGCCCTCCCGGCGACAACGACGTGAAGTTCCGGGCGGCGCCCGATCCGGGCCGCGGGACGATCTGGGCGGTCGTGCACGACAATCGCGGCGGCAAGGCCTGGGTCGTCGTGCCCGTCACGATCCAGTGAGCCGGGCTGGCGTACGCGGCGCGGAAGCGGCATCCTGTCGGACGACGATGGGTCGGTCGCTGGTCGCGTTCGTCGTGCTCCTCTTCGCCGTGCTCGCCGTGAGCTCGTGCGGATCGAAGGCGCGCGACACGCTCCTCCAGGAGAAGGACTTCGCGCCGGTCGAGAAGAGCGAGGCGAAGTTCGACCGCAACAACATCATGGACGTCGCCACGTTCACCGACGTGGAGGCCTCCGACGCGATCCAGACGCAGAAGTTCCTCTCGCGGACGCCCTACGACGTCCCGAGCTTCCTCGAGACGTACCAGTCGAACGGCACGCGCGCGGCCGACGCGATCCTCCGCGTCGCGCGCACGTATCGGATCAACCCGCTCGTGCTCCTCACGTTCCTCCAGGTCGAGGGCGGTCTGATCGGCGAGCGCAACTACCCGCTCCCGCCCGAGCGCGTCGAGTACGTCTTCCGCTGCGGATGCCAGGCGCGGGGCGACTGTCTCCCGGCGCTCGCGGGGATCGATCGCCAGCTCGAGTGCCTCGGACGCCAGCTCCGGACGTCGCTCGACACGATCGCCGCCGAGGGCGCGACGACGAGCGGCTGGGGCAAGGACCGCACGAGCACCACGCTCGACAACCTGAAGGTCACGCCCGCGAACGAAGCGACGGCCGCCCTCTACGACCGCATCCCCGCGATCCGTGTCGACGAGGACAAGGGGATGTGGGTCTTCTGGAACGTGTGGACGCTCTACGTCACCGCGGTCCAGTACGGCGGTCCGCTCGGGAACGGCGACGGCACCGGCAAGGGTGTCGGTGACGCCTGCACCGCCGACGGCGAGTGCGGGGCGGGGAACATCTGCTCGACCTCGTATCCCGACGGCTACTGCACGAAGGCGTGCGAAGGCGACTGTCCGAGCTCGCCGAACGGACGCGAGGCGTTCTGCGCGGCGTTCCCGGAAGGCGGCTTCTGCTTCGTCGTCTGCAACCCGGGCGCGCCGTCGTGCCGCCAGGGCTACACGTGCGCGAACGTCAAACGCTTCGGCTCGACGGACAACAAGGACGCGAAGCCGGTCTGCATCCCTTCGCAGTGACGGCGGGTAGACGCCTACTCACATCGAGGCGTAGCGGGAACGGTCTCTAGGACCGTGCACCGGTCGAAAGCGCTGCAACTCACGGCGTCGCATGGTGTCTCGCCGCGGACGCAAAGGAAGCGCGTCTCCCCATAGAAGGCTGAGAGGTTCGCGCAAACCTGATCATTCGGGCACTGCATCGGGTGGTCCATGCAATCCGAACCTGCGCCCTCGAGCGCGTCCGCACGTACGGTCCCGCTCGGTGACCGTTCAGCACCGCAGCCCAATGCGGTCTGGAGAAAGATGAACCAGGCGAGGCCGCGAAAGCTCATTTGACAACGACCATGACCTAGATTGAAGATGATGCCGCAAATACAAAGGCAATGACACCGGAGTCCGTTCGGCGGGCGATATTCGCAGTGTTGCTGCCGGCCAAGGCTCCCTTGTGTATTGCGCCTACGTACAAGGGGTCAGTTTGCCCGGGATACGGAAACCTCAGCGCGGAGCCGCTGTTGCCACCGCTTGTGTCGAAGGTGTGATAAATCTCGGGCGACGGATTGCCAGAGTTTTGCCATGGGAAGACATTCGCGGCGCCGGAGCCCGACGTTACGTACAGTGATGGAAATGGATAAGAATAATTCGGAGAGGGAGCTGGATAGCCGTCAAGGTGAACGAGGGCAGCGCTCGTCATCTCGTAGTCATAGAAGAATCGGAGTCCGAGCCAGCCGGTGTAGGGAGTCAGGTCGCAGGCGGCGGCGAATTCGATCGTGGCGTAGTCATCTAGGTAGTCACCATACAGCGTCCACGCAGTCGGTATTGTCACCGTGTAGCATCCAGTGAAGTTTCCCGATGCGACGTTCTGTACAAGGGACCCCCCGGAGTAGAACGTTGACACTCCAGCTGCCCACTGCCTAGTCGGGTACCAGCCAACGCCGTAATTGTAGAAGCAGTGTGCGGCGGTAACAGCTGTCCGCGTCCCGATCATTGTTGCCGTGCAAGCGCCATTGCCGTTCGAGGCTGGGGAGATGTCGGCGGCAAACGCAACCATGGTGGACAGCGGGTAGTATACGCTTGAATACTGTGTCGCGGCGTAGCGTGTATCGGTTCCGACGACAACACTCGCAACTGGATCCGACGAAGACGGCTCAGGTGGCGACCTTGTTGGCTTTCCCGGCGGAAGAAGGTCGGCTCCTCGTCTGACCGCGGCTCGTACGTCTTTCACTAGCTGCACGGGCGGAGTAGCGAGTCTATAAACAGTATTGCCTACGAGTTGGATTGGACGTATCCGCTCGGCGAGTTCGTCGTCGCTCAGATCATCGTAAGAAGCGAACGGCGATTGGAGTGGAGGGCGAGACGGTGCGACTGCTGCGGCGAAGTCAGTGATTTCGGCACTTCTCGACGGCTCTCCGACGTATTCCCAACGTTGTCCGCTTCGATCGAGCGGAGTATCGCGAACCGGGGCTGGGACGGCTCGATTAGGAGCTGTGGTAGGTCCGCTCTGACGGTTCACCGAAGCTGGGCGAGTGCCTCGGCGGCTTCAAGCGAAACGAGAGACGGTGCGCCCAATCGCTCCGACGCGTCTGGGCTCGCGCATCCGGTAGACAGCCCGACTCCCATTACTAGCCATGGTCGCGTCGCGATGAGGAGTTGCTTTCGCCGATTGGTTGCCATCTCAACCGGACGATATCGCGTAGTATCGGGCATGGGAATGCGGGAAAACCGCAATGGGGTTCCCGCATTTGTGCGAACGGGCCCCCCCCTCCTGCCGTGACTCCAACCGCGTTGGAGGCGAAGCGGCTGTACAAGTGACGGGTCAGACGCGCGCGGCGGGAGGCGGCTCGGTCGGACGCGCCTTGCGGACGTACGGCGCGAGGATCGGGATCGCGTCGAGGCTGATCTGCCCGCTCGTGAGGATGCCCTCGTCGGTCGGCTTGGCCGCGAGGTGCTCCTTCACGCGCAAGAACGCCTCGAGGTAGATCCGCTCGCGGCCGAGGCCGGCGGTCGAGCCGTCGCCGCCGCGGAACGCGCGCTCGCCGACGATGACGGCTTCCCGCGCGCTCAGCCCGTGCTCCTTCACGAGCGCGTCGACCGCGTCGTGGAAGCTCGCGCCGTTGTCCATCGCCTCGACCGCGAGGTGACGCGCGGCGAGCTCGCGCTTGCGCCGCGGCGCGAGGAAGCCGTGGCGGTCCTCGAGCACGAGCGCGAAGCCCTCCTGGTCGTCGATCCCGCGCGCGGTGCCGATCTGGAAGATCGCGAGGCGCATCTGCGAGGCCCGCGTCCGGGGGATCGCGTGCGCCTCGATCTCGTGCATGACCGTGCGCGCGACGTCCTCCGCGGTGATCGGCCGACCCGCGGCGACGAGGATGTGCCGCTCGCCCGTCGCGGCGAGCGCGACGAGCGAAGGCTGGACCACGACCGCGAACGGGAGGCCCAGCCGCGAGACCTCCTCACGCATGCGTTGGAGGAGGGAGCCGGGGTCGTTCGCGTCGCTCAGGATGACGTCGGACTCCTCGACGACCTTCGCCTCGCGGCCCTCGGCGATCCACTTCCGGGCGAGGACCGTCGCCTCGCCCGCGCTCTGCGGCGTGTAGGAGCGGAACCGGGCGCGCGCGAGCGCGCCGAGCACCGCCGTGCCGGCTTCGCTCGCGAGGGCGGCTTCGATCTCGAGCTCACGCGCGCGCTCGGCATAGAGCTGCGCGATCGGGTGCGGCTCGGCCGAGAGGCGCGCAGCGGCGCCGGCGAGAGCCTTCCGGAGGAGGGCATGATCGGTCCGCGCGTAGGTCCAGCGCGGGGTCGTCCGTTGCCCGCCCTCGTAGGCCGCGACGAGCCTCGCGCGCTCCTGGGCGGCGTTCCGGGGGATGACGGCCCCGAGCACGCGCACGGTGCGCATCGCCTCGACGAGCAGGCGCTCGGCTCGGATCAACCAGGGAGGGAGACCCTCGGGGCGCGAGCCACCGGCGCGCTTCCGGATCGTCGGACGTTGCACCATTCGCTTCCCCGAGGATAGACGAGCCCGAGCAGAGCCGACCAGCGGGAGCGGGCGAGACGCGAGGAGAGCGCGAAAGCCGCCTCTTTCCCTTGCAAGGGCCGTCCCGGAAGGGTACGGCACATGCCGTGCGTCTTCGCGATGTGATGGGGGGCGCGCACGGAGATCCGAGCGTGAAGAAGAACTACGTCCTTGACACGAATGTCCTGCTCCACGACCCCGGCTCGATCTTTCGGTTCGACGACAACAACGTCATCATCCCGATCTACGTCATCGAGGAAGTCGACCAGTTCAAGCGCGAGGGCTCGGAGCGCGGTCGCAACGCGCGCCAGGTCGTGCGCCTCCTCGACGAGCTGCGCGAGACCGGCGGTTCCCTCTCGAAGGGCGTGACGCTCAAGTCGGGCGGCTTCCTCAAGGTCGCCGTGCCGGCGAAGCGCCCCGAGCTGCCGAGCGCGATCGACAAGGCGGCGATGGACAACGCCATCCTGCAGACCGCGTTCGACGTGCGGGAGCAGGACGGCGGGCGGCCCACCGTGTTCGTCACGATGGACACGAACCTCCGCATCCGCGCCGACGCGCTCGGGATGGTCGCGGAGACGTACGAGAACCAGCGCGTCTCGGAAGCGAACACGGTCGAGACCGGCGTGACCGAGCTCGAGGTGTCGGCCGACGAGATCGACTCCTTCTTCCAGGAAGGCCGCCTCACGCCTCCGCCGCATGCGCTCCCGCCCGAGCGCGGCGAGAAGATGACGGTCGCCAGCGCGAGCGAGGGAGGTCCCCGGCCGACGTACCTCAGCGCGAACCTCTGCGTCCTCCTCCGCGATCGGTCGAACCCGTCGCACACGGCGCTCGGTCGTTACGACGCGAGCAAGAAGGAGATCGTCGCGCTCCGCACCCCGCGCGAGGGGCTCCTCGGGATCCGCCCGCGCAACAAGGAGCAGAGCCACGCGCTCGACCTCCTCCTCGACGAGAACATCCGCCTCGTCACTTTGGTCGGCAAGGCGGGCACGGGCAAGACGCTGCTCGCGCTCGCCGCGGGCCTGAAGCGCACGATCGAGGACGGGATGTACACGCGCATGCTCGTGTCGCGTCCCGTCATGCCGCTCGGCCGTGACATCGGCTTCCTCCCCGGCGACGTCGACGAGAAGCTCAACCCCTGGATGCAGCCGATCTTCGACAACCTCGAGTTCCTCTTCTCGAGCGGCACGCGCAAGGGCCCCCGCGCCTATGCCGAGCTCCTCGAGAGCGGGCAGCTCCAGGTCGAGCCGCTCACGTACATCCGTGGTCGGTCGCTGCCGCAGCAGTACATCATCGTGGACGAGGCGCAGAACCTGACGCCGCACGAGGTGAAGACGATCATCACGCGCTCGGGCGACGGGACGAAGATCGTCCTCACCGGCGACCCGGGCCAGATCGACAATCCGTACGTCGACAGCGCGTCGAACGGCCTCGCCGTCGCCGCCGATCGCTTCCGGGGCGAGAAGGTCGCCGCGCACATCGTGCTGACGCGCGGCGAGCGCAGCGAGCTGGCGGAGCTGGCAGCGAACTTGCTGTGACGTCGTCTCGACCGGCGAGGACGCTCTTCGTTCTCCTCCGGCAGCCGTCTTCCGCAGTTCTTCCTGTTCTCGTGGGGACTTCGTCCCCCTCACGGCCTCCGCTCGCAAGCTCGCTCCGGCCGTGAGAGAGCTCGAGAGCGGCGAGAGGTCCGACTCGACTTGACGCGTCGCGGGCGGCGCCCATGATCCGGAAGATGCGCGTCGCTGCCATTCTCGTCGCCGTGGTCGCGCTCGCCGGATGCTCGTCCGTGGGCGGCAGCGCGATCCGCACCGGGCCGGTTCGGCTTCCGTCCTACGCGGGGCCGGTCGCGGTCTATGCGGCGGGGCGGCCGCCCGAGGGCGCGGTCGACCTCGGCGTGGTCGAGGTCCACGCCGCGCAGCAGGAGGCGACGGTCGACACGCTGCTCCCGCAGTTCGTCCGCAAGGTGGCGCAGATCGGCGGCAACGTCGCCGTCGTCGACGGGGTCCGGGCGCGCTTCGAGATCGTGCCGCGCACGCACGTCGAGACCTTCTATTACACGTGCGGGATGGGCGCGACGTGCGCCGGCACGCGCGTCTACAACGCGAACGACGAGCTCATGGTCGTGACGATGTTCGGTCACGCGTTCTCGACCCAGGTCGACGCCGCGCGCGCCGCGCCGCTCCTCCCGCCGGGCGCCGCGGTCGAGCCGCCGGAGCCGGAGCCCGGACCTCCGGAGCCGGCGCCCGCCCCCGTCGAGCAGCCTTCGCCGGAGGTGACGCCGTGAGGGCGCTCTCCGTCGTGCCCGTCCTGCTCGCGTCCGTCGCGCTCGCGACCGGGTGCGGCCACGTCGACACGCACGAGGCGATCCTCCGTGCGCCGACCGGCGGCCGCTCGAAGTCCGTCGAGCTCTACATGGCCGACCAGCCGATGCCGTCGCGTCCCTTCGCGGAGATCGCGATCGTGCAGGCGATCGGGTTCGGCAACAAGTCGGGCCCCGAGGATCTCGCCGATGCGCTGACGGACAAGGCGAGCGCGCTCGGGTGCGACGCGGTCATCCGGACGTTCATCGATCTCGGGTACTCGCGCGGTCACGCCGCAGGGACGTGCGTGAAGTTCCTCGCCGAAGGCCCGGCGGCGCCGGCGCCCAATCTGCCGCAGAAACGTCCGACGAACCCGACGCCGCCCGGCGTGCCCGCGCCGCTCGCCCCGCGCTGGGAGCCGCTGCCTTCGTCCTCGCCGAGCCAGGGCGGGGGACGCTGAGGCGCGTCGCACCACGCGACGCGCCCTTGCAGAGGCGTCGCCGTTCGTCGATCGTACTTGCACCACCATGCAGGACGGAATCGAACGCTTCAGCGACCACGCTTCGCCTTCTTCGCGCGGAGTGGAAGGACGCGCCGTGATGCTCGACGTGCTGGAGGCGATCCAGCGGGCCGAGAGCGCTGCAGGCACCCGGGTCATCGGTGGCGCCGCGCACGACGGCGAAGCCGCGGCCCTCCTCGGCACCGCGCGCGAAGCGGCCGAACGCGGCGAGCGCGTCGCGGTGATCGTGCCGGCGTCGTCGCTCGGGTCCGCCCGCGAGACGATGCGCGCCGCGGCGCAGGGCAGGCTCTCCCTCGTCGCGCACGCGACGAGCGGCAACGGCCACGACGACGTCGCCGGCCTCCTCGACCTCGGCTGGGGCGTCCTCGTCGCCGCCGGACCGGAGGACTCGTTCGACCTCGCCCTCGTCGCGCGGCGCGCGTCGGAGGACTCGGGCGTCCCGTTCGTCGTCGTGCACGCGCTGTCGTCGCCGTCCGCCACCGTCGGCCGCATGGTCGCGACCGTCACGCTTCCCACCACCCGCGACGTGCAGGCGTTCGTCGGGCCGCCTTCGCGGGTGCGTCCTCGTCACGATCCGGCGCACCCGTCCCTCGCGCCGGTGTCCGATCGCGGCTTCGGTGAGCGCATCCCGTTCGCGCTCGGCGCCGCGATGCGCGAGTACGGCACGCTCTCCGGTCGCCGCCACGACTCCGTCGACAAGCACGCGCGCGCCGATCATCCGCTCGTCCTCGTCGGCAGCGGTGCGGTCGGCGAGGCGCTCGTCGCGGCGGCGCCGACGCTCCGTGAGCTCGGCTTCGACGTCGCGGCGCTGGCCGTCGCCGCGCTCCGCCCGTTCCCCGGCGCACGGCTCGTGAAGGCCGTCTCGCGTGCGCTCGCCGTCGCGGTGCTCGAGGCGAGCGACGAGCCGATCGCGCACGCCGGACCGCTCGTCCGCGAGGTGAAGGGCGCGTTCACCGATGCGCTCACGTGGGTGCCCGGGTTCCCGGGGATCGGACGTGTGCCGAAGCTCGTCACCGGCGTCACCGGCGATCGCTTCGGGATCGAGGAGCTCGCGGCCGTGTGCGAGACGATGCTCGCGGCCGAGACCGGCAAGCGCACCTTCTCGTTCGTCGATCACGAGCACGCGCTGCCGCGGTCCTCGAGCGTCCACCACGGCGGGCTCCTTCATCCGCGCGACGCCTCGCTCCGGTTCGTCGTCGACGATCCCTCCTTCGCCGAGGCCGTCCTCGCGATCGTGTCCGCGACGGTCACGGCCACCGTCGGGCTCCGCGTCTCGGGCCTCGTCTCGAAGCGAGCGGGCGGCGTCGTGCTCGACTTGTTCGCGAGCCGCGATCACGCGCGTGGCGGGATGCTGCGGAGGCCGGCTTCGCTCGTCGTCGCGAGCGCGACGCGTGCCGAGTCCGCCGACGTCATCGCCCGCGCGGCCGAGTCGGCCGTCCTCGCGATCACGTCGCCCGGCGGCGAGGCCGCTCCGCTCTCGGAGGAGACGCGCGCTGCCGTGCGCGAGAAGCGCGCGCGCGTGCTGCCGCTCGCGGCGGGCGAAGGCTCGTGGGGCCTCGCCGGCGCGTGCGCCGGTGCAGCGGCGGCGGTCGTGAGCCGCGCGAACAAGATCCTCGTCGAGCCGGAGGCGGTCGTCCGCGCCGTGACCGAGCACGTGTCGGGGGCGAAGGGGGATGCCGACCAGGCCGCCGAGCGCGCGCGTCGTGCCTTCTCCGCCGGGCTCGAAGCGCTCACGGTCGCGGAGCGAGACAGCCGAACGCGGCTGGGCTGAGGCCTCGGAACATCGCCGCCGCCTCGACGTTCGCCGGTCGAGAGAGAACAGGAAACAGGGGACGGGCAACGGGCAACCGGCAATGATGGCCGCCGTCGGGAACGGGGCCGACCATCGCCTGTTGCCGGTTTCCTGTTTCCTGTTTCCTGTTCTCTCGGTTCTCCGTCCGAGGCGTGGCTTTCCGTTCCATGGCATCATGGAAGGTGATGCGGCCTTCGGCGTGGCTCGTCGCGGCGATGGTCCTCGTCGCGGTCCCGCTCGCGTGGGCCGACGCGGACAAGCCCGATCACGCCGGCGCGGCGAAGACGCCGGCCCCTCCGCCCGAAGCGCCCGCGACCGGCGCGGCGGTCTCGGAAGGGGAGGCGGAGGAGCCCTCGCCGACGCCGAGCGCCGTTCCGGTCCCGAAGCCGCCGCAGGGCACGCCGAAGGTCCCCGCCGTCGTGAAGGACGGCATGGTCCGGATCCCGGGCGGCCGGTTCGTCATGGGTTCGTCGGATCGAAACGCGCCGCCCAACGAGCGACCCGCGCGCGGCGCGGAGGTTCCTCCGTTCTGGATCGACCGCACCGAGGTGAGCGTCGGCGCGTACCGCGCCTGCGTCGATCGGGGCGCCTGCACGCGCCCCGCGAATGCGAGCACGACCTGCACGTACGACCTCGGTGACGCCGACCTTCCCGTGTCATGCGTGTCGTGGTCCGCGGCCCAGACGTTCTGCGCCGCGGCCGGCAAGCGTCTCCCGCGCGAGCCCGAGTGGGAGCTCGCGGCGCGCGGCACGCTCGGCTACCGCTATCCGTGGGGGAACGCCTACGCGGGGTGCGGGGCGGCGGTGACCCTCGTGAAGGACGGCTCGCAGCGGAGCTGCGGAAAGCGGCCCGCGAAGGTCGGCTCGCGGCTCGGCGGCGCGAGCCCGTTCGGCGTGCTCGACATGTCCGGCAACGTCGAGGAGTGGGTCGCCGACTGGTACGCCGAGACCGCGGCGGAGCTCTCGCCGCTCGCCGGCGCGAGCCATGTCCTCCGCGGCGGCGGCTGGCTGAGCCCTCCCTCGCTCAGCCGGGCGACGACCCGGAACTGGGGCTCGGTGCGGGAAGCGGGCCCGAACGTCGGGTTCCGCTGCGCCCGCGACGACGGCCGCGAGCCCTAGAAGCGCCGAAAACGCCCGCGAAACCAGGGCGGAATTGACGGCACGGGGCGATGCGACTATCGAGGCCCGTCCACCCCCAGGGCCCTACTCCATGGCTTTTCTCGCTCTCCAGCCCGTGCAGGTCCAGTCCGGCACCACGACCTCGCAGCCCAGCGCGCCCGCCGGGGCTCCGGCCTCTCCGCAGCAGGGCCCGCCGCCCGGCGGCCAGTGGCAGATGCTGCTGCCGTTCCTCATCCTGATTCCCTTCCTCTTCCTGAGCTTCCGCCGGCAGAAGAAGGAGCAGGAGGCGCGGTCGAAGCTGAAGAAGGGTGACCGCGTCGTGACCACCGGCGGCATGATCGGTGAGCTCGTCGAGATGGACGAGCGCGTCGCGAAGGTGAAGATCGCCCCCGGCACCACGGTGCAGGTCCTCCTCAGCAGCGTGAGCACGTTCGAGGCTTCGGCAGACAAGTCGAAGACGGACAAGGAGCTCGCGGACCTCAAGGACGCGAAGGCCGCGGCCGACAAGAAATGATCTCGGGCGGCCGTCGGTTGGCCGCTCCAAAGGACCCCCTCCTCTCTCTCCTTCGGTGGTGAGCCCTTCACGATGACTTCGTCGCAGCGCAACTCGCTGATCGTTGCCGCCGGTTCCGCAGCCGGCGCCTACGCCTTCTATTCGGCGGACAACTTCTGGGGCCTGGTCGTCGCAGGGCTCGTCGTCGTGTGGGCGCTCGTCGCTGCCCTCCCGATCATGGACGGGCCCTGGCGATTCAAGGTCGGCTTCACGCTCGCCATCTTCTTCGGCTCGCTCATCGCGTTGTGGCCGACGTTCGAGGGCCTGTCGGCGGGGCGCATCAAGTGCCCGCAGTACGTGAAGGACCGGATCGAGTTCGGGATCGTGAAGGGCCTCGACCTCCAGGGCGGCCTCCGCCTCGTGTACACGGTCGAGGTCGAGGAAGCGATCCGCGACAAGCGGGACAAGTTCGCCGACGACATGCGGCAGGACCTCGCCGTCGCGTACAAGATCCACTCGGGCGAAGGTCTGCTGAAGCGCGAGGAGCTCACGCAGCTCGGCGAGAAGGTCACGATCTCGACCCCCGAGACGGGTGTGCTCGTCCTGAAGTTCAAGGACGCGGGCGACACCAAGATGGTCGACGACCGCTTCATGAAGAAGTTCGGGACGGAGCTCGCGCGCCAGGGTGGCGGCAGCCCGAACGAGATCACCTTCAAGATGCGCGCGGAGGTCGAGACCCAGATCCGCGAGCGCGCCGTCGCGCAGGCGAAGGACACCGTCAACCGCCGCGTCGACGAGCTCGGCCTTCGCGAGGCGAGCGTCACGACCCGCGACGAGGACATCATCGTCGAGGTGCCGGGTCAGGACCAGAAAGCGTTCGAGGAGGTCAAGGAGATCATCCGCAAGACCGCGCGCCTCGAGTTCAAGATGGTCGACGACGAGGGCGACTTCTTCGGGAAGATCCCGGACAACGAGGTCCCCGAGGGCATCGAGATCTACCGCGAGAACGCACCGGCCGGTCCCGGCAAGACCGTCGTGAGCCACTACGCGCGCACGAAGGTGAAGGACGGCGAGAACGTCAACGACGCGCTCAAGCGGCTCAAGGACTGGACGAACAGCGCGGCGATCAAGGACCGGCTGCCCGACGACCACCAGATCGGCTTCGAGAAGGAAGAGATCACGCGGGACGACGGCGAGGCGACCGAGATCGCCTGGCGGACCCTCTACCTCTACGCGCGCGCCGAGGTCACCGGCGAGTACATCACCGACGCGACGCGCGCGGTGAACACGCAGAGCGGCATGCCCGAGGTCTACGTCGCCTTGACGTTCAGCCCGGCGGGCGCCGACCGCTTCGAGGAGATCACGGGCGCCAACGTGCAGCGCCGCTTCGCGATCATCCTCGACGACGTCGTGAACTCCGCGCCCGTCATCCGCTCGAAGATCGCCGGCGGCCACGCCAGCATCACGATGGGCGCGGGCGACCCCGACACGCAGCTGAAGAACGCCGAGAAGCTCGAGATGGTCCTCCGCTCGGGCGCGCTCCCCGCGCAGCTCGTCGAGTCGAACAGCTCGGTCATCGGTCCGACGCTCGGCGAGGACGCGATCAAGAAGGGCGCGGTCGGCGCCCTCGTCGGATCGCTCCTCGTGCTCGTCTTCATGGCGTTCTACTACCGGAAGAGCGGCTTCGTCGCGGACGGCGCCGTCCTCTTCAACCTCCTCATCCAGCTCGCGATCCTCGCGTCGTTCAGCGGCACGCTGACGCTGCCCGGCATCGCAGGCCTCGCCCTCACGATCGGCATCGCCGTCGACGCGAACGTGCTCATCAACGAGCGCATCCGCGAGGAGCTCCGCGCCGGCCGCACGGTGCGGGCCGCGGTCGAGGCGGGCTACGACAAGGCGTTCACCGCGATCGTCGACGGCCACGTCACGATCTTCATCTCGGGCCTCATCCTGGCCCAGTACGGAACGGGCCCCGTGAAGGGCTTCGCCGTCACGCTCATCATCGGAATCATCGCGAGCCTGTTCACCGGTGTCTTCTGCACGCGCCTCGTCTTCGACTGGTGGGTGCGTGGCGCGAAGGTGAAGCGGCTCAGCGTCGGTGCGGAGTTCTGAGAGGAAGCCATGGAGATCTTCAAGCCCGGCAAGGTCTACGACTTCATGGGGATGCGCCGATTCTGGATCGGCCTCTCCCTCTTCCTCACGTTCGGATCGATCTTCCTGCTCATGGTCTACCCGGGGCCGAACTACGGCACCGACTTCCGCGGCGGCACCGAGATCGAGGTCGCCTTCAAGAAGGAGGTCGACCAGGGGAAGATCCGCAGCGCCGTCACCGCGACGAAGCAGTTCTCGGAGCCCGACGTCGTCCAGGTCCAGGATCCGAGCAACCACTCGCGCTTCCTCATCCGCGTCCAGGAGATCAGCACGGTCGACGAGGCGACGAAGGAAGCGATCAAGAAGGCGCTCTGCCTCGGGGTCGAGGCTCCGGCCGACGACCCGAAGTGCCCGCTCAGCGCGCGCGCGACGGAGGTGAAGTTCTCCGCCGGCGGCGACAAGATCGGCGTTCGCTACGACGCCCCGCCGGACATCGCGAAGATCAAGGAGCAGGTCCATTCGGTTCCGAACGTGAAGCTCCGCGAGAGCGCGGGGAACCCGGCCGAGACGAACAAGCGCGACCACCGCGTCGAGATCCAGCTCCAGTCGAAGGGCGACCAGCTCCTCGAGGTGCTCCGGTCGCAGCTCGGCGCCGACACCGTTCCGGAGCACCCGCTCCGGATCGAGTGGGTCGGTCCGAAGGCGGGCAAGCAGCTCCGCGACAGCGCGCGTAACGCGGTCGCGATCTCGATCCTCTTCATCATGGTGTACCTGGCGTTCCGCTTCGACCTGCGCTTCGCGCCGGGCGTCGTCATCGCCTGCGTCCACGACGCCGTCGTCGTGCTCGGTGCGTTCGTCATCTTCCACAAGGAAGTGACGCTCTCGACCGTCGCCGCCGTCCTCACGATCGTCGGCTACTCGATGAACGACACGGTCGTCGTCTACGACCGCATCCGAGAGAACCTCGGCAAGCATCGCGGCAAGTCGTTCGGCGACATCATCAACCTCAGCGTGTCCGAGACACTCTCGCGCACGATCCTCACCTCGGGCGCGACGATGCTCTCCGTCCTCGCGTTCTTCATCTGGGGTACGGGCGTCATCCACGACTTCGCGTTCGCAATGGTCGTCGGCATCATCGCCGGCACGTACTCCAGCATCTACGTCGCGGCTCCGCTGACGGAGTGGATCGACAAGCGGATGTCGAAGTCCGGGGTCGCGGAGACGAAGAAGCGCCTCAACGCGAAGCCCGCCTGAATCGAGCGGGTTTTCGGGCGTAGGAAGAGGCCTGGTCCACTTCGGACCGGGGCTTTTTCGATCCGGTCTCGCGCGATCCGGCGGTCTTCGCGGATCCATGAGCACACCGAAATGAAGCCGTGGGCTCGCACTTCTCGGTGATTGCGGGACAATCACCGTGTGGAGCGGGGAACCAAACTTCAGGTCGTCGTCGGTGCATTGCTCTTCGGCTCGCTGATCGCGTGCAACGCGATCAGCGGTGCAGGTGATCTCGGTGTGACGGCGAGCGCGACGAAGGCGAAGTCGGGCAAGACGGACGCGGACGTCGAAGAAGACGACGAGGACACGACGCCGAAGGACACCGGCTCCGACGCCGGCGCGCCGCCGCCCGAGGTCGACTCGGGCGCCACGCAGAACCCGACCTTCACCGACGACTTCGCGCGTGCGAACGGAACGGTCGGCAACGGGTGGGTCGAGCGCACGCCCGGCGCGTTCGGTCTCAACAGCGGCGCCGTCCAGCAGGGGACGACCGGCCCGGTGCCGAACATGCTCGTCCTCCGTCCGGCGGGCGAGGACGTCGCCAACGTCGAGGTGAGCGTCCTCGTGAAGATGTCCGGCCAGCAGGACGCCGATCCCGGCCTCGTCGCGCGCGTGCAGCCGACGGGCACGAACCAGCTCAGCGGCTACAACCTCTCCCTCGGCGGTCCGGCGGTCGCGTTCATCGACCGCGGGGAAGGGGACAAGTTCTCCGAGCTCGGGAGCTTCGCGCTCAGCCCGGCGATCGCCGCCGGCGACGTCGTGCGGATGGTCTTCAAGGTCACGGGCGACAACCCGGTGAAGCTCGAGGCGAGCGTCGTCGACGCGAACAACGTCGTTCGCGGCAGCACGATGATCACGGACCCGGCTCCGAACCGCATCACCGCCGCGGGCTCGGTCGGCTTCGGCGGGACGGCCTGCGTCGGCGCTCGCTACGACGACTTCAAGCGCGTCACGCTTCTGAGCTTCTGAGCGGGCTGGCCCCGCGCCAGAGCTGTGGTAAGGAGCCGCCGCCGTGGCGCACGGCTGAGCTCTTCGCTCGGCCGTGCCCCGGGAGGTCGCATCATGAAGCTCCCCCGCCTGCTCGTCGTCTCCACCGTCGCTCTCTCTGCGTTCACCGGGTCGCGCCCGGAGGCGTCGGCCTCCGGAACCGAGCTCGCGACACAGCGGCGCGTCCACGGCGTCATCACCGCCGTCGACGGCGCAACGCTCACGATCGCGACCGAGAAGGCGAGCGTGACGGGCAAGCTCGATCCGTCGCGCACGCGCGTGATGAAGAACGGCAAGCCGGCTCGCGCATCCGACCTGCACGTCACCGCCCACGCCCGCGCCGAGCTGTGCCTCGACGACGTTTGGACCGTGATCGACGAGCACTGAGGTCGCTGTCTGCGAGCGGTGCGCGAGGCTGCTAGAGTCACCCTCGCATGGCCGAGGAGCTCATTCGCTTCGAGCATGTGAAGAAGGCGTTCGGGCCGAAGGTCATCTTTTCGGACCTCGATCTCTCGATCGCGCGCGGAGAGACGGTCACCGTGCTCGGCCCGTCCGGCAGCGGCAAGAGCGTCATGCTGAAGATGCTCATCGGCCTCCTCGAGGCCGACGCGGGACGGATCCTGTTCCAAGGCGACGACGTCGTCGCGATGCAGGACGAGCAGCTCTACGCCGTGCGGCGGAAGATCGCCTACCTCTTCCAGGGAGCGGCGCTCTTCGACTCGTTCTCCGTCGGCGAGAACGTCGCCTACGGACTCCGCGAACAGAACTGGAACACGATGAGCGAGGCGGAGATCCAGCGCCGCGTCGAGCACTCGCTCACGATGGTCGGGCTGCCGGGGATCGAAGCGATGCGTCCGAGCGATCTCTCCGGCGGCATGAAGAAGCGCGTCGGCCTCGCGCGCACGCTCGCGCTGCAGCCGGAAGTGATCCTCTACGACGAGCCGACGACGGGCCTCGATCCGATCAACACCGCGCGCATCAACCACCTCATCGTCGGCATCCGGAAGGCGCTCGGTCTCACGAGCATCGTCGTCACGCACGACATGGGGACCGCATTCGCGGTCTCCGACCGGCTCGTCATGATCGGGAGGGGCCGCGTGCTCATGGTCGGCACACCGGACGACTTCCGACGCACCCAGGAGCCCTACGTGCGCGACTTCATCGACGGGAAGGCCCCGGAGGTCGAGGACGTCTCCGTGCTACTCTCCACTTCGTGAGGAAACGCCGAACGCTCGAGGTGGGGGTGTTCGTCTTCGCCGCGATCGTGCTCGGCATCATCGCGGTGTTCATGATCGGAGACAACCGCCGGCTCTGGGATCCCAAGGTCACGGTGAACGCCAGCTTCAACGACGTGCTCGGCCTCAAGCCGGGATCGATGGTCCGCATGGGCGGCATCGACGTCGGCACCGTGAGCAGCGTGAAGCACGGCGACGACCCGGCGGATCACAAGATCTACGTGAAGCTCTCGATCGCCCGCAGCGAGGCGCGGCGCGTCCACGCCGACACGATGGCGAAGGTCGTCAACAAGGGCCTCCTCGGCGACAAGATGATCGAGCTCGTCGGCGGAACGGTGGCTTCGCCGCCCGTGAAGGACGGGACGTGGATCGAGAGCGAGGCGACGCCGCAGGACATGAGCAAGATGTTCGACAAGCTCGACAGCGTCGCGCTCAAGGCAGACCAGACGATGGACGCCGTGAAGCGCACGAGCGAGCAGCTCGCCGATCCGAAGCTCGCCGAGGACCTCCGTGGATCGATGTCGGCGCTCCGGACGATCCTCGAGGGCGTCGCGAACAACCGTGACGGCGCTGCCCACAAGATGATCTTCGATCCGGAAGAGGGCCGCCGGATCGACCGCATCCTCGCGAACCTCGACGCGACGAGCGCGAACCTCGCGAAGGTGAGCGCGGATGCGCGCGACGTGACGGACCGAGCCAAGACCGGTCCGGGCCTCGTCCACACCCTCGTCTACGACGACAAGCTCGCCGAGAGCACGGCCGGTACGCTCGCCGAGGTGAACGGCGCGCTGAAGGCGGTCCGGACCGGCAACGGCCTCGCGCACTCGATCGTCTACGGCGACGACGACGGCTCCGGGCAGAAGGTGATGGCGAACCTCGCGGTCATGAGCGAGGACCTCAAGAAGATCACCGGCGACCTCCGCGCCGGACGCGGCACGCTCGGCGGGCTCCTCGTCGACCCGAGCGTCTACGAGGACGTGAAGAGCATCGTCGGCAACGTCGAGCGCAACCAGGTCCTCCGCGCGCTCGTCCGCTACTCGATCAAGCAGAACGAGGAGAAGAAGCCGGAGGCGGTCGTGAGCGACCCCGGAGCGCGGACGACGACCACCACGTCCTCGAAGTGATCCGGCGGTGATCCGCTGATCGCGATCCGCGCCCCGTGCGGATCGCGGTACGCACCCTCTCGGAACCACGGTTTTTTCCGTGGTCGCGTGGATGGCGTGGTGGTTGCAGACACCGCCCTACATGAGGCACCTCTCGCGCGTCTTCGCGTCGATCTCCCTCGGTCTCCTCGCCTGCGCCGCTCCGACCGAAGGCGACGACGAAGGCTCCTCGGAGGCGGCGATCGAGGCCGACGCGCGGCTCGGTGAGGCGCTCGAGGAAGGCGAGACCGCGCTCGTGTCCCGCATCGCCGACGCGGCCGCGCAGCAGCTCCGCGACGCGCAGCGCGCGAACGGCGGGATCGCGAAGCGCGACGCGCACCCGAAAGCGCACGGCTGCGTCACCGCCTCGTTCACGGTCGACCCGAACATCCCGGCCGACCTCCGCGTCGGCACGTTCGTCCCCGGCAAGCGCTACGACGCGTGGATCCGCTTCTCGAACGGCTCGAAGGCGGACGACCGCGAGAACGACGCGCGCGGGATGGCGGTGAAGGTGCTCGGCGCCGAAGGTCAGCGTCTCCTCGCGAACGAGGACCCCGGCGCGCGCACCCACGACTTCGTCCTCTCGAACCACCACACGTTCTTCGTCTCGAACCTGACCGACTACGTGCGGTTCATGGAGACGGTGGTCGAGAAGGGGAACCCGCTCTCGTTCTTCCTCTCGTGGAACCCGTTCGACATGCACCTCCGCGAGGGATACCTCGCCTACAAGTTCACGACGCAGCCAATCTCGAATCCGCTCACGTCGCGCTACTTCAGCGTCACGCCGTACGCGCTCGGACGCACCGCCGTGAAGTACGCCGCGACGCCGTGCGCCGGCGCCGACACCTCCGGCGACCACCCCGACGCGGCCGACTACCTCTCCTCGGCGATGAAGCAGTCGCTCGCGAGCGGCGAAGCGTGCTTCCGCTTCGGGATCCAGAAGCGACGCGGGGACATGCCCGTCGAGGATCCGACCGTCACGTGGGACGAGGAGGAGTCGCCGTTCGTCGACATCGCGACGATCCGGATCCCGCGCCAGGCGTTCGACTCGGACGCGCAGAAGACGTTCTGCGAGAACCTCTCGTTCACCCCGTGGCACGCGACGAAGGAGCACCGCCCGCTCGGCAGCACCAATCGGGCGCGGAAGGTCGTCTACGAGACGACGTCGAAGGTGCGTCACGAGCTGAACGGCGCTCCGCGCCGCGAGCCGACGGACCTCACCGTCCGCTGAATCAGCGCCCGAACGCGGTCGCGATCTCGTCCGCGAGCGCGCGGACGGTGAGGGGCGCGGAGCCCTCCGCCTTGTTGTTCACGAGCACGTAGACGTCGTCACAGAGCCGCTCTGCGGCTTCACGGACGAGGCTCACGACGTCCTCCCGCATCGCCGGCTGCGGAGACGCGAGCCGATCGAACGGCGCGAGCTCCTTCTTCCGGTCCTCGTAGCGCGTGAACCGCGGGAGCATCAGACGCGCGACGGTGAACGACGTGCCGATCGAGCGCCTCGCGGCGAGCTGGGTCCGGATCTCCGGCATCGCCGTCCAGCACGTGAACACGTGCGCGGCGCCGTGCGCGGCGAGGACGTCGTACCAGGCGGGGGAGAGGAGCTCCTCGTTCCGGAGCTCGAACGCGAGCTGGAGGCGCGGCGCAGAGGCCGCCTTCGCCGCGTCCGGGACGCGCTCGAGGAAGCGCTCGACCCGAGCGACGAGCGCGCGGGGATCGATCGCGCCGCGTGGCATCGGCGTGAGCTCGACGACGAACGGCCCCGCGTGCTCGAGGAGGCCGCCGCGCACGTACGGCGCGACGACGTGCTCGACGAAGTGCGCCGGGTCGAGGAATGCCGGGTTCCTCTGCCCGGCCCGTGCGCCGTAGCGCGGATGCGCGGGGAAGACGGCGGTCGTGATCTCGTCCCACACCTTCGAGACGATTCGGAACGGCGGGAGCTCCGGCGCGCGCTCGCGCGCGGCCGCGATCTGCGCGGCATAGGCTGCCGCGTCGACGTCACGGAGCGGCCCGTAGTAGCTGCGGTCGAGCCCGACGGTGCGGAAGAGGGGATGGCGCGCGTACGCGGCGAGGCCGTCCTTCGCGAGTGTCGTCTCGGTCGGCTCTCCGCGCCAGAGGATCCCGCGCCAACCCGGGAACGACCAGCTGCTCGTCCCGAAGCGGACGATGCGCGGGACGCGCGCGGCGAGCGCGCGATCGCTCTCCTCGACGTGCAGCTCCACGCCGGGAGCCGCGCCGAAGAGGGAGAGCTGACCGCCGGCCACGCTCACTCCTTCGGCGTCGCCATCCTGCCGCCCGCCGGCGACGGGTTCTCCCACCACTTGTCCGTCGCGCCCTGGCGCATGACGGTGAGGCGGAGGAGATCGATCCCGGCGAGGACGACGAGACCGCGGGCCTGCGGGTCGCCGGTGAGGTTCATCACGTCGCCGCCGACGGAGAGCTCGAGACCCCAGGGCGCGCCCGCGACGAGCATCGCGCTCAGCGGGAAGCGTCCGTAGTCGCCCGCGCCGCGCCAGATCCGGTAGCCCGCGTTCACGTCGAGCGCGAGGCCCCACTGTCCGCGTGCGAAGCCGCCGGTCGCGATCCGCGGACCGAAGGCGATGTCGGTGCCACGCGAGAAGTACGTCGTGCTCCGGACGACACCGCCGACGACGAGCGACGAGAGCGGCGACGAGCCGACGCCGAGCGTGAACGAGAGCGCACCCGCGCCGTCGAAGGTGTCGCGCGACTCGCTGTGTTTGAGGCCGTAGCCGCCGGTGACGGAGAGCCAGGACGACGGGTCGGCGCTCGCCGGAGCCGCGTGTAGGATGCACGCACAAGCGGCCGACAACGCGAGACAAACGCTCGAGCGTGCGACTCTCGACGACAGACGACGTGCGCTCGGGCGTGCGGCCATGTGGGAGCCTCCCGACCTACCAAGCTGGGCGACATTCGGCAAGGTGCTAACCTTGGTCGGTGCGATCGACGGCGCCGCTCTCGCTGGCCGTTGTGGTCCTCGCGGTGGGGACGTCGAGCGTCGTCGACGCCGCGCCCGTGACGCGCGCCGCGAAGCCGGCGAAGAGGCCTGTCCTCGCACGCGCGGTCGTCCGCGACGTGCCTCCTCCGCCGTTCTCGGCCGACACCCTCCTCGAGCCGCTCGAGCCGCGGCGCGGCGAGGTCGCGAAGCCGACGGCGGCGCCGTGGGCGAACGCGCTCTCGCCCGTCCTCGTCAAGAACCGCAACACGAACGCGAGCGCGAAGGTGCGCCTCTACGACGACGAGGGACGCGTCGACGAGGAAGCCGCACGCACGTTCATGCGCGTCGCGGCGACCGAGAAGGACAAGGACGAGCCTCTTCCGCCACGCCTCGTGCAGCTCGCGGTGCGCGCCTCGTATCACTTCAACGGCGCGCCGATCGTCGTGCTCAGTGCGACGCGCGCCGGAGCGAAGGGCAAGCACGGCACGGGCGAAGCGCTCGACTTCTCGCTCGAGGGCGTGAAGGCGGGCGTCCTCGCGTCGTATCTCTTCTCGCTCCCGCGCGTCGGTGTCGGGATCTACACGCATCCGAAGACGCAGTTCGTGCATCTCGACGTACGCGATCGCAGCACGCACTGGCTCGATGCATCTCCGCCGAAGGTGACCTGGCGCGAGAAGCTCCTGCCCGACCCGAAGGCCGCAGCCCGGGACGCGACCTACGCGCCGAGCTCCGACCTCCCCGAGGTCGCGACGGCCGCGCCCTCGTCGGCCGTCGCCGCGCGCTAGACTCGGCTTCGTGCTCACCGGCCTCGTGCTCACCGGCGGCGGCGCGCGCGGCGCCTATCAGGCGGGCGCGCTCCTCGCGCTCTCCGACATCACGGGCAAGCGTCGGCTTCCGTTCGACGTCCTCTCGGGCGCTTCGGCCGGGAGCCTCTCGGCGTCGTACCTGACGGCCTGCGCGGAGGACTTCCGTGGCGCGACGCGCGCCCTCGCGGACATGTGGGCGACCCTGACGCCGAGCCGCGTGTTCCGCACCGACACGCTCACGCTCGCGAGGACCGCCGGCGAGTGGGGCGCCGACCTGAGCCTCGGCGGCTTGATCGGGACGGGGCACGGGAAGTCGCTCCTCGACACGGCTCCGCTCCGTGCGCTCGTCGAGGGCGTGCTCGACGTCGGAGCGCTCCACCGGCACCTCGCGGTCGGACACGTGCACGGGCTCGCGGTCACGGCGACGAGCTACCGGAGCGGGCTCGGCGTCACGTTCTTCGAGGGCAACCCTCTCGTCTCGCCGTGGAAGCGCGTCACGCGCGTGGGTGTCCGGGCCGAGCTCGGCGTGGAGCACGTGATGGCGTCGAGCGCGATCCCGATCTTCTTCCCGGCGATCTGCATCGAGGGCTCCTGGTACGCGGACGGCTGCATCCGGCTCAGCACTCCGCTCAGCCCCGCGATCCGGATGGGCGCCCGCCGGATCGTCGCGATCGCCGTTCGTCACGGCGCGACGGAGCGAGGCGTCGAGTCGACCGAGCCGCCTCCGTACCCGAGCACGGCCGACACCGCGGGCGTCCTGCTCGATGCGCTCTTCCTCGACGCGCTCGAGGCCGACGTGGAACGCACGACGCGCATCAACGAGACACTCCGGTACGTGCCGCCGGAAGCGCGCCGTTCGATGCCGCTCGCGCCGGTCGACGTGCTCGTCCTCCGGCCGAGCATCGATCCCGCCGCGCTCGTCCTCGCGACGCTCGACCAGTTCCCCGCCACCGTCCGCCACCTGTTCCGCGGCCTCGGCGCATCGGACGTGGGCGGGTGGGATCTCCTCTCCTATCTCGCGTTCGAGGGGCTCTATACGACGCGCCTCCTCGACCTCGGCTACGAGGACACGAGAGCGCGCGCCGACGAGATCCGCGCCTTCCTCGCCTGAGGCTTCAGGGCTGACGGCGCGTGCCGGGCGTCTGCATCCGGCGGACCCGATCGACGACGAGCGCGATCGACTCGGGGTCGAACAAGAGCGAGTTGTGCCCGCGGCCCGGCAGGACGTGGACGTCGCCGCGCGGGAACACGGCGCTCTCGCACGGCACGACGACCGAGTCGCTGTCGCCGACGATCGAGGTGTGGGGGACGTCGTGCTCGTGCGCACGCGCACGGAGGCGTGCGAGCGTCGGGCTGGTCCGGCAGAGGTCGGCGCCGACGAGGATCCGGAACGGACGCGCGCGTTCCGTTCCGCCGAACGGGCTGCCGAGCGAGATCGTCTGCGCCACGCGGCGGTGACCGCCGAGCTCCTGCACGTACCAGCGCGCGACGAGCCCGCCGAGGCTGTGCCCGACGAGATGGATCCGCGCGCCGTGGGGGATGCGCTCGACGAGCTTCGCGAGGCTCTTCGCGATGCGCGCGATCGTCGGTCCGGGCGCGTGCGTGAAGCTCGCGACCTTCGCGTGGGTGTCCTCGACGAGCTCGCGCTTCATCGGACGGAACACGCCCGCGCTCGCGAAGAAGCCGTGGATCAGCACGACCACGTCGTCCGTGTGCGCGACCTGGACCGGGATGACCGGCACGAGATCGCGCGGCATGAGCACCACCTCGCGGAGCGTGGCGAGGGTCTCGGTCACGGTGCCGCGGAGCGTCGGGACGGACGCGCCGAACAGGGGCGGAATGGGATCGTCGAAGGGCGGCATGGTGCCGGGGTTCCTTCATCACTTGCACGAAGCATGCGCACGTTTCCAGTTTGTGACGCGCTCGCCACCGTCGTATGGGGAGCGCAGTCATGCTGGAAGCTTCCGCCCCGCCCGTCTCGTTCCGCTTGGCCATGGAGGTCGATGCGAGCGACATCGACGAGCTCGGCCATGCGTCCAACATCGCGTACGTCCGATGGATCCAGGACGTCGCTGTGGCGCACTCGGCCGCGGTCGGGCTCGACGTCGCCGCGTACCAGAGCCTCGGGGCGGTCTTCGTCGTGCGCCGGCACGAAGTCGACTACCTGCGTCCGGTCCTACGCGGTGAACGGCTCGAGCTGCGAACGTGGATCCACAGCGTGAACGCTGCGAAGTGCCAGCGGGCGACGCAGATCGTGCGGCTCGCGGAAGGCGAGCAGCCGGAGAAGGTGATCGCCAACGCGCTCACGACGTGGGGCTACATCGAGATTGCGACGGGCCGTCCGATCCGGATCCCGCCGAACGTGCGCGAGGCCTTCGGGTTCACACCGAAGTTCGAGATCCCGAAGTCGAGCTGATCACTCGCTCGCGACGATCCACACGTGGTGATCGCGGAGCACGCCTCCGGTCGCTTCGATCGTGACCGTCTCGCCGGGGGCAATCGTTCCGAGCTCCGCGTGGCCGAGCCGCCACGCGCCGTCGCGCGCGGGCTCGAACGTGACCTCCACATCGGCGCGGGACGTGACGACGCGAGCGCCGGTCGACCCCGGATCGGTACGAAGGACCAGCCTCGCGCGTCCGCTCGGGACGCGTCGCACGACGAACGACTCGCGCATCCCGGCGGGGAGGATGCGGCCGCCGTCGAACCGCTTCGTCCCACGCGCGTCGGCGAGGACGTCGAGCGTCGTCCAACCCCCGCGCGGCACCGGCGCGACGTAGGCGTGCTCCGCTTCGCTCGTCACGTCGGCGACGTCGAGCGTGTCGACGACGCGCGCGGCGAGCGCCTCCGGGAGGCCGTCGCCGCTCGCGAGCGCGGTCCAGTCCGCCTCGTAGAGCACTTTCGTCGGTCCCCCGCAGATGACGTTGTCCTCGATCGTCACGCGCGCGATCTCGCGGCCGAACCGTGAGGAGATCGACGAGAACCAGTTCGGATAGAGCGCGAGGTGCGTCGGACGCTCGGCGGGCGCGAGCCGCTCGAGGAGCTCGAGGACGGACGCCTCACCGTTCACCGCCGCCCGTGCGAACGGCAGTGCGCGGTACCCGCCGAGCCCGAGCGCGTCGAGCGCAGCCCGGTTCGAGACGTACGGGATCGCCCCGGCGTCGCCGACGAGGATGCGTGCCGACGGCGCGGTGAGCGCGGCGATGCGCAGGCCCGTTTCGATCTGCTGGTCGCGCACGTTCGCGACGCACCGCCGGAAGTGATCGAGCTGCGCGCCGAAGCGGAGCGCGCCTCCGGCGAGCACGGCGAGGAGGACGGCCTTCGCCGCGTGCGCACCACGCGGAACGCGCGCGACCGCCGCGACGCCGAGCGCACCGGTCACGAGGAGCATGACGACCGGCGGCGCGTAGTAGCGAAAATTGTGGAACGGCGCGTTGCCGTTCGAGGAGACGAGGAGCGTCCACGCGAGCGCGGAGAGCACGCACGTGACCGCGACGGCGCGCCGCCTCTGCGCGAGGAGCGCCGCCGCGATCGCCACCGGCAGCGCCCACGCGAGCGCCGCGTGCGGGGCGAGCTCTCCGCGCACGACGCGCACGCCGAAGGTCACGAGGTTCTCGACGAACGCACGCGCGCGATCGACCTCGGAGAGGTACGGATTCGACGCGAGCAGCTTCAGCTGCGCGCCGGCGGCGCGGGCATCTCCCGTCGCGAGCAGGTTCACGGTCATCATCGTCCCGAGCACGAGGCCAGGGGGAGAGCCCACGCGCACGAGCGCCGCGACCGCGGAGCGCCGCCCGATCGCGCGCGCAGCAGCGACCGCGAAGAACGGGACCGTCACGATCGACTCGGGACGGAGCGCGACGAGCGCGCTCGCGAGGAGCCCGAGCCGCCACTGCCATCGCTCGCGCGTCCGTCCGCGCCGCCGCTGCGCGTCGCCGGTCGCGGCGTCGAGCGCGACGAGCGCGCGACCGAGCACGGCACCGTGGAGCGCGACCTCCATCCCGCTCACGAGCGACCAGTCGACGACCGCGCAGGAGAGGACGACGAGCGGCGCCGTCCACGCGACCCAGGGGCGGCACGGCTCGACGAGGCGCCTCACCGACACGAGGAGGTCGGTCATCGAGGCGAGGGCCACCCCCGCCGCCCACAAACCGAGCGCCGCGCCGCGGAAGCCGACGAGGTGCCCGACCGCGAGCACGATCGCGTAGAGCGGCGCCGTCTCGCCCGACGAGTAGCCGTTGCCCGGGACCCACGAGAGCCCGTGCCCCGTCGCGAGCGAGCGCGCGAAGTCGAAGTGGATGTAGACGTCGTCGAGCGGCGCGGGGAACCAGCCCTTCGCTGCGCCGCGCGCGCCGAGCCAGAACGCGAGCCCCACCGCGAGCGCGGGAACCGCGGCGCCGAGGACGCCCGGCCGCGGAGACGAAGGACCACGCGCACGCCTGGCTCGCTCGGCGAAAACAAACAGGAGACAGGAAACAGGAAACAGGCAACCGGCGATGTTCGTGATCGCGGCTGTCGGCGCACGCGAGGCCAGTCCAGCCTCGACCGCCATCGTTCCCTGTCGCCGGTCCCCTGTTTCCTGTTTCCTGTTCTCTTCGTTGGTCCGCGTGTTCCGGGCCCGCGAGGCGCTCCGGAAGCAGGTCGCCGTGTCGTCCGGGACGTGCGCCGAGCACGGCTGTGTGAAGTGCACGTCTGCGGGCGGAGCGCGGGGAATCGGGACGGCTGACATTGCGCGGTCCGGGGCGGGCATGCTAGCCGCACGGAGCATGAAGGGCGACGAACGCGACGAGCGCGACGCGGTGCACTGGGATGCCGTGGAAGAGGCAACCGAGCTGCTCGCCGACGAGCAGTACCACGCCGCGCTCGCGGTCCTTCGGGATCTCCTGAAGAAGGACCCGACGAACCCCTACGCGTTCTTCTTCCTCGGGCAGGCGCTCTACGAGGTCGGCGAGGTCGAGGCGTCCCGGGACGCGTACCGCGCTGCGCTCGTGCTCGCCCCGAAGCACCTCGGCGCGCGGATCGCGCTCACGCACGTCCTCCGGAAGCTCGGCGAGCACCGCGAAGCGATCCAGGAGGGCCTGCTCGCGGTCGAGCAGGCCCCGACCGACGCGGACGCGCTCTACGCCGCGGGCATGGCGTTCTTCGCGCGCGGCGACAAGGTGTCGGCGCGCCGCTACCTCGAAGCCTTCCTCCACGCGCGCCCCGAGCTCGAGGTCCGCCTCGAGGTCGAGGCGGTTCTCGACGCGATGGCGCGCGAGGAATCGAACTAGCGCTTCACTGCGCGCAATTCTCGAAGCGGAACGTCGCGCGCGCCTCGCACACGCTGCCGGTGTCCTTGCGCTCGCTCTTCGGGCAGACGAGGACGCCCCACGCACGGCCGGCCGCGACGCCCATCCGGGTCGGATCCTCGTACGTGACCGTACAGTCGCTGCTCTCGAAGACGCCGAACGGCTGCTTCGAGAACGTCGCCTTGATCCCGGTCTGGACTCCTTCCGCCCGGAACTGCCCTTCGATCTTGAAGAGGCCGCCCGTCGCGCCCGAGAGCTGCGTCGAGGCGCGGACGTCGAAGATGCCGTTGCCGGCAGCCGTGACGGCGCAGGTCACGTTGACCGTGCCCTGCTGCTCCTTCTGACCGTCCTCGACCGGGCTGACCGGGTTCTCGGCGTCGCCGGGGATCCCGAAGTTGCCGATCGTGAAGAGCGGGCCGCTCTGCGGGCACGTCTGGGACGTGTTCTCCCCGATTCGGAGCTCGGTCTCGAGCGTCACCCGGGGCGTCGCCGGCTCGGGGTCGCCACAACCGACGGCGGCGAGGACCGCGACGGGAACAGCCGCCGTGAAGAGCGAGACGACGTGCTTGGCTCGGAACATCGATGGTCTCCTGCGGTGGGAAAGGAAGCGCGAACGAGCGCGCCGCCCATCCGCCAACCGCATCCTACCATCACGTCGCGAGAGCTGCTCGGAAGCCGCGTTCGAGGTCCTCGCGGAGGTCGTCCGCGTGCTCGAGGCCGACGCTGAGCCGCAGCAGGCCGTCGCCGATCCCGAGGGCCCGGCGGGCGTCCGCCGGGACGCTCGCGTGGGTCATGATCGCCGGGTGCTCGGCGAGCGACTCGACCCCGCCGAGGCTCTCGGCGCAGACGAAGACGCGGACCGCCTTCAGGAACGCGCTCGCGGCCGCGAGCCCGCCCTTCAGCTCGAAGCTGATCATGCCGCCCGGGCCCTTCATCTGCCGCTGAGCGATCTCGTAGCCCTTGTGCGAGCGCAGGCCGGGGTAGAAGACCTTCTCGACCTGGGCGTGCGACTCGAGCCATTCGGCGATCCCGCGCGCGCTCTCGACGTGCTGCTTCATGCGCACGCCGAGGGTCTTCAGGCCGCGGAGGACCATGTAGCAGTCGAACGGGCTCGGGACGCCGCCGATCGACTTCTGGAGGAAGTGCATCTTCTCCGCGAACGCGTCGCCGTTCGTCGCGACGAAGCCGCCGACGACGTCGGAGTGCCCGTTCAGGTACTTCGTCGTCGAGTGGACGACGAGGCTCGCGCCGAGCTCGAGCGGGCGCTGCAGCATCGGGGTCGCGAACGTGTTGTCGACCGCGAGCGGGATCCCGGCCTTCTTCGCGACGTCCGCGATCGCGGCGATGTCGAACACCTTCAGCATCGGGTTCGAAGGCGTCTCGAGCCAGACGAGCTTCGTATTCGGGCGCACCGCTTCGCGCACCTTCGCCGGATCGCTCATGTCGAGGAACGTCGCCTCGAGGCCCCACTGCTTCAGCACCTTGTCGAAGATGCGGAAGGTGCCGCCGTAGACGTCGTCGCCGACGAGGACGTGGTCGCCGGCCTTCAGCGACATCAGCACCGTCGTCGTCGCCGCGCACCCGCTACCGAACGCGATGCCGTGCTTCGCGCCCTCAAGCGCGGCGATGCAGCCCTCGAGCGCGGTGCGCGTCGGGTTGCCGGCGCGCGAGTAGTCGTACGCGCCGGTGCGGAGCTGGCCCGGCCCGTCCTGCACGAACGTGCTCGCGAGCACGATCGGCGTCATGACGGCCCCGGACTGCTTGTCCGGCTCCTGGCCTGCGTGGATGCACAAGGTGTCGAGGCGCTGCCCGTCGTGGTGCATGCGGAGGCGTCTAGCACAGCGCCGCGGCGAGCGCTTCGCGTGCGGACGCCGGACGGTCCTCCGGTGCGAGCGCCAGACACGCGACGAGCACGGCATGCGCCCGGCTCCGCGTCGCGAGCGCACGGGCGCGCGCCGCGTCGAGGACGGGGACCTCGGCCGCGCTCGCGAGCAACGCCGGATACGACGCGCCGCGGCGTGGAGGCTCGCCGGTGAGGGCGTGGAGGAGCGTGGCCGCGATCCCGAACAGGTCCGAGCGCGCGTCCGGGGTCGCGCCACGCGCGACCTCGGGCGCCGCGTACGCGATCGTCCCCCGGAACGCACCGTCGCGCGGACGCGACGCGCGCCACACGGCGAGGTCGAGATCGAGGAGCGCGGCGCGCCCGCCCTGTTCGTCGAAGGCGGTGTTCGCCGGGCTCGGGTCGCCGTGCACGAGGCGGAGGGGACCTTCGGTGTCGGCCGCATCGTGGAGCTCCGCGAGCGCGCCGAGCGCGGCAGGCAGCGCGCGCACGAACCACGCTTCGGACAGCGGGCCCGCGCCGGATTCGAGGCGCGCGGCGAGCGTGGGGAGCCCGAGCGGCTCGAGGTGGAGCCAGGGGCCCCTCTCGTCCTCGCCCGAGGCAACGAGCCGCGGTAGCACGCGCCCACCGAGGCTCTCGCGGACGGCGACGAGGAGCTCGGCCTCGGTCCGGAGCCGCGCGATCGCCTCGGGCTCCGATCGCTCGCGCGACGAGAGCCGCTTCTCGAGCACGAAGCCGGCCGGCGAGCCGGGGAAGGGGAGGGAAACGACGGGCATCGGGGCGGTCTCGTCGGCCGCGGAGGAATTCTAGCAACGGAAGGCCGCGCGCGGACGACCGGAGGTTTCATGAACGTCCCGTCGATTCGTCGTTCCGCTCTCGCCACCACCGCCCTCGTCGCCCTCGTCGCCGGCGCGGGCTGCGCGGGTCTCGTGCCGTCGCCGTCCGAGAGCGCTCCGCATGCGACCGAGGAATGGGTCGCGGGCCCGGTCGATCTCCAGAAGACGACCGCCCTCGTCCGCGTGACGCCGCCGCCGCGCTTGAAGGCGACGCTCGAGACGATCGCGGCGCGCACCGACGACGAGGACTTCGGCGACTTCCTCCGCGCGACGGCATCGGGCGGCTTCGGCAGCGGCTTCCTCGTCGTGCACCGCGACGCGAGCGGCGCGACCGCCGCGTTCGTCGTCACGAACCGGCACGTCGTCACCAGCGCGGACCAGGCCGAGATCACGTTCGGCGACGGCACGACGTACAAGAGCTGCGAGGTCGTCTACGTCTCGAAGGCGGACGACGTCGCCGTCCTCGCCCTGCCCGATGCGGCGGTGAAGAGCTTCGGCGGAGGGCTCCGTCCGGTCACGACCGCCCCGTCCGAGCGGAACGTCGTCGTCGCGACGGGCTACCCCGGCATCGCGGGCCGCCCGAGCTTCCAGATCACGGAGGGCAAGGTCTCGAACGCGCGCTTCTCGATGCCGGAGCTCGGCCTCGAGGGCACGCTCGTCCAGCACACCGCACCGATCGATCCGGGCTCGAGCGGCGGCCCGCTCACGAACGAGAAGGGAGAGGTCGTCGGCGTCAACGTGATGCTGCTCCGCTCGCGCAACGCCGCCTTCTTCGCCGTGCCTGCGAGCGCCGTCGTCTCCGCCGTGCGACGCGCGCACGGCCTCCTCTCCGAGCGGCGTTCGCCGGCGTTCCTCGCGAAGGAGCTCGATGCGAGCTGCGCGTCGCTCGCCGCCGACCTGAGCAGCCCCTCGACGCCGGTCACGAAGGTCCGGCCGCTCGTGTCGAACCAGCTCGTCGCCGACGCGGGGCTCTCGAGCTACGTGCTGCTCACGCGCGCGCAGGGGACGCGCTCGCTCGACAAGGCCTTCTACGAAGATCCGATCGGGACGATGCGCGCGAGCATCGTGATGCGCCTCGTCGCGGGCTCGGGCTCGGGGCCCGTCACGTGCGCCGCCGCGAACGCGGGCGACCTCGTCACCGCCGCCGACGGAAACCGCGTCCGCGTCCCGGTGCACACCGCGAACGGCGACGTCGAGATATCCTGGCGCTTCGAGCTCGGCGCGTGGCGGATCGTCGGCTTCGTCCTCCCGCAGGCCGCGCCGCGCGAGGAACCGGCCGCACCGCCGGTGAAGCCCACGAAGGCTCCCGCGAAGCTCGCTGCGCGGAAGGGGAAGTGATCGTGAAGACGCGCAGGTCCTCGGTCGTCGCCGCCGCCCTCCTCGCGGCCGCGCTCGGCTCCGCTCCGTCGCTCGCGTTCGCGTTCGCGACGAAAGCGCACCGCGTCGCCACCCTCACCCTGCACCCCTCGAGCGTGCGTCTCGTCGTGCCGCGCATGCGGAAGGACGTGACCGTCGAGGCGCTCGTCGTCGAGGAGCCCGTCGTCGCTGCGGAGCCGGTCGCCGCGACTCCGGTCTCGACTCCGAAGGAAGCCGCTCCGCCTCGGCTCGACGCGCCTGCGGTGCGCGCCGCGATGGTGGAGGCGGCCGACTCGCTCCTCATGTGCCGCGCGAAGGGAGGCCTCGGTCCGGGGACGGCGACCGTGACGGCGGACCCGGAGGGGCGCGCGACCGTGTCGCTCTCCGCGCCGTACGCCGGGAGCGCCGCCGGCGCATGCATCGCACGACGCTTCGCCCGCGCGGCGGTACCGTTCGAGGGGGAGCCCTTCACGCTGCGCGTCCGCTTCGAGCTGTGACGCGTCGCAGGGCGGCGCGAGACGTGAATGAGAGGGCCGCGAGCCGAGGATTTTCGACGCCGGCGAGCGCAATTGCGCTGGCCTGACCGACACTCCCGGTTCATGGTAGGCGCCGTGACGCGGCTTTGGCTCGGACTCGCGGCGGCTCTCCTCGGCGCCGCTTTCGCCTGCAACAGCGCGGAGCTCCAGAAGGGGCCCTCGTCCGGAACCAGTGGCGAGGTCACGCCCGGCGAGATCCCGGGCGAGGACGCCGACGGTTCGACGCCTTCGCCGCGTCCGGACCCTTCGACGGTCCTCGACGGCGGCGCGCTGCCGATGACGAAGGCCGCCACCGTCCAGGTGCAGCCGTCGGACAACGGCGCAGCCATCCTCGCTGCGATCAAGGGCGCGAAGAAGAGCGTCCACATGACGATGTACCTCCTCACGGACGCGGGCGCGATCAAGGCGCTCACGGACGCGAAGGCGGCCGGGCGCGACGTCAAGGTCGTGCTGAACCAGAACTTCCCGCAGGGCGACGGCTCGAACCAGACGACGTTCAACACGCTCAAGTCGAAGGGCGTCGACGTGGTGTGGGCGCCGTCCGGCTACGCGTACACGCATGCGAAGGCGATCTCGATCGACGCGCAGACGCTCATCGTCATGACGATGAACCTGACCGAGTCGAGCCCGTCGACGAACCGCGAGTACATCGCGACCGATACCGATCCGCAGGACGTCGCCGACTTCGAGACGATCTTCCAGGGCGACTTCACGAACAGCTCGACGAGCCTGAACGGCAACCTCGTGCTCTCGCCGCAGGGCGCGAGCAACCCGGACGCGCGCCAGCGTCTCGTCGCGCTCGTCGACAGCGCGAAGAGCACGCTCGATGTCGAAGTGCAGTCGATCAGCGACACCGGCCTCGTCGACGCGATCGTCGCGGCGCAGAAGGCGGGCGTGAAGACGCGTCTCGTCATCGACGGCAACTTCAGCCCGTCACCCTCGCAGGTCGAGGCGGTCACCAAGATGAAGGCGGCGGGGATCCCGATCCGGTCGCTGAAGACGCCCGACATCCACGCGAAGACGATCGTCGTCGACGGCACCTACTCGTTCGTCGGGTCCCAGAACTTCACGTCGAACGCGCTCTTCAACAACCGCGAGGTCGGGCTCATCATCGACAGCGCGACCGAGGCGGCGAAGATCACCGCGGCCATCGAGAAGGACTTCGCGGCGGGTGTCGCGCAGTAGCGCACGAGCCCCTTGCAACTCGCCGAGATGACGCTATGGTGTCGCCGCTTCTGGTGGCCGTAGCTCAGTTGGTAGAGCGCCGGATTGTGGTTCCGGCTGTCGCGGGTTCGAAACCCGTCGGTCACCCCACCTGAAAGAGACCGAGCCTCGCCGACTCCGATTCGGCGAAGCTCGGCCTTGTCGCTGCGGCCTTCGGCGAGCTTCGGAGCGGAGCTCAGTCGAGCCCGGTCGCCTTCTTCACGATCTCGCCGACGGCCTTGCCCGAGATGCCGGCCGCCTTGCCGATCGTCTTGAGCATCTCCGCCTCGGACTTCTCGACGCCGTTCGTCGCGCGCGCGACGAACGCCGCGACGAGCAGACCGGCCTCGGCGTGGCCGAGCGCCTTCAACGCCGCGCCGACCTCGTCCGCGCGCGCCGCGTCGCCTTTCAGCTCGGATGCCTTCGCGCAGTCGTCGAGCAGCGCGTCGGTCTCCCACTCGAGCACGAGGCCGTGGCTGAGGACCTCGACCGCCTTGGCGAGCGTCGCGCGCTCGTCGGCCGAGACGTTCCCGTCGGCGCGCGCCGCGAGGTAGCCCGCTTCGACGGCGGCCCTGAACACGTCACTCTGGCGCGGCACGGCCAGCGCCTCACGGATCTCCTGCGCGTGCTCTTCGAGGGTCAGTCGCTTGCTCATGCGCCCGAGCATACGCGGGCGCGGGCGCGCGCGTCAGCCGACCTTCTGCCAGCGCTCGCGCGCCGCGGCGCTCGCGCGCGAGACGTCGTCGTCGTCCACGTCGCGCGCGATCTCGACCGCGGTCCGTTCGAGCATGCCCTGCGTCGCGGCGAGGAGACCGGACTCGAGCGCGACGAGGTCGTAGCCACCTTCGAGCACGAGGGCCATTCGCCCCTCGGCGGAGCGATCGGCGACCTTCCGGAGCTCGCGCGCCATCCACCCGAAGGCTTCCGCCGAGAGCGTCATCTCCGCGAGCGGGTCGCGCGCGGACGCGTCGAAGCCGGCGCTGACGAGCACGAGCTCGGGCGCGTACTCCTCGAGCACCGGCAGGATCACGCGCTCGAACGCGCCACGGTAGACGGCGTCGCCGCCGCCGGCGGCGAGCGGCACGTTCACCGTGTAGCCTTTGCCTTCGCCGTCCCCGGTCTCGAGCACGCCGCCGGTGCCGGGGTAGAAGGGGAACTGGTGGGTCGAGACGTAGAGGACGTGCGGGTCCTCGTAGAAGGCCTCCTGCGTTCCGTTCCCGTGGTGGACGTCCCAGTCGACGACCGCGACGCGCTCGAGGCCGCGCGCCCGCGCGTGGGCGGCGGCGAGCGCGACGTTGTTGAGGAGGCAGAAGCCCATCGCGTGGCCGGGGCGCGCGTGGTGCCCCGGCGGCCTCACGAGCGCGACGCCGCGACGAACCGGCCCGTCGAGGAGGCTGTCGACGAGCGCCACCGTCCCGCCGGCTGCGAGCTCGGCGATCTCGACGCTCTCCTCGCCGATGTACGTGTCCGCGTCGATGTACCCCTGCTCGCCGCGGAGCGTATGGAACCACTTCACGAAGTCGGGCGTGTGGATGCGACCGAGCTCCTCTTCCGTCACCGCGCGCGGTGCGACGGGCGCGAAGGTGAATCCGGAGCCGGTCCGCGCGCGCTCGACGGCGGCGTGGGCGGCGTCGAGGCGTTCCGGCCTCTCGGGGTGGTACCCGGGGGAGCGGTGCCGGAAGAACCGCGCGTCGGAGAGGAGAAGCGCATCAGTCATGGTTGCCGCGTGGAAGGAGCGGATGATAGCGTCTCGACGGGGAAGTACGAGGGCCCGTGTGCCTTGCTGGTGCGCGGTCCTCGACGGAGAGGGAACGTTCCGAGGCCGGAATGCGAAACAAGATCATCGCCGTCAACGCCGTGATCGTGCTCATCGTCGGGCTGCTCGCCTTCGCCATCGTGCGAACGCAGGTCGCCGCCGCCACGAGCAGCACGGAGCAGCTGAAGCGCAGCGCACAGAACGACGTCGCGGCGGTCGCCGCGAAGCTGCAGCTGAATGCGCTGCGGACCGAGCGCTGGCTCGCTGCGAAGGCGCAGGAGCCCGAGACGCGCTCCGTCATGGCCAAGGCCACGTCGGAGGCGCAGGGCGACGCCGCGACGGCGGCCTGTGACCGGATCGCGACCGCGGCCGCGGACGCGCTCGGCGCGAAGCCGTCCCTCGTCGCGATCGTCGACAACGCCGGGAAGATCGTCGGCCGTAACGGGTCGAACCTGTCTCGCCGCGACGACGTCGCCGGTGCGTACCCCGCCTTCAAGGAGGCGATCGCCAAGTCGCACTCGGGCTCCGACGTCTGGACCGACACGAAGCGCGCCGACAACTTCGTCGCCTCCTACGCGCCGATCATGAACGATCAGGGCCGCCAGACCGCGATGCTGGTCCTCGGCGTCGCCTTGAACGACGCCATCGCGCGCGTCACCGAGGCCTCGACCGGACGCGGTCTCGTCATCGCGAGCGCGAACGGCGAGATCATCGCGAACTCGTCGAATGCGGGCGAGGACGTGAAGCAGGCGGTGAAAGAGGGCGCGAACGACGTGAAGAGCGCCATCTCGACCGGCCACGCCGTCCCGGGCGCCGCGAACGGCGTCATCTTCGCGGCGGCCCCGCTCGAGGGCTTCGCCGACGGCAAGCGTACGGCCGTCGTCGCCGCCGCTCCGGCCTCGCTCGTCGAGGGCGCGAGCGCGATTCCGGCCTCGATCCTCGGGGCGATGGTGCTCGGCCTCGCGCTCGTCGTCGCCGGCGGGTTCTTCCTCGGCAACTACATCTCGCGTCCGATCGCGATGCTCGAGGAAGGCCTCCTCGCCATCCTGAACGGGCAGACCGACAAGCGCTTCGAGCTCGACCACGCCGAGCTCGGCGGCCTCGCGTTCCGCATCGATCAGCTGCTGAACCAGCTGATGGGCGTCGAAGAGGACAACACGGACGAAGAGGGCCGCGTCTCGAAGGCGCCGACGGCGGCGAACTTCGGCGACGCGCTCTCGGTCGACCGTTCGCAGGCGGGAGGCGGCGCTGCCGCGATGGCCGGCGTCGACCCGGCCCGCCTCGCGGCCGAGCCGGCGGACCAGTACTACGCGCGTCTCTACCGTGAGTACATCGCGGCCAAGCGGGCGCTCGGCGAGCAGACCGACCACATCACGGACGCGGCGTTCCGGAGCCGCATCCAGGGCATGGAGCAGGACGCCGCGCAGAAGCAGGGCCGCCCGGTCCGCTACCACGTGCAGACGAACGGCCGCGAGGTCGTGCTGGTCGCGGTCGCGGTCTGACCGAGCCCGCACGGCTCGCCCAACGGGCTCCGAGGCATCCGCCTCGGAGCCCGCTGTCATTTCCGCGACGACGCCCGCGGCAGGCGAGGGAAGCCAGACGGGCTGAAGCCTGAAGCCTGGAGCCTTCTTTTTCGTGCACCCGCCCGCGGGCCGACTTAGGGTACGGGTCCTACGGATGGGCCTCTTCGATCTCTTCAAGAAGAACAAGGGCGACGGCGAGGGCGGCGGCTCCGGAAAACGGTCGCCCGCGTCCAAGTGGGCCGATGCGGCCGGGAACAAGCGCGCGCAGTCCTACGAGCGCCAGGAAGCGATCCACGAGCTCTGCAAGCTCAAGTCGCCCGAGGCGGTCGAGGCGCTCATGAAGCGCTTCACGTTCCAGACCGACCCTTCGATCACCGATCAGGAAGAGAAGGACGCCGCGTTCGAGGGGATCGTGAACACGGGGAAGGGCGCGATCGAGCCGGTCCGCGCGTTCGCGGCGAAGGCCGAGAGCCTCGCCTGGCCGCTCCGCATCCTGAAGGAGCTCCTGCCCGAAGAGGAGCTCGTCGAGGAGCTCCTCGTCTGGCTCTCGCGCTGGGACACGGAGTACGCCAAGTTCATCGATCCGAAGCTCCAGATCCTCGCCGCGCTCGAGGACTACAAGAACCCGAAGATCCGCGCGGCGGTCGAGCCGTTCCTCCAGGACGTCAACGAGCCGGCGCGCTTCCACGCCGTCGCCACGACGCTCGCGCAGGGCGACGCCGCCGCGATCGACCCGCTCGTCGCCGTGCTCCTCGACGAGGAGAGCGTCCGGATCCGCACGCGCATCGCCGACGGCTTCGCGGCCCACAACTGGTCGGTTCCCGCCGAGCACGTCGAGGCGGCGCGGAAGGCGCTCCCGTACCAGTACTCGGTCGACGACGCGGGCTACATCACGAAGCGCTGAGCGCTTCCGGGCGCGTTCACGCGCGCCCGCGTCCCTCCGCCGCCACGAAACGAAACGAGCCGCGCTCCCGGAGGAGGCGGCTCGTTCGCGTTCGAGGCTTCTCGAGCCCCGGTGCGGCTCAGTCCGAGAGCTTCGGCGTCGTCGGCAGGTGGAAGCCGACGCCGATGAAGACCATCTGGTTGAACTTGAACGTGCGGTCTTCCGCGTCGATGCGGCCTTCCGGGTTCGGGAAGTCTGCGCCCGGTCCGGAGCCACGCGAGTCGAAGCCACCGCGGTTGTACGAGAACGGGAAGGCCCGGTACTCGATGTTCGCGCTGATGAAGTTCGACAGGTAGAGCGAGAGGCCGAGGCCGAACGTCGGCGCGACGGCGACGCGGCTCGCGCGGGCGAACGACTTCGGGTCGGTGCAGACGGTGCCGCCGGGGCCGCACTCACCACGCTCTTCGACGCCGACGAACGCGGCGCCGCCGTGCAGGTACAGGTCGGTGTCGACGAACAGCTTCTGGAACACGGCGAGCTTGCCGCGGAACGGGCTGAACGTGAGCTGCGGAGCAGCCATCCACGTCAGCTTGCCGACCTGGTCCTCGAACTTCGGACCGCCCGTCCTCGGGAGGTTGACCGCCGTACGAGAGTTACGCGGCGCGTTCGTCTCGATCTTGTCGGTGAGGTCGGTGTTCAGGCTGAGGACGCCGAACCCGCCGAACACGCCGACGCCGAGCCACTCGAAGACGTTGTACTGGAGGCGGCCCGCGAGAAAGTGCGTGCGCTTGTACTCGTCGAGCAGGGTGGGGGCCCAGCCGACGGTGATGTCGGCACGACCCTCACGATACTGACGGAGGCGACGCACCGGCGGAGCTCCTGCGAGCGGACCGGTGAGCTGGATTTCCTGCGCCTGGGCAGGTTTCTCCGCGGCGACCGTGGTGACGGCGGCGGCGGCGACGGCGAGAGCAGCGACGAGCGTGCGCTTCATCTGGGAGCGATCCTTGGGCATGGGCATCCTCTGAGGCGTCACTTGGGAAGCCTGTACTCCCAGCTGAAGGGCAAGAAGACGCTGATACCGAGCTGTGCCTGGATACCGACGGTGAGCTCGCTGTTCGGAGCCCACTTCGTCGGATCACGCTGCTCGACGGCGGTGGACGCGACCGTCGTGCTCTCGATCTTCTCCGGATAGACGAAGCCGCGGAGCTCCGCGGTCGCCGCGAACCAGCGGTTCAAGAAGATGCGGAGGCCGAAGCCGAGGTCGAACGCGACGTTCGTGTTCCAGTCGAACTTGCGGTTGTCGGGGTCGATGACCGCGATCGGACGCGAGCGCACCGTACCGACGCCGCCCGTGAGGAACCCGTCGTAGTGGAAGATGAACTGGTTGAAGCCCGAGAACTTTCCGTACATCGGGACGTACGTGAAGTTCAGGAAGCCGGCGAGCTGGTACTCGTTCAACGGAACCGCGAGGCGCGTCGCGCGGCGGTTCTGGAAGTTGAAGTCCGAGTCGCCGTTGAACGGCTGGTAGTACGTGCCGTTCAGGCCGATCGCGAGCACGTTCGTCAGGTAGTAGTTCACCGACAGGCCGGGGCCCGGGTGCGTGACGAACTGGTCGTTGAGGCTGAAGGCCCAGTAGGGGTTCAGCTCGAAGCGACCGCGGCGGAGCGCGTAGATCTGCTGGACGGCGTAGACCTCGGCGCGGACATCACGCTTCGACAGCGTGCTGATGTCGCCCTGCTTCGGGCAGGCCGAAGGGTCGATCTCACAGATGCCACCGCCTGCGCCGGTAGCGCCGGCAGCCGCTCCGGTGTCACCACCGGCCGGAGGCGTTTCGCCTGCGGGCTTGGCGGGCTCGTCGAGCTCGATGTCACCACCCGCACCCGCGCCCGCACCTGCAGCCGGCGCTGTCGCCGGCGGCGGCGTGGGCGCCGGCTTTCCGCCCGCGGGCTTCCGCCCCCCCTGCGCGAACGCAGGAGTGGCCAGCAGCATCATCGCTGCTGCCATGAGGAGTCCGCATCGAGCCTGCTTCATCGAGAACCCCTTCCAGTTCGCCTTCGCGCTCATCCGGGAGAGAGCCATTCGTTCCTGCGCCCGTTCTCTCGGTGCGCTCCGTAACGCTTCAGAAAAATTGGGGATTCGGCCCTACCGCAACGACGGCGGGCACGATATCACGATTTTTTTGTGCCGAGCAATCTCAAAACGGGAGCGTGCGGCTGTGCACGTTCGTTTCCATGAGGACGGCAGGATTGCAGGCTGCACGAACCTGCTTGCATCCTGCAATTTCAAGCGGCCTCTGCGTCCTCGTCGCGGCCGAACAGCGCCTCGACGAAATCCGCGGCGACGAACTCGCGGAGATCTTCCGCGCGCTCGCCGAGACCGATGTAGCGAACAGGGACCTTGAGCTCGTCGCACACGCCGAGGACGACACCGCCCTTCGCCGTGCCATCGAGCTTCGTCAAGATGATCCCCGTCAAGTCGAGGGCCTCTTTGAACATCGCCGCCTGGTTCAACGCGTTCTGACCCGTCGTCGCGTCGAGGACGAGGAGCGTCTCGTGGGGCGCACCTTCGTAGGCCTTCGTGATGGTGCGCTTCACCTTCTTGATCTCGTCCATCAGGTTCACCTTCGTGTGAAGGCGGCCTGCGGTGTCGACGAGGAGGATGTCGACACCCGCCTCGACGGCTTTCTTGGTCGCTTCGAACGCGACGGCGCCCGGATCGGCGCCCTCCTTGCCCTTCACGACGTCCGCGCCCACGCGCTTGCCCCAGACCTCGAGCTGCTGGACGGCGGCGGCGCGGAACGTGTCACCGGCGCCGAGGAGAACCTTCTTCCCGTCGCCCGTCCACTTCGTCGCGAGCTTGCCGATCGTCGTCGTCTTGCCGACGCCGTTGACGCCGACCATGAGGATGACGAGCGGCTTCTCCTTCGTCTTCGCGGGACCGCTGCCCTCGACGTTCAGGATGCGGGCCGCCTCGGCGCGGAGGGCGGCCCAGACGGCGTCGGCATCCGCGAGCTCGTTCTTCGAGAGCTTCTCGCGGAGGCGCTCCAGGATCGCCTGGGTCGTCTTCACACCGACGTCGCTCGTCAACATGACCTCCTCGATCTGCTCGAGAATGGCCGGGTCGATCTCTTTCTTGCCGGTGAAGATCGCTTTCAGGCGCGCCATGAACCCGCCGCGCGTGGCGGCGAGCCCCTTGCGGAGGCCGGCGACGTCTTTCTTCGAGACGACGGGCGGCGCGGCCGCAGGCGCCTCGATGATCGCCGCCATCGGCTGCGACTCGTCCGCCGGCAGGAGGTCCTGCGACGGAAGCGACTCGGGCGCGACCGCGGCCTTGCCCTTCGCGGACGGCCGCTTCTCGGGCTCCTTCTTGGCCGTCGTCTCCGGCTTCGGCCGCTCGACCTCCGCCTTCGGCGCCGCCGGCGGGAGCTCCTTCTTCCCACGCAGGAAGAGGAAGTAGATCGCGGCGAGCGCCAGTACGACGACGAGGACAATGATCGGAAGGTTGTTGTCCATCGCGCTCCGCTGCCCGCGCGCGCGAGGTCTGCGACCTTTCGCGACGGCGGGCCCACCTTATAAGGACCCGCGAGCCGAGCCGTCAACGACGGTCGTGCGGGGAGGGGCCGGCGGCCGTCTCGGTCGGCTTTTCCTGTCCGGGCACCGGCTCGGGGGCGAGGCGGTCGATCTCGGCCTCGGCACGCGCGTCGACCTCGGCGCCCCCGAAGACGGCCCGTTCGACTTCGTCCGCCCACCGGGCGGTCCGGAAATCGTCCCCGGCCGCTCGCTTGACGTGCCCGGGGGTCGGCTCCGGCTTCACGTCGAACGGCCCACCGGCGCGTCGCGCCCAGGCGACGAGGCGGGCGAGGAGCGCCCGCCTCCGCTGGACGAGCGCGATCGAGAGCTCGCCTGCGGCAGGCAGCGACTGCGTGTGGCGTGCGTGGAGCCGGGACTCGGCGCCGAGCACTTCGCCCGAGGACAGGCCGCCGGGCGGCTCCTCGAGCACGAACCGTCCGCCGGCGTCCGTCGTCGTCGTCGCGAGCATCGTGCGTCCCTCGAACGAGCCTCGCTCGATCCACACGCGCGCGCCCGCGATCGGCGTGCCCTCGTGCGCGTCGACGAGCCTCCCCGTCCAGCCGCGCTCGCCCGCCATCGCCGGCCGCACGACGTCGACGCGCGGCTTGCCCTCCCGCGCTTCGCCCGCCTTCTTCGCATCGCGTTCCGGCTTCGTCTTCCGGGCCGACGACGTGACACGGCCGAGGAGGAAGAACGCCATCACCGCGAGCCCGGCGAGGAGCAGCGGTGCCTTCGCGAGGATCCCCGGGCCGCGGATCGGTAGCCGGATCGTCGTCTCGCCGAGCGGCTCGAACCAGGGCGACACGGGGACGTACCGGAGCTGGACGGCCGCTTCGTCGCCCGGTGCGGTGAACGTCACGGTGAGGCGGGCGAGGCCGCGCTCGACGGGAGCGGCGCCGACGACGACCTCGCCGAGACGCGCTTCGACGGTGCCCTCCGGCACCGCGCCCGCGATGGACGTCACGTCGACGAGGAGCGGGATGCCGTCGTCGGGGACCTTCCGCTCGAGCTCGCCGTGCTCGGCCGCCGGCACGTGGAGCGAGACCTTCACGTGTCGCTCGATCTCGACGACCTGCGAGGAGAACGCGACGTCCGCGTTGCCGGCGAACGCGGCGCGCAGCTCGCCGCGACCGGGTGGTCCGAGCTTCGTCGAGTCGATCGCGAAGCGTGCGCGCCCGGATCGATCGGTCGTCTCGGCGCCGAGCGCCGTGTCGCTCTCGGTCGCGATCGCGATCGCGAGATTCGGCGCGACGGTCGGCGACCCGTTCTCGTCGAGGAGCGCGACGACCTCGAGGTTCGTGCGCGGCGACTCGAGCGGGACGATTCGCGGCGTCGGATCGAAGCGGAGCGCGAGTGCCTGCCGCGACGTGTCGAACGCGAGGCGGAGCGCGGCCGGCTCGACGAGGTTCGTCCCTTTCCACGTGAGCTCGGCCGCGTAGCGATCGGGATCGAGCTTGGTCCGGAAGCAGAACCGGCCGTCCTCGTCCGTGACGAGGAGGACCTCGGGCGCGTCCGTGGCGCCCGCGACCCGGACGCCGTAGGCGCGGTCGTGGGCGAGGCCGCGGCCGGCGGAGCCGGCGGAAGGAGAGTCGCTGCTGCTGTCACACCCGCGCGCCGCGCGTACGCCTTCGGCCGTGCGCGCATCGCGCGGGTCGCTCTCGCGCCTCACGAGGGTCGTGATCGTCTCGTTCGGGAGCGGACGTCCGGCGTCGTCCGTCAGCGCCCCATAGAGGAGGACCTCGCCATCGGCGCGCGACGCCCGCGCTTCGATCCGGCCGGCGCCGCGGACCCGAATCTTCAGCGCCTGGGCGTGCGCCGGCGCTTCGGGGAAGACGAGGAGGAGGAGCGTGGCAACCGCGATGGCCGGCGTCGTGGCGACGCGTGCGCACATGCGAGCCGAGCCCCCTTCCGTTCGCGTCACCCCGATGAAGCTAGCAGCGAACGAACGCGTCTTCCGGTCTAACGTAGAGTGAAGACGACGGCCCGCTCGCGCGTCTGTCCTTCGTCACGGACAGAACTGCTCTTCCTGACCGAACTGACCGAAACCCGCTTTCTCACTGGCGAGGTTGAATCCGATGCGTGATAGGTTTTGGTGGACGATGCCGCGCGTACGCCTCTGGGGGGCGGGGCTCCTTCTGACGCAGCTGATCGTGCTCGCACCGGGGACGGCGAGCGCGGACGAAGCGCGTGTGAGGTTCCTCGCAGACAAGCTGAAGTCGGACGACTTCCGCGTGCGCACGAACGCGGCCCTCGCGCTCGGTGCCACGAACGAAGACACGGCGGTCGATCCGCTCTGCGGCGCGCTCTCGGACGGGAGCGAAGTCGTTCGGCAGGCGTCGGCCGTCGCGTTGAAGCGCCTCAATCGCCCGCAGTCCGTGCCGTGTCTCAAGTCACGCGCGGAGGTCGAGTCGAACGAGGGCGTGAAGATCCAGATCTCGCGCGCGCTCGACGCCCTCGGCTCGTCGGGTGACTCCGGCGGCGGCGGCGGCGGCGACGACAGGATCAAGGAGAACCCGAACGCGAAGTACTACATCGCGCTCTCCTCCGTCGCGAACTCCACCGGCCGCGCGCAGACCGACGTCGAGTCGATCGTGCTGAAGGCGATCAAGTCGAAGCTCGAAGGCGCCGGCACCGTGCAGCTCGCGCCCTCGAAGGAGACGCCCGAGGCCGCGAAGAAGAAGATGTCCGAGCGGAAGATGAAGGGGCTCTACCTCGCCATCGCCGTCGACCGCTTCGACTACGCGAACGGCAATCTCCGCGTGAAGGTGAAGATCGGCGTCTTCACCTATCCGGGCAAGTCCCTCGTCGGCAACGTCGACAAGGGCGTCACGAAAGAGGGCGTGTCGGCGACCGACAAGTCCTCCGAAGACCAGCTGATGGATCTCGCTGCGAGCTTCGCGAGCGAGCAGATCGCGCAGAACGCGAGCGCCTTCTTCTGAACACCGGAAACACCCGATGACCACTTCCGCACATCCCGCTCAGGCTGCTCCCAAGTACAAGCGCAGCATCCGCAACTACCTGCTCGATGCGCGCTTCCAGCTGAAGTGGACGGGCTACCTGATCGGCGTCGCCCTGCTCATCAGCGTGATCCTCGGCGGCTCGCTCTATCACACGAGCTCGAAGGTCACGGCGCAGAGCCAGAAGGTGATCGGCACCGGCAAGGAGCTCCTCGAGGAGAGCCGCAAGAACAGCGAGCTCGTCAAGATGAGCATCCAGAACTTCGGCGGCGACCCGATGCTCGTCGAGAGCTTCGCCGAAGGCGACAAGAAGCAGGAAGGCGAGCTGAAGAAGAAGCACGAGCAGCTCGCCGCGCAGCAGGCCGAGACGCTCGCCGAGCAGCGCACGATGCTCATGTCGCTCGTCGCGGCGCTCCTCCTCCTCGTCGTGATGATCGGCCTCGTCGGCATCTACATCACGCACAAGGTCGTGGGCCCGATCTACAAGATGAAGATGCTGCTCCGGCAGGTCGGTGACGGGAAGCTCAACTTCCAGGGCCGGCTCCGGAAGGGCGACGAGCTGCAGGACTTCTTCGAGGTCTTCGCTTCGATGGTGGAGAAGCTGAAGGAACGCCAGCGGAGGGAAGTCGCCGAGCTCGAAGAGGCGATGGAGGCCGCGCGCGTGTCCGGCGCGAGCGACGCGGCGATCGCGAAGATCGCGCTCGTGCGCGACGAGATGCGCGCCGCGCTCGACAAGTGAGCTGACGCGCTCAGCCGTCGTCTTCGGTGAAGGCGCCGCGGACCCACTCGAGGGTCGCGGCGCCTTTCTCGTCGTACGTCACCGCGGCGACGTCGATCCGGACGCGCGCGACGTCCGGCATCTTTGCGAGGCGGCCGCGCCAGAGGCCGCGCGAGGCGCTGAGGAGGGCGCGCCGCTTCGTGCGCGAGATGCTCGCGAGAGGGCCTTCCAGGCTGCCTGCCGCGCGGGCGCGGACCTCGACGATCACGACGAGGTCGTCCTTCTTCGCGACGACGTCGAGCTCGAGCGCGCCGATCCGGACATTGCGCCACAAAACGCGAAAGCCCGCTGCCTCGAGGTCCGAGACAGCGAGCTCTTCGGCGTCACGCCCGCGCGCGTGTCGCGCGGGGAGGAGGTGAGTGGCCTTGCGATTCAGCTCCCGCCACACTTGCGCTGCGGATCGTTCGGATCGCAGTCGCCCTGCGTGCAGGCGGTCGTCGCGTCGTAACGCGTGCCGGCCTTGATGCAGTAGGAGCCGGTGAGGCCTTCGTTGCCCTTGCCGATCGACGTGACGAGCGGCTCGCACGTGAAGCCGTCGGGGCAGTCGCAGAAGGTCTGATCGCTCGGCCGGTTGCCGTTGATGTCGGCGCAACGGCAGGAGCAGTAGACGGTCTTGTCCGCGGAGCGATCGACGCACTGGGCGCTGACGCTCGCCTTCTTGCGCGTGTCGGCCGGGTTGCCGGTGACGGCCGTGTCCGTACCCGGGAGGGTGCACGGGTTCGCGCCGGTCGGCGCAGTGCCGTCGGCCGACTGGCCGTACTTGCACGACACGCGACCTCGGAAGTGATTCACGAGGCACACGCGCGTGCGGCACTGGAACGACTTCGACTCGATGTTGACTTCTTTTTCGTCGAAGCCGTTGAAGTCGGCGTTGAACTCCTGCTCCGGGGTGCAGGGATCGCCCACGCCCTCGTCGCTGCAGCCAGGGCTCGCGAAGAGCAAGCCAGCTCCCAACAAGAAGGCGGTCACGAGAACGCGCGTCATCGTGGGGCGGGACGGTACTTTGGTGAACGGAGAGCGGTCAAGCATCGATTGAGTGGATGGCCGCGTTTGTGATCGACCGTCGGCGATCGCGCAGAGCGAGCCAAGCTCGCAGGTGGGTCGAGCGTCCCTTCTCTCGAATCTCGAAACACCACGCCTCGAAACACCACGCGACGTGCTCCACCGCCTCGTGAGTTTTGCCGAGCGCGGATCTTTCCAGCGTCGATCGACTTCGAAGGCAACCAAGGACGACGGAACCGTCTCGTTCGCGCCATCGGGCAGATCGGCATTGACAAACGCGAATCTGGCTCCGTACCATTCCGCGGCCCCGCAGGATTATCCTTTCAAAAACGTTGAACTTTTCGGTCGCGAGCGCATCGGGCCCACTCTTCAAATGCGCCGCACCCACCTTCACTGCTGCAGCACCTCCGTGTGAGCGAGACACGCGCCACCGACTGGTTCGGTGGAACGACGCGCGCCGCTCACGAAGCTCGAAGCTCTCGAAGAAGAGGATCCCAAGGATGCGTCACTCCCTCTTGCGCAAGCTGCTCGTCGCGTCTGCCGCGACGCTCCTGTCGCTCTCCGTTGCAGGCTCGCCGACGACCGCGTTCGCGCAGAAGCCGAAGCCGAAGCCGCCCGCCACGAAGCCCGCGGGCAAGCCGGCCGGTGGACAGCCGCACGGCGGGGGAGGCTCGCAGTCGATCGAGCTCGACGACGCGCCGCCCGCCGGCACGACGCCGGCCAAGCCCGTGGACAACAGCCCGCCGCCCGTGGCGGGGCAGATGACGGAGCAGGCGGCGCAGGCGAAGCGCCTCTTCGACGGTGAGAAGTGGGCCGACGCCGCGCTCGCGCTGAGCCGCGTGTCGAAGGGCGAGACCGGCGACGACGAGGGCAACAAGCAGCTCGCGCAGTACCACCTCGCGATCGCGCTCTATCGCCTCAAGTTCTACCAGGGCGCGTACGGCATCTTCTCCGAGATCGCGGACAAGCCGAACCACCTCAAGTTCAACGAGACGCTCCTCTGGCTCGCGAAGCTCGCGACCGACCTCCCGGAGCCCGCCGACATCGTCGAGCGCGTCGGCAAGTACAACGAGGCGCAGGTCGACAAGTTCAACAACTCGAACCAGCGCGAGCTGTACTGGCAGCTGAACTACCTGCTCGGCCGGTACAAGTACCGCAACCGCCAGTACGAGGACGCGCTCAAGCAGTTCTCGAAGGTCGACCGCTCGTCGAAGTACTACATCCGCGCGCAGTTCTTCAGCGGCATCTCGAACGTGCAGCTCCGTCGCTCCGTTCCGGCGGTGCAGTCCTTCCAGCGCATCGTCGGCGCGATCGACGAGGGCGTCGAGGGGCTCGAGGACGAGGAGCGCATGCGCGACCTCGCGTTCCTCTCGATGGCGCGCACGTACTACTCGGCGTCGGTCCGCCTCGACGACAACAACGCGCCGACGATCGACAGCGCGAAGCTCTCGGCCGCGGTGAAGTACTGGAACAAGGTCGACGTCGCGAGCGAGTACTGGCTCGACGCGCTGTTCGAGGAGTCGTGGGCCTACTTCATGGCCGGCGACTACGCGCACGCGCTCGGCAACATCCACACGATCCAGTCGCCGTACTTCCCGAACTCGTTCTATCCGGAAGCGGACATCCTCAAGGCCGTCATCTACTTCGCGAACTGCCAGTACGACGACGCCGAGACGATCGTCGCCAAGTTCCAGACGAAGTACCAGCCGATCTACGACGACTTGAACAAGGTCCTCGGCCGCTTCAAGGGCGACGAGGCCGACGAGCCGTTCTACAAGTTCCTCAAGGACGTCCGCGACGACAAGGCGGGTCTCCAGGGCCCGACGAAGATCATCGTCAAGAACGCCCTCTCCGATCGTCAGCTCCTGCGTCACCTCCAGTACGTCCAGGTCCTCGACGACGAGGCGAAGCGCTTCACCAAGGCGCCCCCGAGCTTCCGCGAGTCGTCGCTCGGCAACGACGTCAAGGACGCGCTGCAGCTCGCGCGCGACATCGCCGTCCGCAACGCCGGTCAGCTCGCCCGGGAGCGCTACCAGCGCAACCTGGACGAGATGAACGAGCACCTGCGCGACAGCGCGAAGATCCTGATCGACGTGACCGCCGCGAAGCGCGGCCAGCTCGAGGCCGCCATGGCGAACTCGCAGGTCTCGGTCAAGGAGTCGGAGCGCAACATCGTCAAGCCCGACGAGGAGCACGTCATCTGGCCGTTCGACGGCGAGTACTGGCGTGACGAGCTCGGGTTCTATCGTCAGACCATCACCTCGAAGTGCGGGAGGTAGGTTTTCTCATGAAGCGGATTGTTCAGACTCTGGTCCTGAGCGCGGTGATGTCGGGGGCCATCGTGGCCTCTGCTCAGGGCGTCTGCATCGACGACAAAGCGAAGCAGTCGCTCAACGCGTGTGGCGGGGCGGGACCGAAGGAGTTCGACGTCGGCAAGCGGGGGAAGACCCCGCAGACGAACTTCCATTCGGCGCCTCCTCCGGCGGACCTCAAGAAGCGTGATCAGCAGACGAAGCCGAACATGCCGACGCTGCAGGATGCTCCGCGCGACGAGCGCAAGAGCCGCCTGCAGGCACGTCAGCGTGCGCTGCTCGTCACCGAGATCCAGGGCCTCGAGCGCCTCTTCGAGACGACGAAGAAGAACGCGCCCGATCGTCCGCAGCTCGCGCGGCGTCTCGCCGAAGGGTACGTCGAGCTGGAGGCTGCGGCCTTCCGCGACAAGACGAATGCGGAGATCAAGCGCGACGAGCTGAAGAAGTCGAACCCGCAGCAGGCGGGCCAGCAGCAGACCCAGGCCAACCAGGCCGATCAGGTCATGAAGGCTGCGCGCAAGAAGGCGATCGACAACTACACGCTCATCGTCAAGGACTACCCGAACTACTCGCAGCTCGACGAGGTCCTCTACTACCTCGCCTACGAGTACGAGCAGGCGAACGACCTCAAGAACGCGCGCTCGGTCTACTACGACCTCATCAAGCAGCGCCCGGACTCGAAGTACATCCCGAACGCGTACCTCGCGTTCGGCGAGCTGTTCTTCAACGAGGCGCAGGGCGATCCGTCGAAGTGGGACCTCGCCTCGCAGGCCTACGAGCAGGTCATCAAGTACCCGCCGCCGAACAACAAGGTGTACGGGTACGCCTGGTACAAGCTCGCCTACGTCTTCTGGAACAAGGGCGAGATGGACAAGGCGCTCAACGCCTTCAAGAAGACGATCGAGTTCGGCGTCGTCCACAACCAGCTGCCGGGCGCGGCGAAGCTCGCCGACAGCGCGCGCCGTGACGTCATCCCCGTGTACGCGCTGAAGGGCGACCCGAAGCAGGCGTACAACTTCATGAAGAACATCTCGGGCGACCAGAGCGGGTCGAACGAGAAGACGTACAAGATGATGGATGACCTGGGGTTGAACTACCTCGACACGGGTCACTATCCCGAGGCGATCGACCTCTACAAGGACCTGATGACCCGCGACAAGTCGGGTCGTCACTGCGTGTACCAGGCGCACATCTCCGAGGCCACGATGGCCATGAAGTCGTCGAACAAGGACGCCATCAAGGCGGTCCTCGACGACCAGGTGAAGGTCTACAACGAGGTCAAGAACGGCAGCTACACCGCCGAGCAGAAGGCGGAGTGCGCGAACAAGAGCGCGGCGCTCGCGACCGAGACCGCGATGGCGTGGCACCTCGAGGCCGTCGGTTCGCAGGGCCAGCGCGGCACCGGCGACACGAAGACGATGGGCCTCGCGGCCTCCGTCTACAAGCGCGTCGTCGACACCTGGTCCGCCGACGAGTTCTCGAAGTTCCAGTTCCCCCGCATCGTGAAGGAGGACTGGCCGACCATCTACAAGATCAAGTACGCGATGGCGGACTTGCTCTACTTCCAGAAGGACTGGGCCAAGTGCGGTCCGGCCTTCGACTCGGTCGTCGCGGAGAACCCCACGGGTCCCGAGGCCGCCGAGGCCGCGTACGCGTCGGTGCTCTGCTACCAGAACATCTACGAGGAGACGCACAAGGGCGGCGCCGACCGCAAGGGTTCGGGCAACCTGCCGGGCAAGACCAAGGAGTCCAAGGAGGACAAGGCCAAGGCCGAGGCGGAGAAGCTCAAGCCGAAGGAGATGACCGAGAACCAGAAGGGCATGGTCCAGGCCTTCAATCGGTACATCTGCTACATCAAGCCGGCGCAGAACGACAACGCGGGCCAGGAGCAGCTCGTCGAAGTGAAGTACGCGCGTGCGCGTACGTACTTCGAGGCGCAGCACTGGGACGAGGCGGCGATCGGGTTCCGCGACATCGCGATGAACCACGCCGACCGTGACGCTGGCCTCTACGCGTCGCAGCTCTATCTCGAGTCGATCAACGTGCTCGGCTCGCACATGGGCAAGGTCTCCTGCTTCGACGACATGGAGACGGACGTGCCGAAGTTCATCGAGCTGTACTGCTCGGGGGACAAGGCCGCGAAGAACGCCGAGCAGTGCACGGCGCTCAACAAGATCCAGGTCGACATCCTGCGCCTCAAGGCCGAGAAGACGGTCCAGAAGGCGGACAAGGAAGGCGGCAAGGAGGCCATCGCGCTCTACGAGAAGGGCGGCACGGCCTACTTCGAGATGTTCCGCAAGTACTGCCAGGACCCGGTCAACAACGGCCAGGGCCCGCAGGCGGAGAAGTGCGACGAGATCGCGTACAACGCGGCTCGCGCCTTCCAGGCGGCTCGCCTCGTCGCGAAGGCGATCACGGTCCGCCGTTCGCTCCTCGCGTACGACGAGAAGACGAAGGGCAACTCGCCGTGGGCGAAGAAGGCCGTCTACGAGATCGGCGGTAACTACCAGGCCATCGCGGTCTACGACCTCGCGGCCGAGTGGTACGAGAAGTACGCGAAGAACGATCCGAAGGCCCCCGACGCCGACAAGGCGCTCTCGGACGCCGTCATCCTCCGCCTCGGCCTCGGCCAGGAAGAGGAAGCGATCAAGGCCGCGCAGCAGTTCAACCGGAACTACGGCGCGTCGAAGCCGGCGCAGACGGCAGCGATCGCGTTCGCGGTCGGCGCCCACTACGCCGAGAAGGAAGACTGGGACAAGGCCAAGGGCGCGCTGACCGGTTCGATGGGCGTCATCGACAAGTCGCCGCCGGACATCCAGGCCCAGGCTCACGCCACGCTCGGCCGCGTCTACACGAAGATCAAGAACGCCGACAACCTCGCCAAGGCCGAGTACGCGAAGGTTCGCGGCCTCTGGCAGGATCCGGCCGCCGCGGAGCGCAAGATCCGCGACGCCTACCCGAGCGAGGACGACGGCCAGAAGGATCGCCGTCTCGCGAAGGCCCTCAACGCCGTCGGCGAGGCCTTCTTCTACGCCGCCGAGGAGAAGCGTCGCTCCGAGGTCGATACCTTGAAGTTCCCTGCCTACACGGGTCCTGGCGACAAGGACTCCGTCATGAAGCACATCAACTCCAAGGTGAAGGACTGGTACACGAAGAAGAAGGAAGCCATCCAGAAGGTGGAGCCCGAGTACGTCAAGATCCTCGAGCTCAAGCCGGTTCCTCCCCCGAAGTGGGTCATCGCCGCGGGCTCGCGCTCCGGCCTCATGTGGGGTGACTTCGTGGACGACTTCCGCCGCGCTCCGATCCCGGAGGCGTGGAAGAAGGATGCCGAGATCCGCGGCACGTACTACTCGGCGCTCGACAACGCGTCCGAGCCCTTCAAGGTCGGCAATGCGAAGCCGGCGCTGAAGAAGTGCCTCGATCTGTCGGTGAAGTTCCAGTACTTCGACGAGTTCTCGCGCGCTTGCGAGGTCTGGCTCGCGAAGAACTACAAGGCGGAATACCACGTCGTCGACGAGCTCCGCGGAGCGCCCACGCTCTCGAACAGCGGTCTCGACGAGAAGTCGCCCCCGGTCCTCACGGACGGCACGTTCTGGCACCCCCAGGCCGCTGCTCCCGAGAAGACGGTCGTGCAGTCGGATGACTCGGCCAAGAAGGACGAGAAGCCGGCGGGTGGTGGTGCGAAGCCGGCGGGCAAGCCCGCGGGCAAGCAGGGCGGTCCGCTCCCGGGCGGCAAGAAGAAGTGATCGGTAGAGGAGACAGCCAAATGAAGCGCATCACTGGATTCATCTGTGCGGGGCTCCTCGCCACCCTCACCGCTTGCGGCGGTGGGGGCGGCACCGAGGGTCCGAAGACGGCGTCGAAGCCCACGGGCGGCGGCGGCGGCGGGACCCCGGCCGCGGAGGTCAAGAAGGGCGCGCAGGAGAAGTACAACGCAGCCCTCGACGCCTTCATCGAGCACGACAAGGCGAACAACTGGAACGACGAGGCGTGCAAGGACGTCGCGAAGAAGTTCGACGAGGCGAGCTCGGCGAACGGGGGCAAGTTCGCCCAGGCGACGTTCAACGCGGGTCTCTCGTACCAGCGCTGCAACGACGACAAGAACGCGAAGGCGAAGTTCGAGCAGGCGCTCCGGGACGACCCGAAGTTCCACCACGCTCGCGCGCAGCTCGCGCTCTACGAGTACAAGGCGAACGGCAACGAGGACGCCGCCATCGGCGCGCTCCAGCAGGCCGTCACCGACGCGCAGTTCCAGAACGTCCCCGCGCTCGTCAACCTCGCCATGTTCCAGATGGAGCGTGACAGCGAGCAGGCGGGGCAGGGCTGCAAGAACGACCTCGAGTGCGCGAAGCTGAATCTGCAGCGCGCGCTCGCGATCGACGACGCCTACATGCCGGCCTTCAACCAGCTCGCGCTCTACTACTTCAAGCTCGCGAAGAAGCGCGCCGGAAGCGTGAAGGCGACGAGCAAGAGCGCGAAGGGCCGCACGGTCGTCACGCACGCCGCGATGGCGAAGCGCGCCGACGTGCAGCAGCTCGAGCTGGCGGCGCTCGTCTGCTCGCAGGCGATCCGCAAGAACGCGAACTACGCCCCCATCCACAACACCGCGGGTCTCATCCAGAACGAGCTCGGTCAGGTGAACGGCGCGGTCGGCGAGTTCGCGACGGCGGCGAAGCTCGATCCGAAGTTCTTCGAGGCGCAGATGAACTACGCGTTCATCAACCTCGGGTTCCGCGGCTTCGAGCAGGCAGAGCAGGCGTTCCGCAAGGCGCTCGCGATGCGTCCGAACGACTACGACGCGCACCTCGGGCTCGCCCTTGCGCTCCGTGGTCCGATCACGGGCTCGGAAGCCGACTACGACGCGAAGGTCGCCGCCGTGCAGGCGGAGCTCGACGCGGCGAAGAAGATCGACCCGAACCGCCCGGACGCCTACTACAACGAGGGCATCCTCACGATGGAGTTCAAGGCGAAGGCCGGGGGCTCCAAGGACAAGACCCTCGCGGCGTACGACGACGCGAAGAAGATCTTCCAGACGTTCCTCGAGAAGGCCTCCGGCAAGCCGGAGTACGACGGCGCGGTGAAGCGCGTGAAGGGCGACGGCACGCCGAAGGACGGCGGACGTCTCCAGGACCTCGAGGACATGGGGAACTTCTTGAAGATGGGCGATGCGGCTCCGGAGCCCTCGGCTCCCGCGCCCGCGCCGGCTGCCGACAAGAAGTGACCTGACCGCACGCCTCCGCCCTGGAGGCGCCTCACGGGACCCCTTCTCCTTCGGGAGGAGGGGTCTCGTCGTACCGGACCCAAGGATTTCAGGGCCCTCGGATCTTTCTCGGGTCGAACCGGGAACCTCTTCGTCGAGACGTTGTCAGGACACGTGGAGCCCACACCGCGCGGGTAGAAGCGGCAACGTCTCGGTCGAGACTCGACGTGTGAATCGCTTGCGGGAATCAGCGTCGGGGAGTACAATCATACTGTAATTCGGTCGTAAAATTCCTGGGAAATTGGAAGACGTACCGGGAAGTGCCACGACGGGATAACGTGCGCGGGATAGGGAGCGATCAATGAACGCGAAGCGAGTTCTGATGGGCGTCGTTGCAGCAGCACTTCTCCTCACGAGCGTTTCTGCGTTCGCGCAGCAGCCGGGAGCCGGCGGCGCCGGCGCGAAGCCGACGGCCGGCGGCAAGGACGAGGGCTACGGCTACGAGTTCTCGGACGACCCGCTCGCGGCCGGTGGCTTCGGCCCGAACGACGCGACGATCCGCGTCCGCCCGGGGCCGGTGCGCACGACGCTGATCCGTCCGCGTACGAGCTTCGTGCCCGAGATGCTGAAGAGCGTCGAGAACCTCTGAGAAGACGAGCCTGGTTCGAGGCGGCAAGCCCCCTCGAGCTCCACGGTCATGTTTCGAGGGGCTCCGCCCCTCGAGCTCCCGAGACATCTCGAGGGGGCTCACGAGTGTCGGTTTCGAGAGGCGTGACGGGCGCCGGCAGTACCCGTTTCGAAAGGTCGAACGACGATGGAAGGCAAAGCGAAGGTCGCGCTCACGTTTGCGCTCTACCAGGGGGATCAGCTCGTTCGACGCGAGACGGTCTCCCAGGACATCGTGAAGGTCGGAAAGGACCCGAAGAGCCACCTTCGCGTCGATGACGAGCTCGCCTCGCGCATGCACGCGGTGCTCGAAGTGTCGCCCGGCGGGAGCGACATCACCCTCATCGACCTCGGCAACGAGCCGGGCACGATGGTGAACGGGCAGCGGGTCAACAAGTGCAAGATCCGCCCGGGCGACCAGATCCAGATCGGCTCGACGATGATTCATCTCGAGAGCGTCGATCAGGCGGGCGCCGGTGCGTCGGCTCCGCCGGCGCCGCCGCAGATGACGGTGAGCACGCCGACCGAGGCGATGCAGCCCGTCGCGCCGCCGTCGCCGGCAACGTCGCTCGGTCTCGGTGCGCCGCCGCCGCCGGCTGCGTCGTCGAATCCGTTCGCCGCTCCGCCTCCGCCGAGCGCGCCGCCCCCGGCGGCCAACCCGTTCGCGCCGGCGAACCCCTTCGCCGCGGCGGCTGCTGCGAACCCGTTCGCGCCGGCGAACCCGTTCGTCGCGCCGGCGGCGGATCAGGGCTCGGCGGCCTACGCGATCAACGCGCCGGGCGGCTCGGACTTCGATCCGAATGCACCCTACACGTACTCGATGATCAAGAGCGGCCCCGACGTCCACCCGGACGAGGTCGAGCAGTCGCACGTCGCGGCCGTCGAGGTCATGGTCAAGTGGGACCAGAACACGCTCCACGTCGCGCACATGAACCCGCCGCGGAGCTTCTTCGTCGGTGAGGAGCAGGTCGGCGTCGACTACTTCGTCCCGAGCGAGGTGCTCGGCACGACGAAGGCGCCGGTCGTCGTCGCGCGCGGCGTGTCCGCGTCGCTCGTCATGTTCCCGCGCTCGACGGGCACCGTCGAGATCCCGGGGCAGGGGACGGTCTCGTTCCAGGACCTCATCACGTCGGGGCGTGCGCGTCCCTCGAGCGAGCTCTCGGGCGCGCACGAGTTCGAGCTCCCCACCGGCGCGAAGGCGCGCATGGAGCTCGACGGCGGGAGCCTCGCGTTCGAGGTGAGCGCCGTCAACGCCGGCAAGGCGCCGCCGGTCGGCGTCTTCGCGAGCTTCGAGCCCGCGGCCGCGATGTTCATCGGTCTCTCGTTCCTCCTCCACATCGGCATCGTCGCCTCGATGGCGTTCTTCATGCCGAAGATGAACGGCGACGACTCCGAAGCGATCGACCGCGATCAGCTCCTGCTCATGCAGAAGATGCTGAACGCTGCCGCCGAGCGCGAGCAGGAGGAGAAGCAGACCGAGCAGGCGCCCGAGCAGAACGCCGACAACAAGGAAGGCGGCACGGGCACGCGCGCGAAGGGTGAAGAGGGTTCCATGGGTAACCCGAACACCAAGGACACCAACAAGCGCTACGGCGTCCAGGGTCCGCAGGACAACGCCGACCCGCACATTGCGCGTCAGGCCGCTCTCCGCGAAGCGCAGGAGTTCGGCATGATCGGCCTCATCAACGTCGGCGCGGGCGGTGACCCGAACGCTCCGACGGCGCCGTGGGGTCGCGAGGACTCGCTCGGCAACGACCCGCTCTCGGCCCGCGGCAACATGTGGGGTGACGCAATCGGCGACGCATTCGGCGCCGGCGGTCTCGGCCTCTCGGGTGTCGGCGAAGGCGGCGGTGGCCGCGGCGAAGGCATCGGTCTCGGCAACATCGGCACGCTCGGCCACGGCGCGGGCACCGGCACCGGCCAGGGCTTCGGCAACGGCCACGGCCGCCTCGGCGGCGCTCACCAGACCAAGTCGCCGTCGCTCCGTCAGGGCACGACGCAGGTCAACGGCCGCCTCCCGCCGGAGGTCATCCAGCGCATCGTTCGCCAGAACTTCGGTCGCTTCAAGCTCTGCTACGAGAACGGGCTCCGCACGAACCCGAACCTCCAGGGCCGCGTCGCGGTGAAGTTCGTCATCGACCGCACCGGCGCCGTCTCGACGGCGCAGGACGGTGGCTCGGACCTCCCGGATCAGGGCGTCGTCTCGTGCGTCGTCCGCGGCTTCGGCAACCTGTCGTTCCCGCAGCCGGAAGGCGGCATCGTCACCGTCGTGTATCCCATCCTGTTCAATCCTGGGGACTGAGAGCGGGTACGCGGGCGTCGTTGCGACCGGCTAGGCTTCACGCCTTCGGCGGTCGCTCCGCTACGCGTCGCGAGGCGACCTGCCAGGTCGTCGCGAGGCGACCCGGTAGGTGGTCGCTCCGCCAAGAACGACGGCGTGAGAAGAGGCCGCCGCGCGAGAGCGCAGGCGGCCTCTCGCTTTTGTGGGCTTCGGGTTGCGCGGAGGCGGACGGTCCGACGTATCCTCGCGCGCCGGAGGGCTGAACATGGGCACGCGGAGAAGGATGATCGGAAGCGCCGTTGCCCTGGGAGCCTTCGCGGCCCTCGCGGCGCCCGGCATGGCCCACGCCGACGTCGTCGGGCCGCCGATGGTGCGCTGCAAGCCGAACGAGAAGGCCTACCCCGATCACGGCGGCGGCCACTGCGAGGCGCAGAGCTGTCCCGCGGGCAAGGTGCTCGCGCCGAACGACAGCGGGCACATGGACTGCCTCGATCCCGCGCCGAAGAGCTGCCCGCCGGGCTGGACCGGTGTGCCCGGCGCGAGCTGCATCCTCGCGCTGTGCGACGAGAAGATGCCGTGCGGGAAGGGCACCGAGTGTCGTCCGAGCCCGGTCTGCACGCTCGACAAGAAGGGCTACAGCGAGAACGACAAGCCGGCCCGCGGTCTCTTCGCTGCGCCGCGCGCGCTCGCGGACGTGCGCGAGTACGTCTCCGCGTGCGACGCGAAGAACGCGTGCGGGGTAGGGGAGAAGTGCAGGACCGTGCGCGTCTGTCTGCCGACCGGAAACGATCGCGCGGGAGCGAAGCCGGCCAACGCGAAGTCGAACCGCCGCTTCGGCCACCTGCCCGACGACGAGACGACGATCGGCGGAGGAACGGAGGCCGCGCCGACGGATGCCGGACGCACGACGACCCCGACCGCATCGACACCTCCCGTGTCGCCGCCGCCCGAGCCCTCGACGCCGTCGCGGGAAGCGGTGCCGCCGCAACCGGGACGTGGCACGGCCGGCTGCGCGGTCGAGACGTCCGCGCCCGCCGGGACTCCTTCGCTCGTCGCCGTTCTCGGGCTCGGTCTCGTCGCGCTCGTCCGTCGAGCGCGGACGAAGACGACGCGGTGATCCGCGCCGCGCTCGCGTCGGCGCTCGCCGTGACGACCGCGTGCACGCCCGTGTTCGGCGACGCACCCGAGCGACGCGACGCGCTCGTCTGTCCCTCCGGCTACGTCACCGACGCCGTCCGCGAAGCGCGCCTCGCGGCGATCGTCGCGGGTGCCGCGGATGCGGGCGTCGCGCCGAGCACCGCGCGCCTCGTCTCGCCGATCTGCTTCGGGCCCGCGCGGTCCCTCGGTGTCCTCGCCGGACCGCGCGTCGTGCTGCGCGCCTCGGCGTCGGACGAGGAGCTCGCCGGCCGCGTCGCGCACCTCGCCGTGCATCTCGAGGACGATCTCGGCGACGGCTGCCGTCACGGCCTTGCGCGCGCTCTCGCCTCCGAGGAGCACGCGCACGCGGTCGAGACCGCCGTCCGCGCGCACCTGCAGCTCCCGCCGCTCGCCGACGAGGAAGGCGAGGCGGCGAAGGACTACGCACGCCGCTGCGCCTCGCCGTGAGCGAGCTCGAGCAGACCACACAAGAGCTCACGTAGTCGTGAGCCCGAGCGTGTCAGCTCGCCTCGGTGGAGGTGCGTGTGAGGACCAGCACGTGTCGGTGCCGAACCACGCGACCAAACTGCATCGGCACGGATCTCGCGCTGTCGCGTAAGGCGCTTCGCACATGGCACATCCAGCGCCCTCATGCGTGGCAATCCTGCTTTCAGCTCCTCCGTGACCACCAAGCTCCTCCTCGCGTTCGGCGCGTCGTCGCTCGTCCTCGCGACGGCGTGCTCGTCGGCGACCGAGTCGACGGAGCCCGCGCCCGAACCGTCGCTCGCGTCGGCCGACGTCGATGCTCCGACCAGCGAGAGCTCCGGGCCGTCTCCGGACACCGGCGCGCGGACGTCCTTCGGCGTCGATCGCACGGGCGGTCTCGCCGGCTCGCCGACGACGCCTGCCGATCCCGCGACGCCGGTCGACCCGTCGGCGCCGACGACGCCGCCCGAGCCGCCGACGCCGACGCCGCCGGCGAGCGATCCCGGACCGAAGCCGACGAAGGCGTGCTCGATCACGAAGGACGCGAACGGTTTCTTCGCGCGTACCGGCAGCGGGGCGACCTACGTCGGCTACGTCCCCGCTTCGTACACCGGCAACGAGCCGCTGCCGCTCCTCGTCGGCATGCACGGCTGCGGAGACAACGCGATGAACTTCGCGACGTGGGCCGTCGCGCCCTACGACACGCGCGCGACGCAGAAGTACATCGGCATCTCGCTCGGTGGCGAGACCGGCAACAACAAGTGCTGGAGCATGGGCGGCGACGACGCGAAGGTGCTCGCCGCGATCGACGACATCTCGAGCTGCTTCTGGGTCGACAAGAACAAGGTCGTCATCGGCGGATTCTCGAGCGGCGGTCAGCTCGCGTACCGCGTCGGTCTCTCGCATGCCGACCGGTTCGCCGGCGCGCTCATCGAGTGCTCCGGCCTCTACGCGGCGGGCGACGCGAACGCGCTGCTCGCGAGCGCGCCGAAGAAGCTCCCGATCGCGCACCGCGCGCACACGAGCGACACCGTCTTCCCGATCGGCCAGGTGAAGGCGGACTGGTCGAAGACGACCGCCGCCGGTTTCGCGCTCACGACGAGCGAGGTCCCCGGCGGCCACGACGGGACGAGCGCGGACTGGACCGGGTTCCTCCTCCCGCAGATGGCGACGTGGACGCAATGACCCCGCTGCGGCGTGCGCGCCGGTTCTCGGCGCGCACACCGCCGACGGAAATTTCCCGGTCCGGCGCGCACCACCTTCGCGGTGAAACCGCTCGAGATGCGCTCTTCCCAAGCCGCACTTTGTCGGACTACACTGCCGCGCCCATGAGGACGCTCGTCAAGGTGGCACTCGCGGCGGCGATGACGCTTTCGCTCGGCTGCAGCCGCAACAACATCGAAGCCGTGAACCTCGCCAACGAAGGCGACAAGGCCAAGGCGACGGACATCGACGGTGCCATCTCGAAGTACGAGCAGGCAGCCAACCTCGATCCGACGAACCACCGGATCCTCTGGAAGCTGGCGCTCGCGTACACGAAGAAGGAGCAGTGGGACAAGGTCGCGACGACCTGTGCGAAGGCCGAGAAGATCGCGCCCAAGTACGCCAACTACTACTTCCAGCACGGCATGGCGCTCGCGCGTCAGGCGGCGAAGGGCCCGACCAGCTGGGCCGACGCGAAGACGCCGCTCGAGGAAGCGATCAAGCTCGATCCGAACATCGCCGATGCGCACTTCGAGCTCGCCGAAGTCCTCCTCCACATGGATGACGAGTCGGGCGCGCTCAAGTCGTACACCGACGCGATCAGCGCGAAGCCGGACGAGATCGCCTTCTACGGTCCGCTCGCCGATCTCTACATCCGCCTGAACAAGGTCGCCGAGGGCGAGCAGGTCCTGAAGGAAGGCCTCTCGTTCGCGCCCGAAGGCCACAAGCACCTCTTCGCGGTGCACAGCCTCCTCGGTCAGGTCGCGGAGATGAAGAACGATCTCCCGCGCGCCGTCGCGGAGTACGAGGCCGCGAAGAAGTCGTGCGGTCAGTGCAACGAGGCCGGCCAGCAGATCGCCTTCTTCAACCTCGGCGCGGCGTACGCGTCGCTCTCGCCGCCGCGCAAGAGCGAGGCGATGGCGCAGCTCCAGTCCTTCCAGAAGATGATCTGCAAGGGCGCCGCGGCTGCTCGCTACACGGATCAGTGCACGCAGGCGCAGCAGCTCGCGACGAAGCTGGGCGGCGCTCTTCAGTAACCGGTTCGTGAAGCTTCGCGAGGCCTCGGAGGCATCGCGCGGTCTGTCGTACGCGCCCGCGGAGAGGGAAGCTGTCCCTCTCGCGGGCGCTCGTGTTTCGAGGCCGCGCATTTCGCGGTGCGTCGGGCGCGTCAGCTCGAGCAAGGAAACCGTCGACCGAGAGTGCAGGTCCGGGATGCGGATCTGCCGTACGTCCGCCCACACACCGAAACGCGACCGATCAAAAGTGGTGCCGCACGCGATCAAGTCGCGCCAAATGTCTCGCGCGCTCTGATAGCGTTGAACGCGCAACGCAGTCGGGAATCGGTTTGGGGATAACCGAGGGAAATGATGGACCTGCAGGAACGTCTCAAGGAGCTCGAAAACGTTCGTGACTGGCAGTCGCTGGTCGAGGAGCTGGAGAAGGGGATCCAGTCTTCCGGAGCCAACGAAGCCAAGGCGAGCTACCACCTGCGCCTCGGCCAGGTCCTGGAATCGAAGTTTCTCGCCGGTGTGAAGGCGCTGAAGCATTTCCAGGACGCGTACAAGCTCAATCCCGCGCTGGCGGAGAGCTTGGAGGCGGCGCGCAGCGTCTACTGGAGCCTCGGCAAGTTGAACATGGTGCAGAAGCTCCTCGAGCTGGAGCTCCGCACCATCAAGGACGGACCGCAGGCGAGCGAGCTGCTCGTCGAGCTCGGCGACGTCCTCTGTGATCTCGGCGATTACGACAAGGCGACGAGCACGTACGCCCGTGCGCTCGCCACCAGCGGCGGCCAGAGCGCCGACGCGCGCGCGTGCCTCGAGGACGTGCAGGCCGAGAGCGGCTCGTGGCAGTCCCACGTCGAGCTGCTCACGAAGGCCGCCGCCGACAGCGATTCGCCCACGGCGAAGGGGCGTCTCCTCCTCCGCGCCGCGCGCGTCACGCGCCGGTTCGCCCCCGACACGGTCGTCGATCTCCTCGAGCGCGCGTACAGCGCGGACCCCGCCTCGAAGCAGATCGCTGCGCTCTACGAAGGTGCGCTCGCCGAGCTCGGCAAGCTCGACGCGCTCGAGACGACGCAGTCGAGGCTCCTCGCCGCCGAGTCGGACCGCAAGGCGCGCGCGAAGCTCGCCCTGATCTTCGGCACGCGTTGGGTCTCCCGTCACCAGAACGTCGACACCGGCTCGAAGTTCCTCGAAGAGGCGATCAAGCTCGACCCCGAGAGCGAAGGCGCCTTTCACTACCTGCGCGACGCGTACGGGCGGAAGGGCGGCGACTGGGATCGCGTCCTCACGCTCGCCGAAGAAGCCGTCACCGGCGCGGGCGAGAACGGCAATGCGACGTTCCTCCTCGCGCAGGCCGGCACGATCGCGTGGCGCCAGCTCGGCAATCTCATTCGCGCCCGTACGTGCTTCGAGCGCCTCGCGCAGATCACGCCTTCGCATCCCCAGGTGAAGGCGTTCGAGCTGCAGATCGGCGAGTCCCTCTCCACGCCTTCGTCGCCCTCGGTCATCCCCCCGATGGGCTCCGTCCCGCCGGCACGCGGGAACGACACGACGCCGCCGCGGGGCAGCGATGGTGCGCGTGCATCGATCCCCGATGCGACGCCGCCCGTTCCCGCCGTCGCATCCATTCCTCCCGCCGCCGTCGCGAGCGTTCCGCCCGCCGCCGCTCCCGCGCCGAGCGTTCCGCCTCCCGCGGTGACGTCCGTCGCGCCGAGCGTTGCGCCGCCGGCCGCCGAACCGACGCCGCCGCCGGCCGCCGTCGCGCAGAAGAGCGCGTCGATGCCGCCTCCCGCCGCCCCCGCGGCTGCTCCGGGCGAGGTCGATCCGAACAAGATCGCCGAGCTCCGCGCCCTCGCGGACAAGCAGGAAGCGAACAAGCGTTACAACGAGTACGTCAAGACGCTCCTCCAGCTCGCGACGATGGTGCCCGAGCCCCACGAGAAGGTGCAGCTCTACACGAAGGCCGCCGAGCTCTACACGGGCAAGTTCGCGAACCAGGCGGAGGCCGTGAAGGCCTACGAGGCGGTCATCGCCATCGATCCGGAGAACGCCTCCGCGATCGAGTACCTGCGTCAGATGTACGAGAAGCGTCGTGACTGGGAGAAGCTCCTCGGTCTCGAGCGCCGCGAAGCGGAGCGCCTCTACGGCGACGAGCGCGCGCGGAAGTTCCTCGACATCGCGAAGCTCGCCACCGAGCGCGTCAAGAAGCCCGAGGTCTGCATCGAGCTCTGGTCGCAGGTGCTCGAGTCGGATCCGTCGAACGCGGAGGCGCTCGGCGCTCTCGGCGGTCTCTACGAGCGCTCGAAGGAGTTCGACAAGCTCGTCGAGGTCCTCGAGAAGCAGGCCGAGGTCACGTACGACTCGGGCCAGAAGGTCCAGATCCTCACGAAGCTCGGAACGATCTACGGCGATCGTCTGAACAACGACGAGGGTGCGGTCAACGCGTGGCGCCAGCTCCTCGCCCTCGATCCGAACGATCGCAAGGCGCAGGAAGCGCTCAAGAAGAAGTACCTCGCGCTCGGCCGCTGGGACGACCTCGAGGTCTTCTACGCCGAGAGCGGCAAGTGGGACGAGTTCATCCGCGTCCTCGAGCAGCAGGAGGCGAAGGAAGCCAACGCGGAAGCGAAGATCGGCCTCCTCTTCAAGATCGCCGAGCTCTGGGCGGACAAGAAGCAGAAGAACGACCGCGCGGCGCGCGCTTACGAGAAGGTCCTCGAGCTCGAGCCGCAGAACCTCCGCGCCGCCGAGGCGCTCATCCCGATCTACTCGCAGGCCGGCAACTCGAAGGCCCTCGCGAACGCGATCGAGGTGAAGCTCGGTCACGAGGAGGACGCCTACGCGAAGCTCGCGCTCCTGCGCGAGGTCGCCGCGCTCTACGAGGGCAAGGTCAAGGAGCCGCAGAAGGCGTTCGCGCGCTACCTGACGGCCTTCTCGCTCTTCCCGGCCGACGAGCAGACGTCGATCGACATGGAGCGCGCGGCGAAGTCGACCGGCGAGTGGCCGCAGGTCGTCACCGCCTACGGCACCGCCGTCGAAGGCGCCACCGATGCAGGCGATGCCGGTCTCGCGATCACGCTCCGCCTGAAGCTCGGTCGCGTCCTCGTCGAGGAGATGCAGCAGATCGACGAGGCGCTCGCCGCCTACCGCGCCGTCTACGACGCGGACAGCGAGAACGCCGAAGCGCTCGCCGCTCTCGAGCGCCTCTACCGCACGACGCAGCGCTACGCGGACCTCCTCGGCATCTACGAGAAGCGCCGCGAGCTCTCGAGCGATCCGGGCGAGAAGAAGAACATCTCCTACGAGATCGCGAAGCTCTACGAGACGGAGCTGAAGGACCTCGACAAGGCGATCGAGACGTACAACGGCGTCCTCGAGGACGAGCCGCAGGACGCGCACGCGCTCAAGGCGCTCGACGTCCTCTACCGTCACCTCGAACGCTGGGAGCCGTACGTCGACGTCCTCCGCCGCCGCATCGAGCTCGATGCGACGGAGCAGGAGCTCATCGACCTCAAGTTCCGCCTCGGCCAGACGCTCGAGAAGCACACCGGTGATCCGGCCGGCGCGCTCGAGAACTACCGCGAGATCCTCTTCCTCGACGCCCAGCACACCGGTGCGCGCGAAGCGCTCGAAGCGCTGCTCGCGAACGAGGACCTCCGCGGTGAGGCCGCCTCCATCCTCGAGAACATCTACGAGGAGCGCGGCGACTGGACGAAGCTCCTCGTCGCCCTCGACATCCTCGCGGACGCGGAAGGCGATCCCGACAAGCGCGTGCAGCTGCTCCGCAAGGTGGCGCGCGTGTCGAGCGAGATGCTGAACGACCACGCGCGCGCGTTCCGTGCGCTCGCGACGGCGCTCGAGGGACAGCCGCACCACGCCGAGACGCGCCTCGAGATCGAGCGCATCGCGGAGATCTCGACGACCTGGAAGGCGCTCACCGAGCTCTACTCCACCATCGCCGAGAACCTCACGGACGCGCAGCTCGCGCGCTCCTTCTGGATGCGCTCGGCGCAGATCGAGGACACCCAGCTCGGTCTCGTCGACGAGGCGGCGAAGGGCTACGGCCACGTGCTGTCGCTCGACCCGGCCGACAGCGAGGCGCTCGACGCCCTCGAGACCCTGTTCTCGCGCACGCAGCGCTGGACGGATCTCATCGGTGTCATCGAGAAGCGCATCGAGCAGACTGCGGACCCGGACGCGCGCGAAAGCCTCTTCGTGCAGATGGCCCGCATCTACGACGAGCAGCTCGGTCGCCCGGAGGACGCGATCGCGTCCTACAAGCGGGTCCTCGAGCTCGACCCCGCGAGCACGACGGCGCTCACCGCCCTCGATGCGCTCTACACGCGTCAGCGCATGTGGAACGACCTCGCGGAGAACCTCGAGGCGCAGCTCGCGCTCGCGACCGACGACGGCGTCCAGCTCGCCCTCATGCTCCGCCTCGCAGCGCTGCGTGAGACCGAGATGGGCCAGATCGATCAGGCGATCGAAGGCTACCGCTCCGTCCTCGAGCGCGACGTCTCGAACCAGCAGGCGCTCCACGCGCTCGAGCGGCTCGGCACCCAGCCGGCCTACGAGCTCGTGATCGCCGACCTCCTCGAGCCCCTCTACAGGCAGGTCGGGGATTACCAGAAGCTCATCGCGGCGCACGAGGTGCAGGTTCGCCGGTCGGACGACGTCTCCCGTCGGGTCGACCTCCTCCACCAGATCGCGCAGCTCCACGAGGACGCGGCGGCGGATGCGAACAGCGCGTTCACGACGCTCGCGCGCGCCCTCCAGGTCGACCCCGCCAACGAGCTCACGCAGCAGCAGATCGACCGCGTCGCGCGGGCGACGGCGCGCTTCGCCGACCTCGCGCAGGTCTATCGCACGCTCGGCAGCGAGCAGGAGGACGCCACGCTTGCGAGCGCGCTCACGATGATGAGCGCGCGCGTCTACGAGGCGGACATCGGCGACGTCGACACCGCGATCGGTCTCTACCGTCGCGTGCTCGAAGTCGACCCGACGCACCTCGCGGCGGCCGAGTCGCTCGAGCGCCTCTTCCGCCAGACGGAGCGTTACCAGGACCTCTCGCTCATCCTCCAGCGGAAGAGCGAGATCGTCGACGAGCCGATGGACAAGAAGCACGCCCTCTTCCAGGCGGCTTCGATCGAAGAGGACGTGCTCGGGCAGGCGGAGGCGGCGATCGCCGTCTACCGCAAGGTGCTCGAGATCGACGAGGACGACGTCCGTGCGCTCGACGCGCTCGTGAAGCAGTACCTCGGTCTCTCGCGGTGGAACGACCTCCTCTCCGTCTTCAACAAGAAGGTGGACCTGGTCGCCGATCCCGAGGAGAAGAAGCGGATCCTCTACGAGATGGGCGCCGTCCACGAGCGTGAGCTCGGCGACGTCCCCGCGGCGATCGAGACCTACCAGAAGGTGCTCGAGCTCGATCCGGACGACATGCAGGGCCTCTCGCGGCTCGACGTCCTCTACGAGCAGGCGCAGAACTGGCAGGAGCTCCTCGGCGTCCTCACGCGCGAGAGCGAGCTCACCGACGATCCGAACGAAGCGATCAGCTTCCAGTACCGGATCGCGGAGCTCTACGAGAAGCGGCTCGACGACGTCACGCGTGCGATCGAGCTCTATCGCGAGATCCTCCAGCGCCAGGTCGATCACGAGCCGACGCTCCGGGCCCTCGAAGGCCTGAAGAACGGCGCCAGTCAATCGGGACAAGGTGATCCGCTCGGCGCCGCTGCCGTCCTCGAGCCGGTGTACGAGGCCGCGTCCGACTGGCCGCGGCTCATCTCGGTCCACGAGGTGCAGGTCAAGCACGCGGGCGACACGTTCACGCAGGTGGACCTGCTCCACCGCATCGCGCGTCTCTACGAGGATGCCCTCGAGAACCACGCGAGCGCGTTCGACACGTACGCGCGTGCGCTCTCCCTCGACAACGCGAACGAGGCGACGCTCCAGAACCTGGAGCGCCTCGCGATGGTCGTGAACCGCTGGCCGCAGGTGGCCTCGCTCTACGACGCGGAGCTCGAGACGCTCGCCGACGCGCCGGATCGCTTCGTCGATCTCGGCCTCCGCCTCGCGCAGATCTACGAGGTCCAGCTCGAGGACGTCGACAACGCCATCGCGCGCTACCGGCGCGTGACGGAGGTCGACCCCGAGAACCAGACGGCCGTGCGCTCGCTCGACCGCCTCTACCTCCAGACGAACCGCTGGACGGAGCTCGCGGCCATCCTCGAGCGCGAGGCCGAGATCGGCCAGACGCCCGACGAGATCCTCGAGTTCAAGTACCGCTTGGGGCAGGTGCAGCAGCACCACCTCCAGAACCTCGACGCTGCCATCGCTGCGTACCGCGACGTGCTGAACGCCGCGCCGGAGCACACGGCCGCTCTCGAGGCGCTCGAAGGGCTCTTCGCCGCCGGCACGAAGCAGGTCGAGATCGCCGAGATCCTCGAGCCGCTCTATCGCGCAGCGGGGGAGCACGAGAAGCTCCTCGGCGTGCACGAGGCGCAGCTCGCGCACACCGACGGATCGAAGGAAGGCGGCCAGGAAGAGCGCCTCGCCGGGTACTACCGGATCGCCGAGCTCCTCGAAGAGAAGCTCATGGATCCGGTGCGGACCCTCGAGGTCTACATCCGCGCGCTCAAGGAGTACCCGCTCGACGAGAAGTCGGGTGAGGAGGCTCCGCGCCTCGCCGGCACCATCGACGGTGGCTGGGAGACGCTCGCGAACGCCTACGCCGACATCCTCGGCCTCCACAACGACACGAACATCCAGCGAATCATCGGGCGTCGTCTCGCGAAGACGTTCGAGGACGAGCTCGGTGACATCGACAAGGCGGTCGAGACGTACCGCTACGTCCTCAGCGTCGAAGCGCTCGACGTCGAAGCCCTCCAGAACCTCGATCGGATCTACCTCTCGATCGAGTCCTGGGCGGACCTCGCCGGCGTCCTCGAGCAGCGCGTGAAGGCGCCTGCCGACGACCTCGAGCTCGTCGAGCTCTACGCCCGCCTCGGCGAGGTGTACGAGACGCGCCTCGGGGACATCCCGAACGCGACGGTCGCCTACCGGAAGATCTTCGACGGCCTCGACAAGGCGCACGACGGCGCCATCCAGGCCCTCGCGAGGATCTACGCGGGTCAGGGCGCGTGGCAGGAGCTCAACACGGTCTACGAGCGCGAGCTCGAGAACGCGTCGGGCGACGTGGCCGAGGCCGAGATCCGCGCGAAACTCGCGCACCTCGCGGCCGACAAGCTGAACGATCCGGCCCGCGCGATCGACATCTGGAAGCTCGTTCTCGACCTGCGTGGTGAGGATCCGGAGGCCCTCGCGGCCCTCGCGAACCTCTACGACTCGCAGAGCATGTGGCGCGAGCTCGCGGATGTCCTCGAGCGTCAGTTCGACATCGCCGCCGAAGACGACGAGCGCGTGAACATCCTCACGCGTCGCGCGCGCACCTTCGAGTCGAAGCTCGAACGCGACGACCTCGCGCTCGAGGACTGGAACCGGGTCCTCGACATCGACTACGCGAACCTCGCGGCGCTCCGCGCGAT
>JBDHVE010000026.1:0-74999 GCA_039809485.1 Polyangiaceae bacterium | reverse complement strand
GACGCGGCAGGAATCCTGCCCCGTAGATCAGCGCGGAGATGAAAGCGACGAGCATCAGCTCGCCGCGCGTGAGGTCGAACGGCACCTGCCCTTATTATCACGGTCGCGTGCTGCGCGTCCGGACCGATCCCGCGGGAAGCGCCCGAACCGTCGCGCCCGAGGATCTCCGGGCGGAGGGCGGGTCGGTGGAGATCTCCGTCCACACCGAGATCGCGCGCGGCGAGCACGGGGCGTTCACGCCGCTGCCGCGTGCCGTCGTCACCGACGCCGGGCTCCGGGACGAGCTCGCCGCGGGCATCCCCGTGCCGAGCCTCGCCGGGCTCGCGAAGGTGCGGCTCGCGACGGCGCTCCTCGCGGCGTTCCCGATGCTGCTCCTGCTCGAGCTCGATCGCGAGGACCTCGCCGCCGACGTCGCGCCGGCCGGGAGGCTCGTCGCCGACTTCGTCCTCGCCGCGTTCACCGCGTTCGAGCTCACGCGGAGGACGCCCCGCATGCCCCGCATCGCCGCGGCGGCGATCCTCGCCGTCGCGCTCCGATGGGCGCTCGTCGCGATGCGGTCGTGCGGACGCGGCGTCCACGTGAGCGTGTGGGCCGCGGCGGGGCTCGCGGTCGGCGCGGGTGCGCTCTGGCTCGCACGCGCGCCGACCGCCTCGCGCGTCGCGCTCGAGCTCGGAGGCCGTCTCGGCCTCACGCGGCAGGATCTCCTCCGTGCGCGCGCGGAGGAGGACGAGCCGGTGTCGTCGTCGCTCTTCGGCACGGCGATCGCCGCCGCCGTCGGTCTCCCGGCGGCGCTCTTCGTCGCGCGGCGCGCGCATCTCGCGCTCGCGGCGCAGGCGGTCGCGCTCGTCGCCTACGCCGTCGTCGTGCCCGAGCTCGTGAAGCGGCTCGACTCGGGGAAGGGCGCGAGCACGCTCGGCAGCCCGGGGCGCGACCTCGTCCACCCCGTCGCCCTCGTGCTCGCGATCGGCGCGGGGCTCGCGGCGTCCGTCGCGCTCGTCTCCGGCGGCGAGGCGTTCATGAAGGCCGGCACCGAGCTCGCGCGCTGCGCCGACAAGCTCGACGCAGAGGCGAAGCGGCTCGTCGCGGCGCAGGCGCGCGAGCTCGCCGAGGCGGTGCGTCGGGTGCGCGCGTCGACGTGGCTCGGCGTCGTCTCGGTCGCGGTCGTGCCGCTCGCCGAGGAGCGCATCTACCGCGGCGTCCTCCTACCCGTCCTCGTCCGCCGCTACGGGCGGGCGTATGGGCTCTTCGCGACGAGCCTCGCGTTCGCGTTCGCGCATGCCGGCGTCTACGAGATCGCGGTCTGGCAGACGGCCCTCCTCGGCTTCGCGTTCGGGATCGCCTACCTCGAGGGCGGGCTCGTCGCCGCGTTCGCGACGCACGCGGTCTGGAACCTCCTCCAGCTCGTGTGAGCCGCTACTTCGGGCCGGGCTGCGCGCAGCGCCCGTTGACGCAACGGATCGTCGGCGCGTTGCAGCAGTCGCCGTCGACGTTGCACTTCTCGAATTCCTGCGCGCAGGTCGGCACCTTGTCGGTGCAGACGAGCGCACCCGTCGGGCCGGGCCGGCAGTACCCGCCGCAGCACTCGTCGCCGGACTCGCACGAGGTGCTCTCGGCCTTGCACGGGTCGACGACCCAGTAGCCGCGCGCGTTGCCGGCGAGCAGCTCCTGCGCGGGGAGATAGAACGCGGGGTGGCTCGGGTCCGTACCCGGAGGCGCGTTCAGATCGATCGCCGCCACCCACAGCTTCTTCGTCGTCGGGGTGGACGTGAGATCGACGAAGCGCGGATCGCTCCAGTACGGGTTGATCGTGGCCACGTTGCCGTAGAGGCGGCGGCTCGTGAAGACGACCCACGCGTACCCGCCGGAAGGCACCGGGTTCACCGTCGGCTCGTAGCTCAGCGTCGTGTCGTCGTCGTGGCCGTCGGGGCCTTGCGGCAGGTAACCGAGGCCGTTGAGCTTGTCGAGGCGCGTCGCGGTGTTCGTCGCGAGGTCGAGCCACCAGAGCTCGGCGCGCGTGCCGCGGCTCGCGCGCGGGTCGGGCGGCGAGATGTCGGCGTCGGAGCGCGTCCCGCCGTAGTCGCGCGTGTTGTACCGGGTCTCGACCTGGAACACGACGCCCTTCCCGGTCGGGAGGAACGACGGATACACCGCCGTGTGGGCCGCGTTCGGCGGCGTGTAGCGCTTCACGAGATTCGAGAACGTGCTCGTCGCCTTGTCGAACGCGAGCGTCCCGATCGAACGTGCGTCGGCGTCCGCCGTCCCGGCGTACATCGTGAACGCGAGCTGCTTGCCGTCGGGAGAGAAGGAGGGGAGCGCGGCGCGGAGGCCGGTCGGCCAGCCGGTGGTCGTGATCTTCGTGGGCGTCTGCGGGCCCGCGCCGGTCACGATCTGGTAGAGCTCGTTCGGAGCCGTCGACGAGCCTTCGGCGGGGCTCGAGTCGCCGAGGAAGATCGAGCCGTCGGGGTGGATCGCCGGCCATGCGAAGCGCGCCTGCGTGGTGCTCGCGCTGCCACCGGTCGGCGTCATCGTCGTCTCCGCGCCCGTCTTCAGGTCGTACGTGCTGAAGAGGCGGTCGCCGCCGAGCTGGCGCTGCGTGATCAACACCGAGCCGTTCGCGGCGACGGAGTGACAGACGCGGCAGTAGCTCGCGTCGCCGTTGCCGCCGGCGACGAGGACGGGGTCCGTCGACCCGCCTTTGATCGCGAGCGTCGCGCCGCCGAACCTGCCGTCGCCGCCCTTCGCCCCCGTGTAGTTCTTCGCGAGCCGCGTGCCGTACGAGTTGTAGTAGACGGTGCCCTTCAGCGGGGCCGACGCGACCTTCCACTTCTCGGTGATCGGGCCGTAGGCGACGCCGCCCTTCGCGAACACGAGCGACACCGTGACGTCCTCACCGGCGTTCGAGCGAAGGAGCTTCTGCCAGGCGGCCTGCGGGATCGGGTGACGTCGGAAGGGCGTCGCAGCGGGCAACGAAGGTTTCGCGAACGTCCCCTCGTAGGTGAAGGCGGCTTCGGTGAGCTTGATCGCGACGGCGTCGTAATCGCCCTGCGCGCCAGGCGCCCACTGCAGCAGCGGCGCGAGGACGCCGCGAGGCCAAACCGTGTTGTCATAGGGGTACAGCCACGCGAGCCCCGCGTCCGCGGTGGGAGCGCCCTTCAGCACGGCGGCGGTCGCGGCGTCGACCGCCCCGCCTGCGCCTTCACCGCCGACGCCGCCGTTGCCGCCGGCGCCGCCGCCCGCGTCGCCGCTCGCCGTCTCGCCGTTCTGCGCGATGACGAGCTTCACCGTGATGCTCGTCTGCGCCGTGCGCCCGTTCCACGTGGCCGCGACGATGCCCCTGCCGCCGACGTTGCCGGACGCGGTGAAGAGGCCGGTGCCCGCCCCGATCGAGCCGAGCTCGCCGCGATCGACGACGAACGTGGCGGGGACCACCGTGCCGCTCGCGGTCACCGCGCGGAAGGTCACCGTCGGCGCGGGCTGCCCTTCGGTGAAGGTGACGACGGGATCCGGGGGATCGATCTGGAGCGTCTGGGTGGCGGGATCCACCTTGCCGCCGTCACCGCCGCCGATGATCGGTCCCTCGCCGCCCGGTCCGCCGTCTCCTCCGCCGCTCGGATCGCGGAACGTCGACTCGTTCTCCGTCCCGCACGCGAACACGACGATCGCCGTCACGAGCAGGATCGCAGACCGGCTGGAGAGCTTCGGCATCTCCTGCATCGTAGGAGATCGACCCGGCGATGGAGAAACGTCCGGCGTATGCTCTCGGCGTGAGACCGGACCAGCTACGGATCGCGCGACCGCTCGCACACGGTCGCCTCCTCGGTCTGGGACCGCTGCCGCCGCCGCGAGGTGAGGTGCTCGGCGTCGAGGTCGGCACGGACGACGACGGTGCGCTCTTCGCGGGGTTTCCCGAGCTCCTCGCGCGCGCCCTGACCCGCGTGGCGCGGGTCACGTTCCTCCGCGAGCCGATCGCGCCGCCGCTCCCGAAGACGTGGGAAGCGCGCGGCGAGGACCACGTCCTCGAGCTCCCGCTCGGCGCCGGCCGCGCCTGGACGCGGAGGCTGACGGAGCGCCTCGGCTTCGCGGAGACGCGTGGCCTCGTGTCGACGAGACGCCCGGCGTCCGCGGTGGCGCTGTTCGAAAGCGACTACTTCTGGTGGAACATGCAAGCCCAGGTCGTGATCCTCTCTGCGCCGGATGCACCTCCGCCGCCCGTCTCCGCGACGCTGCTCGACGCGCTCTTCGAGGACGACTGGACCGTGGCGCTCGGGTCGATCGCAGAGGGCGGCGTCGTCGGAGGGATGCGACCCGGCACCGACGGCGTGCTCGCCGGGATCGCCGCGCTCGCGCCCGGCTTCGGCGACGCGTGTCTCGACGCGATCACACGCGAGGCGGAGGCGGCGAACCAGCCGGTTCGCATCGTGACAAACGAAGACTTTCCCTAGTACCGTGCTCGCGCATGAAGCGTGAGCTCGCCCTGGGAATGTTGCTCGTGTCCGCCGTCGTCGCGTGCGACGAGAAGAAGGAAAGCACCGGCACGGCAGCGTCCGCGAGCGCGGCGACGACGGCGAGCGCGCCGGCGACGACCGCCACCGCGAGCGCAACGGCATCGGCGAGCGCCGCGCCGAGCGCCTCGGCAGCTCCGGCCGCATCGGCCGCCGCGGATGCCCCGGCGAAGGAGGCGACGGTCACGGTGCGTGATCCGGTCGCCGAGCCGAAGAAGACCGTCGCCGCGCTCCCGGGCGGATCCGTCACCGTGTACCTCCCCGAGTACGCCGGGACGAAGTGGACGGTGACGTCCGCGGACAAGTCGTTCGGCAAGCCGAAGGAGGAGACGATCCCCGGCTTCGCGGGCCCGACGACGCCGGCGAAGCAGTTCACCTGGCAGACGACGAACCCCGCGCTCAAGGCAGGTCAGACGCACAAGATCGAGCTCGCCAACACGAAGAAGGGCGAGGCGAAGCCCGACAAGACGTTCACGCTGACCGTCGAGCTCCGCTGATCATCCCTCGTCGCGACGCGCACGACGGCGCTGCTGCGTCCGCGGGACCTTGCCCTCGAGCGCGGAGCGCTGCGCGGTCGGCATCATGTGGAAGCGGGTCGACGGACGCGCCGTCTGATCGGCGACCTTCACGCGGTCGCGCGCCATCTCGATGAACTTCGACTGGCTGCGGACGAGCGTCGTGGTCGCGCGCGGCTGGACGCGCCTGTACTGCCCGTTCGGCTCGAGGAGCCATGCCTTCACGTTGTCGGACCAGGCGACCTGGAGGATCTCGATCAGGCGCGCGCGGATCGCCGCGTCCTCGATCGGCACCATCACCTCGACGCGACGGTGGAAGTTACGAGGCATCCAGTCGGCGCTGGAGATGTAGACCTCGTCCTTCCCTGCGTTCGCGAAGTGGAAGATGCGACCGTGCTCGAGGTACCGGTCGATGAGCGCGCGGACCTCGATGTTGTCGCTCACGCCGGGCACGCCCGGGCGGAGGCAGCAGATGCCGCGCACCATGAGCGAGATGGGCACGCCGGCCTGCGACGCGCGGTAGAGCGCTTCGATGACGTCCTCGTCCACGAGCGCGTTCATCTTCGCGATGATGCGCGCCGGCCGGCCCTGCCGCGCGTGCTCCGTCTCGCGCGCGATGAGGCCGAGCACGGCTTCGTGGAGGCCGAGCGGCGCGACGACGAGCGAGTGCCACTTCGCGGGCGCACTGTAGCCGGTGAGGAGGTTGAAGAGCGACGACGCATCCGCGCCGATGCTCGGCTTCGCGGTGAGGAGCCCGACGTCGGTGTAGTGGCGCGCGGTGCCGGCGTTGTAGTTGCCGGTTGCAAGATGCACGTATCTCCGGAGCGTCCCGCGCTCGCGACGGATGATGAGGAGGCACTTCGCGTGCGTCTTGAGGCCGATGAGGCCGTAGACGACGTGGACGCCGCTCTGCTCGAGCGTCCGCGCCCAGACGATGTTCGACTCCTCGTCGAAGCGCGCCTTGAGCTCGACGATCGCCGTCACCTGCTTCCCGCTCTCGGCCGCGCGCGCGAGCGCCTTCACGATCGCGGAGTCGCCGCCGGCGCGGTAGAGCGTCTGCTTGATCGCGAGGACGTCCGGGTCGTCCGCCGCACGCGTGATGAGCTCGACGATCGGCTCGAACGACTCGTACGGGTGGTGGAGGAGGATGTCTCCTTCCCGGATCTTCTCGAAGATGTCGTCCGCGTCGCGGAGCGGCGGCGTGACGAGCGGGGTGAACGGCTCGTCGCGCAGATCGCGTCGCTCGTCGCGCGAGATCCAGCTCACGAGGTCGGCGACGTTGAGGAGCGGCGTCCGGTAGACGTCGCGCTCGGGATCGAGCTTCAGCGCGCGGACGAGCTTCGCGAGCGAGCTCGGCGTCGGGTCGCCGGCCACTTCGAGGCGCACGGCGGCGCCGCGCTCGCGACGACGGAGCTCCTGCTGGATGGTCTGGAGGAGGTCCTGCGCCTCTTCCTCGTCGATCTCGAGGTCGAAGTTGCGCGTGACGCGGAAGGCGTAGACGCCTCGCATCTTCACGCCCGGGAAGATCATCCCGACGTGCCGCGCGATCAGGTCCTCGAGGAGGACGAACGCGTGCCGCGCGGGGGCGCCGCTGTCGGTCCGCACGCCCGACACGTCGAGGAGACGCGGGAGCATCATCGGCACCTGGACGACGCCGAAGCCGGGCTCCGTCTCGCCCTCGCGCTGGAACATGACGCCGAGGTTGAGGCTCTTGTTGCGGACGTGCGGGAACGGGTGGCCGGGGTCGATCGCGATCGGGGTGAGGATCGGGAAGACCTCGTTCAAGAAGCGCTCGTCGAGCGCGGCGAGGAGATCCGGCGCGAGCTGCTCGGGCTTCAGGAGAACGAACGTCCCGTCCGACGCGAGGCGCGGGAGGAGGTTGCCCATCAGCACGCTCATCTGCTGGGCAGCGAGCTCGTGCACGCGCGCCGAGATCTTGCCGAGCTGCTCGATCGGCATGAGCCCGTCCGGGCCCTGATCGGCGATCTCGCCCGTCTGCTGCTGCTTCAGGCCCGCGACGCGGACCATGAAGAACTCGTCGAGGTTCGAGGCGACGATCGAGTGGAACTTCAGCCGCTCGAGGAGCGGGACCGCCTCGTTCTCCGCCTCGGCGAGGACGCGGGCGTTGAACTCGATCCACGAGAGCTCGCGGTTCAGGTAGAGAGCAGGCGAGCGGAGGTCGGGCGCTTCCCCCGACATCGGCACGACCGAGGTGGAGAGCGCCGCGCCGCTCGAGACCGGCGTCACGGGGACGAGCGACACCGGCAGAGCCGAGGTCGGCGCTGCGCTGTTCGGAGCCACGCTCACCGTCGGCACGGTCGTGGCGGTCGGGCCGGGCGGCGGCGTGGAGGCGCGCTGCGTGGTCGGCGTCGAGGTCGACACCGGCGCGCTCACCTCGGCATTGTTCGTCGACGGGGGACCGGCCATGGACCCCCTAGTCTACCGCACTCGCGCGCACCGCGCCGAATGCGCAAGGCCGCGCTCCAGAGCCGTCACGGTGCTGTCACCGCCGTGTCGCAGCTGCTCACGGGCTCGCGTCGGCCCTCACCCAGACGTGGATGCCATCGAAGTCGCGCTCTTCACGGTAGTGGGCGAGCACCCACGCCGCCGTCTCCGGGCAGTGCGCCTGGAAGTCGGCGAGCGCGTCCGCGCTCGCCATGAGGGGCGAGCGATCGAGGAACATGAAGACGGCGGGAGGCTTCGCCTCGAGGCGCTCCAGCATGTCGCGCTCGTGCTCGTCGCGCATCGCCTGGATCCGAGCGCGCTCGGCGGGCGTCGGTGGCGCGCCGCCGAACACGGACGCGCCCGCGAGCGCGGCGTCGACGTTCAAGTCGTACGCGTAGATGTACGGCGTCGCGCTGAGGCGCCGCGCGAGGAAGAGGACGTACGCGTCCATCCCGTACGTCTGCACGCGGTCGTCTTCGCGCGTGATGCGCTGGACGAGCTCGGCGGCGCGCCGGAGCTCGATCGGGAAGAAGTCGATCCGGACGTAAGGGGCGAGGTGCGCGTCGCTCTCGCGCGGCCCCTCGAACGCGGGCCACGGCATCGCCCCGAGGCTCGCACGCGCACGGACGCCGAGCGCGATCGCGACGAGGAGCGCGACGGCGGACGCCGCCTTCCCGAGCCCGACCTTCGTCGCGGCCTCGGACGAGGCGAGCATCCGGAGCACGGCGAGGAACGCGACGGTCGTGCCCGCGCTCACGGGATGGAAGTGGTACGGAAAGCCCTTCGCCTGCGCGACGACGCTCGCGAAGCCGAAGAGCGGCACGAGCCCGAGGGCGAGCGCACGGCGCGGGAGCAGCCGGATCGCGACGAGGCCGACGATCGAAACCGTGGCCGCCAACGCGAGCCCGATCGTCTTCGCGTAGCCGCCCATCTCGAAGAGGTGCGCGATCGGGCGCGGCCAGATGAAACGGTACATCGCGGGCACGTCGGAGAACGTGATCCGCGCCCAGGCCGCGACGTCACCGCGGAGGACGAGGAAGGCGAACGGAACGGCGAGCCCGACGACGGCGCCGACCACGAACGGCGCGAGGCGGCGCCCGATCCGGATCGGGACCGTGTCGAGCACGAGCGCGATCATCTGCGCGACGGCGAAGAGCGCGTAGGTCGGCTTGCCGAGCACCGTCGTCGCCGACGCGGCGCCCGACAGCGCGAGCCACGCGAACGCGCGGCCCTCGGCGCGCGCACCGCGAGCGACCTGCGCGAGCGCGCGCTGCCCCGTGATCCCGGCAGAGACGCCGACGAGCACGAACCAGTCGAAGAAGCTCTCGCGCTGCGCGGTGTCCCAGTAGCCGTACGCGAGGTACTGCGCGCCGAGCGCGAACACCGCGGCGAGCGCCCAGCTCGCGCGCTCGAGGAGAGGTGCGCGCTCGTCGTCCTCGTCGAGGTCGACGAGACACGCGCCGACGAACGCGAACGCGAGCGCACTGAAGGCGAGATCGAGGATCCGGAACGTGCGCTCGTCCGTGCCACCGAGCGACTGCATCACGAGATGGAGGAGCGGAACGAGCGGACCGTTGACGTCCCGCACGTCCCGGTAGGCGATTTCGCCCTTCCCGATCGCCCACGCGACGTACTGGAAGATCCCCTGATCCCGACCGAGGGTGGCGTAGGAGGAGCGGACTGCCGCTTCGAGGACGCGCGGCGCGGCGAGCACCGCGAGCAGCAGCGGAGGCACCATTCTCCTGAGCGAGACCGCGCTCATCCGCGGCGACGCTACCACGCACCCGAGCGCGACTGACGCACTGCGGAAGGAAGATGCTGCGGCAGAGTTAGCACGGCGCGTGCCAGGTCACGCGTTCGCGGGGCTCGACCTTTCGACCGAGGTGGGGTGAGAATCGTCGCTCGGAGCAGGTGCTCGGCATGGCCGACCTTGACGTGGAGCCATGCCGATCGACGCTAGGAGCCAGCCCCCCATGACCGAGCCGGTTCGACGTTTGCCGTTGCCGCAGCAGGATCGCCTGGACCGCGCGCGCGGCTTCTCCGAGACGCTCCAGCAAGCGAAAGGCAAGCACCTCTGCATCGCGCTGCGTGGCCATCCCGATCCGGACGGCATCGCTTCCGCGCTCGCGCAAGCGCACATCGCGCAGCGCCTCGGCGTCGGCAAGACGACGATCGCGTACTGCCACGAGCTCTCGCACCGCGAGAACCGCGCGCTCGTGAAGCTCCTCAACGTGGAGCTACGGAAGATCAAGAACCTCGGCGACGATCGCCCCGACTTCATCGGGCTCGTCGACGCGCACGACGTCGATCCGGACTTCGCCGGGATCGAAGGCGTCGAGACGCTCACGATCGTCGACCACCACCGCGCGCACACGCCGCCGAAGGCTCGCTTCGTCGACATGCGGAACGACGTCGGCGCGACCGCGACGATCTTCGTCGAGTACCTCCAGGAGCTCTTCCCGCTCTCGCCGGACTCGGACGACGACCGCCGCGTCGCGACCGCGCTCATGCACGGTCTCGCGACCGACACCGACGATTTCTCGCTCGCGCGCGGCACCGACTTCCGCGCCGCCGCGCAGCTCTCCGAAGTGTGCGACCGCGATCTCCTCCAGGACCTCTCGCGCCGTCTCATCGCGCCGAGCGCGATGGACGTCATCGCGCGTTCGCTCTCCGCCCTCGTCGTCCGCCGCAACTTCGCGATGGCCGGCGTCGGCTTCGTCGCCGAGAGCGAGCGGGACACGATCGCGCAGGCCGCGGACTTCCTCATCCGGCGCGAGGACATCGACACCGTCGTCGTCTACGGCATCGTCGGCGACCGTTTCATCGAGGGCTCGCTCCGCACCCACTCGCCGAGCGTCGACCCCGCCGTCTGGCTCGAGCAGGCCTTCGGCCACGACGAGCGCGGGCGCGCCTACGGCGGCGGTCGTCGCGACAAGGGCGGCTTCCGGATCCCGATCGGCTTCCTCGGCCGCGCGACCGATCGCGCACAGCTCTGGTCGCTCGTCGAGCACGCCGCACGGCAGGCGCTCCTCCGCCAGCTCGGCGAGGAGCCGAGCCCGCCGGTGCTCGGCGCCGCGAACAGCGTGCAGCGCGACTCGACCACGACCTGACGTGCGCATCGCGTTCGTCGGGCTCCCGCTCGCCGCGCTCCTGCTCCGGGCGGACGGCCACGAGATCGTCTGGGCCGGGATCTGCCGGCGTGACGCGATCGGCACGCGGAGGCTCCGCGCGGCGCTCGGAGCCGGCAACGTGCATGTGCTGCCCGACCTCGGGAAGAAGCTCGAGGACGTGCGCGCGAAGAAGCCCGACCTCGTCGTGAGCTGGTTCTGGACGAAGAAGGTGCCGCGCGCGTTCCGCGAGCTCGCGCCGCTCGGCGCGATCGGCGTCCATCCGAGCCTCTTGCCGCGCCATCGCGGTCCGGACCCTTATTTCTGGGCGATCGCAGCGGGTGACGAGGAGACCGGCGTGACCGCCCACGAGCTCGAGGACGAGTACGACACGGGCGCGATGCTCGGCACGCGGACGCTCCGGATCGATCCGTCGTGGAACGCCTGGACGCTCGCGAAGCGGCTCGATCGGCCGTCGCTCGCGCTCCTCCGCGAGACGGTGGCCGCCTTCGCGCGCGGAGCGCCGCCCGCCCGAGTGATGCAGGACGAGCGCCTCGCGACCGAGGCCCCGCAGCCCGACGACGCCGATCTCGAGCTCCGCTGGACGACGGACGCCGCGGCGGTGGAGCGCAGAGTGAGGGCGGCCGCGCCCTACCCCGGCGCGTTCACGGACATCGCGGGTCACGTCGTGACGCTCACGCACGTCCGCGTCACAGGCGACTTCCCGCGTGCGCTCGCGCCGGGGGAAGCGGTGGTGCGAGCGGACGGGATCGCCGTCGTGCGCGCGAAGGATCGCGCCGTCGAGCTGATAGAGGGCCGCACCGAGGACGACGACGACGAGGTCTCTCTCGACGCCGAGGAGCTCGCGATGCTGGTGTCGGGCATTGATTAGGCGGGAGAACCCCTCTTCGCCGATTTCCCGATCCCGCGACCTGCGCGTTGCTCTACGATTCGAGACCGAGGCCCACGGTGTCCGATCCCATCTCGACGTCCCGCTCTGCTCGTGAAGCTCTCTCGCGTGGTCTGAACGCGCTCCAGGCCGACCCGACGGTCCCGCCGCAGCTCGTCGAGCTCGCGGCTCCGATCGCGCAGGCCATGGGTGCGCTCCACCAGCTCGAACGTTCCCAGCAGCTCGCACCGCACGCGGACGTCGCGCTCGGCCACGTGCGCGGAGCGCTCGCGCAGCTCCAAGCCGCGGGCCCCTCGCATCCCGCCGTCGCGTCGGCGCTCGAATCCGTCGCGCAGTCGCTCTCGCTCGTCCACACGTTGAGCCGGATGGCGAACGGGCCGGCGCCGCAGGCAGCCCCGCAGCCTGCCCCGCAAGCCGCCCCGCAACCGGCCCCCGCGCAGGCGCGCCCGCAGCCGGCGCCCCAGCCGATGACGCAGCCGCAGGTCGGCACCGCCGCGATGCCCGCACGCGCCCCCGGTCCGCAGCCCCACGCCGAGCATGCCGGTGCCGGCGCCGCCTCCGGCGGGCGCCGCGCAGCGCATCGCGGCCGACCTCGGCGCGCACAGCCCGACGAACTTCTACAAGGGCCTGTCCGGCAACGACATCATCGACCACGGCGGCCTCTTCGTCTCGACCTACGCGCTGCCGAAGATCGGAACGCCCGTCCGCCTCAAGGTCTCGCTGCCGGGCGGCTACGAGTTCGAGGCGAACGCGGTCGTGCGCTGGACGCGCGAAGCGAGCGGCGACGCGCCTCCCGGCTTCGGCGCGCAGTTCACCGGGATCACGCCGGAGGCGCGCCAGCTCGTCTACCGCTACGTGCGCAACCGCGAACCCTTGTTCCACGACGACTTCTGAGCGAGGAAGGACGCGCATGCCCTCGATCGACCCGCTGATCCTCGCCGGAGATGCCGCTGCTGCGCTCGAGACGCACGGCTTCGTCGCGTGTGGTCGTCGCGTCGACGGCGTCACGCGCGTCGACTTCTGGGGCCGGCGCGGCGCATCCTTCCAGTACGCGCTCGAAGGCGACGAACAGTCGGTGACCGAGGTCGTCGCCGCCTGTCTCGCGCTCGCGGGCGAGGGCGGGACGCCTTCGCGGAAGCCGGGCGGCTCTACGCTCCCGTCCTGAGCGGCCGCTCGCCGTGCACCGCGGGCACGATGCGCCGCGGATCGTTCGTGATGATCCCGTCGACCCCGCGCAGCACGAGCGCGCGCGCTCGTTCGGGATCGTCGACGACCCAGATGTCCACGCGGAAGCCTCGCGCGTGGAGGCGGTCGATCGTGCGCTGGCTCGTGAAGTCGATCCCGGCCGAGCGCGGCGGCACCTGCGCCGCGTCCGCACCACGCGTGACGTGCGCCGCGATCCGCGCAGGCATGAAGAGCGCCGCGAGGATGTCCTCGCGTCCCATCCCGATCCGGCCCGCGAAGCCGAGCTCGCGTGCGCGGCGCAGGTTCCGCTGGTGGAAGCTCGCGATCCGGACGCGGTCCTCGGCGCCCGCCTGACGGATCGCGCGGACGAGGAGGGGGACGACCTCGGGCCGGTCTTCCTTCGCGTCGATGTTGAAGGGCGTCTCCGGGAAGGCATGGAGCGCTTCGTCCAGCGAAGGGATGCGCAGCCCGTTTCCGACGTCCCAGCTCCGCACCTCGGCGAAGCTCGCGTCGCGGATCGGCCGGGCGGCACGACCGCCGCTCACGCGCGACGGCGTCGGATCGTGGGAGAGGACGAGACGTCCGTCGCGCGTCACGTGGACGTCGGTCTCCACGACGTCGGCCCCGACCTCGATCGCCCGCGCGAACGCCTCGAGCGTGTTCTCGGGCAGCTCGGCGCTCGCGCCGCGATGCGCGTAGACGATCGGGCTCTCGGAGAGGACGTCGCGACCCACAGGCGACGTCTAGCACGAGGCGGTCGTCCGCTCGACGTCGCGCGAGGCGCGCTCTACCCTCCTCGCTCGTGACGAGCCCGGGCCGGAACGACGTCGCGCTCCCGGCCAAGCTGCGCGTCGTCGGCGAGATCGGGCGCGGCGGGATGGGCGTCGTCCTCGACGCCGTCGACGAGACGCTCGGACGGCGGGTGGCGGTGAAAGTGCTCTCCGCCGAGAGCTCGGACGCCGTCTCCGCGGAGCGGCTCCTCCGCGAAGCACGTGCGGCCGCGACCCTCGAGAGCCCGCACGTCGTCCGGGTCTTCGAAGTCGGCCGCCTCGACAACGGACAGCTCTTCGTCGTGATGGAGCGCCTCGAGGGCGAGACGCTCGAGGCGCGCCTCGCCCGCGCGGGCCCGCTCGCGATCGACGATGCGCGACGGTTCGCACGCGAAGCGCTCGCCGGTCTCGGCGAAGCGCATCGTCGCGGTCTGGTGCACCGCGACATCAAGCCGGGGAACCTCTTCGTCGCTCGCGAAGCGCACGGAGGCGAGTCGCTCAAGATCCTCGACTTCGGTCTCGTCCGCGACACGCAGGGAGCCTCCGCGCTGACGGGGCCGAGCGAAGGGCTCGGGACCCCGGCGTACATGGCGCCGGAGCAGATCCGCTCGGCGCGCGACGTCGACGCCCGCGCCGACGTCTGGTCGATGGGCGCGACGCTCTACGAGCTCTACACCGGCAAGCTCCCCTTCCCGGCCGACACCGTGATCGCGATGCTGACGCGCATCCTCGCGAGGGAGCCGGTCCCGATCCAGACGCTCCGGCCCGACCTCCCGGACGCGCTCGCGTCCGTGATCATGCGCTGCCTCGCGAAGGATCCCGACGCGCGCTACCCGCACGCGGATGCGCTCGATGCGGCCCTCGCCGCGACGGAGCCGGTCGCGGCTCCACCCGCACCCGAACCCGAACCCGAACGTCGTCCTGGCCGCCGGACGTGGCTCTTCGTGGCAGCCGTCGCATCCACCGTCGCGCTCGGAGCGCTCGCCGCGTTCGGCTTCGCCCCCGGTCGACCCCGCGCGGCCGTGCCGATCGCGGTCGACGCGTCGCACGCGGTGCCTTCACCGCCTCCGATCGAAGACGACGCGTCGACCGCGGAGCCCGTCGACGCCGCGACGGAGGACGCCGCCGCCCTCGCGAGCCCCGCAGCACCTCGCGGACCGCGCCCGCGGTCGCGCACGTGCAGCTGCCGCGCTCGCGAGAACGAGGACATCGTGCTCTGCCGCGAAGGGTGGCGCTGCGTCTGCGTCGCGACGGAGTGGGGCGCGGAGAGCCGACTCTCGATGCAGCTGGACGGGGGCGAGCAGCTCTACACCGCGAGGCAAGGGTCGCGTTGCATCGGGTTCCCGGTCCCCGGGTCGCGCACGGCAGCACGCGGCGACGGCTCCCGCATCGCCGGGACCGTGCGGTGCGAGCGATGTGTCGACTTCGAGCCCGCCCTGGCCTCGAGCGCGGACGGCCAGCGGTGCTCTGGGTTCGACACGCAGCACGTCGTGAAGAACGGCACCGTGCGCTGCACCCGCTGAGCAGGAAGCACGCTATAGTCTCGCCGCCGATGGCCGTGTACGAGCGCCTCTTTCCGCGCTTCCGTCCGAAGCGCGAGCTCCGGCCGCTCGGGAGCGGCGAGGGCGCGGCCGTGCGCATTTCGTGGCTCGGCACGGCCGGCTTCGTCGTGCAGTCCGCGAAGGCGACGGTCCTCGTCGATCCGTTCGTGTCACGGCAGGGGCTCGACCACCTCGGGATCGTCCGCCGGCTCGTCCCCGACGAGCGCGCCATCGCCCGCCACATCCCCGCCGACGTCGACGCGGTCCTCTGCGGCCACAGCCACTACGACCACGTCGCCGATGCGCCTCGGATCGCGAAGCTGCGCGGGGCGAAGCTGATCGGGTCCGAGAGCACGTGCGCGTGGGGCCGCGCGGAGGGTCTCCGGGAGGATCAGCTCGTGGTCGTCCCCGCGGGGGGCACGACGACGCGCGTCGGCGACATCGAGATCCGCTTCGTCCCGAGCCGTCACGGGAAGGCGATCCTCGGCCGTGTCCCGCTCCCGGGTACCGTCCGCGTCGCGCCGCGTGGCCCGCAGCGGCTCTGGCACTACAAGATGGGCGGCGCATTCGGCCTCCTCCTCCGCGCACCCGGCGTGAGCATCTATCACAACGGCAGCGCCGACCTCGTCGACGCCGAGCTCCGCGGCGAGCACGCCGACGTGCTCCTCGCCTGCCTCGCCGGTCGCTCGCACACGCGCGACTACGTCACCCGTCTCGTCGACACGCTCGAGCCGTCGCTCGTCGTTCCCTCGCACCACGACGCGTTCTTCGCGCCGCTCGAGCGCGGTCTCCATCTCCTGCCGCGCATCGACGTCGAGGGCTTCGTGTCCGAGGTCCGCCGGCGCGCGCCGTCGGCGACGGTGCTCACTCCGGACTACGAAGAGCCGATCTGCGTCCCTGCCGGCGATGCGCGCGGCTCCGTCATCTCGACGCTCTAGGCCGATGTCCTCTTGCCGAGCACGAAGGCTCCTCGCACGCGTCGCCGCCGGCGCGGCCGTGCTCGGTGCGCTCGCGGCGGGAGACTCCGCGCGCGCCGCGAGCGACCCTTCGCTCCGCTGGTACACGGTGGTCACGCCGCATTACCGGATCACGTATCACTCCGGGGTCGAGAAGGTCGCGCAGCGCGTCGCGGCGGTCGCGGAGTCGATCGAGGAGACGATGATCGAGCACGTCGGTCACCGGCCGCGCGAGCTCACCGAGATCCTGCTCACCGACTTCAGCGAGAGCGCGAACGGGTCCGCGACGGCCCTGCCCTACAACTCGATGCGACTGCTCGTGACGGCGCCGGAGGACATGTCGCCGCTCGGGGACGTCGACGACTGGTACCTCGAGCTCGTCACGCACGAAGGGACGCACGTACTCCACACCGACAACATCCACGGCCTGCCAGCGATCGTGAACAAGATCCTCGGCAAGACCTATGCGCCGAACCAGATCCAGCCGCGGTGGATCCTCGAAGGGCTCGCCGTCTATCACGAGAGCGCGCGCACGAGCGCCGGGCGCCTCCGCAACTCGCAGTGGGACATGTTCATGCGCGCGGACGTGCTCGAGGACAACGTCGCCGGGATCGACCAGATCTCCGCCTCCGTCCGGCGCTGGCCGCAGGGCAACCTCTGGTACCTCTACGGCTCCTTCTTCATCGACTGGATCGCGCGCACGAAGGGCGAAGCGGCCCTCCGGACGATGGCCTACGACTACGGCCAGCAGGTCGTCCCGTGGGGCTTCAACCGCTCGATCCGGCGCGGCTCCGGCGAGACCTTCGTCGAGATGTACCCGCAGTGGGTCGCGTCGATGAAGAAGCAGTACGCCGCGCAGGCCGAAGCGGTCCGGCAGAAGGGGATCCGTGAAGGCGTCCGCCTCACCCACCACGGCGCGACGTCGCGTTACCCGCGCTTCGTCCCGAAGGGCACCTGGCCCGAGCACGAGGGCGACATCCTCTATTTCCGGGACGACCAGCACGATCGGACCGGGCTCTACGTGCTGCCGATCACGCGCGACGCCCGCGGCGCGGTGGTGAAGGTCGACGAGAAGCGCGCCGACCTCGTCGCGCGCACGCCGAACGAGTCGTACGCGACGTTCGGTCCCGACGGCTCGCTCGTGTTCTCGTCGCTCGAGGTCTACAAGAACGTCTTCTCGTTCGGTGATCTCGAGAAGCTCGAGCCCGGCAAGCGGAGCGCGTTCGGGACGCCCGACGGCGGACGCGTGCGCCTCACGAACGGGCTCCGCGCGGCCGACCCCGCCGTCTCGCCGGACGGACGCCGGATCGTCTTCACGATCAACAGGAGCGGCACGCGCTCGATCCACATCGCCGACCTCGCGAGCAGCGAGCTCCAGAATGTGCGGCCGCTCGTGCCGACCGCGTTCCTCGAGCAGGCCTTCACGCCGCGCTGGTCGCCGGACGGATCGCGCGTCGCCTACGGCATCTGGAAGGAAGGCGGCTATCGCGACATCCGCATCGTCGACGTCACGACCGGCGCCGCGCGCGAGGTCGCGGTCGACCGCGCCGTCGAGGGCTCGCCGACGTGGACCCCGGACGGTCGCCACCTCCTCTTCCACTCCGACCGCACCGGGATCATGAACGTCTACGCCTGGGAGGTGGCGTCCGAGCGCCTGTTCCAAGTGACGAACGTCGTGAACGGCGCCTACTCGCCGGAGGTCTCCGCCGACGGCAAGACGCTCGTCTACGTCGGGTACACGAAGGCGGGCTTCGACCTCTACGCGATGCCGCTCGACGCGAGCACATGGACCGAGGCGGAGCCCTACGAGGACCGGCATCCTCCGATGCCGGTGATCGCGGAGAAGACCTATCCCGTCGAGCCGTACAGCCCGCTCCGCACGCTCGCGCCGCGCCGCTGGGGCCTCCAGCTCACGGAGGGCAGCTTCGGCCGCGCGATCGTGACGAGCGTCTCGCAGTCCGACATCAGCGGCCTCCACACCGTCGGCCTCACGAGCACGGTCGAGATCGAGAAGCCGATCGTGCAGGGCTCGATCGCGTACACGTACAGCCGGCTCCCGTTCGACGTCGGCGTCTCGGCCTTCCGCTCGATCGCGCCGCGCGCCGGCTTCCAGATCGGCCCCTACAAGCCGACCGTGATTCAGGAGACGGCCGGCGTCGCGTCCTCGATCGTCTACTCGCAGCCGACGCCGTACGACACGCGCTCGTACGTCATCACGCAGTCGCTCTCGCGCGTCGGGGCCGAGTATCCGTTCCCGATCGAGAAGCTCGATCCCTACGAGACGCCGCAGATCCCCGCCCGGGGCCTCGCGAGCACGCTCCGGTTCGCCTACGCGTACTCGAACGCCGAGCGCTACCTCTGGAGCATCGGCCCCGAGCGCGGCTACGCGTTCAGCGCCGCGCTCGACATCACGAACGAAGCGCTCGGAAGCGACTTCAACGGTTTCGCCGCGAACGGCGACTTCACGACCTACGTGAAGATGCCGTGGCTCTCGCACCACTCGCTCGCGCTCCACGCCGGAACCGGAACGAGCGGCGGCGTCTTCCCCGGGCGCGGCGCCTTCTACGTCGGCAGCTTCGTCGACCTGCCGGTGATCGACACCGTCCGCGACCAGCTGATCCAGGGCGGGATCGTCCTCCGCGGTTACCCGCCCGTAGCGATGTCGGGCCGGAGCTACGTGCTCGGCAACGCGGAGTACCGCTTCCCGATCGTGAACGTCGACCGGGGCAACCAGACCCTGCCGATCGTGCTGAACCGGATCACGGGCGCCGGCTTCGTCGACTACGGCTCCGCCTACGACGTGTTCCGCGACGCGCAGTTCAAGACCGGCATAGGCGGCGAGCTCTGGTTCGAGACGACGCTCGGCTACGTCGCGAACTTCATCTTCCGCACCGGCTACGCGCGCGGCCTCGCGAGCGGCGGGATCGACAAGCTCTACTTCGTCGCCGCCGTGCCGTACTGAGGCTTTCGGCCTGAGCGCACGGGTGGAACGGCGCGTGCCGCGAAAGTTGGCCACGCCCGCCCGTACATGCGAGCCCTGAAGCATGCGTCTCCGCGTCCTCTCGGCCGTTTCGTTCGCGTCGCTCGCGCTCCTCGGCTGCCCCGCCGTCCACCAGACGCCGGCGGCACGCGCGCAGGAGGCGGCGAACGACATGAACGTCAACGCGCGCTTCGGCCGGATGGAGATCGCGTCGGAGAAGGTCGCGCCCAAGGCGAAGGACGCCTTCTTCGAGCGGCGCCGCGGCTGGGGCAACCGCGTCCGGATCGCGGACTACGAGCTCGCCGGGATGAAGATGAAGGGCGAGACCGAGGCGGACATGTTCGTGAAGGTCGCGTGGTACCTCGTCGACGAGGGCGACCTGCACGTCACCACGGTCAAGCAGACGTGGCACGACTTCAAAGGTGACTGGAAGCTCGTCGAGGAGACGCGCGCGGACGGCGACGCCGGCCTGCTCGGGGAGACGATCGAGCGGGTCGCGCCGAAGGGGCCGCGCAACCAGCAGTTCCCGACCATCCGCCTCGGCGGCGGCGAAGGCGGCCAGCCCGACACGGTCGACGCCCCTCCGGGATCGACGACGAACGTCACCGTCAACGGCGGTCCGTCGTCGTCCTCGAACGGAAAGCGCTGAGCCTCGGCTCGGACGCGCGTATCGCCCTTCGAAGCGCGAAACTCGAGTCAGACCGCGGGCGTCGACTTCGGCGGAGCCGACTTCTTCGCGGCCGCCTTCTTCGGGGCCGCGGCCGGCTTCGCGTTCGCGGTCCGGACACGCTTGAGGCGCGCCTTCTTCTTCTCCTGCGACTTGCGACGCTTCATCTTCTGCGAGTTGCGACGATCGAACTTACCCATTTCGGGCGCGAGAGAACGCCAGAACCGCGCTCCCGTCAAGCGGCGTGTCTCGCTTCCGCCTCGTTCGAGGCAGACTCGCGTGAGGCAACTCCGTCTCCGAGCCCCGGACAGTGGTCGAGGCTCGCGCTCGCGTCAGCCCGCGCTCTCGGCGACGGCGTCTTCGCGGGTCCGGACCTCGAGGCGGTACCGGCTGTTGATCGTCTCGATGTAGAAGACCTCGCGGCCGGCGAGCCGGAGCACGCGCTTCACCGGCGTCGTCACGTACTCGTGCATCCCGTCCGGGAACTCGATCACGACGACGGAGCCCTTCCGCGGCGCTCGGACCAGCCGCCCCGCGACTGCGCGCGAACCCTTCCCGAGCTTGCGGAGCACGACTTCCACGAAATCCAATCTAGCATCCTCTGGGCCTCCGTCCATCTACCCTTCTCGGGAGGTTCGACACGGCCTGGATCAGCGGAGGCTCAGGTCGGAGAGGTGAGGCCGAGGTCCGCGCTCGCTGCTTCCCGGGCGCGCTGTCGAGCCCTTCGAGCGCGGCCATGCGCGAGGCGACATCGCGTGATTCCATGAGCTTGCCCGATGACGCACCTCGACGCCGAGGGCGCCTCGCGCATGACGCGTCCGCGAGCCCCGCCGCGGATGTCCCGAGCGCGGGCGCCCTCCCCGCTCGCGCGGGAGTGTGGCGCGCGGACGACCTCGTGGCAGGCCGGCGCCTGGCTTGTCGTCCCGGCCACGTCCGAGTATGCGGGCGACGATGACGATCCGCGGCCACGGAGAGCACTTGTCCTTCGGCGTTCGTCCGAGCGAGGGACGTCGAGGCTGCATCGAGGTCGTCTGCGGCTCGATGTTCAGCGGCAAGACCGAGGAGCTGATAAGGCGCATCAAGCGGGCGCGCCTCGCTCGCCAGCGAGTGCTGCTCTTCAAGCCGCGGATCGACAACCGCTACGACGACGTGAAGGTCGTCAGCCACGAAGGCCTGAAGGCGGAGGCCACGCCCGTCTCGAGCTCCACGGAGCTGATGTCCTTCGTCGACCTCGAGACCGCGCAGGTCGTCGGGATCGACGAAGCGCAGTTCTTCGACGAGGGGATCGTCGACGCCGCAGAGAAGCTCGCGAACGCGGGCATCCGCGTCATCATGGCGGGCCTCGACCAGGACTACCGCGGTCGACCGTTCGGCCCGATGCCGGCGCTCATGAGCATCGCCGAGTACGTGACGAAGCTCCACGCCGTGTGCAACCGCTGTGGGGCGGAAGCGTGCCGCTCGCAGCGCCTGATCGGCACCGAGGGCCAGCTCTTCGTCGGCGGCGCGGCGGACTACGAGCCGCGGTGCCGGCGGTGCTTCGTCCCCGGCGTCGTCGACGGCTGAGAAGCGCGGAGCTGCGGGACCGTCACGCTCGGGACCTTCTGCGCCGCGAAATAGGCGCGCAGCACTTCGCGCGCGAGCACGTTCGCCTTCACGGACCACGTCGGCTCGTTGACGACGAGGACGCCGATCGCGACCTGCCGCGGCGGCGTGACCACCGCGTTCGCGTCGGGTTGTGCGTAGGGTCGGCTCGGCGCGAAGCCGGTGAACCACGTGTAGAACCGCTTCGCCGCGGAGTCGGTCAGGGTGCCGGTCTTGCCTGCGACCGCGATGCCGGGGAGGAACGAGCCGCCCTTCGGATCGTGGAACGCGCGGTACGACGTGCCGTCGCTGACGGTCGCATCCATCATCGTGGTGACGGCTTGCGCCGTCTCCGCCTTGAGGACCCGGCGCTGCGGGACGCCCGAGGGCGCGGTCCAGAGCGTCTTGCCGGCTTCGTCGGTGACCTCGGAGACGAGCCGCGGACGGACGGGCTCACCACCACGCGCGATCGTCGCCGAAAGCCACGCGGCGTGGACGGGCGAGAGCGTCGTGTTCCAGAAGCCCGCCGCGGTCCGCGCGTAACCGAGGGAGTCGTCCGGGAAGCGGAGCGCGCTCGGCTGGACGGGCACGTCGAACGGGAGCTGGCTGCCGAAGCCGAGGCCGCGTGCGGTCTCCTCGAGCGTGCTCTTCGGGAGCTTCTCGAGCGCGAGCCGCGCGAAGACGGTGTTGATGCTGCGCCCCATCGCGCCGGCGACGCTCGTGCACCAGCGATCGCGCTTCGGGTCACGCTGGAGATCGTGCTCGAGGATGCGCTGCTCGCCTCCCGAGAAGCACTCCTTGCGATCGGGCGTGATCCCCGCGTTCTCGACGAGCGAGGAGCCGGTCACGACCTTGAACACGCTCGCGGCCGGCGCGGTCGCCTCGGCGCACAAGTCACGCAGCGGCCCCTTCTCGACGTGGCTCGCGTAGACGAGGACGTTGCCGGTCTCCACATCCATGAGGACGACGGCGGCCTCGGGGATGTGATGCATCTTCATGACCGCGGTCGTGACCTTCTGCAACGTCGGGTCGACCGTGAGCTTCGCGACCTTCTTCCCGTCGAGCGCCGACGTGACGCCACCTTCGGGGCCGGCGACGAGCTTCGTCGGGTCGAGCGAGGCGAGCGAGACCGGGGGCGTGACGGGCACCGGCTCGATCGCCTGGCGGGCCTTCGCCGCGAGCGGCGCGAGACTGTCCGCCGAAGCGTGATCGCCGCGGCGCGCGAGCGACACCCCGAGGATGCCGATCGCGAGCGGAATCGCGACCCCGGCGGCGAGGGTTGTGCGTCGCATCGCGCATCGTGTGACACGGGCCGCCGATCGCGGACAAACAAACGGCATCTGGACGAGGGCTCCCGCTAACGATATCGAGATGTTGCGCGCCATGATGGAACGCCCGACCTCGAGCTCTCGATTCCGGCTCCTCGCCGGCCTGTTCCTCCTCCTCGCGTCGCTCGCGGCGCCTCGCGCTGCCGAGGCGGCGGAGGTGAAGGGCGCGGCGCCCGCCGGTGGTGGGCTCGAAGCGCTCGACGTCACCGTCGACACGACCGCAGGCCTCGTCCGCACGCGCGCGGGCGGCCGGACGCGCGAGACGAAGATCGGGATCGACCCTGCGCGGATCGACGCAACGAAGGTGACGGTCACGTCGATCCCGGTCGGGGACGGGCGCAACGTCGTGCACGTGCGCGTGCCGGACAGCGGGCGGAGCGATCTCGCCTTCGAGCTCGTCGCGTCCGCCCAAGGCGAGGAGCCGATCTTCGCCGGTCTGACCGGCTACACCTCGGGGGCCGACGGCGATCGCAACGGCAGCGTCGTCCTCGTCTACGATCGCGACGCGCAGAGCAAGTTCGTGATCGTCGCCGAAGCGCGCGAAGATACGCGGATCTGCGGACAGAACGTGACGCCGCTCTCCGCCCGCGGCCTCGATCCGAAGTCGATGGCGCTCCGCGGAGCGACGCTCCATCGGCTCGAGAAGAAGGCGCGTGACGCGGCGACGCGCGTCGTCGCGCAGGGGACGCCCGAGAGCGCGCGACCGCCGCTCGCGCGCGCCGTCGTCGCGACCGGCTCGAGCGCGCCCGACGCGACGCGGCTCACCGACGGCAAGCCCGAGACGGTCTGGCGCGAGACGCGCCCCGGCGACGGGCACGGCGAGTTCGTCACGACCCGCACCGCGAAGGAGCTCACCCTCGCCGGGCTCCGCGTGACGGTCGCGCCGCCGGGCACGCCGCCCGCCAACGGAGCTGCGCCGCGGACCTTCTTCGTCGCGACCGACGACCAGCTCTATCAAGTCGTGATGCCGGAGGACGCGTGGGCGAAGCCCGGCCGGAGCTACGACATCACGCTGCCCGGTGAGATCCACACGACCTGCGTCGCGGTCGTCCTCGACGAGGCGTACGCGCAGGGACGCGCCGCACCGGAGGTCTCGATCGCCGAGCTCGCCGCGCTCACCCGCTTCGACGCCGACAACGCGACGCTCGACGACGTCGCGAAGGCGCTCGGCACCGGCCGCGCCGAGGAGGCCGCCGCGCTCCTCCGGCGCGCAGGCGATCCCGGCCTGGCCGCCGTCCTCGCGCGCCAGGGCGAGCTCGACGCGCGCGGTCGCGCCCTCGCGGTCGACGTCGCCGCGAGCGCGGGCTCGTGCGAAGGAGCGGCGATCGACCTCCTCTCCCGCGCGCTCGTCGACAAGGACGTCGAAGTGAAGCGGCGCGCGCTCGGCCGGATCGAGCGATGCGGGAAGGCGGCCGCGCCGGCGCTCGCCGCCGCGGTCGCAGGGGAGGACGAGACGAGACGCGCCGCCGTCGCGCCCGTCCTCGCGACGATCGCCCCGAGCGTCGCGCTCGAGCCGCTCGCCGCCCAGCTCGGCAAGGGCGCGGCAACGACGCGCCGTGCGGTGCGCGCGGCGTTCGCGCGCGCCGCCGCCTCGGCTTCGAAGGAGAAGCTCCTCCCCATCCTCACCGCGGTGACGCGGCCGGAGAACGGCGCCGCGCCGGACCTCGCGGTGCGGCTCGATCTGGTGCGCGGGATGGGCTCACGGCTCGCCGACCTGCGGCCCGAATCGGACGCCGCGCTCGCGCAGATCCTCCGGAACGGAAAGCCGGATCTTGCGACGCGCTGGCTGCTCGTCCAGCCGCTCGCGACGCTCGCGCGCGCGCCCGACGCGACGACCGGCGAGCTCTCGACGCTCGCCGAGCTCGCGCGGAAGGATCCCGATTGGCAGGTGCGTGCACGCGCCGTCGAGCTGTCGATCGGGATCGCGCCGCTCGCGACCACCGTGCTCGCGGCGACGGCCGATCCCGAGCCGCGCGTGCGCGAAGCGGCGCTCCGGGGAATCGCCGGGAGCGGGATGGCCGCCGGCGCGCGCCCCGCTGCCGGCGCGCTCGCGGAAGATCCGTGGACGTTCGTACGCATCGCGGCAGCGGACGCGCTCGCGACGCTCCCGCAGGACGAGACGACGTCGGGCGCGCTCGCGAAGGCGCTCGGGGACGCGAGCCCGCGCGTTCGCGTCGCCGCGCTCGGTGGTCTCGGCAAGCAGCGCGCGACGGCGATGGCACCGAAGGTCCGCGCGAAGCTCGAGGACGGACGCGAGGACGCCGACGTCCGCGCCGCGGCCGCGCAGACGCTCGGCGCATTGTGCGACCGCTCCGCGATCGACAAGCTGACGAAGCTCGCGCTGCTCGCGCGGAGCCCCGTCGACGAAGCGGACGACCGGATCGGGATGGCGTCGATCGAGGCGCTCGGGATGCTGCACCCCGCCGACCTCGAGCGTCGGCTCGCCCCGCTCCGCGGCAAGGACGTGCGTCTGCCCGTGCGGCACGCCGTCGAGCGCGCGAGCTCCGCGACGACGACCTGCCGCTGAGCCTACGAACCGCGCGTGCTCAGGCGCGCGGGCGTGACGGACTGTGGCGATCCGACTCGGTCTCGGCCGGCTGGATCCGCGACTCGACGAACGCCGGACCGTCCTTGTGCGGATCGTAGGAGTCGTCCTGGTACGAGGAGATCTCCGCGTCCATCTTGATCTCGACCGCTTCGGGCTTGGTCCAACGCATCTTCGTCTTCTCCGTCTCGTCAGCGTAGCAATGACCGGGCCGCGTGCACGCGCTTCTTCAACGCGGGACGGGGGCCCCGGCGCTCACCCAGCTCTCCACTTCGTCGAGCTGCTCGGGCGTCACACCGCCCGCAGGCATCTGCGGGTATCCGTCGCCGCGGAGGCGCTTCAGGAGCTCGCTCCCGAGGTCGCGCGGTACGACGTAGGGCGCTCGCCCGCCCGAACGCGCCGCGGTGAGGCGCTGCGCGTTGCCGACCGCGTCGCACTTGTCGAGGCGGAGCCCGCCGGCGTAGCCGGGACCGACGCCGTGGCACGAGACGCAGGCTTGATCGATGACGTCGCGCTGCACGGCCGCGAACGGATCGGTGCGCCGCGCGAGGTCTCCGCAGCGCTGCGCTTCTTCCGGGTTCGCGGTCGGCTGCTTCGGCGGCTCGGGCCGCATCGGCTGACCGCTGCCCGCGCTCGCGTCGAAGAACACGCGGAGGACGGTGCCGTTCTTGTCCTCGGTGAGGAAGATCGATCCGTCCTTCGCGACGAGGACGTCGACCGGCGCGCCCTGCGGGTCCTTGCCGTCTGCGCTCTTCTCCCAACCGCGGATCACGTCGAGCGGCTCGCCGGACCCAGGGATCCCGTTCTCGTCGACGGGCACCATCACGAGGCGGTGACCGTTCGCGCGATAGCCGTGGTACGCGACGAGGAGGTTTCCGCGGTACGGCGCCGGGAACAGGTTGCCTTCGTAGTAGGCCATCCCGAGCGGCGAGGCGTGACCGGGGAGGAGCAGCGCCGGGTTCGCGTACCGCGAGCAGTCGACGCGCCCGAGGTACTCGGGGTTCGGCGCGCCGTTGTCGTAACAGTACGGCCAGCCGTAGTGGGCGCCGTCCTGGATGACATTGAGCTCCTCGTGCGGGAGCTCGCCTTCCTGCTCCGCGAGGGCGGGCGCGTGCTTGTTGATCGAGTCTCGCGAGTTCTCGGCCTGGAGGAGCGCGCCCGAGCGCGGATGCACCGCGAGCGCCATCGAGTTGCGGAGCCCCTTCGCCATCACGCTGAAGCCGGTCGGCACGTGATCGGCCCCGGAGAGGTCGTACTTGCGGAGGACGCCGCGCGGGCTCGCGCCGTCGGACTCGGGGCACGGCAGCGGGTAGCCGGCCGGCGGCGTGACGCCCGCTCCCTGCTCGCACGTGTCGGAGGCGGAGCCGACGTTCACGTAGAGCGTCCACGGCTTCTTCGGATCGAACGCGAACTTCGCGAGCGGGTGACGCCCGGTGCCGGGGAGGTCGCGGACGACGAGCTTGATCCGCGGCTGACCGAGCCGCGGATCGATCACGTACGGATCGAAGCGGAAGATGTCCTTCGGCGTGCCGACGTAGGGCAGGCCGTCGGGCCCGACCGCGACGCCGCTCGGCTTGTCGATCTGCTGGAGGAGGACCTTCTTCTCCCAGGTCTTGTCCGCCTTGCGATGGAGGAGCCAGACCTTGCCGCGGTCCTGCGCCCAGCCGCCCATCTCCGCGAGGACGAGGTCGCCGGACGGGAGCTGCGTGATCCCTCGCGCGTACGTGAAGCCGGTCGCGACGACGCCGACGCAGACGCCGGGCGGCGTCTTCACGTTCTTCAGCTTCGGGAGGCCGTCGCAGGTGCCTTCGTACGAGTACGCGTCACCGCCCTCCTCGACGTCGGCGTCCTCCTCGCCGGGCTGGCTGCAGGCAGGAGCGATCGACGCCGCGAGCAGCGCGAGAGAAGCAAGACCGACGGGGAGAAGAGCGTGTCGCTTCACGGCGGAACAGCGGAGCTGCAACCGTCGGTCCAGGTTGGACGGTGTGCGATTCTCGCGGCATCGCACGTCTCCCGCGTGGCCGTGCACCGGAAACGGATCGCAGCCGATCCAGCGCCCGAGCCCCGCGGGATGGCGAGCGGGTCACCGCTCCGACTACGATGGCGGGTCCATGCGCGCGATCATGATCGGCTCGGCGGCAGGCGGCGGCTTCCCCCAATGGAACTGCGGGTGTCCCGGCTGCAAGAACGTGCGCGCGGGGACGCCGGGTTGGTCGCCGCGCACGCAGGACTCCGTCGCCCTCACCGGTGACGACGAGCGCTTCGTCCTCGTGAACGCGTCGCCGGAGATCCTGACGCAGGTGCAGCGCACGCCGGCGCTGACCCCGCGCTCTCCGCGTCATTCGCCGATCGGCGCCGTCGTCCTCACGAACGGCGATCTCGATCACGTGCTCGGCCTCTTCTCGCTCCGCGAGTCGTGGCCGCTCGCCGTCTACGCGACCGCGTCGGTCTGGCGTGGTCTCGAGGCGAGCGTGTTCCTCCGGACGCTCCGGCGCTTCGAAGGACAGCTCGCCGTGCGCACGCTCGTCCTCGGAGAGGAGACCGAGCTCGCCGACGCCACCGGCGTGCCCTTCGGCGTCCGCCTCCGCGCGTTCCCGCTTCCGGGGAAGCTCCCCGTCCACCTCGTCGGTCATGCGGACGGGAGCGCGGAGGACAACATCGGTCTCGCGCTCACCGGTGGCGGCGGTCCTCGGCTCTGCTACGCCGCCGCGTGCGCGCGCGTCGACGACGCGGTTCGGACGGAGCTCGCCCGCCACGACGTCGTCCTCTTCGACGGCACCTTCTATCGCGAGGACGAGCTCGTCCGGCTCGGGCTCTCGAAATCCGTCGCGAAGGACATGGCGCACGTCCCGATCGACGGCGGGACCGGCAGCCTCGAGATGCTCGCGAAGGTCCGCGGACGCCGGATCTACACGCACGTGAACAACACCAACCCGATCCTCGGTCCCACGGAGGAACGACGTCTCGTCGAGACCGCCGGCTGGGAGGTCGCGTTCGACGGGATGGAGATCGCATGAGCGACGACGCACCCTTGTCCGCCGAAGCCTTCGTCGAGCGCCTCCGCGCGGAGGGCGAGAAGCGCTACCACGACAAGCATCCGTTCCACGTGCGCATGCACGAGGGGAAGCTCTCGCGCGCGCAGATCCAGGCCTGGGTGACGAACCGCTACTACTACCAGACGCGGATCCCGATCAAAGATGCCATCGTCCTCTCCAAGTCGGAGGACCCGGCGTTCCGCCGCACGTGGATCCGTCGGATCGTCGATCACGACGGACCGCGCGAAGGCGAAGGCGGGCTCGCGCAATGGGAGAAGCTCGCGCACGGCGTCGGGCTCGACGTAGCGGAGGTCCGCAGTCTCACCCGCGTGCTGCCGGCAGTCCGCTTCGCCTGCGATGCGTACGTGCAGCTCGTCCGCGAGCGGCCGCTCCTCGAGGCGGTTGCGTCGTCGCTCACCGAGTTCTTCTCGCCCGACATCATGGCGAGGCGGATCGTCGCGTGGGAGACGCACTATCCGTGGGTCGACGGCGAGACGCTCGCGTACTTCCGCGGCCGCGTCACGCGCGCGAAGCAGGACTCGCGCGAGGCGATCGACTACGTCGTCGCGAACGCGCGGACGCGCGCCGAGCAGGAGCGCTGCGTCGAAGCGCTGATCACGAAGACGCAGATCCTCTGGGCGCTCCTCGACGCGGTCGATCGCGCGACGAGCGACGCATGACGCTCCGCCCTCGGCTCGCCGACAAGGCGCGGCTCGTCCGCGACCGGCACGAGGGCGCCGTCGTGCTCGTCTACCCGGAGCGCGGGCTCGTGCTCGGCGACACCGCCGCCGCGATCGCGCTGCTCTGCGACGGCACGCGGACGAAGGCCGAGATCGCGGGCGAGCTCACCGCCCGCTACGGCGAAGCCGCGCGGAAGGACATCACGCGCGACGTCGACGCGTTCGTCCTCGATCTGGAAGCGCGCAGTCTCCTCGGCAACGGACCACCGCGGAAGCTCGAGGTGCGGGAGACGAGCGTGATGGGCCGCGCGAGCGAGACGCCACGCCCGTTCACGCTCATCGCCGAGGTCACGCATCGCTGTCCCCTCCACTGCCCCTACTGCTCGAATCCGCTCGAGCTCGCGTCCGGCGACCGCGAGCTCGGGACCGACGCGTGGAAGGCGCTCCTCTCCGAGGCGGAAGCGCTCGGCGTGATGCAGGTGCACTTCACCGGCGGCGAGCCGCTCGCGCGGCGGGACCTCGAAGCGCTCGTCGCGCACGCGCACGGCCTCGGCCTCTACGTGAACCTCGTGACGAGCGGGATCCCGCTCGCGCGCGAGCGGCTCGAAGCGCTCGCGCGCGCGGGTGTCGATCACGTGCAGGTCAGCATCCAGGCGGCCGATCCGGCGCTCGCGGCGCACATCTCCGGGAGCGAAGGTCACGCCCACAAGCGCGAGGTGATGCGGTGGGTGAAGGAGCTCGGCCTCCCGCTCACGATGAACGTCGTGCTCCACCGCGAGAACCTCCACGAGATCGACGCGCTCGTCGCGCTCGCGGAGGACGCCTCTGCGGACCGCCTCGAGCTCGCCAACACGCAGTACCTCGCGTGGGCGCTCGCGAACCGCGACGCGCTCCTCCCGACCGCGGCGCAGATCGAGGAGGCCGCCTCGCGCGCAGCGGCCCACAAGGCGCGCCTGCGGGGACGGATCGACGTCCTCTTCGTGAAACCCGACTACTTCGGGACGACCCCGAAGGCGTGCATGGACGGCTGGGCCCGGCGCTTCGTCCACGTCATGCCGGACGGCCTCGTCCTGCCGTGTCACGCCGCGACCTCGATCCCCGGTCTCGCCTTCGAGCGCTTCGGCGCGCGCGACCTCGCGACGATCTGGGCCGAGAACGAAGGTCTCCGCGCCTTCCGCGGCGACGCCTGGATGGCCGAGCCCTGCCGCAGCTGCGAGCGGAAGGAAACCGACTTCGGCGGCTGCCGCTGTCAGGCCTTCGCGCTGACCGGCGACGCACGGCGGACCGATCCCGCGTGCGCCCTCGCGCCCGACCACGCGCTCGTGACCCTCGCGCGCGAACGCGCCACCTCCCCGCGCGAGGCGCCTCGCTATCTCTACCGTGGACGCCCCCGCCGCTGATCGCCCTGCCCTCGCGCCGCTCGGCGTCGCGTGCTTCGGCGCGTTCGTCGCGGCGCTGAGCACGAGCCTCGTCGCCGTCTCCGCGCCCGTCCTCGCGAAGGACCTCCACGTCACGCCCGCCGACGTGAGCTGGGTGCTCTCGTCGTATCTGCTCACCGTGAGCGCGCTGCTCGCGACGGCCGGTCGCCTCGCCGACCTCCTCGGGCATCGCCGCGTCTACGTCACCGGCTTCGCGATCTACGCGCTCGGCGCGCTCGGCTGCGCGCTCGCGGGGACGCTCGGCGTCCTCGTCGCTGCGCGTGTCGTGCAAGGGGTCGGGTCGGCGATGCTGATGGCGACCGGCCCGGCGATCGTCGCACGCGCGTTCCCGGACGGACGGCGCGCGCGCGGCCTCGGGATGCAGCTCGCGTTCACGTACGTCGGCCTCACCCTCGGCCCGACGCTCGGCGGGGTGCTCGTCTCGTCGCTCGGCTGGCATGCCGTGTTCGCGACGAACACCGTCGCTGGCGTCGTCGGCGCGGCGCTCTCGTCGTGGGCGCTCCGCGAGCGGGAGAGCACGCCGCGGGGGCGCGTGACGCTCGATCCGCTCGGGTCCGTGCTCCTCGCGTGCGGGCTCACCGCGCTGCTCCTCGCGCTCCGGAAGGACGCGGCGCTGCCGCTCCCGACGCTCGGCCTCGCGCTCGTGCTCCTCACCGCGTTCGCGATCCACGAAGCGCGTCATCCGGCGCCGCTCCTCCCCGTCACGCTCTTCCGGAGCGGCGCGTTCACCTCTGGTGTCACCGGCGCGACGCTCCTCTACGTCGTGCTCTTCGTCCTCTCGTACCTCCTGCCGTTCGATCTCCAGCTGACGCACGGCATGACGCCGGCGCACGCCGGCCTCCTCATGACCGCGCAGCCCGCGGTGATGGCGGTGACGGCGCCGTTCAGCGGCGTGCTCGCCGATCGCTTCGGCGCGCGGCTCCCGTCCGTGTGCGGGATGGTCCTCATCGCGACCGCGCTCTTCCTCGTCGGGAGCGCGACGTCGGGCGACGATCTCCCCGTCGCCTCGGCGCTCGGTCTGCTCGGCCTCGGCGCCGGCCTCTACGTCGCGCCGAACAACGCGGAGATCATGGCCGCGGCGCCGAAGGAGCGGCAGGGCACGGCGGCGGCGATGGCGGCGACGGCGAGGAACGTCGGGATGGCAGGCGGGATCGCGCTCGCGGTCCGCACCGACGGGCGGCTCGGCTTCCGCGGCTCGATGTGGCTCGCGGCGGCGCTCGCCGTGGGCGGGGCCGTCCTCGCGACGACACGTCGCCCGTCGCGTGACGCCTCTAGAGGTTGATCTGTCCGTTTGCGCAGTCGACCCCCGGCGGCGGCTTCACGTCGGAGCGACATCCCTTCGGAGCAGGCGCGTTGTCGAGCTGCTCGAAGCACTTGTCGAAGCAGTCGAGCTTCGCTCCGCAGGTCGCGAGACAAGCGTCCACGTCGACACCGCCGAAGCACGCGGTCTCGTTCGGACACGAGAAGTACTTCCCGCCGTAGCAGCAGTGCTGGTTCACAGCGATCCGTCCGGCCTGTCCGTCCTCGCCCGCCTCCCCGTCCTCGCCTGGGTCGTCCGCCTTCGGCGTCGCCGCGCCGGCGTCCCCCGTCGCGGCGCCCCCGGTCGCCTGGCCGGACGACTCCGGCGGCGGGTTCTTCACGCCTTCGAGCGGCGCCGCGGGGACCTTCGGCGCCTCCGGGACGGACGACGATCCGTCGGTGCCTCCGCAGGCGACGACGATGCCGGCAACGACGAGAGCGCCGAGCGTGAGCGTGGTGTTCATGATGACCTCCGCAGCCGTCTTCAGCAGGGGCCGTTCCAGCGTCGAATCGGCCTGAATCCGCGGAGATCCGCGACGTGAGCACGCCAGCCGACGATGGGGAGCCCGCAGAGCCGAGGCGCGCGATCCTCCCCGACCCTCTCGTGTCGGCTCATGTGCCCCGTGCTATCGACGATCGCGTGGAGCCGTCGTCGCGCTTCCCGATCGAGCTCGAGCCACACGATCCCGCCTGGGCCGAGGTCGCGTCGCGCGAGGCGCGCCGGCTCGAGGGCGCGATCGGCGAGGCGCTGATCGAAGTCCACCACATCGGCTCGACCGCGATCGCCGGTATCCGCGCGAAGCCGATCGTCGACCTCGTGCCGGTCGTCACGAGCCTGGAAGCGCTCGACGCGCGCCGCGAGGCCGTCGAGGCGCTCGGCTGGTTCTGGCGCGGCGAATTCGGGATCGCCGGACGCCGCTACGCCGTCCTCGTCGACGAGCGCGGCCGACGCGTCTCGCAGTTCCACGCGTTCGCGATCGGTACCGCCAACATCACCCGCCACCTCGCGTTCCGCGACTACCTCCGCGCGCATCCCGAGGAAGCGCGCGCGTACGAGGCGCAGAAGATCCGCGCGCGCGAGCTCCACCCCGACGACGTGCAGTCCTACAACGACGCGAAGTCTCCCTTCATCCGCGCGTGCGAGCTCCGCGCCCTCGCGTGGTGGCGGCCCGCCTGACGCGCGGTCGCCGCGCAGCGTAGACGAGCGCGCGCGCAAGGAACGCGGGGTTGCCGAGGACGTAGCGACGGAAGAGCCGCTTCGGCTCGCGCGCGAGCCGGTAGAGCCATTCGAGCCTGGCCGCGCGCACCCATCGCGGCGCGCGCGCGACGCGTCCGCTCAAGAAGTCGATCAGCGCGCCGACGCCCATCGCGATCCCGACGTCCAGCGTGTGCCTGACGGCGTCGACCCACTTCTCCTGGATGGGATTGCCCATCCCGACGAGGAGCACGTCGGGGGAGGCGGCGTTGATCGCTTCGAGCGCGCCGTCGTGGGCATAGCCGTGCCGCGTGCCGACCACGATCACGCCGGGGAAGCGCGCTTCGAGGACGCGTGCGGCCTCCTCGGCGCGCCCGGGCACGCCGCCGAAGAGGAAGATCCGGAGCGGCGCGCCTGCGGTCGCGTGCTCGAGGAGGGCCGGGACGAGGTCGGTGCCGTTGAAGTTCTTCTCGAACCGCTCGCCGACGAGGCGCGCGTAGAGGTCGAGGCCGATGCCGTCGTTCAGCACGACGTCGGCGCGCGTGAGGACGGCGCGGAACGAGGGGTCGCTCCAGGCGAGGTTCAGCGTGTGCGCGTTCGCGAAGTGGAGGACGCGGGCGCGACCGCGGATGCGCGCATGCGTGTGGAACCAGTCCCGCAGCGCCTCCCAGCGCGCGCGGGCGACGGGCACGCCGAGGCAGTCGACCGTCTCCGCGTGCGGCGGCTCGTACGCGCCGTGCGCGTCGGGCCTCACACGGACGCCCGACGCGGGCGCCGGCGGGATGGACGAGACCAGCTCGCGAGCAGCGTTGGAGGTACGCGCCATGTGGCGAAGCAGTACGCAAAGGCCGCACCACCTGGTCGATTTTTCGTAAGTGCTCGATTTCGCTGAGACAGACGGCCGGAGTTCTGAGGCCTCGACCCCGCGATTTGCGGGGTCCAGCCGTTCCACCTGGTGAGGATTTTTCCACCCTGAGGGACACAGCTGCGGACCGACGTCAGGTCGCGGGCCGCCCGAACACCTTCCCGAGGAGCAACCGCTTCACGCGCTCGACGACGAGGAGGTACGTCCCCGTCGCCCCGATCAGGAACGCGTAGTAGCTCGCGGGCAGGGTCGTGAAGCCGAGCGCGCCCGACACCGGCGTGAGCGGCAGGAGCACGCCGACGGCGACGACGACGAGCACCGTCAGCGCGAGCGCGCGGCTCGGCCTCGTCGCCCACGGTGCCCCCACCGTGCGGATCACGAAGATGACCAGCGTCTGCGTCGTCAGCGACTCGACGAACCAGCCCGTGTGGAACTCGCGCTCCGGCGCGTGCAGCACGAAGAGCAGGACGCCGAACGTGAGGAAGTCGTAGAGCGAGCTGATCGGCCCGAGCACGATCATGAACCGGCGCACGAGGCCGATGTCCCATCGCCGTGGAGCGCGGACGAGCTCCTCGTCGACGCGATCGGTGGGGATCGAGACCTGCGCGAGGTCGTAGAGGAAGTTGTTGAGGAGGATCTGCGTCGGGAGCATCGGCAGGAACGGAAGGAACAGCGCCGCCCCCGCCATGCTGAACATGTTCCCGAAGTTCGAGCTCGTCCCCATCAGCAGGTACTTGAGGACGTTGCCGAACGCGCGCCGGCCTTCGACGATCCCGGCGAGGAGCACCGCGAGCCCGGGCTGGAGGAGGATGACGTCGGCCGCTTCGCGCGCGACGTCGACCGCGCCGGCCACGCTGATCCCGACGTCCGCCTCGTGGAGCGAAGGCGCGTCGTTGATCCCGTCGCCGAGGAAGCCGACGACGTGCCCGCGACCGCGGAGCACGGCGAGCACCCGCGTCTTCTGTGCCGGGGAGACGCGCGCGAAGACGGACACGCGCTCGGCGAGGTGCGCGAGCGCCGGATCGGTCAGGCGCTCGATCTGCGCGCCGGTGAGGACCCGCGTCGTGTCGAGGCCGACGCGCCCGGCGACGTGACGCGCGACCGCCTCCGCGTCGCCGGTCACCATCTTCACCGTTACGCCGCGTGCACGGAGGGCGGCGACCGTGTCCCTCGCGTCGTCCCGCGGTGGATCGAGGAAGGCGAGGAACCCGGCGAGGACGAGCTCCTTCTCGTCGTGGAGGTCGTAGGCGGGCTTCTGCTCGGTGGCCCGCCACGCGACGCCGAGCACGCGATAGCCCTTCCCGCCGAGCGACTTCGCCGTCGCGAGGCACTTCGCGCGCGCGTCCTCGTCGAGCGGCGCGACGGCGTCGCGGACCTCCCACGCGGTGCAGACGGAGAGGACGTGCTCCGGCGCACCCTTCGTGACGAGCAGGCGCTCGTGGGTCCCGTCCGCCGCGCGCTCGGCGACGACGGTGACGCGCCTCCGCTCGAAGTCGAACGGGATCTCGTCGACCTTGGTGAAGCCACGGATGTCGGGATGCGCGTGCCGGAGGACGGCCGAGTCGAGCGGGTCGAGCTTCGCGTGCTCGAGGAGCGCTTCGTCGAGCGGATTCTCGATCCCGCTCTCGAAGTAGCTGTTCAGGTACGCGAGGAGCAGCGGCCGTTCGTCTTCCACGCCGAGAGGATCGACGTGCTCCTCGAGCGTCATGTCGCCCGTCGTGAGCGTGCCCGTCTTGTCGGAGCAGAGGACGTCCATGCTCCCGAGCTCCTGGATCGCGGCAAGGTTCTTCACGATGCACTTCTCGCGAGCCATGTGCTGAGCACCGCGCGCGAGCGTGATCGTCATGATCATCGGCAGGAACTCGGGCGTGACGCCGACCGCGAGGGCGACGGAGAAGAGGAGCGCCCCGAGCGGATCGCGCTTGCCGAGCGCAGTCACGACGAACACGAAGAGCACGAGGAAGAGGACCGTCTTCAGGATGAAGGTGCCGAAGGCGGCGACGTCGCGCTCGAGCGCCGTCGCCGGCGGCGGCGCGTCGAGCTTCGCGGCGATCCCGCCGAAGCGCGTGTGGGCCCCCGTCGCTTCGACGGTCCCGGTCGCGGTCCCGCTGACGATCGACGAGCCGAGGTAGACCGACTCCTCGCGCCGCCGCTCGACCGGGAGCGACTCGCCGGTGAGCGCCGCCTCGTTGACGTGGAGGTCCTTCGCCGTCTCGAGGCGGACGTCGGCCGGGACGAGGTCCCCCGCGGAGAGCTTCACGAGGTCGCCACGGACGAGCGTGGCGCGCGGCACCTCGCGGGCGACGCCGTCCCGCACGACGGTCGCCGTCGTCGCGACGCTCTTCCGGAGCGCGTCCGCAGCGGCGCGCGCCGAACGCGTCTGCACCGCCTCGATCGCGGCGCTGACAGCGACGATCGCGAGGATGATCGTGGCGTCGACGACGTCCCCTGCGAACAAGGACGCGACGCAAGCGAGGACGAGGATCCCCGCGAGCGGGTTCGCGAGGTGGCGCGCGAGCTCGGCGAGCGGGCGTCGCCTCCGCGGCGCCGGGTCGTTCGGTCCCTCGGCCGCGAGGCGGATCGCGGCCTCGGCTTCGGGAAGACCGCGCGGGGGAGCCTCGCTGACGGCGCTCATCGGGGCGGGCCGAGCGTACCCGAGCCAGCGCGGTCGGAAAGCGCCGGCCGCGCCTCGCCTCCGAGGGGATCGCGTGGTAAGCGCTCGCGCATGCGGAGGAGCGGACGAGCGTCGGCGTGCGCCCTCCTCACCGCCGTCGCCGCGTGCGGCACCGCCGCAGGCGATCCCGCCGCGAGCGCTCCGCCTCCCGCCGCGCCGCCCGCCGCGACGACGGTGCCGACGGCATCGCCCGAGGCCGGTCCGCCGCCCGTCACCGTCGACGCGGGACCCGTTGCCGACTGCAGAGATCGCGTGAAGCTCGCCGGAGACTTCACGTGGAAGCTCGATTTCGGAGGGAAGTCGCGCTCCGCGAACCTGCACATCCCGCTCGCCTACGATCCGTCGAAGAAGACCCCGGTCGTGCTCGGCATCCACGGCTACACCGACACGGCGGAGGGGCAGGCCACGCTCTCGAAGATGGCGGAGACCGCGGACGCCAACGGCTTCGTCGTCGTCTTCCCGCAGGGTGTCTCGAACAGCTGGAACGCAGGCGCCTGCTGCGGCAGCGCGCAGAGCGAAGGGCTCGACGACGTCGGCTTCCTCGGGGCGGTCCTCGACGAGCTCGAGGCGAAGCTCTGCGTCGATCCGAAGCGGATCTACGCCGCGGGGATGTCGAACGGCGCCTTCCTCGCGCACCGCCTCGGCTGCGAGCTCTCGACGCGGATCGCCGCCGTCGGCTCGGTCGCGGGCCTGATGACGCTCCCGAAGTGCGAGCCGAAACGCGCGGTGTCCGTGATGCAGTTCCACGGCACGTCCGACTACGTCGTGCCGTACGGTGGCAGCGTGGCGCTCGGGTTCCCGAGCGTCGCCTCGGTGATGAACGGCTGGGCCGATCGGAACGCATGCACCGGCGATGCGGTCGAGACGTTCGCGAAGGGTGATGCCACGTGCGTGACACGTGGATCATGCAAGGAGGGCGCGGAAGTGACCCTCTGCACGATCGACTTCGGCGGTCACACGTGGCCGGGCGGAACGCCGGCGCCCGCGTTCGGCAAGACGTCGACGTCGATCTCGGCGAGTGACGCGCTCTGGACGTTCTTCCAGAAGCACCCGCTGCCCTGATCAGTTCGCGAGCGCGCGGTGCCAGATCGACGTTGCTTCCGGCCCACGGCCGGCGCGCGCGAGCTCGGCGCAGATCGAGGCGATCGTCTCGTCGTTCGTGTCCGCCTCGGGGCGCGCACGGGAAGCGAGCGCGAGGTCACCGAACGGGCCGCTCACGCGCGTCTCGTCCTCGTCCGTCGTCACGAGGACCGCGTTCGGGCGCATCGCGAGGCGCAGGTCGTCGCGGCTCGTCCCGAGGACGGCGAGGTCGGCTCCCGTGCAGCGGACGACATCGGCCTCGCGCACGAGCGAGCGCACGACGCGTCCGTCGCGACCGGCCCAGAGATGCCACTTTGCGTTCGCGTCGACGACGACGGTCGTTCCGCTCCGCCGTGCCCGCCGCGCCTCGCGACAGAGCGCTGCGCCGGACGCGACGTGCGGTGAGACGCCGGAGAGGAGGAGAACGGGGGCCGACCACGTCTCCGGGATCGCGATCGGCTGCTCCTCGCTCCGGGACGGGACGAGCTCGAGACCTGCCGCGCCGCCCTCCGCCATCACGAGCCCACCGCGTGACGTGCTGAGGCGTACCCCGCCGACGGAGATCCCCGCCGCCGACACGCGCTGCACCAGCGCGCGTCCCGCGCGGTCGTCGGTGAGCACGGTCGAGAGCCCGACGCGCAGCCCGCGTGACGCGAGGGAGAACGCCGCCCGCACAGCGCCGCCGCCCGGCTGGAACTGGCGCGCGATCGCTTCGGCGAGACGGGCGATGCTGCCGCGACGGAACGTCCACAGCGCATCGCCCGCGCAGATCACGTCGAAGCTCGTCGACCCTGCTGCGAGCTCCATCGCAGATCCAAGTATCGCCCGGCGGCGGAGCTGGCAAGGGCTCGCTCAGGTCGCACCACGGTTCGCGCGGATGGCATCGCGCACATAGGCCGCGAGGCCGGGGCGGATGCGGTCGTACGTCGCCGAGAAGCGCGCGTCGTCCACGTACATGTCCCCGAGCCGCGCGTGGTGCTCGCGCGAGCACGGGTAGAACCACCGGTCGATGTGGAGCCGCATGCCCTCCGCGATCGCGGCGGCGCGTGGATCGCTCCCCGACACGCCCGCGTCCATGAGGTCGGCGAGGCGAACGAGGGAGAGCGCGTGCTCGGCCCGCTCCCGCAGCCACGTCCGCTGGGTCTCGAGCGCGACCCGCGCGTCGAACGCGGGATCGTCGAGCAGGCGCCTGATGTCCTCGAGCTCGAAGTCGAGCGCGCGGAAGAAGAGCACCTGCTGGAGCCGCTCGAGCTCCTTCGTCGTGTAGAGGCGATACCCGCTGCCGCTGCGCGCCGCCGGCACGACGAGACCGATCTCGTCGTAGTGGTGGAGCGTCCGCACGCTCACGCGTGCGAGCCTCGCGAGCTCGCCGATCGTGTACTGCATGGCTCCTCTCTCCGTAATCCCTCCCGTCGCGTGAGGGTCAAGGCCCGGCCGCACGAAATCGGATTTGGAGCTAGGGCGAACGCCGCCCGAGCACGCGCGCGCCGAGCGAAGGGAGCACGCCGAGCGTGAGCACGGTCGCGGTCACGAGCCCGCCGATCACGACCGTCGCGAGCGGTCGCTGCACTTCGGCGCCGGCACCGGTCGCGAGCGCCATCGGGACGAACCCGACCGCCGCGACCATCGCCGTCGTGAGGACGGGACGGAAGCGCGACTCGGCGGCGGCACGCGCGGCCTCGACCGGCGGCTCTCCCGCGACGAGCCGGTCGCGGAGCGCCGCGACGAGGACGCTCCCGTTCAGTGTCGCGACGCCGAAGAGCGCGAGCAGCCCGACGACGGCCGAGACGGAGATGGGCAGCCCGCGTCCCCAGAGGGCGAGGAAGCCGCCGCTCGTCGCGAGCGGCACGTTCGTGAGCACGAGCAGCGCCGCGCGGAACTCGCCGAAGGAGAGGTAGAGGAGGAGGAGGACCGCGACGAGCGTGACCGGGATGACGAGCGCGAAGCGCTCCGCCGCGTGGACGAGGTGCTCGTACTGCCCGGCGACCTGCACGTGGTAGCCGGGCGGCATCGTGATCGTCGCGAGCTTGCCCTTCACGTCGCGCACGAACGAACCGAGATCGCGACCGCGCACGTTCGCTTCGACGAGGACGCGACGGCGCGCGCCTTCCCGGCTCACCATCGCGGGGCCGACCTCGGTCCGCACGTCCGCGACCTGCCCGAGCGCGATGCTCGCGCCGCCCTCGAGCGGGACGATCACGTCGCCGAGCGCCTCCGGGCTCGAAGGCGACGGGAAGAGGACGCGCACGTCGAAGCGGCGCTCTCCTTCGACGAGCGTGCCGACCGAGCGCCCTGCTCGCATCGCCTCCACCGTCGCGGCGAGCTCGGAGGTGGGGAGCCCGACGCGTCCGGCACGCGCGGCGTCGGGGCGTACCGTCGCGAGCGGCAGCCCGGAGAGCGGCTCGACGCGGACGTCGGCGGCTCCCGGGATCTCGCCGAGGTCGCGCGCGATCGTCGCGGCGAGGCGCTCGAGGGTGCCGAGATCGTCACCGAAGATCTTGAGACCGACGTCGCTCCGCGTCCCGCCGAGGAGCTCGTTCGTGCGCATCTCGATCGGCTGCGTGAACGCGAACGCCGTGCCAGGAAGCGCCTTCGAGAGCGCACGGGACATGTCGGCCGCGAGCGACTCGCGCGTGACCGCGGGCCGCCACGTGTCGTGCGGCTTCAGCATCACGAACACGTCGGACTGCTCGACGCCCATCACGTCGGTCGCGACGTCCGGGCTCCCGGTGCGCGAGACGACGGTCTTCACCTCCGGGAACGTCCGGAGCGTCTTCTCGATCGCGGTCGTCCCCACGACCGCCTCCTCGAGCGAGACGCTCGGCGGCCGCGTGACCTGCACGACGAGGTCACCCTCCTCGAGCCGCGGCACGAACTCGAGCCCGCGGGTCGCGCCGGCCAACACGCCCGCGACGAGGAGCACCGCCGCGATGATCCCCGCGATCCACGGACGCGTGAGCATCTGGCGGAGGAACGGCTCGTACACGCGACGGAGCTGCCGGACGAGCCACGGGTCGCCGTGGTGGACGTCGCCGAGCACCATCGCCGAGAGCGCAGGCACCCACGTGAACGTGAGGACCACGGCGGTCGCCAGCGCGAAGAGCACCGTCAGCGCCATCGGGCGGAACATCTTCCCTTCGACGCCGTCGAGGAGGAGCACCGGCACGTAGACGATCGCGACGATGAGCACGCCGTACGCGAGCGGTCGTCCGACCGTGCGCGCCTCCTCCGCGAGGGCGACCCCGGCGGTCACCTTCCGGACCGCGATCGCCGCGAGCGCGCCCTCGACGACGACGACGGCGCCGTCGACGACGAGGCCGAAGTCGATCGCGCCGAGGCTCATCAGGTTGCCGCTCGTCCCGGAGACGCTCATGAACGCGAACGCGCCGAGCATCGCGAGCGGGATCGTCGTCGCGACGACGAAGCCCGACCGGAGATCGCCGAGGAGGAGCAGGAGGACGACCGCCACGACGAGGACGCCCTCGAGGAGCGACTTCCGGACCGTGGCGAGCACGCGATCGACGAGCGACGCGCGATCGTAGAAGACGTTCACCTCTGCCCCCTGCGGCAGGCGCTTCTGGATCTCGCCGAGCTTGTCGCGGACGGTGGCGACGATCGCGTGGGCGTTGCCGCCGGCGATCATCTGCACCATCGCGTAGACCGTCTCGCCCTGCCCGTCCGCCGTCGCCGCCGCGAGGCGGAACGCGCGTCCGTCCGTGACGGTCGCGACGTCGCGGACGAGGACCGGGATCCCGGCCCGGGTCGCGACGACCTGCGCCGCGACGGAGTCCACGGTGCGGTACGGACCGTCGAGGCGGATCATCGCCTGCTCGCCGCCGCGCACGACGGCACCGCCGCCGGTGGAGTGTCCGCCGGCGAGGAGCGCGCGCTCGACGTCCTCCTGCGTTACGCCGCGCGCGAGGAGATCAGCGGGCCTCAGCAGGACATCGACCTGCCGCGTGTCGCCGCCCCACGCGTTCACCTCGACGACGCCCGGCACCGTGCGGAGCGCGTACGCGATCTCCCAGTCGAGGAGCGTGCGGACCTCGGCCGGCGTGTGACCGGGCCACCGCACCGTGAAGTGCAGCACCTCGCCGAGCCCCGTCGTCATCGGCCCCATCTCGGGCGCGCCGGCACCGCGCACGGCCTCACGCGCACGCGGAAGGCGCTGCGCGACGACGGAGCGCGCCTCGTCGAGCGGGAAGTCCTCCTCGAAGACGACCGTCACCGCCGAGACGCCCGAGCGCGAGATGCTGCGGATCAGCGTCGTCCGCGGGAGCCCCGCGAGCGCGAGCTCGACGGGCCGCGTGACGAGCGCCTCGACCTCGAGCGGCGAGAGGCCCGGCGCCGCCGAGAGCACCTGCACCTGGACGTTCGTGATGTCCGGCACGGCGTCGACCGGGAGCGCGCGCCAGGCACGCACGCCGAGCATCGACAGGAGGAGCACGGCGAAGAGGACGGCGATGCGGTGGGTGACACACGCCGCGACGACGCGGGCGATCACGGCTCGCCTCCGAGCTCCCCTCGGATGAGCTCGCCCTTGAGGAGGACCGCACCTTCGATGACGACCTGCTCGCCGTCGTCGAGACCGGCGCGCACGACGAGGTCGTCGCCGACCCGTGCGCCGACGTCGACGGGACGCGCCTCGAACGCGTCGTGCGCCCCGCGAACGGGCACGAACACGAAGGACGCCGAACGCACTTCGACGACGGCGGCCGCGGGCACGGCGAGGACCTCGCGTCCGACGGCGCCGCCGTCCCTCCGCTCGTCGAGCGCGAGGGTCACGTCCGCCTGTGCCCCGGCGACGAGCCCGCTGCAGGACGCGTCGGGCTCGACGCGGACCTTCCGCGTGCGCGTCGACGGATCGACCTGCGGGAACGTCGCGAGCACGCGACCGGTGCAGGGACTGCCGCCGCGCGCCTGCACCGTCGCGACCGCGCCCGGCGAAGGGAGGAGCGGGGCGCCGTCGGCGAGCCGCGCATCGACCAGCACGCGGCCCTCGGTGAGGATCCGGAACAGCTTCATGTCCGGCGACACGTGCGCGCCGAGCGCGACGGCGCGCTCGGCGACGACACCCGCGGCGGGGCTGCGGACCGGCACCTGCGCGCCGATCGCGGGCGCGTCCTTCGACGCTGCCGGCTCGGAGAGGCCGAGGCTCGTCGCCACCGTGCGCGCCGCGGCGAGATCCGCGCGTGCCGTCTCGAGCTCGAGCTTCGCCTCGTCCACCGCGAGCGCGCTCGTGGCCTCCGCGCTCACCAGCGTCTCGAGGCGAGCGACCTTGCGGGCCTGCGCCTCCGCGCGCGCTCGGGCACGGAGCAGGTCCGCCATCGCCTTCGCGGCCTCGGGGGCGTCGAGCCACGCCAGGACCTGGCCCTTCTTCACGCGATCGCCTTCGCGCACGTCGAAGCGCGCGACACGTCCGGAGACGAGGGTGCCCGCCTCCGCCATGCCCTCGGCGCTCGCGACGACGTCGGCCGGGAGGCGGATCGTCCCGGTCGGGGTGCGCCTCACGACCGGCGCGACGCGCACGCGCCCGGCATCGATCAGGCCCGGGTCGATCCGCACGACCTGCGCGGCGTGCGGTCCCTTCGCCTCGGCGCTCGCCGCTGCGCTCGGAGCGGACGACGCGCCGCTCGGGGAGTCCGGCGTCGCGCGCTTGTCGCACGCGACGAGGACGAGCACGGCGAAGACCAGCTGGTGCTTCACGGGGTTCCCTCGGGAAGGAGCGTCCCGGCGAGCGCCTTGACGCGCACGTCCGCACGCCACACGTCCGCGCTCGCGGAGACGAGCCGGTCCTCGGCCGAGAGCAGGGAGCGCCGCGCGAGGAGGACCGGCGCGAGATCGGTCGTGCCTGCGCCGTAGGCCGCACGCGCCGCATCCATCGCCCGCCGCAGCGGGGCGACGACGCCGTCGCGGAGCTGCGTGCGGACCTCGCGCGTGTGCTCTCGCTCGTGGAGCGCGATCCGTGCATCGTGCTCGAGCTCCGCGCGGACGCGATCGACGTGCGCGGTCAGCCCTGCGGCGAGCGTCGCCTGCCGTGCGCGGTCGTAGCGGGCCGGATCGAAGAACGGCAGCGGCACCGTCACGTTCGCGGTCGCGGCGCGATCGCCCGAGCCTTCACGCCACGCCGATGCGCCGAGCACGAACGAGGGGCCCAGCATGGCGCGCGCCACGTCGACGTCGGCCGAAGCGTGCGCCGCCCGTGCTTCCGCCGCGCGCACCGAAGGATGACGGCGGATGCGCGCGAGCACGGACCGCTCGTCGACACGCTGCTCGTCGGTCGCAGCGAGGTTGCCCTCCGCGCGGAGCGGCACGTCCATCGGCTCGCCGGTCGCGAGCGCGAGGCCGAGCCGCGCCTCCGTCGCCCGACCTTCGCCCTCGAGCACCGCGAGCTGCGCGCTGCCCACCTCGGCGCGCGCGAGCGAGCGATCGGCGGGCGGCACCACGCCGGCCGCTGCACGCACTTCCGCGAGCCGCTCGAGGTTCTGGGCGTCGGCGAGCGCGATCGCGCGCACGCGCTCGAGCTCCTGCGCCTCGAGGAGCGCGACCCACGCGAGCGCCGCCGTGAGCGCCCCGTCGAGGCGCGTCCGCTCGACGTCGTCCCACGCCGCGCGGGCGGACCAGTCGGCCGAACGACGCCGAGCCTCCCCGAGCGCGCGTGCGGCCACCTCCTGTGACACCGAGAGGATGACCTCGGGCCCGAGCGGCAACCCGCGCGGATCACGGAGACCGGCCTGCGCGGTGAGCTGGGGCACGCTCGGCAGCGAAGACCCCGGCGCGCGCGCGAGGTCATCGGCCGCGCGCTTCGTCGCGACCGCTTCGCCCACCGCCGGGCCCCTCCGCGCGCCTTCCGCGACCGCACGCGGGAGCGTGAGGCTCGTCGCCGCCTGCGCACGTGCCGTGGTCGGTGCGAGGGTCGACACCGCGCACGTCCCGAGCGCGGCCGCGACCCCGTAGGCGAGCGCGCGCGACCACATGTCTACCGTATACCCTGGCCGCGGGGCGGGACCCATCCGACAAATGCCGGAGTCGGCCGGGAACGGCGGCGCTACGCTGCCGGGCATGCGCCGGCGGGTCGCTGCGAGCGGATCGGGGGCTCGATCCGCGGTCGTCTACGTCGTGCTCGGTCTCTGCGCCGGCGCGGCGTACGCGCTCCTCAACACGCAGACCGACGCGTGGGCGCGCGCGGGCACGTTCGGACGCGCGTTCGCGGCGTTCCACGCGTTCGTCGACCGGGGCATCCCGGTCCTCGCCGGGGCGCTGCTCGGCCTCGCGTTCCACTGGGGCCATCTGCGCGGACGGCTCGCGCGCGCGGAAGCCGCACGCGCCGACGAGCTCCGGTCCCGCCTCCGCCACGTCGAGCGCGATCAGGCGGTGTGGGTCGTGGCCGCGGCGGCGCTCCACGAGCTCAAGAATCCGCTCCACGTGCTCGGCCTGCTCGTCGACGAGCTCGGCGAGACGGTCGCGGAGGGAGCCACGACGCGGAGCCTCGCCGAGCGGATCCGAACGCAGATGGATCGCACGCTCGTCCCGCTCGACGCGCTCCGCACGCTCGCGCAGCCCGGCCGCTCGACGCGCGGGGCTCGCCCCGCTTCCGCGACCGTGCGCGAGGTCGTCAGCGCGATGCGTCCTCTCGCGGCCGAGGCTGGCATCTCGCTCCGTCTCGGCGAGGTCGACGGGAGGGCACGCGTCGACGGCGAGTACCTCCGGATCATCCTCGACAACCTCCTCGCCAACGCGCTCGAAGGTCGCGACGATCACGCGCGCGCACGGAACGTGGTCGTGAGCGTCGCGGAAGACGACGAGCGCGTCCGGATCACCGTCAGCGACGACGGCCCCGGCCTCGACGAGGAACGTCAGCGCGCGCTGTTCGAGCCGCTCCGCACCGAGAAGTCGAGCGGCCTCGGCCTCGGCCTGCCGATCGCGCGGGCGCTCGCACGCACGATGGGCGGCGATCTCTCGACCGCACGGGTCGACGGCTTCGCGACCTCGTTCGTGCTCGACCTCCCTCGGAGCCGGTCGTGACGAAGCTCCGGATCCTCCTCGTCGAGGACGAGGCGGAGGCGCGCGGCGCGCTGGCTCGCTCGATGAAGCGCGCCGGTCACGACGTCCTCGAAGCGGGCGACGTGGACGGCGCGTGCGCGCAGCTCGCAGAGCCCTTCGACGTCGCGGTCCTCGACATCGTCCTCGCCGGTGACGATCGCGGCGGCCTGCGCGTCCTCGAGACGCTTCGCAAGCGCGGCAGTCGCGTTCCGGTCGTCGTCATCACCGCCTTCGCCGACGTCGACAAGGTGAAGACGGCGCTAAACCTCGGCGCGTCGCATCTCCTCGAGAAGCCGTTCCGCGCGGCCGAGCTGCTCGCCCTCGTCGAACGCCACGCGACGACGAAACCGGATCTCGGCGACGTCGTCGCGCGTGCCTTCGCACGAGCGGGCCTCACCCCGCGCGAGGGGGAAGTGACCCGCCTCGCGCTGAAGGGGCTACCGAGCCCCGAGATCGCGCACGTGCTCGGGATGAGCGACAAGACCGTGCGGCAACACCTCTCGAAGGTCTACGAGAAGCTCGGCGTCGCGGGCCGCGGCGAGCTGTTCCACCTTCTCTTCCCGCTCTGACCCTTCGCGGATCAGAAGCGGCGCGACGCGAATGCGCTCTCGGAGCCGTCGGAGCCGTCGCTCGGGGGGACCTCACCGGCTTCTTCGGTCTCCTCCTGCTGCGGCTCTTCCTGCGTCGTCTCTTCCTTCGTCTCCTTCTCCTTCGGATCGGTCTCCTCGACGTCCTCGACCTCCTTTTCCTTCGCGGGGTCGGCCGTCTGCACTTCCTTCTTCTCTTCCTCTTCCGAAGCCTCGGGCTCTTCCTTTTCCGCGGGCTTCTTCGTGGTGTCCTCGGAGTCCTTCTCGGTCTCCGACTCCGAGTCCTTCGACTTCGACTCCGAGTCCGAGTCCTTCGAGTCGGAATCCTTGCTCGACGCCGGCTTGTCGTTGCTCGCCTTCTGGCCGCTCGAGCTCGAGGAGCCCGTCCCCGACGGGAGGCAGGACGAGAGCGACTTCGCCGCGCCGAACAGCTTGCCGATGCCGCCGAGCGCACCACCGAGACCGCCGCTGCTCTGCCCCTGCATCAGCTTCGAGGAGCACGCCTGGAGCGTGTCCGTCTTCGCGCACTTCGGCGCCTCCTGCAGCAGGCCGCCGAGGATCCCGAAGATGTCGTCCGCGCAGCCGTAGGGCGTCTTGCCCGTCGCTGCGAACTTCATGAGGTCGCGCCGCGCCGCCGTCGTCCAGTTGGCGAGCGAGCCCGGCATCTTCAGCTTCGCGGTCCCGCCCGCGGTGCCCTTGATGAAGCCCTGGCGGTTGTCGGTCCCCTTGAACCAGAACATCGCCGCCGACGCGTTCTTGCCCTTCCGGACGGCGAGCGAGACGTGCGAGATGCTCTTGCCCTTCTTGTCGAGACCTTCGAGGACGGAGCCGTCGCCCGAGTGCTTCAGGCGCCACTTCACGATCCCGTACTTGTTCGTCGTCTCCGTCGTCGCGTCGTAGGTCGCCAGCGTGCTGGAGACGCTCGACTTGTACGTCGGCTGGATGCTCGGTGCCGAGCAGCCGATGGCGCTGGAGACGAGCGAGATACCGGCGACGATTCCGAGGGTCCACTTCATGACGGCTTCCTTTGGGTGACGTTGGCGCGAACGGTCGCGCGGGGGGACGTGCGCCGGATGGCGGCGACGATGCAGATTCCGAAGATCATCTCGGCAGCGAGAGAGCTTCCGCCCTTGCCGCCTGCGTTGCAGCCACGGCTCGACATCTCCGTGACCGTGGTGTCGATGAACACCTGGTGGACGTCGAGGCGCGTGGCGAACGTGTACTTCTCGCACTTCGTGTCGCCGGCGCTGATGACGCCGACGAGACGCGTGCCGCTCTCGTCGAGGACCGCGCCGCCGGAGTCGCGACCGCACGCGGTCGACTCGTCGGGGACGGTCTTGAACTGCTTCATCTCGACGGTGTCGACCTTCGCGTAGCCTGCGCGACGCCCCTTCGTGTCGCCGCCCGCCTTCACGCGGCCGAAACCGACGAAGCGGACGCGCTCCCCTTCGGAGGGAACGGCGGCGGAGACCGGGATCGGGAGGACCTCCGCGTTCTCCTCGAGGACGAGGAGCGCGATGTCGTGATCCATCGTCTGCTGATCGAACTCGGGGTGGACGCGAGCGAAGGCGACGAGGATCGAGCGGTCCTCGATGTTGACGCGGAGCGTGCCGGCCGTCACGCAGTGCGCGGCGGTGAGCACGAGGCGCGGTCCGATGACGGTGCCGCTGCAGGCCGGCTCCTTCGGGTCACCGATGCTGACGACGGCGGAGTTGTCGTCGGCCTCGCCGTCGACGATCGCGGACGTCTGGCGACCGAGGTGCTCCTCGCCCGCAGCGGCGGGCGCCGCGGACGCGACCGTCGACGCGACGGCGGCGAGGGCGAGGAGGTTCTTGGTCGACCGGAGCACGTCGACCGAGGGTGCAAACCGGAAGCCACGGCGGAACTGGATCGCCGGGAATCCTGATCACCTCTGCTCGTGTGAGAGTGTTCTGCGGGAGCGACAGGCGAATCCCGCGGGAGACACGCGAAACGCGGCCGTATCCCACCTTTCCGTCGATGGATCGGACCCCGACGGGGTGGGACCGGTGACGTCCGCCGCGATCCATCCCTTCGTAGCTCCGCTGACCGGATCGACTACGGTCCGGCGCCCATGACTTCCCCGACGCGCATCTCTCCCGCCGAAGCGCACGCGCGCATGAAGGACGAGGGCTTCACGTACGTGGACGTCCGGACCGAGGAGGAGTTCGCGGCTGGTCATCCGGAAGGCGCGGTGAACGTGCCGTCGATGATCCAGGGGCCGTCCGGCCTCGTCCCGAGCCCGACCTTCCTCGCGACGATGGAGGCGAGGTTCGCGAAGGACGCGAAGCTGATCCTCGGCTGCAAGTCGGGCGGACGAAGCCTGCGGGCCGCGAAGGAGCTGCTCGGGGCCGGCTTCACGGCCGTGGTCGACCAGCGCGCCGGATGGGACGGCGCGCGCGGCAGCTTCGGCGAGATCACCGAGCCGGGCTGGTCGCGGCTCGGGCTGCCGGCGGCCTGATCAGGGCTTCACGGGAGGCGGCGCGGCCGAGACGGCAGGCGACGTCTCCGCGGGCGTCGGCTTCGCGGACTCCGCCTCCTCGGCGAGCTTGCCGCGCCATGCGAAGAACCCGAGCGCCCCGACCATCAGCGCCACACCGACGACGATCCCTGCGAAGAGTGCAATCCGCGGGTTCATCGTCCCGGTCGGCATGTCCTCCTCGAGCTCGGCGAGGAGCGCCGGGTCCGCCGGCTTGAGTGCATACTGCACCCGATCTTCGGCGAGCGTCGCGACCTTCACCGCGCCGAGGCCGCAGACCTTCGCGAGCTGGTCGGCCATCTCCTCGACGCTCTGGAAGCGTTTCGCCGGGTCACGGTTGCACGCGCGGAGGAACCACGCGTCGAGGCCCTCCGGCACGTCGGGGTTGAGCTTGCTCGGCAGCGGGAGCGGCTCGACGCAGACCTTGAGGACGATGTCGCCGAGGACCTCGCCTTCGAACGGGATCCGCGCGGTGAACGCGGCGAAGGTGCAGGCGCCGAGCGACCAGATGTCGGTGAGCGGCCCGGGCGTCCCGCCGACGGTGAGCTGCTCCGGGCTCATGAAGTTCGGAGTGCCGATGACCGATCCTTCCTGGGTCGGTCCCTTCAGCCCCCTCGCGCCCTCGCGGTCGACGTCGAGCATCTTCGCGATGCCGAAGTCGACGAGCTTCACGACGTACGGGAGGCTGTCGCCTTCTTCCGTGTCGATGTTCGTCGCGAGGAAGATGTTGTCCGGCTTGAGGTCGCGATGGACGATCGCGGCGGCGTGCGCGCGCGCGAGCGCCTTCGCCGCCTGCCCGATGACCTGCGCGACTTCGGCCGCGGGGAACGGACCGCGCCGGATGAGGGCCTCGGAGAGCGACTCGCCCTCGAGGTACTCCATCACGATGTACGGCAGCCCGCCGTCGCTCACGCCGTAGTCGTAGACGTGCACGGCGTGCCGGGACTGCACGCTCGCCGCGGCGCGCGCTTCGATCTCGAAGCGGCGGCGCGCGTCGGCGCGCTCCGCGAACTGCGGGCGGATGAACTTGATCGCGACGCGCGTCCCGAGCTGCATGTGCTGCCCGAGCCACACGGTGCCCATGCCGCCGGAGCCGACGAGCGGCCCGACGCGGTACTTCCCGCCGACGACCTGGCCTTCGAACGAGAGTTCTTCCTGGACGAGCTCCGTCGTCGGCGTGTCCACGGACATAGAGGCTCGAGATTAGCGCAGAACGCCGCTTTCCCGCCAAGCCTCGCCGCCTGTATGTTCGGCTCCGCCATGAGAGCCGTCCGCTTCCTCGTCCTCGCCGTCGTCGGTCTCGTCGCCTGTGACAAGGACGAGCCCGCCGCGAAGCCCTCGGCCTCGGCGGCAGCGACCTCGAGCACGCAGGCACCCACCTCGTCGCCGGGCGCTCCTCCGGCCGCTCCTTCCAAGCCCCAGCTCGCGATCGACGACACCGGTGCGTCGGTCGCGTCCGACCGCGTCGACTTCGCGGCGCCCGACGCGAAGGGGCGCCTCGGCGTCGCCCTCGCAGGCAAGCCCGTCGCGGGTGAAGAGCTCGTGCTCGACGCCGCGCGGACGACGAAGGTGCAGAAGGTGACGACGCTCTTCTCCGCGCTCACGGCGGCGAAGGTCAAAGGCGTCCGCGTCCACACCGCCAAGCGTGACGGCACGCAGGCGGAGCTCTCCTTCGTGCTCGGCACGAAGCTCGCCGACTGCGCCGGCGTCGGCATGATCGGCAAGGACCTCGCGATCCGCGCGTGGTCCGCAGGCGGAGGCGCCGGCGCGCGTTTCTCGAAGGGGATGGCCGGGCCCGACAACACGCTCGGCTCGGCCGGGATCCGCAAGGTGATCGACAAGTGCGATGCGAGCGCGTGGGGCGTCACCGCCGACGACGCGATCACGTGGGGCCTCCTCGTCGACCTCGCCCTCGCCGTCCTCTCCGGTGAGGACGCCGGCCCGCCGAAGGCGAAGGACCTCGTCCTCCTCCCGACGTCCACGGTGGCGGGCCGGAAGGTCGACGCCGAGCTCTGACCTAACGTGCCGTCGCGTTCTCGAGCACGCGCGCGGGCGGCTCGGGGCGGAGCCCGAGGAGCGCCTGCTCGAGGCCCGCGTACGCGGTGAAGTCGACGGGCGCCTCGATCCGCTTTCCCTCCTCGATCATGCCGCGCGCGCGCACGAGGAGCGGGATCGTGCGGTCGTAGAGGTTCGGCGTGCCGTGGCTCGTCCCGTGGCCGGGCGTGTAGTCTGCATCGAAGAAGGAGCCGGCGCGCGGGACGACGTAGTAGTCGCCGGCGCCGATGTCCGGCGCCCACGATCGACACACGAGGGTCAGCGTGTCCTCGCCCGGCCGGGCACGGTCGGGCGCGCCGGCGGCGGCAGCGAGCTTCGCGGGGCACTCCTTCGCGAGCGCGCGGACGTCGTAGACGACCTCGATCGCGTCCTTCACCTTCGCGAAGCGCCCGCGGATCACCTTGTCGAGCACGGAGCGCTTCTCCGGTGGCAGGGCGCGCGCTTCCGGCGTGAGGTGGACGTACGGATCGGCGACGCCGGCGACCCACGGACCACCCGGCAGCGCTCTCGCGGTCTCGGCGCGGAGCTCGTCGCGGAACGTGTCCGAGGACAGACGCTTTCCGCCCTTGCACGGCCGGTCGAGCGAGTCCTTCCCTGCGCTGCAGATCGCCTTCCGCGCGGCGTCTGCCTCCGGCATCGAGACGTCGCCGTGATCGGCCGAGAGGAGGAAGCTCGCCGGACCGACGCGCTTCTCCACGCCGTCGACGAGGCGCGCGAGGGTGACGTCGAGGCGGCGGAGATAATCCCATGCCTCCCACGAGTCGGGGCCGAACACGTGGCTCATGATGTCGTGCGCGGAGAAGCTCACGAGGAGGAAGGTCGGCTCGGCAGGATCGTGCTCGGCATCGAGCGCCGCGAGGGCGAGGTCGACGAGCGCTTCGTCGCTCGCGGGGATCACGCGGAACGAGCCGGGGGTCTTCGCGAGATGCGGGAAGGTGCGACCGAGCCCTTCGAAGTCGCCTTCCCCGGGCGCGTCGTCCGGCGTCGCGGCATGGCCCTTCACCCAGGCCTCGTCGAGGAGCGACCACGGCGTCTTCCTCCGCTCCTCGTTCGCCGCGGACGAGCCGAGCTTCGCCGCCCACTTCGGGTAGGTCTGCGTGAACGCCGTCGACGAGACGAACGCACCGCTCTTGGCGTCGTACCAGAGGACGTGCGACGGCTTCTTTCCGCCGGGGAGGATCGCGCCGCGATCCTTCAACGACAGGCTGACGACGAGCGCGCGCGGATGCTTCGCCCGCAGGCGATCCGCCGAGGTCTCCGCACGCAGCATCTTCGCCGAGGAGCCCGAGCGCGCGACGACGCCTTCGGGCGTGACGAGCTTCGTGTCGAGATCGCGGAGGATCGAGACGCGCTCGGCCTCGATCGGCAGCTCGTTCGCGAAGATGCCGGAGACGGCGGGGACCTCGCCCGTGTTCAGTGCGGCGTGCCCGGGCGCAGTGTCCGTGACGGCGTAGGGATACCGCATCGAGGTCGCCCAGGTTCCCTCGCGCGCGAGGCGTGCGAAACCGCCGTCCTTCGGGAGCTCGGGGAGGCGGCTCGTCGCGAGCCACGACGAGAGCTGGTCGACGACGACGGCGACGACGACCGGCGCGCGCTTCGCCGGAGTCGCGCGGGGGGCAGCCGGGATCGCTCCCGCGTCACTCGCGCTCGCCGGAGCCACGCGCGGCGCGGGCTTCTCGCCACATCCCGCGAGCGAGAGGGCCGAGAGGAGCGCGACGAAGATGGCGAGACGCATGCTCCATCGCTCGCACGAGGAGACGTCGCGTGCCAAGCCCTTCCGCGCGCTGCTAACGTTCCGCCATGCTCGAACGGCGCCGCTTCGTGACGGTCGTGTGGCTTGCCGCGCTCGCCTCGGTGAGCGCCGTCGCGTCGTGCGCGAGCGACGAGGACGCGGCGCCCGGTCCGAAGCCGGGCTCGGTGCCCGGGTCGGCCTCCGACGCGACGCAGCGCGGGCGCGTGATCGTCGCGCGTTCGGAGGCGCCGCTCGACGGCGCGACCGTGACGATCGCCGGCCGCTCCGTCACGACCGCGGCCGACGGCACCTACGCAATCCAGGTCCCGCGCGGGACGCCGTACGTGATGACGGTCTCCGCGCCGGAGCACTACAAGCTCCTCGAGCAGGAGTGGAGCACGACGGCCGATGTCGCGCGCGGCGACACGAACCTGCTCCCCTTCAGCCTCGGCAACCTCCTCGCGAGCCTCCTGCCGAACCGCGATTCGGCGAAGGGCGTGCTCGCGGTGCGGGTCTACCCGGTCCGCGGCTGCGCGGACGAAGGCGGGACGACGCTCGAGATCTCACCTTCGTCCGGCGCGCAGCTCCGGTACTTCGCCGGCGGGATCCCGTCCGGCACGGCGACGTCGGTGACGAAGGGCGAAGGGATCTCCGCCGTCTTCTACAACGTCGATCCGGGCGTCCCGCTCGAGGTGAAGGCGACGTCGCCTTCCTGCACGGCGCTCGGGTTCCCGATCAGCGAAGACGGCGTGACGTACACCGGCCTCGTCCGCGCGGAAGCGGGCGACGCGCTCGCGTACGTCCGGGTGTTCCTCGGCGCGCGGTCGGGCGACGCGAGCACGGACTGACGAGCCGACGTCGTCGCGACCTTCGAACGAGAGAGACGGAAAACAGGAAACAGGAAACAGGAAACAGGAAACAGGAAATGCCGGTCGAGGCCCGGCTCGCCATTGCCAGTTGCCTGTTTCCTGTTTCCTGTTCTCTCGCTCTCCATCACTCGGCGGTTGCTCGCCGGCCGCGAGACGGTGCTAAGGAGTCCTCGTGCTCGACGCCGTGATCTTCGACATGGATGGCCTCCTCGTGGATTCCGAGCCGCTCTGGGTGCGCGCGGAGATCGAGATCTTCGGCGAGGTCGGCGTCGTCCTCGGCGAGGAGGACTGCGCGAAGACGAAGGGCCTCCGGATCGACGACGTCGTCGGTTACTGGTTCGCGCGTCGCCCGTGGACGTCGTGCACGCCCGCCGAGCTCGAGGAGCGGCTCGTGTCACGTGTCGCGGAGCTCGTCGTGCGCGAAGGCGTCGCGAAGCCGGGGATCGCCGAAGCGCTCTCCGTCGCGCGAGCGCATGCGCCGAAGATCGCGCTCGCGTCGTCGTCGCCGATGCGCCTCATCCGCGCCGGTCTCGAGCGGCTCGGCCTCGAGCGCGCATTCGACGTCGTCCGTTCCGCGCAGACCGAAGCCCTCGGCAAGCCCCATCCCGGCATCTTCCTCGGCACGGCCGAGGAGCTCGGTGTCTCGGCGGTGAAGTGCCTCGTGCTCGAGGACTCGCTCACCGGCGTCCTCGCGGCGAAGTCGGCGCGGATGGCGTGCGTCGCCGTCCCGGAGGTGTATCCGGATCACGATCCGCGGTTCGTCATCGCGGACGCCGTCGTCGGATCGCTCGCCGACGTGTCCCCGGCGCTCGTCGCACGGATCGAATCCGCGCGGGGATGAGTCAGATCCCGGGCTGACGCGTCCGGAAGACCGCGATCCCCTGCGAGAGCATCCGGTCGAGGATGCGGAGCGCATCGACCTGCGGGAGGCCGGCGACCTCCACGATCGTCTCGAGCGGGAGGAGCCCGTCGACGAAGCCGGCGAGGTACGCGGCCTGCGGATCCTCGAGGAGGTCCGCCAGCTGCGCCGCCGGCTTCACGAGCTCCGGCACGCGGTCGAGCGGCGCGAGGCGAGCGGTGAGCACTTCGATCTGCTCGCTCACGTCGAGCACGTCGAGGTCCGCTTCACCCGCCTCGACCTCGACGAGCGAGTCGACGCGCGCGCGGGCGGGCGGCACCTGGCTGCTCATCGAAGCGAGCCGCGCTTGCTCGAGCTCGACCTCGTTCGTGATCGTCGGTGCCTCCTCACGTTGCGCGGCAGCAAGGACGGGATCGAACGGAGGGATCACCGTCGGATGCGCCTGCTGCGAAGGCTGCATCCCCGACGGCGTCGCCGCCTCGGCCTCCGCGACGACCGCCGGATCGTCGAGCTCCAGCAACTCCTTCTTCGCGTCCGCGGCCAAACGAGGCTCCTCCACGAAAAGAGTACACCAAGGAGCCGGCCAGACGTCAGGGCTCCTCGGGCACGCCTTCACGAGGAAGCCGCGTTCGTGCACGGAGAACGGTGGCCGGGTCGGGGATTGCCCTGCCGGTCGCATCCCTCCACACCGCAGGCGCGAAGAAGAGTTGCCCGTCGGAAGCCCTGCGGACGACGGCCCACGGTGCGCGCCGCGCGCCCGCGGGCGGAACGACCCATCCGCCGTTCACCCATCGGAAGCGGTCGCCGCTCCACTCCCACGACCCGTCGATCCAGACGGCGGAGCGGGACGGGCGGGACGGGACGATCTCGACGGGAGCCGTCCGCGGGGCGAACGGCACCTCGACGTAGTCGGCCGCGAGCACCGGCGCCGTGTCGGGCCGGGGCAACGACGGCCCGCCGCACGCGACGAGCGCCGCCGTGGCGGCGAGCAAGCGGGACCGCAGCCCTCGCGGCTTGCTAAGGTGCGCGCGATGGCGCGGTTCTTCGGCGAGGGGCCTCACGTGGTCTTCGCGGTGGGCTGCGCGCTCTCGGCGCTCGCCGGCGCGGGATGTTACCGCGTCCCCGAGAACAAGGCTGCGGTCGCTTCGGTCTCGATCGAGGGGGTGAGCACCTCGGACGAGGACGCGCTCGCCGACCGCATCGCGACCCGCGCGACCGAGCGCTTCCTCGGGATCTTCTCGGGCGTCTACTTCGAGTACGAGACGCTCGATCGGTTCGCGCTCCGCCGCGACCTCGCCCGGATCGAGCGGTATCTCCGTGCACGCGGCTTCTACGACGCGCAGGTGCGCGCCGCCCGCGTCGTCCCCGACGGGGACAAGGTCCACGTCACGATCGAGGTCTCCCCGGGGGAGCCCGTCCTCGTCGGCGAGGTGCTCGTCGAGGGCGACGGGCAGCTCGAGGCGGCCACGCGGAAGGCAGTCCGCGACGCGTCGACGAGCGCGATGAAGCCGGGCGACCTCTTCGCCGAGGACGCGTACGACGCGACGGAGAAAGCCGTCCTCCGTGCGATGACCGCACGCGGTCACGCGCAGGCGAAGATCGAGAAGCGCGCCGAAGTCGACATGGCGACGCGACGCGCGCGCATCGTCCTCACGGTCGTCCCGGGCGCACCGGTGCGCCTCGGCCCGATCACGTTCGTCGGCCTCGAAGGGCTCCCGGAGGACGCCGTCCGGCGCGTGTTCGGAGCGCGCGAGGGCGAGCCGTACTCGAGCGAGGAGCTCGATCTGAGCCGCTCGTCGCTCCTCGATCTCGGCGTCTTCTCGTCGGTGGAGCTCGAGCCCGACCTCTCGAAGACGGAGCAGACGCGGATCGTGCCGATCACGGTCCGCTGCACGCCCGCGAAGCTGAAAGCGATCCTCCTCGGCGGCGGCCTCCAGCTCGATCAGCGCGCGTCCGACGTCCACGTCCTCGTCGGGTGGCAGAGCGCGAACTTCCTCGGCGGACTCCGTCGCTTCGACATCCGCTACAAGCCCGGCATCGTCCTCTTCCCCTTCCGGTTGCCCGATCTCGAGCCTCCGAAGTACCCGCTCTACGAGCACCGGATCCTGATGACGCTTCGCCAGCCCGCCTTCCTCGAGCGACGGACGACGGGCTTCCTCCACGGCGAGTACAACATCTATCCGGTGCTCCTGCCGGGCACGCTCCAGACCGAAAACGTGCCCGGCTACCACGAGGTCCGCGGCGACGTCGGCGTGGAACGCGCGTTCGGTCGCCTCCTCGTCACCCCGCAGTACGGCGTGCAGCTCAACTACCCCATCGACTACCGAGGACGCACCGAGCTGCTCGATCTCCTCATCTCGCACGCCGACGTCGCGGCATTCGTCGATCTCCGCGACGATCCCGTCCACACGCGGAAAGGTCTCTACTTCGGCCTCCAGCTGCAGAACGCGGGCGGGCCGCTCGGCGGCGACGCCAACGACGTCCGGATCCTCCCCGACTTCCGCGCGTACGTGCCGCTCCCGAAGAAGCTTGTCTTCGCGTTCCGCACGTCGGTGGGCCTCCTCTACCCGTACAGCTTCGGGAGCTCACCGGCGTACGGCGATGCCGCCAAGTACCGCGAGCAGAACCGCGACAAGCCGGTCCCCGAGGGGCTCGACCGCGACGCGCAGATCCTCTTCTTCCGCGGCTTCTTCTCCGGTGGTCCGAGCTCGAATCGCGGGTACTCGCTCCGCGGCATCGCACCGGCGGAGGACGTCGCGCGACAGAGCCCCGCGGGCCAGTCGATCGCGTCCGCGACGTGCCCGGAGGACCAGCGGACGTGCCCGCTGCCGATCGGGGGACGGACGCTCTGGGAGATGAGCGCGGAGGTCCGCATCCCTGTCGCGGGCCCGTTCTCGACCGCGCTCTTCTGCGACGCGAGCGACGTCTCGGCGCGGCCGACGACGTTCCGTTTCGACTACCCGCACCTTTCCTGCGGCGGGGGCGCGCGCTACGACACGCCGGTGGGCCCGATCCGCGCCGACATCGGTGGACGCATCACGCCGAAGCGGCCGGAGGAGATCGACCCCGGCGACATCTTCGGCGCGCCGATCGCGATCGGCGTCGGCATCGGGGAGGCGTTCTGATGCGCGCGCGCCTGCGCTCGGCGCTCGCACGTACCGCGCAGGCGGCAGGTCTCCTCGTCGTGTTCGCCGGCTCGCTGGCGGGAGCCGTCGCGCTCCATGCCGATCTCCCGCCGGCGCGGCGCGCGGTGGGGGCGACGACGGAGCGGCTTCTCGCTGGTCTCTTCGAAGGGAGCTTCGTCGTGCAGGACGTCGAGCGCCTCGTCGTCCGGCGCACGACGCGCGTTCGGATCGAGCGCGTCGACGTCCTCGACAAGGACGGCCGCACCGCGATCACCGCGCTCGGGGTCGACGCGCAGCTCGACCTCGTCACGCTCCTCCGCTCGCTCGCCGTGACCGGCACGCCGAACATCGTCGTCGACGTGGCGAGCATCGACGGTGCGGAGGTCGTCCTCGACCGCGACGTGGACGGCGGTCTCCGCCTCGCGCACGCGTTCCGCTCGCGAACGGCGGCGCCGCCCGCGACCGCCCCCGCGCCCGTTCCCGTCGGTCCTCCTCCTGCCGCCGCGCCGCCGCCGCGCCTCCGGATCCGCGGCGCGAAGATCGCGCACGCGTGGGTGCACGGCGACGTCGCGCCCGGCACGCTCGACCTCGACGCACGCGACGTCCGCGCCGACGTCTCGCTCGAGCACGACGTCGTCGGGGTCGTCCTCCACGACGCCGACGTGGTGCTCCGCGCGCCGAGCCTCCCGATCCAGGCGCTCCCACTGACGGGCAAGGCGAGCGGCAAGCTCGACGTCGCCGTCGTCACGACGAAGCTCCTCGGGAGCGCGACGTTCGCAGGCGAGACGGGCGGTCTGCCGGTTCGCGCCGAAGCGACCGTCGACGGCGACCGCGTCACCGCGAAGCTCGACATCCCCACGACGGAGCCGAGTGCTCTCGCGCACGCCTTCCCGCTCGTCGCGCTCGCCCAGCCGGCATCCCTGACCGCGACCGCGCGCGGCGCGTGGCCTTCGCTCTCGGTCGACGCGCGCGCGACGATCGGGGCCGGGACGGTCGCGACGATCGCCGACGTCGACCTCCGCGGGCCCGTCACGTTCACCGGCGTCGTCACGGCGTCCCGCGTCGACCTCCAGGCGTTCGGCGGTCCGCCGTCGAACCTCTCGGCGAAGCTCTCCGGGACGGCAGCGGTGGACGCGGGCAACGTGTTCGGGACGTTCCGCCTGACGGGGGAGAAGGGCGAGGTCGCCGGCGAGACGATCCCGCCGATCGTCGCCGACGGGCGGTTCGAGAACCGCACCCTCGCCGTCTCGGCGCGTGCGGAGGAGCCCGGCGTGCGTGCCGCCGCGAACGTGGTCGTCGACGTGCCGACCCGGGCACTCACCTTCGACGTCCAGACGCGAGCGGCGGACCTCCGCGCCGTGCCGCGCCTCCGCGGTGCGGTGTCGGGCTCGGCGTCCGCGCGTGCGACCGGCAAGGTCGATCTCGCGCAGCGAACCGTCGCGAGCCTCGTCACGGCGACGACCGACGCCGTCTCGGACGGCACGACGAAGGTGGGCTCCGCGACCGTGACCGCGTACGTGTCGGGCCCGCTCCGCTCGCCCGTCGCCGACGCGCGGGTCGAGGCGAAGAACGTGCAGTTTGCGACGGGCGGAAAGGCACCGCTGCTCTACCCGTCCGTCTCGGCGCGCGCGCGGATCGCGATCCCGTCGCTCGCGATGGACGGCGTCGACGTGCGCGCCGCGACGAGCGAGCACGAGCCGGAGGAGAAGTCCCTCGTCGCCCATGCCGATCGCGTGTCGTTCGCGAAGGGTGGCGTGGTCGTGCAAGGAGGCCGCGTCGAGGGGCTCGGCGGCGCGCTCGAGCTGTCGGCGGAGACGTCGCGCGGGGGCGTCCACCTGCGCGCGCGCGGCCAGGGCCTCGAGCTCGAACGTGCCGCGGCGGCGACCGGTCTCTCTCCCCTCCGCTCGCTGCCGAAGGGAACACGCGCCGACGTCGACGTCGACGTCGCCTATCTCGACGGACGCGCGCAGGGTCACGTCGATCTCCGTGTCCAGAACGGGAGCGGCTTCGAGGGCGAGCTGCTCGCGACGCTCGATCGCGGCCGCGCACGCGGAAGCGCGCGCCTCGCGCTCGCCCCCTTCGGAGAGGTCCGCGCGCGGAGCTTCGAAGTCGAGCTTCCCGGCCCGCTCGACCGTCCGGCCACGTTCCAGCGCGCGACGGGCGCGGTCGAGCTCGACGGCGAGGTGGATCTCGCGAGCGGCGCGGCCCTCCTCGCGGGCGAGTCCGTCCAGGCGATCACCGGCAAGGTGAGCCTCACCGCACGCCTCGAACGATCGGGCCCCGAGGCGATGCCGACGGCGCGCGCGACGGTCACGACCCACGGCCTCTCCGTCACGCGCGACGAGGGCGGCAAGTCGGTGACCTACGCGGGCGTCGACCTGACCGCGCACGCCGCGTGGGACGGGCTCACCGACGACGTCGAAGCGGCGCTCGTCCTCTGGGACAAGCGCGCCGCGCTCGCGACCGCGGATGCGAAGGCGAAGCTCCCGGTCGGCGCCTGGCTGCGCGGCACCGCACTGCCGTCGCGCGAGGCCTTCGCCGACGTCGGGGTCGAGCTCCGGGCCGACATCCCGCGACGACAGTTCCGGAGCCTGCCCGACTGGCTCGTGCCTGCGCGGCTCGAAGGCGGGATCGAAGGGACGCTCACGTCGAGCGGCCCGCTCGCGCACCCGCAGGTCGCCGGGCTCCTCCGCGGTCTCGGGCTCCGCGACAAGAACCGCGGGCGGAACGATCCCGTCTACGGGCCCGTCGATGCTTCCGTCGATCTCCGCTGGGACGGCGGCGACGTCGTCGCGGTCGTGACCGCCGACGAGCAGGCGCTCCCGAGGGACGTGCGCGAGGCCGCGCGCGGGCGCGGACGGGAGACCAAGCCTCGCGGGCTCGGATCGGCACGCGGGCTCGTGCTCGCACGCGCGTCCGCGCGCGAGCTGCTCGTCCGCGGCGCGGACCCTGGATTCCGCGCGTCTGCGGAGCTCTCCGCCGACAAGATCGACCTCGCGCCCCTGCCCTTGCCGTACAACGCGCGAGGCAGCGTGTCGGGTCGCTTCAGCGTGCGCGACGTGAACGGGTCACCTTCGTTCAACGCGAATGCGCGCTTCACCGATCTGGTGCTCGCGAACGCACAGTTCGGCTCCGGCGACGTCGTCGTCGGCGGCCGTGACAAGGGCCTCTTCGGCGTCGCGCGGCTCACGCAACACGAGGGCGGCACCGCGCAGCTCCAGGTCGTCTCGCAGGCGCTCCGGCTCCAGGGCCGCTCCGTGTCGTGGGACGACGAGGCGACGACGCGGCTCGACTACTCGCTCCAGAACGTCCGGCTCTCCGTCCTCCGACCCGTCGTCCGCCGCATGTTCCCCGAGGTCGACGGGCGGCTCGACGGCCGTGGCAGCGTGACGATCCTCGGCAACGAGCAGACGTTCGAGGGTGGCGCCGCGATCTCCGACGGCCGCCTCTACGTCAACCTGCTCGGCGAAGAAGTGACGAACGTGCAGGCGATGGTGCACTTCGAGCGGAACGGCGTCTTCCGCGTGCAGGACGCGAGCGGGCGGATCGGCGAAGGCGACCTCCGCGCGTCGATGACGGGTCGGATGAAGGGCCTGCGCTTCATGGGCGCGAACGCCTCGGTCGTCATCCCGTCGAAGCGAGGAATTCCGCTCAGCACCGAAGGCGCGACGTACGCGGAGGCGACCGGCCAGGCGAACCTCCAGATGGTGATGTCCGAGGACCGGAGCACGCTCCTCTGCGCGGTCGACGTGCCGGCCGCGCGGGTCGAGCTCCCCGAGCGGAGCACGCAGTCACTCCAGTCGACCGAGGACGAGCCCTCGATCACGATCGGACGTCGGCGCCCCGACGGCTCGCTCGCCCCCATCCAGCTGCACCAGCGCGGCGCCCGCGCGGCACAGCAGGCGACCGCCGCGACGCGACGCGCGCGGAGGAAGCAGGAGAAGGACGCGCCGAGCGCGGCGCTGCCGGAGCCGACCGTACCGGCGACGCCTCCCGCCGACGCGAGCGAGCGCGACCTCGTCACGCGCTTCACGATCAGCATCGGACGCGGCGTGTGGATCGAGGGGCGCGGCATGCACATCGCGTCGACCGGCCTCCTCCTCGTCGAGGTCGGAGGCGAGCTCTCCGTCACGGGTCGCGTCGATCTGACCGAGGGCACCGTCGACGTGCAGGGGCGTCGGTTCACGATCGACCGCGGCACACTCACGTTCCTCGAGGACGAGGAGCCGACGAACCCGACCGTCCTCGCCTCGGCCTACTGGGACGCACCGGACGGCACGCGCGTCTGGGCGGAGTTCGCCGACCCGTTCCAGACCGGCAAGCTCACGCTCCGCTCGGAGCCACCCTACTCGTACAACGAGATCCTCTCGCTCCTCCTCTTCGGACGCCCGGAGGGCAACATCGCCTCGACCGGCAGCACCGGCGTCGCCGGTGGCGTCGTCGCGCCGGGCCTGAACCGCGCGCTCGAGCAGCTCGCCGGCGGAGAGGTCGAGATCCGCGCGAACGTCGGGACGACGCGGTTCCAGCAGCAGTCCCGCCCCGAGATCGAAGTCCGCCGCGGTCGCGTCGGCGTGACCGTGGGCTACGTCGTCGGCGTGCCCTCGCTCGTGCAGCCGGACACGACGCTCCTCACGATCGACTGGCAGTTCCTGCCGCGCTGGTCGGTCGCCGCGACGCGCGGCAACGCGAGCACGACGATCCTCGATGTACTCTACAGGTATCGATACTGATCAGTTGACGTAGATCTGCATCGTGCCCTTCGTGTGGCACCCGGTGGCGTTGTTGCAGTTGCCCTGCCCCGCGGCGAGCGTCGTCGCCATCGCCTTGCTCTTCGTCGCGGTGCGGACGCCGACCTTGCTCCCGGCCGGCAGCGTGGCCGCGCCCTTGTCCATCCAGAAGTTGCCGTTCGCGTCGGTGTACGCCTTCGCGATCTCCTTGCCGGTGCCGTCGACGACCTTCACCTCGGCCTGCGCGATCGTCGTGTTCCCCGTCGCGTCGGCGTAGACGGTGCCGCCGATCAGCCACTGCGGGCCGACCGCACCCGTCGGGCCGTGGCAGCCGGACATGTAGCAGTCCTTGCCTTCGACCGTGCCCTGGTGCGCGGCGTTGGCGCCGTTCGCGTTCTGTCCGGGGTTCTGGTACGCGAACGGCGTCGTGCCGAAGATCGGGTCGTTCGTCGTCCCCGAGGACGATCCGCCCGCATCCGGCGTCGCGCCGCCGTCGGCGCCGCCGCTCGTGCTGCTGTTGCTGCTGCCGCCCGGGGTGGACTCGAACCCCGCGCGCCGCTCCGCGAAGGTGATGCTGCCCGGGTCGGGTCCGCTGCACGCGAGCGCCGCAGCGCCGGCACACCCCAACCCCAGCACGGCGACGACGAGGAAACGATGATCCATGTCTCTCCTTCGGACGGCGCCCCACGCGCGTCAGGCGGCCCGGCGTGCAACCAGTATGCACGCCGGTCTCCGCGCCGACCAGCGGGGGGAACGAGGGCGGAACGAGGTGAGGTAGAGCGCGACTGCCGTGCTTCCGCGCATGAAGAAACCGGGCTCAACCGCTCGGAATCCCTGACGTTCGAGAGAACCTACCTGGGCGCTTTACAAACGGCCTTCCACGCATATACTCCCGCGTCCCTCGACCCAGGCCTTCTGGGGCGAGCAAACCCCGCCGTTGCGGCTCTCTCCCCTCGCCCTTCGAGGCCTGGAGCACGCACGGCTCATCAAGAGGGCTCTCACACATGTACGCGGTCATCAAAACGGGCGGTAAGCAGTATCGAGTCGCGCAGGGCGATCGGCTCCGGGTCGAGAAGCTCCCGGGCAACGTCGGCGACACGGTCACGCTGGGCGAGGTCCTCCTCGTCGGCAGCGGCGAAGGCGTGAAGGTCGGGCAGCCGGTCGTCGGCGGCGCGAAGGTCGAGGCGAAGATCGTCGCCCAGGACCGTGGCCCCAAGGTCATCATCTTCAAGTTCCGTCGCCGGAAGAACTACCGTCGCAAGACGGGTCACCGCCAGCCGTTCACGGCGCTCGAGATCACGGGCATCACGGGCTGATCTCCCCGGGCACCAACTGAAGGACCCAGTACCATGGCTCACAAAAAAGGCGCAGGCTCCACGCGCAACGGTCGCGATTCGAACGCGCAGCGTCGTGGCGTGAAGGTGTACGGCGGCGAGACCGTTCGTGCAGGCAACATCATCATCCGTCAGGTCGGCGAGTCGATCTCGCCCGGCAAGAACGTCGGCAAGGGCGCGGACTTCACGCTCTTCGCCCTCGTGGACGGCGTCGTGAAGTACGAGTGGAAGACCAAGGACAAGCAGAAGGTCTCGGTCTACCCGGCCGCCTGAAGGCGGCGCTGCTTCACCCCTGATGAGCCGCCTGCGCAGCGAGAGGTCGGACAGGAAGACCGGCGCTGACACGAAGGTCGAGCTCGTCACGCCCCCGCGCAGGCGCGGGGGCTCGGTCGGCCCTGCAGCCACGCCCGTCAAGGCGGCGGCTCGCAGGGCCGACGCGCATCCGGAGCCTCGCGCGAAGGCGCGCAAGCGCGGCGATGCGGGGCCCTACAAGCTCCTCGCGATCGACCTCGACGGCACCCTGCTCGACCACAACGGCGACGCGAAGGAAGAGGACGTCGTCGCGATCCGGAAGGCCATCCGACGCGGGGTGAAGGTGACGATCCTGACCGGCCGCCTCTACTCGGGCGCGCGGCCGAGCGCGCAGCTCCTCGGGATCGAGGGGCCGGTCGGGTGCGCCGACGGCAGTCACATCGTCCGCGTCGAGGGCGAGAAGACCCTGCTTCATCGCGGGATCCGTGGTCGTGCTGCGAGCCGGCTCCGCGCGAGCCTCGCGCGCAACGATCTGGTCGCGTTCCTGTTCGCGGAGGACGCGATCGTGCACGACGAGCGCGGTGCGGACTACCTGCCCTACGTGCGGACGTGGTCGACGGACCTCCGCTTCTCGTATCGCGTCACGGACCACGAGCTCTGGGACTCGCGCGAGGGGATGACCGCCGTGGTCGCGCTCGGCAAGGAGTCGAGCGTGGGCCGCACCGTCGCCGACATCGAGCGCGAGGCCGAGGGCACGATGCAGGTCGCGATGTTCCCCTTCCGCCGTGACAGCGAGCACTGGGGAATGGTCGCGCGCGCCGCCGGCGGGACGAAGGCGACGGCGCTCGAGTGGATCGCAGACCACTACGGCGTCTCGATGGCCGAGACGGTCTGTGTCGGCGACTGGCTGAACGACCTGCCCATGCTCCAGGCGGCCGGCCGCTCCTTCGCAATGGGTCAGGCGCCCGACGAGGTGAAGCGTGCGGCAACCGACGTGCTCGCGCGCGACATCGCGACCGGCGGCGGAATCGCCGAGGCGATCGAGCGCGCGTTCGGCACCGGCCGCGTCGCGTGAGCCCCGCTTCGCCCCGCGCTCTCCGCGCGCCCCTATTGAACTTGACTTTCAGCTTCTGCATAGAAGGATGTGGGGCATGAGCACGGCCCTCGCCAGCGCGCGCATCGGCACCCGCGTGCGGATCGCGAAGGTCAGCCTCGAGGGCGAGGCCGCCGCCTGGCTCGGCGCGGTCGGGCTCGACGGCGGCGAAGAGCTCGTCGTGCTCCGCCGTGCCGCGCTCGGCGGTCCGCTCCACGTCCGCACCGCCTCGGGCGGCGAGTTCGCGATCGGCCGCGAGGTCGCCGAGCACATCGCCGTGGAGCCGGTCACATGAGCGCCGCCTGCCACGAGGCTCCGCCTTCGGGGAAGAAGGAGCGGCACGGCTCCGGAGCCGACGAGGAGCCCGCGCGCGACGCGAGCGCGCGCGCTGTCGTCGCGCTCGTCGGCCGCCCGAACTCGGGCAAGTCGTCGCTCTACAACATGCTCACCGGCGGCAATGCGCACGTCGGGAACTATCCGGGGATCACGGTCGAGATTCTCGAAGGCGACGTCGAGCTGCCGTCGGGCGCGAAGGCGACGATCGCGGACCTCCCCGGCCTCTACTCGGTCGAGGCGACGGTCGACACCGGAACCGACGAAGGCGTCGCCCGCACGTTCCTCGACGCGTCGCGCTCGCGTGGCGAGCGGATGACGATCGTGCAGGTGATCGATCCGACGCGTCTCGCGCTCGGCCTCCGTCTCACCCGCGAGCTCTTGCGCGCCGGGCAACCGGTCCTCGTCGTCCTCACCCACAAGGACGTGCTCAGGGCCGAGGGCCATGCGCTCGACGTGTCCGCGCTCGAGGGCGCGATCGGCGCACCGGTCCTCCTCGTCAGCACGCGTGACCGGAGCGCGCGTGCCGCAGTCCTCGGCGCGATCGACGACCGTCTCCGGGTCGGCGTCGACGGCGCGCAGGGACGCGGCAATTTCGACCCCGCGCGCGTCGCTTCGATGGTCGTGCGCGACGTCGGCGAAGCGCGCGAGAAGGCGCGCCGGAAGGTCACCGAGCGCCTCGACCGCGTGCTGCTCCATCCCGCGATCGGGCCGTTCCTCTTCGTCGGCCTGATGGCGCTCCTCTTCGCGGCCGTGTTCCTCGTCGCCGATCCCGCATCGGCGGTGATGGACAAGGTCGTCGGCTGGGGCCGCGCCGGGATCGGCTCGCTGCTCGGCGGCGGGCTCCTCGCGTCGTTCCTCTCGGACGGCGTGCTCGGGGGCGCGGGCACGGTCCTCGCGTTCATGCCCCAGATCGTGATCCTGACCGTCGCCCTCGAGCTGCTCGAGGCGAGCGGCTACCTCGCGCGCGGCGCGTTCCTCGTCGATCGCGCGCTCCGGCTCCTCGGCCTGAGCGGACGGAGCTTCCTCCCGCTCCTGATGGGCCACGCGTGCGCGGTCCCGGCGATCTCGTCGACGCGCATCATCCGTGACCCGCGCGAGCGGCTGACGACGATCCTCGTCCTGCCGCTGATGACCTGCTCGGCGCGCCTGCCGACCTACGGGCTCGTGCTCGCCGCCTTCTTCTCCGAACGGTCGCCGCTCTTCCGCGCGAGCGTCTTCGTCGCCTTGTACTTTGCAGGCATCCTCTCCGGCCTCCTCGCCTCGGCGGTGCTCCGGCGGACGGCGACGAAGGGCAAGGGGCTTCCCCTCGTGCTCGAGATGCCGGCCTACCGCATCCCGCAAGCGCGGGTCGTCGTGCGGAAGGGCGTCTCCGCCGCTCGACGGTTCCTCCGCGAGGTCGGCACCACGATCGTCGCGGTCTCGGCCGTGCTCTGGGTCCTCCTCACGGTCCCGATGCCCGGCTCGGAGAAGGCGGCGACGCCGATCGAGTCGAGCGTGGCGGCGGCGATCGGTCGTGCGGCCGAGCCGATCACGCGCCCGGCGGGCTTCGACTGGCGGATCGACGTCGGCCTCATCGGCTCCTTCGGCGCGCGCGAGGTGATGGTCGGGACGATGGGCGTGATCTTCGGGATCGAGAACGCCGCCGACGATCCGTCGCCTCTCACCGAGCGCCTACGCGAGGCGAAGAAGCCGGACGGCTCGCCGCTCTACGGAGCGCGGACCGGGCTCGCTCTCCTCGCGTTCTTCGTGCTCGCGTGTCAGTGCATGAGCACCGTCGCCGCGATCAAGCGCGAGACGGGCAGCTACAAGTGGCCCGCGCTCGTCCTCGCGTACACGTACGCGCTCGGCTACGCGGCGGCCGTCGCGGTGTACCAGCTCGGCGGGCTACTCGGGCTCTCCTGACTCTTCGCACGTGCCGGTGAGGGCCGAGGAGGAGCCGCCGGGCCCCGTGGGCGCCGTGCTCGGCGGATAGACGCAGACGAAGGGGCTCGCGCACTCGATCTTCGGCGTGCCGAACGTCCCGTTCCCGCACGTCTCACCGAGCTGCGCGCGCGGCTCGCACGTGCCGGTCTTCGCCGACGAGGAGCCAGCCGGTCCGCTCGGCGCGGTGCTCGACGGATAGATGCACTCGAGACCGGCCCCGCAGGCAATCGAGGGAGTGCCGAACGTCCCGTTCCCGCAGGTCTCGCCTTCCTTCGCCCGGCGCTCGCACTTGCCGGCCTTCGCCGACGACGAGCCCGCCGGGCCACTCGGCGCGGTGCTCGACGGGTAGATGCACTCGAGGCCGGTCCCGCAGGCAATCGAGGGAGTGCCGAACGTCCCGTTCCCGCAGGTCTCGCCTTCCTTCGCCCGGCGCTCGCACTTGCCGGTCTTCGCCGACGACGAGCCGGCGGGTCCGCTCGGCGCCGTGCTCGACGGGTAGACGCACTCGAGGCCCGTCGCGCACGAAATCGTGGGCGTGCCGAACGTGCCGTTCGCGCACGTCTCGCCCTCCTTCGCGCGACGGGTCCGGATCGCGTCGGACGTCGAGTCCGCGTCGTCGGTGTCGGCCGCGCAGCCGACGAGGGATGCCGTCGCGACGGCGGAGAGGATGAACAACGTGCTGGCGATCGTCGAGGGGCGCATGATGAACGTCCTCTTCGCAAGCGAGGTGCCAGCCACGGAGCGAAGTCCTCCCGCGGTCTTCGGGGTGGATCGACCTCGATCGCTTCACGCGTCGTGATCTCCAGTCGAGAAGAGATCTCCCCGTTGCGGTAGGCTCCTCGCCGGTGGCCGAGCCGACGCTCACGCGAAGCAAGACGCCGTCGCACCCCGGGCTGCGCCTCTCGATCCTGCTCGCGCTCGCGGGCGTGATGCTGATCGCGTTCGTTCCTCTCTTCTTCGCGGTGACCCAGGTCACGCGCGGGACGGCGCTCGCGTACCGGGAGGACGCCGCGCGGAGCCTCGGCCGCGCGGTCGCATCCCACGTCGCCTTCGCGGTCGGCCACGGCGCGACGCGCGAGGACGTCGAGCGCATCGCCGGCGCCCACGTCGGCGACAGCGGAGCGGTCGCGGTCGTGGTCCTCGACGAGAGCGGTGGGGTCGTCGCCGAGAGCGGCGAGCACGTCGAGGCGCCCGCTCCCCCGTTCGGCGAGGCCGCGAAGCGCGTGACGACGAGGGCGGGACGCGCGCTCGACGTCGTGCTGCCGACCGGCCACGGCGCCGTGCTCGTCCGCGTCCGTACCGACGAGGACACCGGCCGGACCGCCGGCGTCGTCCGCGGGATCGGCCTCTACATGGCGCTCTTCGCGCTCGGCCTCCTCGTCTTCGCGTACATGGCCCTGACGCGGTCGATCGTGCGCCCGATCGAGCAGCTCGCGCGCGCCGCCGACAAGGTCGCGCGCGGCGCGCGGGTCCTCGAGGTGCCGCGCACCGGCGCGCGGGAGATCACCGAGCTCGGGACCAGCGTGCGAGAAATGGCCGCCCGCCTCCTCGCCGAAGAAGAGGCGATGCGCGTGAAGATCGAGGAGCTCACGACGACGACGCGGCGTCTCTCCGAGACGCGCGAGCAGCTCGCCGGCAGTGAGCGGATGGCGAGCGTGGGGCGGCTCGCGGCCGGTGTCGCGCACGAGATCGGCAACCCGATCGCCGCCATCATGGGCCTCCACGACCTGCTCGAGGGCGGCGAGCTGCCGGACGAGGATCGCGAGGACTTCCTCCGCCGGATGCGGAAGGAGACGGAGCGCATCCACGTCGTCGTCCGCGATCTCCTCGACTACGCGCGGCCCGAGACGATCCCGCCGTCCGGCGTCATCTCGAGCGCGAACGTGGCGGACGTCGTCTCCGACGTCCTGTCGCTCGTGCGTCCGCAGAAGGAGTGGCGGGGTGTCTCCGCCGAGGTGGACGTCCCCGCGGAGCACTCGGTCGCCCTCTCCCCGCAGCGCCTCACGCAAGTGCTCCTCAACCTCCTCCTCAACGCGGGCGCCGCGCTGTCCGAGAAGGAGAGCAGCGCGCCGCGCACGGTGCGGATCCGCGCGAAGGCGGAGGACGGGACCGTGCGGCTCGAGGTCGAGGACGACGGACCGGGCGTCCCCGAGAGCCTGCGCGAGCGCGTCTTCGATCCGTTCGTGACCACGAAGGACGTCGGCGCCGGAACCGGGCTCGGGCTCGCGGTGTGCCGCGGGATCGTCGAAGGCGCGCGCGGCCGGATCTTCGTCGACCCGACCTACACCGAAGGCGCGCGCTTCACCGTCATCCTTCCGCGTCCACCCAGCGCGTGAGGTCGACGACGTCGAGCCCGCGCGCGGAGATCGCGTCGAGCACGGCGGGCAGCGCGGCAGGAGCGACCGGCGTGCGGTCGTCGCGCTCGGCCGCGTCGTGGAGGAGCACGATCGCGCCGTCGGCGATCCCTCCCGCGAGCCGCCCGACGACCTTCGCCGGCGTGGCGCCCGCGATTCCGTCGCGGGCGCGCACGGACCATCCGACGACGACGAGCCCGAGCTGCTCGGCGACGCGCGCGATCGTCGGGTTCGTGTGACCGATCGGCGGCCGGAAGAGCGTCGGACGCTTCCCGGTGATCTTCTCGAGGAGCTGGATGCTGCGCTCGAGATCGTTCTTCACGCGGCGGCTTCCGCGGAGGGCGAACAAGCGATCATGCGCATAGCCGTGCACACCGACGGAGTGACCTCGCGCGAGGATTTCGCGGACGACCTCCGGATGCGCCTCGGCCTTCCTCCCGATCACGAAGAACGTCGCCTTCACGCCGCGCGCGTCGAGCACGTCGAGCACCTTCTTCGTGTGCTCCGGATGCGGGCCGTCGTCGAACGTGAGCGCGACGCCCCGCGCGTCGTCCGGCCCCGTCACGATCGCGTCCGCGAAGACACGCAGCCGCAGCACGAAGACGCCGGCGAGGAAGAAGCCGACGTAGGCGACGACGAGGACGATCGCCAAGGCGAGCGGCGGCGGCCCGGAGAGCACCGAGCGGATCGACACGATCACGCCGGCGAGGGTCGCAGCCCAGAAGAGCGCGCGCGCCGGCGGCATCGCTCAGCGACGGCGCTTCTGGGCCGGCTCCTCGGCTTCGTCCTCGGCGACGTCCTCTTCCGGCTCCGAGACGCGGACCTTCTTGCCCTTCGCCGCGGTGGCGGCTTCGGCCTTCTTGCCGCCGCCTTCGCCCTTCTCCGCGCCTTCGTCGCCCGTGTTGTCCAGCTCGTAGAACGCCGAGAGCAGAGCCGCGATGATCGGGAGCGAGGCAGCCGGGAGCTCGCCTATCGTGCCGGCGCCCGCCTTCAGCGCCGTGAGGTCGAGCGGGACCTGCACCCAGCGGCGGAGCACGAACATCGCGCCGAGCGAGAGCAGCGCGCCGAAGAACGCCTTCAGCCCTGCCTCGATCTTCCCGTCCGCTGCCCAGATGGGCTTGCCCGCGACGAGCCCCGCCAGCACGCCGGTGACGGCGGCGGCGAGATACGCCACCACCGGCGCCGCGAACGCCACGATGCCGAGGCCCTGCACGAGCACGGCCGCGACTACCGCGCCGAGCACGGCTCCGAGGACGAGGCCGACTACGAGCCTTTTCACCATGTCGAGGACATCCGAGTCTACTCCCCGCCCCCGGCCTCGCAAGCCTGAGCGAGCCGCGCGGCGAGCTTCGTCAGCCGGTGCTCACGGCGGTCCTCCGCGAGGGAGAGCCTCAGCGCGCGCGGGTCTGCGACGAGCACGACGACGCGCTTGCCGCGGGTGACTGCGGTGTAGACGAGGTTCTTCGACAGCATCACGAAATGCGTCGTGAGGAGCGGAATCACGACCGCGGGGTACTCGCTCCCCTGCGATTTGTGAATCGTGCAGGCGTAGGCGAGCGCGAGCTCGTCGAGAGAGCTGCCGTCGTACGGGACCTCGCGGCCCTCCTCGTCCTTCTCCTCGAAGCGGACGACGAGCGACTCCTCTTCTTCGTCGACGGATGCGACGACGCCGACGTCCCCGTTCCAGACGTTCCGGTCGTAGTCGTTCTTCAGCTGCATCACCTTGTCGCCGACGCGGAAGGTGGTGCGCCCGCGGACGAGCCCGCGCCCGTTCGGATTCAACGCGGCCTGGAGCTCCTCGTTGAGGAGCTGCGTCCCGGCCGGTCCGCGGTTCATGGGCGTGAGGACTTGCACGTCTCGCACGGGATCGAGCCCGAAGCGGCGCGGGATCCGCTTCGTCACGAGCTCGAGGACGATCCGCCGCGCTTCGTCCGGATCGCGCTTGTCGACGACGAAGAAGTCCGCCGAGGTGTCGCCCTGCTCGGGGACGATCGGCGGCTGCCCGGCGTTGATCCGGTGCGCGTTCTGGACGATGAGGCTCTTCTCCGCCTGCCGGAAGATCTTGAGGAGCCTCACGTAGGGGACGACGCCCGAGGCGATCGCGTCGCGGAGGAACGAGCCGGGTCCGACGCTCGGGAGCTGGTCGACGTCGCCGACGAGCACGAGGCGCGCGCCGTTCGCGACCGCCTGCGTGAGCGCGTCGGCCATCCAGACGTCGACCATCGAGCTCTCGTCGACGACGATCGCGCCGGCGTCGAGCGGGTGCTTCCGATCGCGTTTGAACGTGCCCGACTTCGGATCGAACTCGAGGAGGCGGTGGAGCGTCGCGGCTTCACGGCCGGTCGCCTCGCTCATCCGCTTCGCCGCGCGGCCCGTCGGCGCCGCGAGACGCGTCGGGACTCGCGCGCGATCGAACACGCTCAGGATCGCCTTCACGATCGTCGTCTTGCCGACACCGGGACCGCCCGTGACGACGAGGAGCGGACAGCGCGCCGCGCGCTCGACCGCGAGCCGCTGTTCGGGGGCGAGCTCGGTGTGGGTCTCCTTCTCGAACCGCGCGACCGCCTCCTCGAACCCAGGCAGCGCATCGCCTTCGAGCCGCGCGAGCGTGGCGAGACGCTCGGCGAGGCGCACCTCGGTCTCGTGCATCTTCACGTCGTAGATCGCGGCGCCGCGGAGCGCTTCGACATGCGCGCGCTCGAGCGAGCCCTCGCGCTCCGCGACGACGTTCCCGCCCCGAACGAGCGCGGCGAGCCCCTCTTCGATCCGCGCCGTGAGCTCCACGTCAGGCGGTGCGGGGTCCTGCGCGTCACCGGCGAGGAGACGCGCTGCGCGCGCGACGAGGTCCTCCGTCACGACGAAGCAGTGACCTTGCTCCGTCGCATCCCGCAGCCCCTGGAGGAGCGCGGCCTGCATCCGGAGCGCCGAGTCGCGCGCGACACCGAGCGAAGCGGCGATCCGATCGGCGGTCCGGAAGCCGATCCCCCACACGTCGATCGCGAGCCGGTAAGGGTCGGTCGACACGATCGTCGCCGCCTTCGGCCCATAGCGCTTGAAGATACGCGTCGCGAGGTGCGGGCTCGCGCCGTGGGCCTGGAGGAACACCATCACGTCGCGGATCGCGCGCTGCTCCTGCCACGCCGTCGCGAGCGCGTCGGCGCGGGAGGCGCCGAGGCCCTGGACCTCGCGGAGGCGGTGCGGCTGCTCGTCGAGCACCTTCAGCGTGTCGAGGCCGAACCGCTTCACGATGCGCTCGGCCGTCACCTGGCCGATGCCCTTGATGAGGCCCGAGCCGAGGTACTTCTCGATCCCGGCGAGCGTCGTCGGCGCGACCTCGGTGACGCTCGTCGCGCGGAGCTGCTCGCCGTGGTTCTTGTCGACCTCGATCGTGCCGCGCGCGCGGACGCGAGAGCCGACCGCGACGCTCGGGAACACACCGACGACGGCGACGCGATCGCGCCGCCCCGGCACGGCCACCTTCACGACGCGGAAGCCCGTCTCGCGGTTCTCGTAGGTGACCCGCTCGACCTCGCCTTCGATGGCGACTTCCTGACCTCGCGTCTGGGTCACGTCCGAACCCTACTCCACTCCGCGGGGGCACAAAAGCGCACGCGGCGCAGGCTCGTTCGAGCGTGCGCCGCGTTCGCGTTCTCGGGTGACGACGCTTACTGCGCCTTGATGTTGAGCATCAGCTTGCCGGCGTCCGCCGCATCCCACGCCGCGCTGTAGACGGTGATCGTCCCGTTCGCGGGGATGGTGATGTCGGTGATCGAGGCCCAGGCGGTGTTGCCGGCGCCGACGAGCGTGGCGTCGCCGAAGTCACCGATCTTGCCGAGGCAGGCCTTGCGGTCCGCGTCGGTCGAGGGCGGCGTCGAACCGGTGTAGGCGCCGATGATGGTGTCCATCGTATCGGGGCCGCCCACCGCCTTCGAGTGCCAGAGGCTCACCTTCACGGGCTGCGCCGCGGGGTTCGTCACCTGCGTGTAGACGTACGGCGTCGACGTCGTCGTGATCGAGGAGACCGGGCACGTCCCCGTCGAGGGGCGGTTGATCTTCGAGGTCGTCTTCAGCTCGAGGGCGATCGGCTCCCACGACGGCGGCACGAAGCACGTCGACGAGAAGCTGTCCCAGCTGCAGTCCGCCTTGCAGGTGCGCGTGCGGTACGGCTTCAGGTTGCCCTGGGGCGGGCACCCGACCGTCGAGTTCTCGGTCGCGCCCGGCGAGCACGAGTTCGCCGGCTCGCCCATGCAGGCGCCCCAGCCGCAGAACTGGTCGCACGTCTTCGTGCCGCAGTTGCCGCACGGGGCGGTCTCGCCCGGCGTGCACTCGCCGGTCTCCTGCTCGCACGCGCCGTAGACGCTCCACGTCTTGTCGGTCTGGCAGAGGGCCGAAGCCTCACCGCACTTGCCGCAAGCCTTGGTGGCGACCTGGTCGACCGTCGTGCACGCCGTGCCCGGCTCGGGCGGCGGCGGGCCGGCATCGACGCCCGCGTCGACCTTGGGCTTGCCAGCGTCCTTGTTGGACGTCTTGCCCGCATCCTTGGTCGTGTCGCCCGGAGCGGGAGTCGACGACGGCGGAAGGTACGTGTTGTCACCCTCGGTCGGATTCTGCTCCGTCGTGGGATCGGTGATGTCAACGGAAGCGCCGTCTGCGCTGCAACCAACGACGGCCGCGAGCCCGAACCCACCGGACACCGCAAGCGTGACGAGACCCGACTTCAGAGACCGCATCTTCGCGAAGCTCCTTCCCCGCCTCCCTCGTGGCGAGGGCGCCGCTCTAGCGCGGGAGGGTGGGGTGTGCAAGGTCCACCCCCTCGCTCACCTCCCCCCTCCTCGGTTGTTCGGCGCGCAGCGTGCGTCGAAGTCACCGAATGAACACGAAAAAGGTGCGTCCACCCGCATGGACGTCTCTGGCACGTCTCGCGGAAATCCACACGTTTGCGAGCTGCCGGGGGTGGCGTCCGTGGCCCCGCTTCGACGTGCGTCTTCCGTCTCCGTCGTCCGTCGGAGAGGGCACGCCTCCGGCCACTGACGCACGACGCCCATGAAAAAGGCCCCCCGCGCATCAGCGCGAGAGGCCTTCTCTCGAGTCTCGTCTCGTTCCCTCTCTCGTATCGTCCGCTCTCTCGTCTCGTCCGCGCGAAGCGCGGTTTGCCGAAGGCAAGTAGGGGGAGGCTCAGGGCCGTAGCGCGCTTGCGCGCGTAGGCCCTGAGGGGGACGAAGTCCCCACGAGACCAGGAACTTCTGCGAGCTCTTCGTCGGAGGCGCGTAGCGCCGGAGGCGAAGGGCTCGTCAGAAGCCCTGAGGGGGACGTAGTCCCCACGGAACAAAGACAATTTCTGCGGAGTCTTCGCCCGAAGGCGCGAAGCGCCGAAGGGCGAAGGGCTCCGTCAGAAATCTCCGTGCGAGTGACCGTGGTGGCCGCCCGCCGCCGCCTTCTCCTCCTTCGGACGCTCCGCCACGAGGCACTCCGTCGTGAGCATGAGCGACGCGACCGAGGCCGCGTTCTGGAGGGCCGTGCGGACCACCTTGACCGGGTCGATGACGCCCATGCCGAGGAGGTTGCCGTACGAGTCCGTCGCCGCGTTGTAGCCGAAGTCGTCCTTGCCTTCCTTGACCTTGTTCACGACGATCGCGCCCTCGAGGCCCGCGTTCGTCACGATCTGGCGGAGGGGCTCCTCGATCGAGCGGCGGATGATGGCGACGCCGAAGCGCTGCTCGTCATCGAGCTTGAGCGAGTCGAGCGACGACTGCGCGCGGATGAGCGCGACGCCGCCGCCGGGGACGATGCCCTCTTCCACGGCCGCGCGGGTCGCGTGGAGGGCGTCTTCGACGCGGGCCTTCTTCTCCTTCATCTCGGTCTCGGTCGCAGCGCCGACCTTGATGACCGCGACGCCGCCGACGAGCTTCGCGAG
>JBDHVE010000025.1:0-76056 GCA_039809485.1 Polyangiaceae bacterium | reverse complement strand
GAGAACACGCGCGCGACGTCCTGCCGGAGGCCGACCTGACCGGCGATCGGAATCGTCTGATCGAGCGAGACCGCGACCTCCTGCTTGCCGCCGGTGACCGCGCCGTGCGTCAGGAGGAGCGCGTTGACGTTGACGTTCGGGTTCGTCCACACGCCGGCCGCGATGACGTCGGCGCGCGCCTGCGCGAGGCGGTGCTTCGCGGCGAGCAGCGTGACGTTCTCGCGCTTCTGACGCTCGGCGATCTCGCGCCATCCGAGCTTGGTCGCCCGCTCTTGTGCGAGCGCAGGGGAGGGCGGCGCGACGACGAGCGGCAGCGCCGGCAGGAGGGAAACGAGGAACGCGACCTTCGTTCTCATCGGCGCCTCTCGTTTCGACGGATCACTCGCGTGCGGTCCAGGGGCACCGCTTCACGAGATCACGAAACGGCTTCCGGCTGCACGAAAACCCGACCTTGTGCCCGTGGTGGACGACGTCGTGGCACTCCTGCGACTTCTCGTACGACCCTGCGGCCTCGAGCTGGATCGCGCGCGGGCAGTCGCCGACCCGCTCGATGTCCCAGGTGTAGTAGCCGCGCGGATCCCACATGTGCCGGACGACGACGGGCACGTAGTCGCCCACGCCGTACTTCTCGCTGCACGCGGCGAACTCCTTGTCGCCGCGGATGACCTGGTACTGGTCGCCCGGGCACGGGTCCCACTCGAGCTCCATGTCGAGGACGACCGGCTTCCCGTCCGCGTCGGTCTCGACCTTCCGCTTCGCGACGACCTGGACGACGGACTCGTAGCGCTTCTCGGGATGGCAGCCCGTCGCGATCACGAGGAGAGCGCCGACGACGACCGCGCTCCGACTCAGGGACGAGACCATGTCGACCCGTCGGTGCAGGTGGTGTGGTCCACGTGCGCGAGCGCCAGCGTCGCGAGGTCGGCGTTCTTCACGACAGCCGCGGCGTTGTCCTTCGCGCCGGGTGCGATCTCTCCCTTGTGCGTGAAGGCGACGTAGTTCTCGCCGGCGGCGTTCGCCTTCGTCGGCCGGCCGTACGGGTCGAACCCGTAGGCGACACCGGAGACCTCCTTCAGCGTGCACGTGCCCTTGTTCTCGAGGACGACGTGGAGCTCGACCCCCTTGTCGCCGGAGCCGAACGCCACGACCGGCGCGAGGACCGGGTCCTTCCCCGTGAACTGCGCGAGCGCCATCCGGGCGCGGCCGATCGGCATCGGCTTCAGGATCTTGGTGCCCGCTTTCGGGGTCGGGTCTGCGTCCTTCGCCGAAGCGGACTTCTGCTCTTCGGCGGGCGAGACCTGCGCGTACGGCTGCGACCACTGCCTCTCTGCGGCGGAGCGACCGAGGAAGAAGCCGAGGACGATTCCGACGACGAGGGCGACAGCAGCTGCGATTCCGATCTTCAGCATCGAGGCTCTCTCAGACGACGATGGCGGCGGTCATGACGAAGAAGGTGATGGTCGGCACGGCCGTGCGCGCGACCTTGAAGACCTTGTCGGCCCAGCGCTCGTCGCCCAGCATGAGCATCCACGTCGACCCCATGTTGAGGAGGAGCGAGACGTAGACGCCGAGCATCAGCTTGTCGGCCGCGGTCAGGTAGCCCGTCGCCGGGAGCGCTTGGATGAGCGAGTAGTGGAAGAGGACGGCGGCCGCGAGCATCGGCGCGCCGGCGTTCGAGCGCACTTCGAGCTCCTCGGGCGGGACCCACATGCCCGTGAGCGAGATGAGCACGATGATGAGCGCCGGGACGTAGACGCTGAAGGCGGCGCTCGTCGCGAAGCGGTCGACCGTGAGCGTGAACTTGTAGCGGGACACGTAGAGGTCGTCCCGGTCGAAGCGCGGCGGGTACTTGTGTTTGTAGGCGAGGGCGCCGACGCCGCCGACGCCGAAGCTCGCGAGCTTGAACGACGAGTCGAGCGAGGTCCGGTTCGGATCGGGCTCGAAGATCAGCTGATCGATGCCCGCCTTCGAGTCCTCGAACGCGAGCTCGAGGGCCTGGACGTCGAACGGGTACTTCCGCAGATCGATCTCGGTCGTGAACTTCCCCGTGACGGAAAAGACCTTGAACGTCGGCGTGTCCGCGAGCGGCGTGAAGGTGACCTCGTGGCCGTTCGTGAAGACGGGGTTCAGGGTCGGGAGATCCTTGTCCCCCGTGAGCGAGAGGAAGAAGTCGGCCTCGAAGCCGCCGGTCTGGATGTTGAACTCGCGGATCTCGCGGATGACGAGCCCGACCTTCACCTTCGTCGGGCCGCCGAAGCGGGGATGCGCAAACGGGCTTCGATAAGAGCCTTCGCGGTGGATCGGGACCTTGCCCGTGCCGATCGCGTCCTTCTCCTCGTCGGACATGTCCTTCGGGAAGTCCTCTTCGGTCTGGACGACGGCGTAGTCGATCGGATCGGCGCCGCCGTCCGTCTTCTCGTCCGCCTTCGCGGCCTCCTTCGGCTCCTCGGTGACGCCCGCGTCCTTCGCCGCTCTCGCGTCGGGCTTCGTGCCCTTCGCGTCGGGCTTCGCGGCCTTCGGCTCCTTCGGCGCAGGCGCGGGCGGAGGAGCGGCTGCGGCGCTCGGTCCCTTGCTCGCCGGCTGCGCGCCGACCTTCTTCGAGACCGCGAACGAACCGAGCAGGACGATCACCGCGAGCGCGATAGCCTGGACGAGCCAGGCGCGCGCGCGCAGCGCTCGACCGCGGCCTCGTCGGCGACCGTCGCGGCGGCCTCGTCCCGCAGCTTCTTGGCGTGACCCCACGGGCGGCACGCTATCATGACGTGGCCGCGTTGTGCGGCCCCTTGGTCATGCCCGAACGCTCCCACTCCCTGTGCTCGGCAGCGCTCGCGCTCGCGTCCCTCGTCGCGCTGGGGGCCGCGTCTCCAGCGTGCAAGGAGAAGCCTCCGGCGGAGGTCACGAAGGAGACGAAGGAAGACGGCGTCGACGTGAAGCTCGGCGACAAGGCCCTCGCCGCCGCGCATCTCGCGATCGGCAAGGCGCGGACGGTGCCGCGCCGCTCGAGCGTGCTCGCATCGGGGCGGATCGACTTCGTTCCTTCGCGGGTCGCGCGCGTCGGCCCTCCGATCGCCGGCCGCGTCGGCACCGTTCCCGTCGTTCCAGGGCAGAAGGTCGGGCGCGGCGCCGTGCTCGTCACGCTCGAGAGCGTCGAGGTCGGCCGCGCCCGCGCCGACTTCCTCTCCGCGAAGACGCGGCTCGCGCAGGCGAAGGCGGAGCTCGACCGCGAGAACCGTCTCGTCCAGGGCGGCGCCTCGAGCGAGCGCGCGCTCCTCGTCGCGCAGGCCGAGCACGCGACCGCGCAGGCGCAGCTCCGCGCGGCCGAAGACCGGCTCGCGACGCTCGGCCTCGGCGCCGGAGCGGCGGGGCAGTCGGTGGCGCTCGTCGCGCCGATCGCGGGCACCGTCCTCCAGCTCGACGCGCGCGTCGGCCAGCCCGTCGGCCCGACCGACACGCTCGTCGTCGTCGGCGAGACCGAGCAGGTCTGGCTCCAGGTCGACATCTACGAGCGCGACCTCGGCAAGGTCCACGTCGGCGACGACGTGAAGGTCACGTCGATCGCGTTCCCCGGACGCACCTTCGAGGGCAAGGTCGATCAGCTCGGCGCGGTCGTCGATCCCGAGCGGCATGTCCTCGAGGCGCGGATCGTGCTGCCGAACCCCGACGGCGCGCTCAAGCCGGGCCTCACCGCTTCGGCGCGCATCCTCGGAGCCGCCGCGTCCGTCACCGACGGCGGCACGCCGAACGCGGTCGTCGTCCCGAAGAGCGCGATCCAGAACATCGACGGTCAGCCCTTCGTCTTCGTCGAGAAGGAGAAGGGCAAGTACGAGCTCCGCCCCGTCGAGCGCGGCGACGACATCGAGGACGACGTCGAGATCAAGCGAGGCGTCGCCGACGGTGAGCCCGTCGTCGTCGACGGCGCGTTCATCCTGAAGAGCGAAGCCCTCAAGTCCCAGATGGGGGCGAACGATTGATCGACCGGCTGATCGCCTGGAGCGTCGCGCATCGCGCGGTCGTCTTCGTGCTCTCGGCGGTGTTCGTCCTCCTCGGCATCGTCGCGGGGACGAAGGTGCCGATCGACGCCGTGCCCGACGTCACGAACGTCCAGGTCCAGGTGCTCACGCCTGCGGCCTCGCTCGGTCCCGTCGACGTCGAGACCTACGTGACGGTGCCGGTCGAGCGTGCGATGGCGGGCATCCCTGGTCTCGAGGAGGTGCGCAGCATCTCGCGATCCGGCATCTCGGTCGTGACGCTCGTCTTCTCGGAGGACACGCCGCTCCTCGCCGCGCGCCAGCACGTCGGTGAACGCCTCGCCGAAGCGAGGCGCAACATCCCGAGCGACTACGGCACGCCGCAGATGGGCCCGATCTCGAGCGGCCTCGGCGAGGTCTACCACTTCGAGGTGAAGGGGGACCTCCCGCTGATGGAGCGCCGGAGCATCCTCGACTGGCAGATCGCGCCGCGCATGCGGCTCGTGCCCGGCGTCGTCGAGGTGAACGTGTTCGGCGGCGAGGCGCGGAGCCTCGAGCTCGCGATCGACCCGAAGAAGCTCGCCGCGAACGGCGTCGACGTCAGCGAGATCGTCGAAGCGATCCGGAAGAACCACGTCGCGGCCGGCGGCGCCTGGTATCAGGACGGGCGCGAGTTCGTCACCGTCCGCGCCGAGGGCCGGATCAAGAACGCGCGCGAGCTCGGCGACGTCGTCGTGGAGCGCAAGAAGGAGCGGACGCCGCTCTACCTCCGCGATCTCGGCGAGATCCACGAGGCCCCGATCGTCCGCTACGGCGCCGTCACGCGCGACGGACGGAAGGACGAGGCCGTCGTCGGCGTCGTCCTCATGCTGCGCGGGGCGAGCTCGCGCGAGGTCGTCGCCGACATCGCGAAGGCGGCGGCCGACATCCAGAAGTCGTTACCGAAGGGCGTCACGATCGACGCCTACTACGACCGCCGCGACCTCGTCGACCGCACGATCCACACCGTCTCGACGAACCTCCTCGAGGCGAGCGTCCTCGTCGTCGTCGTCCTCTTCCTGATGCTCGCGAACCTCCGCGCGGGGATCGTCGTCGCGCTCGCGATCCCGCTCGCCCTCCTCGGCGCCTTCCTCGGGATGTGGGCGACCGGCACCCCGGCGAACCTCGTCAGCCTCGGCGCGATCGACTTCGGCCTCGTCGTCGACGGCGCGGTCATCATCGTCGAGAACGCGCTCCGCCATCTCGCCGAGCGGCGCGAAGCGCTCGGGCGCCCGCTCGACGACGCCGAGCGGCGCGCCGTCGTCGTCGCCTCCGCGCGCGAGGTCCGGAGCGCGACGGCGTTCGGCGAGCTCATCATCGCGCTCGTCTACGTCCCGATCATCGCCCTCCAGAGCATCGAGGGCCGGATGTTCCGGCCGATGGCGCTGACCGTACTCTTCGCGCTCGCCGCAGCGTTCGTCCTCTCCCTCACGCTCGTGCCCGCGCTCGCCTCGGCGCTCCTCCCGAAGGACGCGCACGACGCGCCGAGCCGCGTCGTCACCGCCGCGCAGAAGGTCTACGAGCCGCTCCTCGTCCGCGCGGTGAAGTGGCCGAAGGCGATCGCGGCCGTGAGCGTCGTCCTCTTCGTCGCGAGCGTCATCGGCGCTTCGCAGATGGGGCGCGAGTTCCTCCCGAAGCTCGACGAGGGGACGATCGTCTCCGCGATGGTGCGCCTGCCTTCCGTGTCGCTCGCGCAGGCGCTCGAGCAGACGCGTCAGGTCGAGACGACGCTGAAGACGTTCCCCGAGGTCACGAGCGTCGTGAGCCGCACCGGCCGCGCCGAGATCGCGATCGACCCGATGGGCATGAACATGACCGACGTCTACGTCATGCTGAAGCCGCGCAGCGAGTGGACGACGGCGAAGACGCGCGAGGAGCTCTCCGACGCGTTCGACAAGGCGCTCCGCGAGAACGTCCCGGGGGCCGGCTTCTCGTGGACGCAGCCGGTCGAGATGAACACGAACGATCTCCTCGCCGGGATCGAGAGCGACCTCGCGCTCCACCTCTACGGAAGCGACCTCGGCGAGCTCCGCCAGCATGCCGACGCGATGGTTCGCACGCTCCGCGGGATCCCGGGCGCACGCGACGTGCGCGCCGAGCAGATCGCGGGTCTCTCGACGCTGACCGTGACGGCCGATCGCCAGCTGATCGCGCGCGCGGGCGTGCCGGCACAAGCGGTCACCGACACGGTCGCCGCCGTCGGCGGGATCGACGTCGGCGAGATCGTCCAGGGCAACGTCCGCTACCCTATCCGCGTCCGCGTCTCGGAGGAGGGCCGGAAGGATCCGCAGGCGATCGCGTCGCTCCCGGTCCAGGACGAAGCGGGGAACCTCGTGCCCCTCGGCCAGCTCGCGAAGGTGGAGGTGACGCCTGGCCCGTCGCAGATCGGGCGCGAGCGCATGCAGCGCCGCATCACCGTGCAGCTCAACGTGCGTGGTCGCGACATCGGCTCGTTCGTCACCGAGGCGGAGAAGGCGCTCGACCGCGACGTGAAGCTGCCGGTCGGCTACTTCACCGAGTGGGCCGGCGAGTACGAGCGGCTCCGGAGCGCGGCCAAGCAGCTCGCGGTGGTGGTCCCGATCGCGCTCGCGCTCATCGTCGTCCTCCTCGTCACGACCTTCGGCCGTCTCGGGCCGGCGCTCCTCATCTTCGTGAACGTGCCGATGGCGGTCTCCGGCGGGATCGCGGCGATGGCGCTCCGTGGCCTCTCCCTCAGCGTCTCGGCCGGGATCGGGTTCATCGCGCTCTTCGGCGTCGCGGTCCTGAACGGGCTCGTGCTCGTGACGGCGATCGAGCGCCGACGCGAGCACGGCGACACGCCCGTGGAGGCCGCGCTGTCCGCGGCGCGCTCGCGCCTCCGGCCGGTGCTCACGACCGCCCTCGTCGCGTCGCTCGGGTTCGTGCCGATGGCGCTGGCGACCGGCGCGGGCGCCGAAGTGCAGCGCCCGCTCGCGACCGTCGTGATCGGCGGGCTCGTCAGCTCGACGCTGCTGACGCTGTTCGTCCTTCCGGCGGTGTCGACGTGGCTCGCGAACGTGACCGCGGCGAGGTCGCAGGCGCATGCGCCCGCGACCCAGCCGGCGGAGTGACCTACCCAGAGAGCGCGCGCAGCCGCGCGCTCCGGCTCACTCGAAGCGGACGGCGAGCTGGTACTTCGACGCGTTCGAAGCCCATTTGCTCTGCTTGCTGAACGAGATCTTCACGTAGTACGTGCCGGCCGCCGCGATCGCGGGGCTGACGAAGTTCTCGTGATAGTTGTCGTCGGTCGCCTCGCCGATCGCGGTCGTGCCGTCGGACCCGAAGACCTCGACGACCGTGTCGGCCTGCGCGTCGCCGGCCGCGGTGAGGACGCGGAGCTTCTTGCCGACGTCGCCGGCGGTCGCCGTGACGGAGTACCAGTCCGCGTCGGTGTCGCTCGAGAGCGAGCCGTTCGTGACGATCGCGGGGAGCGTCGCGAGCGCCTGGGCGGCGGCGGAGGACTCGTTGTCGGCCGCTTCCTGCGCGCTCGTCGCGGTCTGCGACTTGGCCGTGATCGAGTAGTCGCCCGTCGCGCCGCTCGTGTCGAGGGCGACGACGTAGAGCGGGTCGGCCGACGTCGAGAGGAGCGTCGAAGCCTTCGCGAAGCCGGTGAGGGCCTCCTGGAACTTGCCGCTCTTCGAGAGGATGATCGCCGAAGGCGCGAACTCGGCGTCCTTGCTCGTGACGACGAGGTCGACGAGACCGAGGCCCGCGGTCGGCGTGAACTGGAAGAGCTTCGACTCGAACGGCTTCGCGACCGTCACGTTGACGGGCGTGCCGAGCGCGAGGGCGTCGGCTTTGCGGGCTGCGATGTCGACGCCCTGCGGGTACGGGAACGGCATCTGCTCGGTGCCCTCGACGCCGCTGAGGAGCGAGAGCGGCTTCACGCCCGGCGCCGTCGTCACGTCGACGATGACGGCGAGCTCGACCTTGTAGAGCGAGACGTCCGAGACCTGCACGATCGCGCCGGGGATGTCCTTGATGCTGATGCCCTTGAAGACCGGCGCGCTGAAGAGCGAGCTCTCCGCCGTCGTGTCGAACGGCGTCGAGAGGTCACGGCCCTGCGCGGTGACGAAGAAGACGGAGCCCTGCGCGGCCGTGCCCTTCACCGTGAGCGCGAGCGGCGACTCGACCGAGAACGCACCCTTGTAGGTCGAGACGACGTCGCCCGCGGTGACGGTGACGTCGCGCGGACCGGCGGCGGCGGAGTCGGCGACGGTGATGCTCGCGACGATCGCGGTCGGGCTCGCGACGGTGACCTTGTCGACCGTGACGCCCGCGCCGAAGTCGACGGTGGTGTTCTCGGCCCAGTTGGTCCCGGAGCCGCTGATCGTGACGTCGACCTTGCGCGCGAGGTACGCACGGCCGGGCACGATGCCGCTGATGCTCGGAGCGCCGGCGCCGGGCGGTCCCTGCTCGCCCTGCGGACCCTGATCACCAGAGCACGCCGCGAGGACGATGGCGGAGACGACGAAACCGAGGAAGGGAAGGGTGCGCTTCATGCGCGGGCCCTTACCACGTTTTCGCCGGCGCGCCGCATCAACCGGGCTTGTCCGGTCAGCGGAAGTTGGCGCAGACCGCCTTCTTCACGCCGGCGCTCTTGCACGTGCGTTTGGCGCGGTCGGCCATCTTCTGCATGTTCGAGAATCCGGATTTCTCGTTCGCATAGACGAACGCCGCGTTGAAGCAGCCGAGCTCGGACTGCGTGCTGCCGTCGCACGACCGGCGATCGAGCTGGACGTCGGAGTAGTATTGCCCGAGCAGCGCCTTGTTCTCCGCGAACGACGCGCAGCCGTCGCCCTTGATGTCGAGGTCGCACGCCTTCTCGTAGAGCGAGAGCGCCTTCGCGACGCGCGCCTTGTCTGCGGGGTTGCTCTCTTCGATGAGGAGCCCGGCGGTCACGCACGCGGCCGGGTTGTTCTTCTCGCAGGCGCCCATGTAGAGGCGCAAGGCTTCGTTCTTGTCCTGGGCGCCGCCGATGCCGTTCTCGAACATGCTCCCGAGGTTCGAGCATCCGCCCGGATCGTTGTTCCGGCATGCCACGTCGAAGAGCTGGCGCGCGAGGACGTCGTTGCGCGCGATGCCGCCTTCGCCCTTGCGCACGATGACGCCGGCGTTCGAGCACGCGACGAAGTCGCCGAGGCGGCACGCGCGCTCCCAGAGCTTGAACGCGAGCGCGCGATCCTCCTTCGTGCCGCCGCGGCCGAAGTAGACGCTCACGCCGTAGTTGGTGCAGGCGCCCGCGAATCCGTTGAGGCAGGAGACGCCGTAGAGCGTCGCCGCCTCCGACTCCTTCGACTCGTAGGTGAGCACGTCGGCGAGACCCGAGCAGCCCTCGTAGTGCTTGCCCTTGCAGGCGACCTGATAGAGCGTCTTGATCTCGTCGAGCGAGCCTTGCTTCGCGGCTACCATCGCCTGGGCCGCGAACGTGCACGAAGCGGCGTTGCCCTCCTTGCACTGCGTGAGGCATTCGCGCGCGTTGCCCTTCGTGCACTCGAACGCAGGCTGAGCCGTGAGCGACGCGGGCGACGCGCCCTTCACGGTCTTCGCGATCTGCACGCAGGCGCGGCCGTCCCAGCGCAGGCCCGCGCCGCAGGTCTGCGCGACCTGCGTCGCGTCCTGGTCGATCGGCACGAGGCGGATGCGGAGGATCCCCTTGCACCGCGAGGGCGCGGTCCGCGAGTCGGGGTCGGCGCTCTCGCAGACCCGGAAGTCGCCTTCTTCCGTGATGCGGTTCGACACGCCGGCATAGCCGCCCTCCGCCCCGGCGCCGAACGCGCTCGCGCCCGCGCCTGCCGCGCGCTCCGCGGCCGCGCCGAACTGGAACCCGCCGATCGTGAGCTCTTTGACGAAGTGGGTCGCGCGCTCGCAGCCGCGCGGGAGGTCCGCCTTGCGGATGCTCAGGCGGTTGAGCTCGGCGACGCCGATCATGCGGACCTCGGCGCTGAGCGCCTGCCCGGACTTCATCATCGCCTGGAACTTCGCGAAGCCGGCCGGGAAGTTCGCCGCGAGCTCGGCGGTCGAGCGTGCGTCGACGTGATCGCGCTTCGGGCTCACGCCAGTGTACTCGTAGCGACCTGCATCCGGCACGACGCAGTCCCACATCGGCTCGATGCCTTCCTCCGTGAAGCGCACGAGGATCGCGCCGCGGTTCGCGCGCGTCTCGAGCGCCGCGCGGTCGTCGGGCGTCCAGTCGACCACCATCGGGCGCGAGGAGCCCCGCGCCAGATCGCGGAAGACCGCCTTCGCGTCGAACTCGGGCGTCGGCGGAGGAGCCGGGGGCGGTGGCGCGCACCCGGCCCAGGCGACGACGACGGCTCCGAGCACCCCGATCCCCGACACACGACGCTGCAGCATGGTCACGGCCCTCCGCGCCCCCGCGCGATAGGCGTGCGGGGGATCTGGCCAGACTACGCGGGATACCGCTGCGGCTTCTAGCGAACCGCGACGCCCTTCCGCAGGTCGACGCTCAGCGGCGGGTCACGGCGAACAGCGCGGCCGCCGCGAGCAGCACGAGGAGCACGAGGCCGAGCAAGTGCCAGGGCGGCGCGCTCTTCGCGATCTTCTCCGCGCGCGAGTCGGCCTTCGCGCGCGGCGCCGGCGCCGCCTTCCGGGTGAAGCTCCGCTCGACGTCGGTCGCGAGCGCGTCGTCCTCGGCGGCGACCCCGCGCGCGGCGGCGGCTTCTTCGCGCGCCTTCCGCGCCTCATCCTTCCGGCGCTTCTTCGCCTCGCGCTCGGTCTGCTCCGCGAGCTCCGCGGGCGTCGGGCGCGCGCCGGGCTTCTTCTTCTGCTTCGCCTTCTGCTTCTGGCGGGCGGCCTCGGCGCGCTCCTTCTGCTTCTGGCGCTTCGCTTCGGCGCGGAGCTTCCGCCGCTGGCGGCGGGCTTCTTCGCGCTCTTCGCGCGCTTTCTTCGCGGCCGCGTAGGCGACGGGATCGAGCGCTTCGTCCGGAAGCGGCTCCTCGGCCTCCTCCTCCTCCTCTTCGTCGTCTTCATCGCCCCAGGCGGAGTCGACCGCGGCGATGTCGGGCGTCGAGGCGCGCATGTCGGCCTCGCTCGACGCGCTCTCGTTCTCGTCTTCTTCCCAGCCGCCGTCGACGTTGTCGAGGAGCGCGGGGTTGCTCTCGCGGTTCGAATCGCCCATGACGGGCGGAACCCTATCTCCTGGGAGCCCGCCTTGTCACGCCGTCAGGGCGCCATGATCCGGCCGGGGGCGCCGTTCACGCCCGTCGCGGTGTGGCAGCTGTTGCAGTCGCCGGCCGTGAGCGTCCCCGCCATCGCACGCTCCTTCGCGCCGGAGACGACCTTGACCTTGAACGGCGCCGCGACCTGCGTGCGCGTGTAGAAATTGCCGACGCTGTTCACCGGCACGTTCGTGACGACGCCGTTCGCGTCGGTGACGACGACGGTGAGCCCCGCGCCGTTCGATCCGTTGCAGTCGTTCGGCTCGTGCGCGCTCGGGTAGACGGTGCCGGCGATCGTGAAGGCCGGGCCGCTGCGCATCGTGTGACACGTGATGCACGCGCCGCCCGGGCGCATGAGCGGCGACTCGTTGTTGCCGCCGGTCCACGTCGTCTTGCTCGTGCACACGAGCGGCGTGTTGTAGATGTTCGCCGCCGGCGCGCCCGCGTCGCTCGCCGCGGTGCATGCGGTTCCCATCGGGGTCCCGGCTGTGACCCACTTCTCGAAGACGGCGATCTCCTGCGCGGTGGGTGGGACGGCAGGCGCAGGCGGCATCGGCGACGTCGTGCTCTTCATCCGCTCGAGCGCGGCCTGTGCCATCGACTTCTGCGGGCTGCTCTTCGAGGGGGCGGTCAGATCGGCGTACGTGAGGAGCGCTCCCGGCGGCGCCGTGAGGTGACAGCCGATGCAGCGGTTCTCGAGCAGCTGCTGCACGTCGCAGGGCAGTCCCGTGTTCGCGCCGGTACCCGCGCCGGCGCCGGTCGTGTTGATCCCCTCGTCGGGTGCGCTCGCGTCACCTTCGGCGGGGACGTTCGACTCCGTCGTTCCGTTCGGCGAGACGTTGCCGCGGCCGGTCAGCGCGTTCGGAGACGCGGCATCTCCACATGCGAGGACGAATGCGGCGGCGATCGAGACCGAGAGCACCCCGACGAGCGTGCGCGTTCCCACCATGTATCCCTCCGCGGGTCGAAGCGCCGCCCCTCGCGACGCCTCTCTCTCGGGGGGTACCCGGCACGTGCTCGGACCAGGCAACACGAGCGTTCTTCCTTCGCCACCGGAAAGGAACGTTGGGGCTGCAACGATTCCCCGCGCGACGACAAAAAGGCGACGAGGGCGCGCCGGTCACCCGGCCGCCCTCGTCGTCGTTCGCTTTCCTCGGGGGAGCTTCTTAGGGCCCCATCGCGACCTTCCGTGGTCGCCCTCTCGGACAGCGCGCTCGGTGACCCGCGTCACCAGCGCCATCGTCGCCTTCGCTTCGGATGCCTTCGACCTCGACCCCGGCCGTTCGCGCGGTCAGGGAGGGGGAGGGTCAGCGGAGCTATTCGCTGCCGCCAGCTTCGGCCACGCACGCGTCCGGCGCACCTCTGGTCCGGCGCCTTTTCAGCGCCGAGGATGCGGACCCCTCTCGGTCCTTCTGGGACCTCGCGGAGCCTTCACCGAACCGTGTCGACCTCTGACGCTCTCGTCGTCACTCGCTGGCACGCCCGACCGACCTCCTCGTCGACCGATGCGCTGTCCGCCGGATTCAATGGTCTTCTCCTTGCGGAGGTGACCCTCGAGAGCGGATTGACCTGCGAGCCGTAGGACCTCTGATTTCCGCAGACACGGTTAGATGTCTGCGGAGAGGCCCGAGAGCGCCTTCCGTCGTATCGAGAACCCGCGAGCCGAGACCCACGAATCAGGCACGATCGAGACCTATACGGTCGTGAACGTGCCTGCGCACCGGTTCGCCATCTCTCCGCGCGCGCCTCTCGTCAGACGAGGCTACGAGCATCCTTCCGGCTAGCGCCCTGCGTTCGCCGCGGAGCCTTGCGACTCCTCGGCGACCAAGACGCGCGATGCGTCCGATCGACTTCTGCCACCCGAACGAAACTGCGTGTACCCGTGCCTCGTGCGTTCCTGGTGAGTCTCCGCGGCTTGCGCCGCGTGCTGGCCGCGAGGAGTTTGGGCTCCGCGCGACACGACCAGGGAAGGGAGTGTTTCACGACACTCGCCATCGCTTCGGCGGGTCTTGCCTGGAACGCATTCGTCGCGCGTCGGGAATTCCACCCGGCTGCCGCGACCAAGGGCCTGTTCGACCCGAGGCGCTCGAGGAGACCGTGCCTCTGACACCCCTGTCGCTCCGCTCTCGGCTGCCGATCGCCCCGGACCTTCGCCCGTGGGTCGCGACGCGCTCGTGTTCGCACGAGGCGCGCCGGTCGGAATGAATCAGCGAGAGTGGAGCCGAGGCCGCCTGGCCCGTGCTCTCGTGAAAGAGCGCGGTGCGTGACGACCCGAGGTGCCTTCCATCGTCAGGGAGCCCTTCCCAGGATCCGGTGGCGAGCGCCCTTGCGAGCTCTCACCCCGGTCCCACGACCCGCGGGTCCCTTGCGAGACCCTCGAACCGTCGAGTGACGCTCTCACGTCACCCTGGGACTTCACCGATCCCGCGCCCTGGTTCCACGGCGCGGTCCGGATCTCGTTCGTCCTTTCGCGCGACGCCGACCCCGACAGAGAGAGCATCTTGCGATGCCGACTGCCGGAGCCCGCCCCGTGCTAGGCCCCCGTTCACTCGCGCCGGTCCTCTTTTGGGAGGGCGACACGCGAGCTTATTCGAGACCCGACGACGCCTGACGACTTCTGCAACTGCCACGACGTACGAGCACTGGCCCGGGGCTCTACATGTCCTCGCGTACGTGGAAGGAGGCCGCAACCTCCGTCCCGGTTCTGATGCCTCAGGCCTCTCGCGATCCGAAGATCTCGAGCGCTGGGACACGGCGAGCCGCGCAGCATCCGGACGACCCAGTCCCGCGCTCGGTTCCTCCGGAGAAATCCGGTTTGCCCGAGCTCGAACCTGGCCCGCTCCGCGCCTCCCTCGAGGATCTCTTGCGAGGGTCCCGAGGTGCCTCCGGACTGCGACGGCGCGCTCTTGCGAGCGAGCCTGCGCCGAACCGAAAGCGTGGCGTGACGGTGCGCGGGTCCCTGGACCGAGCGAAGGACGTGTCCCCGATACGCGGTGCGGGCGGTGCCGCCCGGATCGGTTGCGTACGCCTTTTTTCGCGTACGCCGACGACGTTCCCCTCCTCGGCGTCCAGGGGACACCCCGTTGTCGCCGGCGCGACCGCCCGCAGGGGAGGAGACCCACTGCAGACGAGACGGACCGGCCGAGGACTCCGCTCCGATGCCGCCCCGCGAAGAGCGACACCTTCCTGGAGACCAGGGTGCCTTCCACCGTCACGTGCTCGAGCCTGCGCCAGGATTTCTCCTGGTCGACCCGAGCCGGCCTCCTTCTCGCGCCGCCCACACGTTCTCCACAGGATGTGGAGAAGTGCCGTTGGTCGGGCATTGCGAGACGCGAGCGAGCGGGGACGAGCCCCGACAGACCGCGATTTCGGAGAGCGAGCACCTTTGGAACCCGCGGTGATCGTCCCTTTCGGGAGCGACTCACGCACCTGGGACTGACGCCCCAAGCACGCCCGCGTGGCTCGGTCGGGGAAGAGTCGATGACGAGAACGGAATGTCTCGCCTCTTCCTCCCCGACCGCAGTGCCCTGACGGCTTCTACGACCGAGAGCCCGCGGCCCGATGTGCCGCGAACTTCATGAGCGAGTTATGCCTGACCGCCTCGAGACACTCAACCAAAAAATCACGCCTCAATCACTTTTTTTTATCCACAAGGTTGTCCACAGCACGGAGCCTCTCCTCCGAGGCTTGATCGCCGATCGTCTGCAAATTCCGGCTCGGAATGCGTTGCGGTCTCGCGCTCGACCACCTGGGCTGGGGATAACAATGGATATTGAACTTCGAATATAAACACGGCAGGAACACCCTGGTTCTTCGTTTGAGAACACGGTTTGATTGCGGCGTCGCGTCACGCGCCCGTCACCTGCGCGTGCGCGGCCGTTTTCGAGGGGTTGGCCTCGGACGACCCGCACTCCCGTTCGACCGATCGACGCGCGACGACGCGCGGAGGACCCGCACGGGGCACGCGCGTCGAACACTCCGCGATTCACTCCGGGAGCTGCGGCGAGGACGCCGCGTCCTGTGGAGAACGCCTCAGCGCTCGGCGTCGGCGTGCGCGATGACGTCCGTCATCGCGCGCTCGATCGCCGTCATCGCGCGATTCGCGTCGCCGACGCCGTTGCCGATCACGGCGAAGACGAGCGTCGCTCGGCTCGGGAGCATCGCGTAGCCGGCGAGCGCTTTCACGCCGCCGCCCCAGTCGTTGTACGTGCCCGTCTTCGCGAAGAGCTTTCCTTCGAGGCCGCGGAAGCGAGAGCGCAGCGTCGACGAGACGCCCGGCTGCGCGAGCATTCCGCGGAACGTGGGCGCGCGCGGGTCGCGATGGATGCGGAGGAGGAGCGTGACGAGGTCGTCGACGGAGAGCGTCGCGGCCTCGACGAGGCCCGCGCCGTCGCGCATGTCGAAGGACGACGACAACCGCACGCCGTCGCGCGCGAGGAAGTCCTCGCTCGCGCGGATCGCGTCGGGCATCCGCATCGCCGTCGTCGGGTTCTCGCGCGCGACGCACGGAGCGTCCCAGCGACCGAGCTTCTCGCCGTTCTGGCACATGACGAGCTGCGCGAGCCGGTTGTCGCTCATGCGGAGCATCGTCGTCAGCGTCGCGGAGCCGGCTGCCTTGTTCGCGAACGCGGTCCACCCGGTGAAGAGCTTGAAGGTGGAGGCGCCCATCACGGCCCGTTCGGCGTTCGACGAAGCGAGCGTCTTCTTCTCGCCCGTCGGGCTCACGCGCACGACCTCGTAGGCCCACGTCCCCGGCGTCGACGCGAGCGTGCTCAGGTCCTCGGCGACGCTGGACGTTCGGAGCCCTCGCGTCTCGACGTCCGCGCGCGGAGCAGCGCCTTCTCCCTCGAGCCGCTCGAAGTCGGTGCCGAGCGCGTCGTGGTGGGCGAGGAACGCGGCGGCCGCGGCCTCCGCGTCGTTCTCGGTCAGACCATCGAAGCGCGTGGACTCGTACGTGTCCTCTTCCGCGGGCGGAGCCGCACATGCTCCGAGCACGACGACGAGGGCAGACGAGACGAAGGAGGCGAAGCGCACGTCGCGTCCGACTGCATCCGTCGTGCCCGCGCGAGCAGTCGCGTCTCGTGGGGCTGTTCGCGTGGGGTGGTGCCGGAAGGGGTGGGGAATGGGTCATCCACCCTGGGGCATCCCGTCGAGAGAGAGAGAAACAGCGAACGGGCAACCGGCGACTGGCAATGGGCAATCGGGCGCCGCGCGATCTGCGGGGGCGCGTCTGTTGCTCGATCTCACCCGCACCCGCACCCGCACCCGATCTCGACCGAAGCGAACACGCGGTCGTGGGTCAGGGCAACGACACTTCTCCGCTCCCGACGTCGCTGCCCGAGCTCTGCTCGAGCGCGTTCCACGCCGCCGGAGACTTCTTCACCGACCACGACGAGCCGTCGGTGCGCGCCGGATCGAACGGGCCCTTGTAGAGATCGGTGCCGCCGACATCGAGGAAGATGCCGGTCGTCGCGACCTTCGTGCACGAAGGGCACGCGTCGAACCACTCCTGCGAGAGGCTCGCTGCGCCGAGCGTCAGGTCCGAGGGGACCTCGTAGACGTCGTGGCCGCCGACGTTGACGAGGAAGGACATCCCGTTCGCGTTGCCCGAGCCGAGGGAAAGGACGGGCGCGCGGTACCTGTCGTTGCCGCCGAGGTCGACGTGCCACGCGACGCTCCGATCGTGGCCGACGCCGATCGAGGTCGCGGTCGGCACGAGCTTCTGGTTGTACCGATCGTCGCCGTCGTCCTCGAGGAAGACCGAGAGGCCGAAGTGAGCACCTGCACCCTGCACGTAATAGCGGGCGTCGTAGCTGTCGTTGCCCGCGCCGTCGGCGAGGATGCCGGTGCCGTACCAGTAGGCGGAGGCCTGGGCCTGGACCGATGCCTCGTAGACGTCGTTGCCGCGACGATCGCGGAGGACGCCGAGCCCGCCGGACATGTTCGGCCACTCGCCGGAGCCGCGGAGACCCCACGCCGCGCCCTGCGCGAACGAGTTGTTGCCCTTCCCGGGCCGCTGGATCGTCCAGTAGAGCGGGTCGCCGCCGTCGGCGGGATCGCCGTTGTCGGCGACGTACGAGTCGGACCCGTCGGCGTCGTAGAGGATGCCGACGCTCCGGCTCGCGCCGAAGCCCTGCGTCTGGCTGTAGGAGCGGTAGCGATCGTCGCCACCCTGATCGAGGAGGAGGCCGACGCCGAGGTGCGCCGCGCCCTGGACCGCGGCCTCGCCGCGGTACTCGTCGTCGCCGCCGTCGTCGAAGAGGACGCCGACGCCGGCGACGCCGTAGCCCTGCGAGGTGAGGAGCGAGCGGTACTGGTCCTTGCCGCGACCGAGATCGAAGAGCATCCCGAAGCCGAGGCGCGCCGCGCCCTGGCGGAGCGTCTCGGAGAGCGAGACGGGGCCGATGCCCTTGTCCACCGTCGTCGTCGGCGTCGATCGCCCGTACGAATCGGACGGCAGCCGCGTGCCGTCGCGCAGGCTCGGGACGGCGTCGTAGCCGTAGGTGTCGTTGCCCTCGAGATCGATCGCGAGGCCGACGTGGTGGTTGCCTTCCCCGTCGTGCCACGCGTCGACCGCGCCGGCGGGGAAGAGGTACGTGTCGTCGCCGCCGGTGTCGACGGCGAGGAGCACGTGCGTGCCGGCGGCGTGAACGTGCGCTTCCGCATCCTTCACGACGATCCGGCCGAGCGGCGTCTCTTGCTCGAAGGAGAAGCCGCGGAGCCCCGTGAAGCGTGCGAGGGTCGTACGCTCGATCCGGAGGGAGAGGGCGGCCGCGGCGCGGACGAGCGCTGCGACGTCGAAGCTGGCGTACGCGCGCTCGATCTCGTCGTTTCGCACGTCGGCGCCGCCGGTGATCGTCGGCAGGAGGATGCCGTGCGCGCGACCGAGCTCGTGGAGGTGCGCGGGCGAGATGCGCGCGGCGAGCGCGTTCCACGCCTTCTGCGCTTCGTCCGCCGCCAGCACGATCTGCGCGAGCTCGATCTGGAGGTCGCGCGGCACGTCGGCGGCGTCGGCCTCGAGCGCGGTGTCGTCCGGGGTGCCGCCTCCCGTGCGGATCACCTTCGCGACCGCGCGCGCGAGCGGCTGCTCCGGATCGACATCGAACGTGTCGACGCACGGCGCGGCGTTGCTCCCGAACCCGAACGCCGCGACCTGGAGGGCGCCCGTCACCGGCCGCGTGGAGGCCGACGCCTCGTCGAGCTTCCCGACGAGCCGGCGCGCGAAGTAAGGCGCGCGCATCGCGTGATCGTGCACGTCGTCGAAGAAGGGAAGCCGATGCGGGTCGGGGTTCTTGTTGTACGCGTCGAGCGGGGAGTAGGAGAGCGCGCAGCGATCGGTGCCGGCGGCCGCGAGCGCGGCGTCGAACGCGTCGGGAAGGTCGGGCTTTGCGATCGGGCACGTCGGCGTCCCGGGACGCTCGACCGGCATCACCGCCGGCGCGCACTCGTGGACGGACTGCGCCTGGGCGCCGTCCTCGACCGCCGCCTCGGGGGAGGGGGACCCGCCCGACGGGTCGGGGCCGCTCCCGGAGGTCGTCCCGTCCCCGCAGGCGGTGAGGGCGAGGAGAGAGAGGAGGAGGCCCGATCCGAGGCCGGTGAGGAGACGAGCGTGGGGCGGCACGGCTCCGCCCCTCGCAACGCACGTACCCCGCGCGCCGCCGGCGGGATCCGCGCGGCCCGGCACGCCCCCACCAGCCGCGCTTCGCGATTCGAGATCCCTCGATGAGCAACCCCCCGACTCGTCACGAGAATGTCACCTCCGGTCGCGCCGGCCGCGTCAGCGACGTGAAGGCGCAGGAGGACCCCTTTCCCGTCGCCGGATCGCGTGGTATGAGCCCGCGCACCTCGGACCGGTGGCTCCGTCAAGAGTCGCCCCCGAGGCGAGGCGTGCTGAAGCGTCTGCTCGGATTTCCTCGAAGAAGAGGGATCTCTGCCAGGCGGCCAACCCCTCGAGTCGCGGGCGCGAGGGGCCTGGCAAGTCCACCCCGAGCTCCCTTGCCTACTCGGAGAGGACTCGGTCCATGATGTCTCGTACGCGCGCAAGCCTCTGGCTCACCCGAGCCGCGGGCTTCCTGTTCTCACTCTTCACTGCCATCCCGGCTCTCGCGCAGCATGCCGCCGCGCCGCCGAACGCGGCCGCCGTCGCCGGCGCGACCGCGGCGCCGCCCGTCCACCACGGTGGCGAAGCGAGCCTGATCGTCCCGAACCTGGCCGACACGTCGATCGCGACGTTCCTCGGCGGCTCGTCCGGCGCGTCGCTGCTCTACGGCGGTCTCGTCGTGTCCGCGCTCGGCATGCTCTTCGGGCTCATGATCTACATGCAGCTCAAGAACGCGCCGGTCCACAAGTCGATGCTCGAGATCAGCGAGCTGATCTACGAGACCTGCAAGACGTACCTCGTCACCCAGATCAAGTTCATCTTGATCCTCGAGGCGTTCATCGGCGCCATCATCGTCTACTACTTCGGCGTCGCGCAGCACTACTTCGCCGAGGGCAAGGCTGCCCAGGTCATCATCATCCTGATCTTCAGCCTCATCGGCATCGCGGGCTCCTGCGCGGTCGCCTGGTTCGGCATCCGCGTGAACACGTTCGCGAACTCGCGCACGGCGTTCGCGTCGCTCAAGGGCAAGCCCTTCCCGACCTACGCGATCCCGCTCAAGGCCGGCATGAGCATCGGCATGATGCTCATCTCGATCGAGCTCCTCCTGATGCTCGGCATCCTCCTCTTCATCCCCGGCAACTACGCGGGTCCGTGCTTCATCGGCTTCGCCATCGGCGAGTCGCTCGGCGCCTCGGCCCTCCGTATCGCGGGCGGCATCTTCACGAAGATCGCGGACATCGGCTCCGACCTCATGAAGATCGTCTTCAAGATCAAGGAAGACGACGCACGTAACCCGGGCGTCATCGCCGACTGCACGGGCGACAACGCGGGTGACTCGGTCGGTCCGTCCGCGGACGGCTTCGAGACCTACGGCGTCACCGGCGTCGCGCTCATCTCGTTCATCCTCCTCGCGATCACGAACCCGGCGTACCAGGTCCAGCTCCTCGTCTGGATCTTCGTCATGCGCATCGTGATGGTCATCGCGAGCGTCGGCTCGTACTTCATCAACGACCTCCTCGCGAAGGGCAAGTACCTGAACGCGGACAAGATGAACTTCGAGCACCCGCTCACGCAGCTCGTCATCCTGACGTCGGTCGTGTCGGTCGCCCTCACGTTCGTCGTCTCGAAGATGCTCATCCCGAACCTCGGCGGCGACCCGTCGCTCTGGTGGAAGCTCTCGATCATCATCACCTGCGGTACCGCCGCCGGCGCGATCATCCCGGAGCTCATCAAGGTGTTCACGTCGACCGAGTCCGGTCACGTGCGCGAAGTCGTCACGTCCTCGAAGGAGGGCGGCCCGTCGCTCAACATCCTCTCGGGTCTCACGGCCGGTAACTACAGCGCTTACTGGATGGGCATCGTGCTCATCGGCCTCATGGGCACCGCGTACATGGTGGCCAAGGAGGGCGTCGGCGCGATCATGATGATCAACGGCTTCGACCCGTCGGCGGTCTTCGCCTTCGGCCTCGTCGCCTTCGGCTTCCTCGGCATGGGTCCGGTCACGATCGCGGTCGACTCGTACGGCCCGGTCACGGACAACGCGCAGAGCGTGTTCGAGCTCTCGATCATCGAGACCCTCCCCGGCATCAAGGAGGAGCTCAAGAAGGACTTCGGCTTCGACGTCCAGTTCGAGAAGGCGAAGCACTTCCTCGAGGAGAACGACGGCGCGGGCAACACCTTCAAGGCGACCGCGAAGCCGGTTCTCATCGGCACCGCCGTCGTCGGCGCGACCACGATGATCTTCGCGATCATCGTCGCCCTGACGGCCGGCTTCACGCAGAACACCGACAAGGTCTCGATCCTCTACCCGCCGTTCCTCCTCGGCCTCATCGCCGGCGGCTCCGTGATCTACTGGTTCACGGGCGCCTCCACGCAGGCCGTCACGACGGGCGCGTACCGCGCGGTCGAGTTCATCAAGGCGAACATCAAGCTCGAAGGCGTCGAGAAGGCGTCGGTCGAGGATTCGAAGAAGGTCGTCGAGATCTGCACGGTCTACGCGCAGAAGGGGATGTTCAACATCTTCCTCGTCGTCTTCTTCAGCACGCTCGCCTTCGCGTTCTACGACTCGTTCTTCTTCATCGGCTACCTCATCGCCATCGCGCTCGTCGGCCTCTTCCAGGCCCTCTTCATGGCGAACGCGGGCGGCGCGTGGGACAACGCGAAGAAGATCGTCGAGGTCGAGCTCAAGGCGAAGGGCACCCCGCTGCACGACGCCACCGTCGTCGGCGACACGGTCGGCGACCCGTTCAAGGACACGTCGAGCGTCGCGCTCAACCCCGTCATCAAGTTCACGACGCTCTTCGGCCTCCTCGCCGTCGAGCTCGCCGAGCAGCTGAAGTCGGGCGGCTCGAGCTCGATGACGACCGTCCTCGCGGCGGTGTTCTTCGGCATCTCGGTCTTCTTCGTCTACCGCTCGTTCTACGGCATGCGCATCGTCGCGGCCGAAGGCGCGGCAGTGAAGCCGAGCGAGTCCGCTGCCGAGTGACGCGGCCATCCGCGTCCGATCCCTTCGCGCTGCCTTCGTCGCCTCGCTGCGGCGTACAAGAGTACGCCTCACTCGGCTCCTCGGCATCGCTCGGTCTCGAACGCGGCTGACCACGTCACAACTCTCGAGGGAGTCTGCGAAAGCAGGCTCCCTCGATGTTTTTGTGGGAATGCGCTGACACGTCGTCGCCGAGGAAGCTCCGCGACGAACGCTCCGTAGCAAGGGGCGACCCACGAGGCGCCTCATGTCCAATTCTCATCCGCCGCCGTACGGACCTCCCGGTTACGGTCCACCCGCGAGCTACGGCCCGCGTCCGAGCTTCTCGAGCACGCAGCCCAGCTACGCGCCGCTCGGGGTCTCGATCCCGCCCGCGCCGCCCACGCCGCCGCGCCGTCGGAACGGCGGCCTGATCGTCGGCGTCGTCGCGGGTGTTCTCGGCATCGCGGCGGTGAGCGGCGGCGTCGCGTACGCGGTCGCGTCGAAGAAGCCGGTGGCGCTACCGATCGACGCCAAGCTCCTCCCGCCGCAGACGACCGAGGTCGCGACGCAGCTCATCGAGGCGACACGCGAGACGGACGAGACGGTCAAGACGGCGTATCTCGCCGCCGAGCTCGGCGCGGAGCTGTGTCGACCCGGGACCTACGATCCGGCGCGGCGGCTCGAGTCGATCGGCGCCGGGAGCCCGCGCGCCGCGAAGGAGCTCTTCTTCGACAAGGACAAGCTCGCCGAGATGGCCTCGCTCCTCGAGTGCGGCTCCTACCTCGCCGCGAGCCTCGACAGCCCGTACCAGACGGCGGTGGGCTACGAGGACGGCGACCAGCGGCGGCTCGTCTCGATCGGGCACTTCCGGTTCTCGACGCTGCCGCAGACCGCCGGTTTCACGGCACAGACCTATCGCGGCGTCGCCGGTTACTGCCAGCAGGGCTCCGGAAAGAAGGATCCCTTCGGCTTGGGCGCGCCGGCGGCAAAGCGCGCGTTCGGCGCGCCGCCGCCGATCCCGACGGCCGCTCCGGTCGCGACGACGCCGGACACGTGCGAGGAGGCCGACCACGGCGCCTTCGCGCAGGGGACCACCTGGTTTCTCGGGCGGCGGACGTCGCTCGAGACGATGGCCTACTCCGTGACGCATCCGCGCGAAGAGCTGAACGCGCGCGTCGCGTCGATCCAGGAAGCCGCGAAGCAGACCGAGGGGCTCCCGGTCGTACGCCTCCAGGCGAACCCGAAGAGCTCCCGCGAGTTCTTCATGGCGCCGTGCTACTCGGGCGCTTCGCAGAGCGCAGCGCCGTTCGACAAGTTCCTCGAAGGGTGCTTCCCCGGCAAGAGCCTCGACGGCACGCTCTCGGAGATCGACGCGAAGCTGAAGGCGGCCGCGTACGAGACCGACGGCGATGTCCAGAAGGCCGGCGCGATTCGCGGCAACGTCATCTTCGTCGCGCGCGACGACGAGACCGCGAAGGAGATCGAGAAGGACGTCCGCGAGGTCGTCATCGAGTGGAAGGCGCACCTCGAGTCGAACGACGCGAAGCTGATCAACCAGTCGCGCGACCTCGCGACGACGACGCGGCAGAAGAAGTTCTCCGCCATCGCGGACCGCTGGTTCAAGGCGCTCTCGCGGACGGAGGTGAAGCGGAAGGGGCGCTCCATCCGCGTGAGCTTCCTCGAGAAGCTCGCGCCCGAGGACAAGGTCGCCCTCGACGACGCCGACAAGAGCACGGTCGAGAAGCGCCGAGCGGTCGGCGAGGTGCTCGTCGCGATCGAGGGCAAGAAGCCGGTCCCCGAGAAGGCGCTCGCCGCGCTCGTCGGTGCCTCCTGGGCGAAGTACCTCGTCGGACCTCCGCCGGCCTCCGCCCTGCCGGGAGCGCGTGTCGCGCTGACGGGCGACGACTGCAAGAAGCTCCAGCAGCGCGTGGCGTGGTTCAGCACGTCGGACAAGGCGTTCGACGCACCGGGTGCCCGGACGATGCTCCTCGACCACAAGTACGCGTCGTGCGGGGCGCGGCCGATCGTGATCGACTCGTCGCAGCGGGCGTGCCTCGACGCGTTCCGGTCGTCGTCGGAGTACGCCGCGTGCGCGACGACGGCGTACTCGGCCGTTCCGTTCGGCGAGCCGCCCGAGTCGGAGTTCGGCGATCGGGCGCGACACTGACGACGCGGTCGTCGTAAGCTCGGCCGTATGCTCGAGCCCCGTCATGCCCTCGTCGTCGTCTTCGGCCTCGCTCTCGGCGTCGCTGCGTGTGGTCCCACCGTGGAAGAGGCGGCGAAGGAGTTCCTCCCGCCGTTCTGCGAGAAGTTCCGGACCTGCAACCAGGCCGCCTTCGACCGGGCGTATCCGACGATCGACGCGTGCGTCCAGAAGGGCATCTCGGGGATCGCGTCGGACGACTTGAAGAAGCGGTCCGCGTGCAACGACGAAGAGCTCGACGTCTGCAAGAGCGACATCCAGAAGCTCGATTGCTCGAACCCGATGTTCCAGACCGGCGACACCTCGCAGCTCCCTGCGTCGTGCAAGGGCTGCTGAAGGCTGCGAGCTCGCTCTACGCGAGCGTCACGCCGGATCCGTCGCGCTGCGACCCGTGATCGGCTCGACCATGATCTCGAAGCGGCCGTGGTCGAACGGGACGCCGGGCGCCCGCGAGATCGGCACGAGCCGCTCGCGGAGACCGCGCCGCGCGTGCTCGAGCGCGCGATGGTGGCAGTAGGGGTTGTTGCCGCGACGGCCGAAGAACACGTGCGCCGTCCAGCTGCACCCGCCGCGGCAGACGTCGGCGTAGTAGCACCCGCCGCAGAAGCCCCAGAGCTCGCTCCGCATCGCGCGCGCGTCCCGCGCGAACGAGAGCTCCTTCGCCTCGTCCCAGATCGCGCGGATCGTCCGCGCGCGGACGTTGCCGCCCGTGTACGGCCCCGTCGGCAGCGACGGACACCCCTTGATCGCGCCGTCCGCTTCGATCCCGAGCACGGTCACGCCCGCCGTGCACCCCTCGTAGTGCTCCATCCCGGAGCCCGCGTAGGTGACGCCGCGGAGGTCGTGCTCGTGCGGCCCGAAGTAGCCGACGTTGTTGCCGGGGAACACCCTGATCCCGTTTTCGCGGGCGCGCTCGGCGAGCGCGGCGAGCTTCGGGAAGAGGACGAGGAGATCCTCGGGCTGGAGGAGCCAGTCGGGGCGGTCGGCGGCGCGGCCCATCGGCACCGTCATCGCGATCTGCCAGCCCGTGACGCCGAGATCGGCGAAGAGATCGAGCATCGCGTCGAGGTCGGGCACGCTCTTCTTGTTCAGCTGCGAGTTCGCGGTCACCTCGAGGCCGGCTGCGCGGAGCGTACGCATCGAGGCGACGGCGGCGCTGAAGCTGCCGACGAGACCACGCTGCTCGTCGTGGGCGCGCGCCAGCCCGTCGATCGACATCGACACGCTCGTGACGCCCGCGGCGACGGCGCGCTCGGCGCGCTCCACGTCCCAGCTCCGTCCGCCGGAGACCATCGTACAGCGCATCCCGGCGTCGGCGATCGCGGCGGCGACGACGTCCCAGTCCTCACGGAGGTACGCCTCGCCGCCGATCAGCGAGACCTCCTTCGCGCCCATGTCGGCGAGCTGGCGGACGACGTCGAGGCACTCGGACGTCGTGAGCTCGGCGGCGCGCGGCTTGCCCGCGCGCGAGCCGCAATGACGGCAGGACAGATCGCACTTCAGCGTCAGCTCCCACACGACGTGGACGAGTGACGCCGGCACGGCGGTCATCCGTCGCCCTTGCAGGTGTACGTCCCGGTGACCTTCGACGCCTTGCCCGGAGGACCGAACGCGAGGTTTCCGAGCGCGCGCTTCATCGCGCTCTCGACGTTCGGCGCGAGGCCCTTCGATTTCACGTCGACGCTCTTCACCTCGCCCTTGTCGTCGACCGCCAGCGTGAAGTCGAGCGTCCCGTCGAGCGCCGGGTCGTTCGCGAGACCCATCTGGCACGCCATCCGGATCCGCGCGCGCGCGCCGGCGAGCACGCGCTCGGCATCGGGGACGCCGCCCGCCTTCACGCCGCGGAGCTCGACGACCGCCTTCGGTCCCTTCACCTCGCGCGAAGGCTGCGCGGGCCCGTAGACCGCCGACCACCGGAGCCCGAGCCCGGCGTCGGAGTGGCCGAACCGGAGAGAGCCGTCCCCGATCGCGCCGAGACCGAGGCCGTCGCCTGCGTCGGCGCGCGCGGTCTCCGTCGACGCGCCCGCATCGACGGGGGGCGCGCCGACGGTCGCATCCGGCACCGTGATCGACGTCGGCGCGCTCGTCTTCGCATCGCGGTCGCACGCGAGGAGCGAGAGGCCTGCGCCGAGCGTCACCGCCGACGCGAGCGCACGCGTCGGCGCGGACCAGCCGCAGAACGGGCACTTCGGCTCCGATGCGAACACGTGTCGACCGCAGGACCGGCAGGCGAGGAGACGCGCGGGCATGACCGCCGACGGTAACAGAACGGACGCACGCCCGCGTGAGGTAGACTCTCGTTTTCACATGCGAACGTTCCGCGTCGCGACGCTCAACATCTGGCAGATCTTCGGGCCCTGGCAGGAGCGCCTCGCTTCCATCCGCGAGGGCATCACGCGCCTCTCGCCCGACGTGATCGGTCTCCAGGAAGTCCTCCGCTACGAGGGCTTCGACCAGGGCCAGGTCGTCGCCGAAGGGCTCGGCTACGAGATCGCGTGGGGCAAGGCTTCCGATCACCACGGCTACCCGCTCGGCAACGCGATCCTCTCGCGCTGGCCGATCACGCGCACCGAGGTCGTACCGCTCCCCGAGGTCGGCGGAGGCGAGCAGCGGAGCCTCGTCTTCGCGGAGCTCGCGTCGCCGTACGGTGCGGTGCCGTTCTTCTGCACGCACCTGAACTGGAAGTTCCACCACGGCCACGTGCGCGTCGCGCAGGTCCGCGCGATCGCGGAGACCGTCGAGCGGCTCGCGCCTGCGGCGGGCTTCCCGCCGATCCTCGTCGGCGACTTCAACGCCGAGCCGGACGCGGACGAGATCCGCTTCCTTCGCGGCCTCACCGGGCTCGGTGGACCGTGCGTGTACTTCGCCGACGCGTTCGGCGTCGCAGGCGACGGCACAGCCGGTGTCACTTTCGCGAAGCGGAACCCGTTCGCGGAGCCGCTCCGCGAGCCCGACCGCCGCATCGACTACGTCTTCGTCCGCGGCCCCGACGACATCCAGCGCGGCGAGCCGCGCGACGCGCGCGTGTGCTTCGACGAAGCCGCATCGAACGGCGTGTTCGCGAGCGACCACTTCGGCGTGGTGACGACGATCACTGCCGGTCGCTGAGATCCTGTAGGATGCGCGGCGTGCGCCGGCTGAAAGCCACGATCCGCGTCTCGCTCGCGGTCGCGACCGGATGGATGCTCTTCGGCGCGCATCCCGCTCGCGCAGACGAGCCGGCTCGGCCCACGCCCGGCGCGGGCAACGGGACGAACGGCGCGAAGCGGCCGGTCTCGAAGACGACCGAGTACTCACCGTACGAGCGGGAAGCGATCGACAACGCGCTCCGCGGCCTCGGCCTCACGCTCGAGCCCTCGCCGGAGGGCAAGACGATCGAGCGGATCGACACCGTGCGTCTCGAGGTCTTCGAGAAGCGCGACCCGGTACCGGACACCTTCGGCCTCCGCCGATTCGCGAACTCGCTCCACGTCACGACGAAGGACTACGTCATCCGTCGTGAGATGCTCTTGCGGGAAGGTGATCATTACGAGCAGGTCATCATCGATGAGACGGCCCGCAACATGCGCGCGCGGATGCCGGTGCAGATCTCCGTCGTCCTGATCGTGCCGGTGAAGGGAACGACGGCGGACAAGGTCGGCCTCCTCGTCATCACCAAGGACATCTGGAGCCTGCGCCTGTCGTTCGACGTCGCCGTCACGCCCGGCGGTCTCGAGAACCTGCTCATCGTCCCGCAGGAGACGAACCTCCTCGGCTACCAACACACGCTGCAGACGCGCTTCCAGATCCAGCCCGCGACGTACACGTTCGGCGCCGGATACAGCGTTCCACGCTTCGGCCAATCGTGGATTTCGGCGAGCGCGGGAGCGAACGTCATCTTCAACCGGCGGAGCGGGTCGCCCGAAGGTTCCTCGGCGTCGGTATCGGTCGGCCAGGGTCTCTATTCGACGCGGACGCCTTTCGCATACTCGGCGTCCGCCTCGTACTCGACCGGCGTCGCGCGTCGCTACGTCAACGCGGCGGTCGCCGCCTTCGACGCTCGCGCGACGCCCGATGTGAAGGACAACATCCCGTTCGAGTATCGGAGCCGCTCGCTCACGGCCTCCGTCGGTGTCACGCGCTCCTTCGGATGGGCGATCAAGAACAACTTCAGCCTGACGCTGAACGCGTCGTCGTCGTCGTACTCGACGTTCGACCTCTCACGCTTCGATCCGGCCGCCGTCGCGGAGTTCCGTGGCCGCGCGCTGCCGACGGGCGAGGATCGCGTCTACCCGGCGCTCGCGTGGGGCACCTTCACGACGGACTACCTGCGCACCCTCGACATCAACACGCTCGCGCTCCAGGAGGACTACCGGATCGGTCACGACGTCGCCGTGACGGTGTACCCCGTCCTCCATGCGCTCGGGTCCAGCCGCGACCTCCTCGGGGTCTCGGGGCGCGCCGGGTACTCGATCGCGCTCGGTGACGGTCTGGTCGGCGCGAGCATCACGTCGTTGGCGGAGCTGCAGACGAGCACCCACGGAGTCGCGGCGCAGGACGGCGAGGTGACCGATGCCTCGTTCGGCGCGTCGTTCGGCGCCGTGACGCCTCGCTTCGGGGTCGGGCGTCTCGTGATGAACTCGTCCTTCTACAACCGCTACCGGAACTACCTGAACGCGCGCACGTTCACCGGTGGCGACGACCGCCTCCGCGGCTACCCGTCGAACTTCTTCTTCGGGAAGGACACCGTCTTCTTCAACCTCGAGTTCCGCTCGCGGCCGATCGAGATCCTGAAGGCGCAGGTCGGTGGCGTCCTCTTCTACGACGCCGGCGACGCGAGCCCGCGCTTCCACTGCACGAACGAGGGGAGCCTCTCGTGCCGCGGGTTCAACCCGAAGCAGTCCGTCGGCGTCGGCGTCCGCGCGCTCTTCCCGCAGGTGAACCGCGCCGTGCTCCGCTTCGACCTCGCGTTCCCGATGGACCGCGGTCCGTTCCCCGAGACGGGGATCAACACGGTCGTCGACCCGTTCGGGTTCTATTTTGCGTTCGAGCAGGCGTTCACTCCCTGACGGGAGTCCTCCGTCTTCCGTCCGAGAGACGAGCGCCGAGGCCCGCGTCGCCGCGCAGCCCCGGTGCCCACCTCTGCTGAACACTGAAGACTCACGTCTCCGTGCGCTCAGGCGTGCGCCGCCGCTCCGGCCTCCGCGCTCGCCGGCGCTCTGAACGGCGTCGGCAGCTCCGTGGGTTCCTTCTCGAGCGCGGCCTCGATCACCTGGCTCATGTCGTCCGCGAAGACGACCTCGAGCTCCGCACGCACCGCCTCCGGCACCTCGTCGAGCTCGCGCGCGCACTTCGTCGGGAGGATGACCCGCTTGATGCCTGCGCGGTGTGCGGCGAGGACCTTCGCCTTGATGCCGCCGACGGGGAGGACGCGCCCGCGGAGGGTGCATTCGCCGGTCATCGCGGTATCGGGCCTGACGCGCCGCCCGGTGAAGAGCGACACGAGCGCGGTGAAGATCGTCACGCCGGCGCTCGGTCCGTCCTTCGGCACGGCCCCGGCGGGGACGTGGATGTGCACGTCCTGGCCGGAGGCGAGCTCCGGGGCGATCCCGAGCGCAGCCGCGTTGCTCCTCACGTAGGTGAGCGCAGCGCGTGCCGACTCCTTCATGACGTCGCCGAGCTGACCGGTGATCTCCACCTGGCCCCGGCCCGGCATCCGGGAGGTCTCGATGAAGAGGATCGAGCCGCCGAACGGCGTCCACGCCATGCCGGTCGCGACGCCGGCGATCGACGTGCGTTCGGCCACCTCGCCCTCGAACTTCGGCTTCCCGAGGTGCTTCACGAGGTCTCTTTCCTCCACGCGGAAGGGAGCGTCACCGCCGTCCTTCTTGCGTGCGATCTCGAGGGCCGCCACGCGACAGAGCTTCTTGATCTCGCGATCGAGCTGCCGCACGCCCGCTTCGCGGGTGTAGTCGCGAACGACGGCGAGGAGCGCGTCGTCGCTGATCTCGAGGTGGCCGTCGCCGACGCCGTGCTCCTTCGCGCGCTTCGCGAGGAGGTGGCGCTTGGCGATGTGGACCTTCTCGTCCGGCGTGTAGCCGCTGAGCTCCACGATCTCGAGGCGGTCACGCAGCGGCGGCGAGAGCGTCTCGAGCGTGTTCGCGGTGCAGACGAACATCACCTCCGAGAGGTCGAAGGGGAGCTCGAGGTAGTGGTCGGTGAACGTCTTGTTCTGCTCGGGGTCGAGGACCTCGAGGAGCGCCGCCTCGGGCGAGCCGGCCCAGGACGTCCCCATCTTGTCGATCTCGTCGAGGAGGACGACCGGGTTCTTCACGGCCGCCTTCCGGAGCGCGTGGACGATCCGACCGGCGAGCGCGCCGACGTACGTGCGGCGATGGCCGCGGATCTCCGCCTCGTCGCGCACGCCGCCGAGGGCGACGCGGACGAACGGGCGGCCGGTGGCGTCGGCGATCGACTGACCGAGCGACGTCTTGCCGACGCCGGGCGGGCCGACGAAGCAGAGCAGGGTTCCCCCTCGCGCCGCGGCGTCGCCCGAGAGCTTCAGGACGGCGACGTGCTCGAGGATGCGCTTCTTGATGTCGTCGAGACCGTAGTGGTCGGCCTCGAGCTGGGCGGAGATCGCGTCGAGATCGATCTTCGCGTCGGCGCGCTTGTCCCACGGGAGGTCCGCGATGAGCTCGAGGTAGTTGCGGATGACGTGGGTTTCGGCGCCTTGGCCGTTCATCGACTCGAGGCGACGGAGCTCGCGGTCGGCGACCTTCCGCGCGTCCTCGGGGAGGTTGGCTTCGTCGAGCCGCTTCTTCAGTGCTCCGAGCTCGTCGTTCGCGTCCTCGCCGAGCTCCTTCTTGATCGCGCGCATCTGCTCGCGGAGCACGTGCTCGCGCTGGTTCTTCCCGAGCTCCTTCTTCACCTCGTTCTCGATCTTCGAGCGCACTTCCGCCTGGCTCTTCGCGTCGGCGATGCGCTTGACGAGCAGGCGGATGCGCGAGGCGACGTCGACCTCGCCGAGGAGCTCGACTTCCTGCTCGGTGGGAAGATCGAGGACCGCCGCGACGCGGTCGGCGAAGAGGCCGGGCTCCCCCTCGTCGAGCTCGAGCTGCGCGAGAGCGCCGCCCGCGTCACCGACGAGCGCCGTCACCTGCGCGGCGAGGGCACGCGCGAGCTCGCGGGCTTCGACGAGATCGCTGCCGGTCTCGACGAGGTGAGAGACCTCTGCCTTGTGGAACGGATCCGAGGAGACGAGGCTCTCGAGCCGCGCGCGGCCGAGGCCTTCGAGCGAGAGCTCGTATTCGCGCTCCCCACGACGGTGCACGGCGCGGACGCGTGCGTACGTTCCGAACGCATGGAGGTCGTCCTTGTCGAGCTCGAGGGTGCGCGGGTCCTTCTGCGTGAAGGTGAGGACGATGTCGCCGGGGTAGAGCGTGCGGACGAGCGCGACCGAGCGCGCGCGGCCGACGGCGAAGGTCAGCGTCGCGCCGGGGAAGAGCACGCCGCTGCGCAGGGGCAGGACGGAAACGGGGGAGGGCGGCACGGGCACGCCGTCACGAAGCTGGGTCATCGGTTCTCCTCTCCGGCGGCTGCCCGGACGAAAGCGCCCTGGACCGTCGAACGATGAACGAAAGCTAAGTTCGTTCACGAGAGGGTCAACGTGTCGGGGATCGGACAGGCCCGACACGTGCAAGGACGGCGGCTACCGCTTCCGCACCGCGGGCCGTGCGGACAGCCCGCAGAGGAGGAGCTCCGCCATCTGGCGCGCCGTGCGCCGCGCCTCGTCCGCGCCGAGCTCGAAGAGGACCGGGGGTGACAACGACGCGAGCGCCCGCTGCACCAGCGCCGCCGCGACGCGCGGCTCGAAGGCGCCCAGCGCGCCCGCGTCGCGCGCGTCCTCGAGCAGCGCGCGGAGCAGCGCGTGTTCCTCCTGCTCGAAGCGCGCGCGTGCGCTCTTCACGCCGTCCGCCTTGCAGAAGACGAGCTCGCACGCGTGCTGGCCCTCCCCTCGCAGGTCGAGCAGCCGCTCGACGCGCACCTCGAGGACCGCCGTGAAGCGGACCGCGAAGCCCTTCGCCTGGAGGTCACGCGCGGCGCGGCGCATCCCCTCGAGCACGCGGCCGTGCGTGCCCGAGGAGAGCTCCTCCACGATCGCCTCCTTCGACGAGAACTCGAGGTAGACGCTGCCGACCGCGACACCGGCTTCGCGCGCGATGTCCGCGATCGTCGTCTTGGCGTGACCGTAGTGACGGAAGAGGCGGTCGGCCGCGGAGAGGATCGTGACGCGCCGGTCGCCCATCCCGTCAGTGTATCATGAACAAATGGCTTCGGCGTTCACGGCTCCGCGGCGGGCGCACCGCGCGGCGGAGGTGCGGGCTCGGCCGCACGCTGCACGGCGGCTTGGATCTCCGCCGACGGGGGCCGGAGCGCGAGGTAGGCCGCGGCGATCAGCGCGATCCCGGCGGCGGCACCTGCGTACCCGAGCGGCGTGCCGTCGTTGCCGGCGGCTCGGATGCCGCCGAAGAACGCGATGATGCCGAGACCCATGAGCACGTAACCGATCAGATTCTTCATGAAGACGAAACCTCCTGCTTGCATTCGTGGCGGTGGGCACGGGGCAGCGGGAGGCTCAGTTCAGGAACACCATCAGCTCGAGGTGGGAGGGGGCGGTGACGTCGTGGCGTCGCTCTAGATCGAAGGCGTGGCGCGTCTCTCGCGGCGCGCCGGCGAGCTCGAAGCCGTCGGTCGCGCCGGCCGGAGCGAGCACCGCGGTTCGCGGATCGTCCTGCGGAGGGTCACGCCGTGCTCCGCTCGCGCGATCGCGGAGGATGGGGAGGAGCTCCGCGAGGTCCGGCATCGCCGCGAACGTCTCGACGCTCATCTCGTCGAACGCCGCTTCGCTCCGCGCCGGAACCCAGAGCCCGACGCTGCCGGCGCGGATCGGCCGTGCATCGTGGGTCTCGACGACGACGTGGCCGTTCCACGTCACCCGCGTCGTTCCGCCGCGGGCCTCGACCGCGAGCTGCTGCCAACCCGTCGTCGTGCCGGTCGCCACGGAGGTCCCGAGGACGCGCTCGGCGCCGTGCGAGACGGCGGCGAGGACGACACGTCCGGTGGACGCCTCGAACCGGACCACGTGATGGTTGGCCGGATCGACCCAGCGGAAGACGAGCCCACACGCAGCGGTGTCGTCGGTCGTACTGGGGCGGCAGCGCGTGACCGCGCGGACGTCGCGGGCGCGGACCCCGCGCGCGACCAGCATCGCCGGCGGGCCCTCTCCGGCGGCGCGGTTGACGAGCGCGCGCGCGCCGGTGGCGGAGGCATCGTCCTCGAGCGCCCATTCGCCGCCGAGGAGCGAAGGCGTCTCGAGGCCGAGGGCCTCGGCCGACGCCGCCGTTTCGACGAACGTCCAGTGGCGCCGCGCGGAGGGCCCGTCGGCGAAGACGAACGCGAGCGCAGCCACGAGCGCCGTCGCGCAGAGCGCGGCCGCGACGAGCCGTGCGACGAAGGAGGGGCGCTCGGGAACCGGCTTCGCGCCGTCGCGGCGCCGCCGCTCGAGCGCGCCGGTGTGCACGCCGACCGAAGCGACCGTTCCCGTCCGATACGGAGCGCCCGAGCCCGGCGCGTAGTCGACCGCGTCACGCGCGACGGCGAGCACGGTCGCGTCCTCGTCGGCGAGCCGCGCTCGTCGGGACGCACGAGCGCCGAGCGTGCCGAGGCCGACGACGGTTCCGGCGAGCAAGCCGAGGCCGAGCCCGAACGGCGCATCGTGGAGCCCCGCGGCTGCCGTGATCACGTACGCGACGAGCAGCACGGCGCACGCGACAGCGGCGTCGAAGAGCGCGCGCGAGCGACGGGTGAGGTCACGGTGGTCGCGCCGCGCGGCGGTGAGCGCGTGTTCGAGCTCGTCACGCATGTCGGGCGGCGGGGAGCACGCCGCGCGGGCGTGCGCCATTGATCGAGAGCTTCATGACGGAACCTTTCCTGGTGAGCGTCGTTTCGGGCTTCTCTCCGGAGAAGCGGACGCTCAGTTCAGGAAGACCATCAGCTCGACGTGTCCCATCGAGGTTCTCGGCCGTGCGGCGAAGGCAGCGAGGCGAGCTTCCAGCGCGGCGCGCGGAGCGGGGAGGCTCGGGGACGCGAACGCCGGCGCGAGCACGTCGTGCGAGCCCACGGAGGCGCTTTCGCCGCGCGCGGGCCGTGCGCTCTCCGCGCGACGGAGCACCGCGGGACGCTCCGCGCTCGTCACCGCCTCGGAGGGGGCGTCCGCGCGGGCCGCGATCGCCGCGATCGACGCGACCGCGCGGGGCACGTCCGGGACCGACGGCGCACGGAGCGCGGACGTGAAGAACGCGACGAAGGCCACGAGCACGACGAGCGCAGCCCGGACGGGCAGCGCTCGTGCACGGGGGGGCCGCTTCGCGCGAGACATCGCGTTCAGGGTAGTCCTTCCGGCCGAACCGGCAAACGTCGCAGATTGCAACGCGCTCAGGCTTCGGCGCTGAGCGCGCGCGCGAGCTCCGCGGCCCGCGCGAGCGCGTCTTCCGCGGCCTGCGCGAGGCGCCGGTCCTGGTCCTCGCAGTCGTTCACGCGGTCCTGCTCGGCTTCGAGCTCGCGCACATAGCGGAGACGGAGCTCGCCCTCGGCGCCGCCGTCCTTCAGCACCTTCAGCTGCTCGGACAGCTTCGACTGCTTCGCCCACGCGGCCTGCTTGCGGCGCTCGACGTCGGCGCGCGACGCCGAGAGCCTTCGCGCTTCGTCGAACGCAGCGAGGACGGCGGCGAGCTTCGCGTGCGTCGTCTCGTCGAGGAACCGCTCCGCGAGCCACGCGGCGATGCGTCGCTCGTCGAGTGTCTCGTAGCCGAGGCGTCTCCGCTCGTACCAGCGCTCGACGACCGAGAGCATCGCGCGCCCGCGGGGCGGGACCTCCACCTTGAAGCGGTGGAACGTCATGGTGTCCTCGAACGGCTGCGCGCCGTCAGGCGAGAGCTCGTGTCCGTGGTGCTTCGGCATCTCGACGACGACGGTGACCTCCTCGCCGTGATCGCTCTCGACCGTGACGGTGTGGTGGATCTCGTGCCGGAGCTCCTCGGCCCACGCCTTCGCGCCGAGCATCACCTTGTCGAGCAAGGTCTTCGTGCGCTCCTCGTGCTTGCAGCGGATGCCGAGGTCCTTCGCGAACGCGAGCTTCACGTCCACGTCGCGCGCGCTGTACGGGACCATCGCCTCGCCGGCATAGACCTCCGCGTCGTAGACGACGGCCGCGCCTTCCTCGAGCACCGCGCCGGTCTCGTTCCGGAACGAGAGCACCATGTCGGGATTCGGGCCGGAGCCGTCGCGCCACGAGCGCTCGCGCCTCGCTTCCAAGCGCGAGGAGAAGAGCGGGACCATCGCCGAGCCTCCACGCTTCAGAGACACGCGCGAGGCGACGCGGTACTCGAACAGCTCGCCACGGTCCTCGAAGGTCGAGGCTTCGGCCATCGCGCCGCCGGCCGCGCCGAAGGCAGCGTTCCCCGGGAAGCTCCCCGTGTCGTCGTCGGGAGCTGCCTCCGCCAGCATGTAGTCCATCTGTGGTGCCGGCGCGGCCATCGCTGCGCGCGGCGGCGGCCCACCCCGGACCCGTCGCGCGCGCTCGTACTGCGTCGGAGCCGCGGCCGCGCGCGTCTGCTCCTCGACGACGGCGCGATGGACGTTCTTCGGGTTGTAGAGATCGATGACGAAGCTGACCGGCTGCCCCGTCGTGAGGGTGAGGTCGACGTCGGTGAGGTCCTCGTCGGCGGGGTTGTGGACGATCGCCCACGCCATGAGCGTCGTTCCCTCGTCCGCGCGCGCGATCCGGTAGGTCACGCGCCAGGTTGGGGCGGGGATGACGTACGAGACGCGCAGGTCCTCCGCCGTGCCCCGCACGTCGACGTGGATGAGACGGCTCTCGCCCGCGGTCGCGGCGCGACTCCGGTCGACGAAGAACGCGAGGTCGGCGCGCGAAGGCGCCTCCAGAAGCTCGAGCCCGCGCAGCGTCTCGAGGTCGACGATTGTGACGGCGTCCTCGGCCGTGCGGAGGAGGAGCAGCCTCCGCTCCGCGTGGTGCTCGGCGCCCTCGCGCTGGAGACCGATGACCTCGCCCTCGTGCCGCGCTCCGCCGGCCTGGATCGCGATCCGGCGCCCGCGGAGAGAGGCGACGAGCGACTCGAGCGTCTCGCCCGGCGTGAGCGCGAGCCTCCTCCGGACGAGCGCTTCCTCGGGGTCCTCCGGCTTCTCGAACGCGACCGCGCCGACCTTCGCCTCACCGCGCGCGACCCAGACCGCGAGCGACTTGAGGACGTCGTTCATCTCGTCCTTCTTGAAGGAGAGCTCGAACGGTCCGTCGCAGCGTCCTCCGCGCTCGAGGTAGGCGACGCCGTGCTTGAACATCACCATGCGGCGGACGACGGGTGTGCTCTTCGGGCTCACGCGGGGAGCGTACTCCCGAATGACGGCGTCGCGCCCGCCTCTTGCACGTGCCTTGGTCCCCCCTTTTCCCGCGGAGCCCACGTGCAATCCACCTTCCAGACCTTCGACCCCACGACGGAAGAGCCCATCGAAGAGCTCGCGTACCACTCTCCCCAGCACACCGAGGCGGCGCTCGCGCGTGCCGAGCACGCCGCGGCGCGCTGGCGGCGCTCCACGCTCACGGAGCGCGCAGCCGTCGTACGCCGCGCGGCGAACCTCCTCCGCGAGGATCAGGAGCGGCTCGCCCGCCACGCCGTGCGCGAGATGGGCAAGCCCGTCGAGCAGGCGCGGGCCGAGGTCGCCAAGTGCGCACGCGCGTGCGACTGGTTTGCCGAGAACGGCGCGCGCCTCCTCGCGGACGAGCCCGCGGAGTCGGACGCGGTCGAGAGCTACGTCGCCTACGACCCGCTCGGGACCGTGCTCGCGATCATGCCCTGGAACTTCCCGTACTGGCAGGTGTTCCGCGCGGCCGCGCCCGCGCTCGTCGCCGGCAACACGATGATCCTGAAGCACGCGCTCAACGTGAGCCGCTGCGCGCTCGAGATGGAGGCGATCTTCACGCGGGCGGGGGCGCCCGAAGGTGTGTTCCAGACCTTGCTCCTGGGGCACGACGTCATCCCGCAGCTGATCGCGGACGACCGCATCGCGGCGGCGACGCTGACGGGCAGCGAGCGTGCCGGCAAAGCGGTCGCGCGCGACGCCGGCAACGCGATCAAGAAGACGGTGCTCGAGCTCGGGGGCTCGGATGCGTTCATCGTCCTCGCCGACGCGGACGTCGCGGCGGCCGCGAAGATCGCGGTGCGCGCGCGCTTCCAGAACAACGGCCAGAGCTGCATCGCCGCGAAGCGCTTCTTCGTCGAGGCGCCCGTCGCCGACGCCTTCGTCGCGCGCTTCGCGGAAGGCGTGCGCGCGCTTCGGGTCGGACACCCGATGGAGGACGCGACGGACATCGGGCCGCTCGCGCGTGGTGACCTGCGTGACGAGCTCGAACGGCAGGTCCGGAGCACGATCGAGGCCGGGGCCCGCGCGCTCGTCGGAGGGAAGAAGCGGCCGGGGAAGGGCCACTTCTTCGAGCCCACCGTGCTCGTCGACGTCCCGCCCGGATCGGCCGCCCTCGAGGAGGAGCTCTTCGGTCCCGTCGCGCCGGTCGTCGTCGTGCGCGACGCGGACCACGCGGTGGAGCTCGCGAACGCCTCGCGCTTCGGCCTCGGCGGCAACCTCTGGACGCGTGACATCGCGCGCGCGAAGCGTCTCGTCCGGCAGCTCGCGTCCGGCTCCGTCTTCGTGAACGGCATGACCGCCTCCGACCCGCGCCTCCCGTTCGGCGGAATCAAGAAGAGCGGCTACGGGCGCGAGCTCGCCGCGTACGGCATCCGCGAGTTCGTCAACGTGAAGACGGTGTGGATCGGCCCTGCAGCCGAGCCTGCGGAAGCAGGAGTCGAGTAGGAAGGGAGACAGGGCCCCGCCGACGAGCCGACCTCACAGAACGAGGGTCTCCTGGTGCTCCCCCCACACCGACCGCAGCACGCCCGCGATCTCGCCGACCGTCGCGTACGCTTTCACGGCGTCGAGGAGGATCGGGAGGAGGTTGTCCTTGCCCTTCGCCGCCGCTTCGATCTTCTGGAGCGCTTCGGCGTGGGCCGTCGCGTCGCGCTTCGCGCGCATCGCGCGGAGGCGCTCGACCTGGGCGCGCTCGATCTCCGGGTCGATCTTCATGACCGGCATCGGCGGCGTGTCCTGCACGAACTCGTTCTGTCCGACGACGATGCGCTGCTTCTTCTCGATCTCGAGCTGGTAGCTGTACGCGCTGTTCTGGATCTCGCGCTGCGGGTAGCCCTGCTCGATCGCGGACACCATCCCGCCGAGCTCGTCGATGCGCGCGATGTACTTCTTCGCCTCGGCCTCGAGCCGGTTCGTGAGCGCCTCGATCGCGTAGCTCCCGCCCGTCGCGTCGACGAAATCGGCGACGCCGGACTCGTGCGCGACGATCTGCTGGGTGCGGAGCGCGATCGTGACCGCTTCGCTCGTCGGGAGGCCGAGCGCCTCGTCGTAGCTGTTCGTGTGGAGCGACTGGCAGCCGCCGAGCACGGCCGCGAGCGTCTGGATCGTGACGCGCACGACGTTGTTGAGCGGCTGCTGCGCCGTCAGCGTCATCCCCGCCGTCTGCCCGTGGAAGCGGAGCGCACGCGCGCGGTCCGTCTTCGCCCCGAAGCGGTCCGCCATGAGGGTGCTCCACAGGCGGCGCGCGGCGCGGAACTTCGCGATCTCCTCGATTAGGTTGTTGTGGACGTTGAAGAAGAAGGAGAGCTGCGCGCCGAACTTGTCGACGTCGAGCCCCGCGTCGATCGCCGCCTGCACGTAGGCCATGCCGTCGGCGAGCGTGAAGGCGATCTCCTGCGCGGCGTCGCACCCCGCTTCACGGATGTGGTAGCCGCTGATCGAGATCGTGTTCCACGACGGCACGTGCTTGCCGCAGAACGCGAAGATGTCGGTGATGAGGCGGAGCGAAGGGCGGGGCGGATAGATGTACGTCCCGCGTGCCATGTACTCCTTCAGGATGTCGTTCTGGATCGTTCCGCGCAGCTTCTCGCGCGGGACGCCCTGCTCTTCGGCGACGGCGATGTAGAGACAGAGGAGCGTCGAGGCGGTCGCGTTGATCGTCATCGACGTCGAGATCTTGTCGAGCGGCAGGCCACGCAGCAGCGTGCGCATGTCCTCGATCGAATCGATCGCGACGCCGACCCGGCCGACCTCGCCGAGGCTCCGCTCGTCGTCGGAGTCGCGCCCCATCTGCGTCGGCAGGTCGAACGCGACGGAGAGGCCCGTCTGCCCCTGCTTCAGGAGATAGTGGTACCGCTCGTTCGACTCCGCCGCCGTCCCGAAGCCTGCGTACTGGCGCATCGTCCAGTGACGACCGCGGTACATGTTCGGCTGCACGCCGCGCGTGAACGGCGGGAGCCCCGGGACGCCGAGGTCCTTCGCCGCATCGAACCCCGCCTTCGCGAGGTCGTCGGGGCCGTAGAGCGGGGCGACGTCCGCATGGCCGGCCAGGCTCGCGAGGCGCGGACGCGGCTTCTCCTTCGCCTCGACGGCGTTCACCTTCGCTTCCCAGGCGCGGCGGAGCTCCTCGTACGTCATGGGCCCGCGTTTAGCACGTGGTACGTTGCGAGGACCACTCATGCGTTCGAAGGCTGCCGCCGTCCTCGCGCTCCTCTTCTCCTCGACTGCGGGCCTCGCCTGTACGGCGTTGCTGGGGGACTTCTCCGTCGGCGAAGCGACGGCGCCCACCGACGGCGGAGGAGCCACGCCGGACGGCGAGTCCGCCGCGGACGGCGGTCCCGGCTCGTCGGACGGCAGCAGCGGCGACGCTGCGGTGGACGCCGGACCGCCCACTCCCGACGGCGGGTTCCTGAACCTGTGGACGTTCGGATCGACGAACACGTCGCCGCCGTCGAACATGCGCGTCGCGTACGACGGGCAGGGCAACCTCTACGTGCTCTTCGCCTACTCGCTCGCGAATCTCGACGTGCTCGGGACGAGCCTCACGCCCGTGGGGGCGTTCGACATGGGGCTCGTGAAGATCGCTCCGACGGGCAAGCCCGTCTGGGTGAAGAGCTACGGCAGCCAGGCCTACGACTACCCGGGCGGGCTCGCGGTCGCGCCGAACGGCGACGTCTACATCTCGGGCGGAACCGAGGGCGCGTCGATCGACTTCGGAGGCACGGCAGGGACGCTCACGCGGCGGAGCAGCCGGTATCTCGGCTGGATCGCGAAGATCAACGGGGCGGACGGCGCGCCCGTGAAGGCGATCTCGATCGACGGCGTCGGCCAGCACCAGGGCGCTTCCTGCCAGGCCCTCTCGCTGAGGGGCCCGCACGTCGTCGCGATGTGCAATGCGTTCGGGCAGACGGTGTGGCCGACCGTCACCGGGGCGCCGATCACGATCACGCCGCCGGACGGACCGAACGGCGGAACGAGCGGCTTCGTCATCGCGGACCTCGACCCCGAGCTCGTCACACGCTGGGCGAACGGCTTCGGGACGGACGGAAACGACGTCGGCGCCAACGTCACCGTCGCGCCGAACTTCGACACCTTCTTCGTCTCGACGTCGTTCTCGTCCTCCACCAGCTCGCCGGCGCTCCCGTTCACCGACACGAAGGCGACGGTCAGCCTGCCGTTCGGAGGCGGGCAGCAGCTCGCGGTCGTCGGGCGCCTCGCCGGTGGCACGGGCTCGGCCGTGTGGGCGAAGCCGTTCGGCGGCGGCGTGACCCTCAACGGCGTCGGCGTCGACAACACGGGACGCGTCGTCGCGGCCGGCGGCCTCACGGGCTCGCTCACCGTCCCGGGCCGCACGCTGACGTCGGCCGGGATGGCGGACTACCTCCTGCTCGGATTCGACGGCGCGAACGGGAACGTCACCACCTCGCGGCTCTTCGGCGGCGCTGGTGCGGACGAAGCGCGCGCGATCACGATCGACGCGTGGGGCTCGCCCGCGATCGCCGGGACGTACCGCTCGACGAACATGATGGTCGACGGCATCCAGCTCACGGATCCCCTCGGGAACGCGACGAGCGGCTTCGTGACGCGCACGTCCCCGAACCTCGATGCGTTCTGGGTCGGCGGCTTCACCACCGGGCTCACGGACACGCTCCTCCAGGCGTGGTCGGTTGCGAGCGATCCCGGCTCCGGGCGCGTCGCCGCCGCGGGCACGTTCAAGGGCGTCATCAACTTCGGCGACGGCAATCCCGTCCGGAGCGAGCTCAACGGCGGCGCGTACAACGTCTGGGTCGTGCAGCGGCGTCCCTGAGCCGCTCGGCGGCCCGCCTCTCGCGTAAGGGCGGCGGATCGCCGATACTCGCTCGAGCATGTCGCGTCGCCTCCTCTTCTCGATCCCGTCGTACGCCTACCTCGAGCCCTCGTTCCTCGCGGCGGGCCATTTCGACCAGGGCGTCGTCGAGCGGAAGAACTTCCCGGACGGCGAGCGCTACCTCCGGATCCGCTCCGAGCTGTGGGGGAGGGACGTGGTCCTCCTCGGCGGCACGCCCACCGACGTCGATTGGCTCGAGGTCTTCGATCTCGGCTGCGGGATCGCGCGCGGCGGCGCTCGCTCGCTCACGATCGTGATGCCGTACTTCGGCTACGCGACGATGGAGCGCGCGGTGAAGACCGGCGAGGTCGTCGTCGCGAAGACGCGCGCGCGTCTGCTCTCGTCGATTCCCGCCCCGGAGGGCGGCACCAAGGTCCTCCTCTTCGACCTCCACACGGACGGGATCGAGTTCTACCTCGACGACCGCGTGCTCACCCGCCACGTCTACGGCGCGCCCCTCGTCACGAAGAAGATCCGCGAGCGGATGGGCGACACGAGCTTCGTGCTCGGCGCCTGCGACGCGGGCCGCGCGAAGTGGGTCCAGAGCCTCGCCCGCGACCTGCACGTCGAGCCGGCGTTCGTCTACAAGCGGCGCGACGCGACCTCGGGGGCGCTCGCGATCACCGGCGTGAACGCCGACGTCCGCGGGAGGGAGGTCGTCGTGTACGACGACATGATCCGGACCGGCTCGTCCCTCATCCAGGCCGGAAAGGCGTACCTCTCCGCCGGCGCCTCCAAGGTCCACGCGATCGCGAGCCACCTCGTCCTCCCCGGCGAGGCGCTCGGGACCCTCCGCGGCTCCGGCGTCTTCAGCTCGATCATGGGGACCGACTCGCACCCGGGCTGTCAGAAGCTCCCGCCGGAGGACCTCGTCTCGATCGGTCCGCGGATGGTCGAGTGCCTCGAAGCCGCGACCGACGCGTGAGCGGCTAACGGGCGACCCGAGACAGCTCGCCGGAGCGCTCGAGCACGTAGAGCGCGCTCGGCGTGAGCCCGAGCGCGACCGGCACGACGTCCGTCTCGGACGCGTTCGGATCCGGCGGCACGACGACGCGCTGCGGGCGTCCGTCGAGCGGGACTTCGTGGACCGCCCCTCCGCACTCGTTCTCGACGAACACCGACCCGTCGTCCGCGACGATCCGGTCGGCGTTCGCGCGGGTGATCGTCCCGATCTCCACCTTCGCACCGCCGCCGCGAGGGACGGACCAGACCGTCGCCTTCATGTCGCGGCACGCGACGGACGTGCCGGTCGTCCCGACGCCGACGACCGCCGTCGACGTGAGCGCGAGCGCGCTCGAGATCGGCACGCTCGCGAGCGAGACCGGCGCGCCGGTGCCACCGGCGAGGACGTGGAGGAGCGCATCGCCCGGCCCCGGCGGATCGGAGGTGAAGAAGAGGTCGGCGCCTGCCGCGCCGCTCGCGACGGCGAACGGCGCCACGTTGCTCGGCTCCGAGCGCGCGAACGCGCCGCCCGCCGTCGAGACCGAGTACATCGGGCCCGAGAGCGTCCCGAAGAAGATGCGCTCGTCGGTGACGGCGGCGCGCGTCAGGTAGACGTTCGGCGAGAACGGGATGTGCACGACGGGCCCGCCGCTCCGCGGGACGACGGCGAAGCCGGACGGGTTCTGGCACTGCGCGACGACGTTCGCCGGCGTCACGAAGAGCTCGCGTGGGGTGCACGGGAGCGTCGCGCGCGCGACGTCGTCGCCGGGCCGGTCGTCCGTCCCGACGTGGAGCACGTCGCTCGTGCGATCCACCCAGGCGAGGAAGCCGGGCGCCACCGCGAACGCCCGCGCGTTCGTCCGGAGGACCGTGCGCGCGCTCGGCGTCGCGTCGATCCCCGCATCCGACGGATTCGCGGTCCCCGGCGTGCTCGCGGCGTCACCACCCGCTTCGCGGGCATCGGAGCCCACGCCGCCGGCGTCGGGCGCGTCCGTCTGCGCGGCGTCCGACGCCTTCGCGGCGGCGCCCTCTTCGGGCGAGCACGCGACGAGACTCGAGGTGGCGGCGGCCGAGACACCGGCGAGGAGGAGGAGCGCGCGAGGGACGAGGCGGAACGGGACGGCAGGCGATGACATGCCGCCTTCGACGCGCCGTTCTTGCCACGATTCAAGCGTATTCGTGTGGCTTCGGGGGCCACATGCCTTTCCTCGCGCGGCGCTCGAGAGGAAGAGAAAGCCTCGATCGGATCGATCACCCCCTGCACGTGAGTGGATCGGCGCGCCGACACGAGTACCATCGCGCGCATGTCGACGAAGCGGTGCGTCTCTCGTCTGTGCGTCTCCGGCGTCCTCGGCCTCGTTGCCGTCGCCGCAACCGGGTGCGGTTCGTCGGAACGCTCGTCGTTCACGGACGGCTCGAGCTCGGGCTCGTCGAGCTCCTCGTCCGGCGGCTCGTCGAGCGGTGGATTCGCGGGCGGTGACGCCGGCGCAGCGTCGAGCGCCGCGAACCAGGACGGGTGCAGCGAAGCCGCGAAGCTCGTCTACGTCGTCAGCGATTCGAACGAGCTCTACAGCTTCGAGCCGGCGCAGCTGAAGTTCACGAAGATCGGCAAGCTCGCCTGTCCCGCCGCGAACGGCGCGACACCGAACTCGATGGCCGTCGACCGCTCCGGCACCGCGTGGGTGAACTTCTCGGACGGCACGTTGTTCAAGGCCTCGACCGCCGACGCGAGCTGTCAGGCGACGCCCTTCAAGGCAGGCCAGGAGAGCTTCATGCGCTTCGGGATGGCGTTCGCGTCCGACAGTGCCGGGTCGACGAGCGAGACGCTCTACGTCGTCGGGATCGCCGGTCTGGACCAGGGGCTCGGACTCGCGAAGATCGACCTCACGACGTTCAAGCTCTCGAAGATCGGCGACTTCAGCGGAGCGCTGAAGGGGAAGGCGGCGGAGCTCACCGGGACCGGCAACGGGAAGCTGTACGGCTTCTTCACGACGAACCCGGCGACGCTCGCCGAGATCGACAAGACGACGGGCGCGACGAGCAACGAGACGAAGCTCGACGGCGTGAGCACCGGCACCGCCTGGGCCTTCTCGTTCTGGGGCGGCGACTTCTGGTTCTACACGGCGCTCGTAGGCCCCTCCACCGTCACGCAGCTGAAGGCGAGCGGCGACAACTCGATCCAGCCCGTCCGGAGCGACGTCGGCGGCTTCCGCATCGTCGGCGCCGGCGTCTCGACGTGCGCGCCGACGACGCCGGTGAAATGAAGCGCCTCGCGCTCGCATCCTTCGCGCTCGTCGCCGGCTGCTCGCGATCGAGCGCGCCGCTGCAGGACCCGCTCCCCTCGAGCGCGACGTCGGCCGCCGCGAGCGCGCATCCGACTCCGGCGACGCCGCCCTCGGCGTCACCGCTCGCGCGCGGCACGCCCTGCGCCGCGCGCGCCGATGCCGGCGCGTCGATCGGATGCGCCCGGTTCGCGAGCGCCGAAGACGCGTTCCGCGCCGTCGTCGAGTCGACGAGCCCGCTCGTGCTCGCGATCGGCGAAGCGCACGCGCAGAAGGGGACCGAGGCGATCGCCTCCGCGACGAAGCGCTTCGGCGCGAGCCTGCTGCCGATCGTGGCGCCGCGCGCGAGCGACGTCGTCGCCGAGCTCTGGATCCCGCCGTCGGGCTGCCAGCAGGAAGTGAAGCAGGTCGCGAGCGCGCAGAAGCCGGTCACGACGGCGCAGGCTGCGACGAACGTGAACGAGTACGACGTCCTCGGCTCGCAGGCGAAGGCGCTCGGCGTGACGCCCTGGCCGCTCCGGCCGACGTGCGCCGACATGAAGACGGTGAACGACGCCGGCGAGGACAAGATCGCCGTCATGCTCGGTCTCGTGAAGTCGCTCACGACGTCGCGCGTCCGGACCCTCCTCGCGCGGAACGCCGCCGCCGAAGCGGGCGCGCCGCGCACGGTGCTCGTCTACGGCGGGATGATGCACAACGACCTCGCGCCGACCGCGGCGGGGAAGGACTACACGTTCGGACCCGACCTCCTCGCCGCCACGGGCGGTCGCTACGTCGAGCTCGACCTCGTCGTCCCCGAGTACATCAAGCCGTCGCCGACGTGGCAGGCGCTGCCCTGGTACGCGACACACGAGGCCGGCTCCGCGGAGGACCCCGCGCGCGCGACGCTCTACCAGGTCGGGGAGCGCTCGTTCGTCCTCGTCTTCCCGAAGAGCAGCTGAGCGCCCGCACTGCCGCAGCTCGGCCGGAGACGCGGTGCGGCGTGAACGCCCGCGCCCTGCGAGAACTGCTCGACAAGAGGGGGCGGAATCCTCGACGCTCTCGGCATGTCGACTGCTTCTTCGCGCAGCGGTGGCCCCTCGAGCGTGCCGCCGAACAGCATCTCCGTCGAGCCGCCGTCCACGACCGTCATCGAGGACGACCGGACCGGCATGGACAACGCGACGCTCCGGCGCGCGTTCCTCGACCATCTCTCCTACACGCTCGGCAAGCGCGCGAGCACGTCGACGACGCTCGATCGCTTCATCGCCCTCGCGCACACGGTCCGTGACCGCCTGACGTACCGCTGGGCGCAGACGCAGGAGACGTACACGCGCGAGGACGCCAAGCGCGTCTACTACCTCTCGGCGGAGTTCCTCCTCGGCCGCGCGATGGCGAACAACTTGAACGCGCTCGGCCTCTACGAGCGCGCCCGCGAGCTGCTCCACGGCGCGGGGCTCGAGCTCGCCGACGTGCTCGAGGAGGAGCCGGAGCCCGGCCTCGGCAACGGCGGCCTCGGCCGCCTCGCGGCCTGCTTCCTCGACTCGATGGCGACGCTCGGCTACGCCGGTTACGGCTACGGGATCCGCTACGAGTTCGGCATCTTCGAGCAGGAGATCAGCCGCGGCTGGCAGGTCGAACGCCCCGACGAGTGGCTCAAGTTCGGCAACCCGTGGGAGATCTGCCGTCCCGAGTACACCGTGACCGTCAACTTCGGCGGCCGCGTCGAGGAGTGGTCCGACGAGCACGGCGTCCTCCACGCGCGCTGGGTCGACACCCACAAGGTCCTCGGCGTCCCCTGGGACACCCCGATCGCGGGCTTCCAGAACGACACCGTGAACACGCTCCGCCTCTGGCAGGCGCGGGCCTCGAACGAGTTCGACCTCGCCGTCTTCAACGACGGCGACTACGTCCGCGCCGTCGAGGACAAGAACACGAGCGAGGTCATCTCGAAGGTCCTCTACCCGAACGACCAGAACCAGGCCGGCCGCGATCTGCGTCTGAAGCAGGAGTACTTCTTCGTCGCCTGCGCGATCGCCGACGTCGTCCGTCGCTACAAGAAGACGCACAAGTCGTTCGACGGTTTCGCGGTCAAGAACGCGATCCAGCTGAACGACACGCACCCCGCGATCGCCGTCGCGGAGCTGATGCGCGTGCTCGTCGACCTGGAGCGCGTCCCGTGGGACCGCGCGTGGGAGCTCACGGTCGCGACGCTCGGCTACACGAACCACACGCTCCTCGCCGAAGCGCTCGAGAAGTGGCCGGTGGCGATGTTCGAGCGGCTCCTCCCGCGTCACCTCTCGATCATCTACGAGGTGAACCGGCGCTTCCTCCGCACGGTGATGGCGAAGTTCCCCGGCGACGAGGCCCGCCTCCGCCGGATGTCGATCATCGAGGAGGGGCCCGAGAAGAAGGTCGCGATGGCGCACCTCGCCGTCGTCGGCTCGCACGCCGTCAACGGCGTCGCGGCGCTCCACTCCGAGCTCCTCCAGCGTGACGTCCTCCGCGACTTCGCCGAGATGTCGCCGAAGAAGTTCTCGAACAAGACGAACGGCGTGACGCCGCGCCGCTGGCTTCATCAGTGCAATCCGCGCCTCTCGGCCCTCATCACCGAGGCGATCGGTCCGGGGTGGGTGACCGATCTCGACCAGCTCGAGAAGCTCGCGCCCCTCGCGAAGGACGCGGCGTTCGTCGAGAAGGTCGCCGCGGTGAAGCGCCAGAACAAGGCCGACTTCGCGCACTACGCCGAGAACCGCTGGGGCTTCCGGATCGACCCGGACTCGATGTTCGACGTCCAGATCAAGCGCCTCCACGAGTACAAGCGCCAGCTCCTGAACGCGCTGCACGTCATCCGGATCTACCTCGACGCCAAGCGCGACCCGGCGACGCTCGTCGCCCCGCGCACCGTCCTCTTCGGGGCGAAGGCGGCGCCGGGCTATCGCGCGGCGAAGCTGATCATCAAGTTGATCAACGCCATCGCCGACGTCGTGAACGGCGACGTCGACCTCGGCGGGAAGCTCCGCGTCGCGTTCATGCCGAACTACCGCGTGTCGCTCGCGGAACGGATCATCCCGGCGGCCGACCTCTCCGAGCAGATCTCCACCGCGGGCAAGGAGGCGTCCGGCACCGGCAACATGAAGCTGTCGATGAACGGCGCGCTCACGATCGGCACGCTCGACGGCGCGAACATCGAGATCCGCGAGGCGGTCGGCGCAGACAACTTCTTCCTCTTCGGCCTGACGACCGAGGAGGTCCACGAGCTGCAGCGGACCGGCTACCGGCCGCGACAGGTCTACGAGCAGAATCCGCGTCTCCGCGAAGTGATCGACCTCGTCGCGAGCGGCTTCTTCTCGAGCGAGGACCCGGCGCTCTTCCGTCCGCTCACCGACCATCTCCTCCAGCACGACACGTACATGCTCCTCGAGGACTTCGAAGGCTACGTGGCCTGCCAGGCGGAGGTCGCGAAGGCCTACGTCGATCGCGGCCGCTGGCATTCGATGGCGGTCACGAACATTGCCCACATGGGGAAGTTCTCCTCCGACCGCACGATCCGCGAGTACGCGACGGAGATCTGGGGCGCGGCCCCGGTGAAGGTGCATCTGCGGCCGGCGTCGGAAGTGCTGCTGTGAGTCGTCTTCCGTCTTCCGTCTTCCGTCTTCCGTCTCCGAGCGGCGCGCTGCGGCCGGCGACCTGCGAGGTCTTCTCTCGTCTCGGACGGTAGACGGCAGACGGTAGACGCCGGTCCGGATCGCCAGGAAGACACCCGCCTCGCCGGTCGTAAGACCCTGTAGGCTGAGCCTCGATGTGGATCATCTTCGGCAGGAAGGTCGAGACCGAGCGCGTTCCCGGAGGGGAGCGCGTCGAACGCCATTGCGACCACTGCGGTGAGACCGCGGTGTTCTACGAGCGCCGCATGATCGCGAAGCTGCAGCTCTACTTCCTCGACGTGCTCGAGTACGACAAGCGCCGGGTGATGGCGTGCGGAGCCTGCGGCACCCTCTACGGGACCGACGAGCTCGGCGTCGTCGCCGATCCCGTCGACAAGATGTTCGGTCGCGCGAAGGAGGCGCTCGATCGCTTCTCCGGCGCCGCGCGCTCGGGCCTCGAGCGCGTCCGCGGCGAGACGGAGCGCCTCCTCGATCGGGAGAACCGTCCCGAGGACGCCGAACGCGGAGCGCAGCGCCCCACCACGAACGACCCGCTCGCCGAGGACGACGCCGCGATGGAGGCGAAGTTCCGCGAGCTCGAGAAGAAGTACGGCGCCTCTGACGACTGACGCAAGCTCCGCTTGCGTCGATACGGCGGGGCGAAGCGAGGTCCGTGCAAGTGAGCACCGCATCAGGCCGCGAGGTCGTGCCGCGGCAGGAGCGCGTCGAGCACGTCGAACAGGTCCATCTCGGGCTCTTCGACCCGTCCGTCGGCCGCGATCGCACGGAGCGCGACGGCGCGGACGGCATCGGCGAGCGCGGGGCGCACGCGTGACGGGTCGACGCTGTCCGGCTCGGGCGGACGCGCGAGGAGCGCCGCGACGACGTCGCGTGCGTCGTCGACGCCGAGCTCGCGCGCGAGCTGCTCGAGGAAGGATCTCTCGTCGTCGTCGATCCGCAGATCCGCCCACAAGAACGAGGCCGCGAAGCGGAGGAGATCGAGGGCGTCGGAAGGAGAGCGGCGAGGCAGCGAGAGGGGAGTCGCGTTCATGCCGCGCCCTCCAGCACTCGACGTGCCGGAGCACCCTCCACGAGATCGCGCCGGAATCCGCTGCCGCGTCCTGGCCCGCGCCGGCCCACCGCCGGCCCCGGCCACCCTGGTACGCTCTCGCGCCGTCATGGATGTCGCCCTCGCTCGCCTCGACGCCGTCGCGCAAGCGGACCTCCGCGCGCGCGGCGCGGTCACGGCGCGGGAGCTCCACGAGGCGTGCCTCGCGCGGATCGCTGCGTTGAATCCGCTCCTCCGCGCGGTCGTCACCGTCGCCGAGCGCCCGCCTCCTCCGCGGAGCGGGCCCCTCGAGGGCGTTCCGTTCCTCGCGAAGGACTCGCTCCCCTGGCCGGGGATGCGTTGGTCGATGGGGGCGCGTCTCTTCGCCTCGAACGTCGCGCGCCAGCACGCGCCCGTCGGATCGCGGCTCGAGGCCGCCGGTCTCGTCTGCGTCGGCAAGTCCAGCATGTCCGAGCTCGGGCTCCTCGCGAGCACCGAGACCCTCCTCGAAGGCGTGACGCACAATCCCTGGGATCTCGCCTGCTCGGCGGGCGGGTCCTCGGGCGGGAGCGCCGCGGCGGTCGCGGCGGGGCTCGTTCCGGTCGCGCACGCGAGCGACGGTGGCGGATCGATCCGCGTCCCCGCGTCGGCGTGCGGCGTCTTCGGGTTCAAACCGAGCCGCGGGCGCACGTTCTCCGGAACGCTCGTCGCGTCGCCGTTCGACGACCTCACGTCCGAGCACGTCGTCAGCCGCTCGGTACGTGACAGCGCGCTCGTCCTCTCGCTCGTCGAGGACTCGTCGTCGTTCGACCCCGTCGGCTTCGTCCGCGAGCCGATCGGACGCTCGCTCCGGATCGCGACGTGGACGACGACCCTGACCGGCGGCGCACCCGAGCCCGGTGTCGCGCGCGCGCTGGAGGACACCGTTTCGCTTCTCTCGAGCCTCGGTCACGTCGTCGAGCCGGTGCCGGCGCCGACGTTCGACGTTCCGGCGCTCACGGAGGCGTTCATGCTCGTCTCCGGCGCCGCCGCGGCGAGCATCGTGGATGCGACCGACCAGCGGCGAGGCTCACCGGTCCAGACGGAGGAGCTCGAGCCGTTCACCTGGGCGCTCGTCGAGGCGTTCCTCGCGCGCGGGCCCGACGCGCTCGCGTGGGCACGGGCACAGCTCGCGCGCGCCGTGCACGCCTATCGCGACGCGACGCGCGGCCACGACGTCGTCCTCACGCCGACCGTCGGCGTCGAGCGCTGGGCGGTCGGCTTCTTGTCACCGGTCCTCGAGCGCCCCGAGCTCGAACGACGCACGGCGCGTGTGCTCGCGTACACCCCGATCCAGAACGCTGCGGGCTGCCCGGCGATGTCCGTACCCCTCACGTTCCCGGAAGGCGGCATCCCGATCGGGTCGCACTTCGCCGCCGCGCCGGGCCGTGACGCCGTGCTGCTCGGGCTCGCCTACCAGCTCGAGGCCGCGCGGCCGTGGAGGGATCGTTGGCCGCCGCTGTCGATCCCCGTCCTCCACCGCGCCTGAGCCGCGCACGGGATTCGCGTGGCGCAATCCGTGCGCACGCGTCGCACGCGATCGGGCCCGTACGTGCAGCGTCGGTGGGGCGAGCGGCTTGGCACGGGCCGTGATTGAATGGCCTGCATGAAGCGCATCCTGGCCTGCCTCGACGCCTCGCCCCGCGCGTCCCACGTCCTCGCCGTCGCGCGTGACCTCGCGACCCGTACCGGGTCGAAGCTCGCGGTCTTCCGCAGCGTGGGTCTGCCGCCCGAGGTCGACAAGGAGTTCCTCGCGATCTCCCCGAACGACGTCATCGACCAGCTCGTCGCTCGCGCGAAAGAGGACCTCGGCAAGCTGACGGCCGGCATCTCGGGCGACGTCCTCGACGGCATCTACGTCCGCGTCGGCACGCCCTGGGACGCCATCTGCACGGAGGCGCGCGACCTCGACGTCGACGTCATCCTCATCGGGTCGCACGGCTACTCGGGCCTCGACAGGATCCTCGGCACGACCGCCGCGAAGGTCGTGAACCACGCGGATCGGTCCGTGATGGTCGTCCGTCCCAAGCCCGGCGCCGCGTGAGCGGCCGGGCTCGCGCGAAGGTGCCGGAGACGAGGACGGAGGCGCGGCCCGTCCGCCGGCGTACCGTTGCGTTCGCGGACGGTCATGTCGAGGTCGCCCACCTCGTCGCGTGTCGGGACTCCGGCGGAAGCTCTCCGATCGACGAATGTGCGACCTGCGCGCGCTGCACGGCGATGCCGATCGACCCGGGCAGCGCGTCGGCGGAGGTCGTCTGCCGTGTGCCCGCCCAGGCCACGCACGCGCCGAAGGACCTCGTCCGTCGCGTGCCCGCCGACGTCGTCGAGCTCGCGCTGCGCACCCCGGTCGGCGCGGTCGTGACGAACGACGTGCTCGCGGTGCGGCCCGACGTGACGGTCGCGACCGCCCGCGACGTCGCGCGCGGCGCTCCGCTCGGTGCGCTCGTGGTCGTCGACGAGGCGTCGCGACCGACGGGGCTCGTCACGAGCGGGACGCTCTTCGACGATCGCGTCGACGCCGCTGCGCTCGTCGCCGCGATCGCGACACCGTTCGCGGCCGAGATCCGGGACGAGACCGCGCTCGTTCATGCGCTCGCCGGCCTCGTCGGCGACGGGGAGGGGGCGTCGCTTCCGATCGTCGACGACGAAGGAGCGCTCCTCGCGCTGCTCCGCCCCGTCGACGTCGTGCGGTGGCTCGCCGAGCGCGCGGGCTACGCGCTGTGACCGTCAGCGCGACGGGTTCCGGAGGCTCGGCGCGCCGCCAGGGAACCAGAGCGTGAACCGCGTGCCCTGGCCGGGCTGCGTCTCGAGTGAGACCGTCCCGCCGTGGCGCTGCATGCACGCGTACACCATCGCGAGCCCGAGCCCGGTGCCCTCGGCGCCCTTCGTCGTGAAGAACGGCTCGAAGACGCGGGTCTCGACGTCCTTCGGCATGCCCGGCCCATCGTCCTCGACGGAGACGAAGGAGCCGCCGTTCGACTCCCCGGATCGCAGCGTGACGGTCCCGCCGTTGCCGGCGAGGGCGTCGATCGCGTTGACGACGAGGTTCACGAGCGCGCTCACGACCTCACCGCTGATCGCCATCACCTGGGGCGGGCCGGTGAGCTCCTGGTTGATCCGGACCCCGCGCCCGCCGACCGCCGCCATGCGGGGACGCGCGATCTCGGCCGCTTCCCGTGCGAGCCGATCGAGGTCGACGAGCTCCGTCTTCGACTCCTTCGACTGCCGGCTGTACTCGCGCAGCCGCTCGAGCGTCTGCACGCCGCGCACGAGCACCTGCTTCATCTCGGTGCAGCTCTCCTTCGCGTCCGGGATCTTGCCCTTGTCGATCGAGCGCTCGATGAACTGCAGGTGGAGGCTGAGCGGGTTCAGGATGTTCTTCAGGTCGTGGGAGACGCCGGCCGCCATCTGCCCGAGTGCGCGGAGCTTCTCGGAGCGCGCGAGCATCTCCTGCGACGCCGCGAGCTCTGCGTGCGACTGCTCGAGCTTCGCGAGCGCGGAGGCGTTGCCTAGCGCGATCGCGGCGAGGTCGACGAGACCGTCGGCGAGCTGCATCCCCTCGGGCGTGACCGGCCGCTGCGCGTCGAAGAAGATGACGACGGCGCCGAACAAGCTGCCGCCCGCGACGAGCGGGCGCGTCTGCTCCTCGGTGAACGTGCCCTCGGTCGCGGCGAGGAGCTGCTCGCCGAGCTCCTCGCCGATCGCGTCGACGTCGACGCGCACGTCGTGGACGGAAGGGGGCACCCCGCGCGCGACCGCGAGCCGACCCTCTCCGGTCGACGAGATCTCGACGACCGCGACGCCGGCCGCCGGGACGTGCTCGAGCAGCGCGTCCGCGAGAAGCGGAAGGACTTCCGCTCCTTCGGAGGCGTCCGAGACGAGCCGCGCGAAGCGGATCAGGACGTCGATTGCGCGCCGAGAAGACACTCTAGGCATGGTAAAAGTGAGTACCCCGGCATGGTCAAGCTCGACGAGTCCTTCCGAGACCACCACCGCAAGTACATGGCGATCCTGAAGCTCGATGAAGCCGAGCTGAGAAGCCGGCGCGCATTCTTCCAGATCACGGACGAGGATCTCGCCCGCCTCGTGAAGCTACGTCCGTTCGCGGACAAGCACATGCAGGAAGTCGTCGAGGACTTCTACCGGCTCCTCCTCGACCATCCGGAGACGCGCAAGTTCTTCCCGGACGAGGCGTCGATCCGCCGCGTGAAGCGGACGCAGGGGGAGTACTTCCTCGGGCTGTTCAACGGGAGGATCGACCTCGCGTACGTCGAGGACCGCCTCCGCGTCGGCGCGGCGCACGAGCGGATCGGCCTCTCGCCGAAGTTCTATCTCGGCGCGTACCGGCGCTACCTCGAGCTCATCCTCGGGTACATGACGCAGGAGTTCGGCAACCACGCCGACCTGCAGGCCGACTTCATCGCGGTGCAGAAGCTCGTCTACTTCGACGTGGCGCTCGCGATCGACACGTACATCGCGGCGAACCTCGAGGCGCTCGGACGCCACCAGGCCGCCATCCGCGAGCTCTCCACGCCGGTCATCCGCGTCTACGACCGCGTGCTCCTCCTGCCGCTCGTCGGCGCGCTGGACAGCCACCGCGCGCACCAGGTCATGGAGGCGGTCCTCCTCAACATCGTCGAGGCGCAGGCGCGTGCGATCATCATCGACATCGCCGGCGTGCCCGTCGTCGACACGCGGGTCGCCGATCACCTGCTCAAGACGACCGCCGCGGTTCGCCTCCTCGGCGCGCAGACGATCCTCACCGGGATCACCGCGCAGGTCGCGCGCACGATGGTCCAGCTCGGCGTCGACATCTCGTCGATGCACACCGTGAGCCGGTTGTCGGACGGCATCGAGCTCGCGCTCAGCATGCTCGGCAAGGAGATCCGTGATTGCACGCCGAAGGCGGCGCCGCCGCCGCACGGGGAGGGAACGTGATCAGCGGAACGATCCCGATCCTCCGGATCGGTCCGACGCTCCTCGTCACGATCTCGGTCGAGCTCCGCGATCAGGTCGCGGACGCGTTCCAGGCCGACGTGCTCGTGTCGATCGAGAAGACGGGCGCGACGGGCCTCGTCATCGACATCAGCGGTTTCGACATCGTCGACAGCTACGTCGCCCGGATCCTCGCCGAGACGGGCCGCATGGCGCGTCTGATGGGGACGGACACGGTGCTCGTCGGGATGCGCCCCGAGGTAGCCGCGACCCTCGTGCGGATGGGCTACGGGATGGAGGGCGTCCGCACCGCGCTCGACGTCGACGACGGCCTGGCCCTGCTCGGGCACGTGCTGCCCAAGAAGAAGCGCTGAGGCCCCGTGGAGACCGTGCTCTCGAGCCAAGAGATGAAGCTCGACACCGAGGACGACATCATCCTCACACGGCGTCGCGTGCGTGAGCTCGCCGAGACGAGGCGCTTCGACGCGTTCGCGACCGCGGCCATCACCACCGCCGCGTCGGAGCTCGCGCGCAACGTGCTCGTCCACGCTGGCAGGGGTGTTGCAGTCATCGAGGAGGTGCAGAACGGCACCCGCTTCGGTATCCGATTGTGCTTCCGGGACGAAGGGCCCGGCATCCCGGATGTCCAGCGCGTGCTCGCCGGAGGCTTCAGCACCGCCCGCTCGATGGGGCTCGGATTGTCCGGAAGTCGACGGCTCGTGGACAATTTCGAGCTCGTGTCCGACGTCGGAAAGGGCACGACCGTGACGGTCGTCAAGTGGAAGCGTTTCTAATCGACGAGTGGTTGGAGGACCTGAGGCACGCGCAGTCGATCGCGGTGCACGACGAGGCCTCGCTCAGCATCGTGCGGCAAACCCTGCGCGAGGCCGGCGCAAAGCATGCGATCCCGACCGACGTCGTCGAGCCGCTCGTGCTCGTCGCGACGGAGCTCGGACGGAACCAGCTCGTCCACGCCGTCGGCGGCCGCGTCGCCGTCACGCCGATCGAGCGCGGGGGCGTCGCGGGGATCGAGATCGCCGCTGTCGACCGCGGGACCGGCATCCGCGATCCGGCGACGGCGCTCGCGGGCAAGCCGCGCACGTCGGGCAGCCTCGGCGTCGGGCTCGCATCCGCGTGCGAGCTCGCCGACGAGATCGACATCGACGTGCGCCTCGGAGAAGGCACGTTCGTCCGGGCGCGGAAGTTCGCCTCGGTCGTGCCGCGCCGCCGGCAGATCGGCGTGTTCGGGCGGGCGATCCCGGGTGAGCCGCGGAGCGGGGATCATGCATGCTTCGTGCGGAAGGGCGACACGCTCGTCGTCGGCGTCTGCGACGGCCTCGGGCACGGACCGCTCGCGCGCCAGGCGTCCTCCGCGGCGCTCCGCACGTTCCACGATCACGCGGGCGCCTCGCCCGTCGCCGTCCTCGAGGCGACGAACGCCGCGCTCCACCGCACGCGCGGCGCGGTCATGGCGATCGCGCGCATCGACGAGGCCGAGGCCGCGGTCGAGGTCGCGTCCGTCGGCAACATCGCGGTCCAGGCCGTCGGGATGCGGACCGTCCGACGCTTCGGCGGGAGCTCGTTCGTGCTGGGGACGCCGCAGCGGGTGAAGAAGATCGCCGAGGAGCGCTCGCCGCTCGCGGACACCGAAGCGGTGATTCTCTTCAGCGACGGCGTCTCCGCGCGGATGTCGATCGAGCAGGACCTCGCGCTCCTCCGCGAGCACCCCGTCGTCATCGCGCAGCGCATCGTCGAGCTGTACGGTCGCGCCGAGGACGACGTGATCGTGCTCGTCGCGCGCTGAAGCGCGCCCACTGCACGTCGCCGCAAGCCTTGCGCCACGGGCCGACGGAGAACGACGCGCGGCTTGCGCGAAAGCGCCTCTCGCATCGCATTTCCCGGCGTGGCCCGGCCGTTGCAGCCGCAGTCGGCATGGACCTTCCGAAGACGATCCTGGTGCCCACGGATTTCGGTGAAGCCTCCGATCGAGCGCTCGCCTACGCCGTCGCGCTCGGCAAGAAGCTCGGGGCGGAGGTCGTCCTGCTCCACGCGTTCGAGATCCCGCTCGTCGGCTTCCCCGACGGGGCGATGGTCGCGACGGCGGAGCTGACGAGCCGGATCCTCGAAGGCGCGCAGCTCGGGCTCGACCGCTGCGTCACGAGGCACAAGGGGGACGGCGTCCCGCTGCGCGGCCTCGTCCGTCAGGGCGACCCGTGGCGCACCGTGCTCGACACGGCGAAGGAGGTCTCGGCCGGCCTGATCGTGATGGGGACCCACGGCCGGAAGGGCCTCCCCCGCGCGCTGATCGGCAGCGTCGCGGAGAAGATCGTCCGCACGAGCCCGATCCCCGTCCTGAGCGTGCACGCGGAGGAAAACCGGTGAATTTTCGTAGTGTCAGCACGGGGGGCAGCGTGACGGCGTCGCGGGTGCTCCAGAAAAACGAAGGCGCGGACGACCCGGAGATGGGGTATCCGGGTAGCTCTGCCGAGACGCACATGACGGAAGCCAAGACCAAAGCCCGCATCCTCGTGGTCGACGACGAGCCGAGCGCCCGTTCCGGCCTCTCGAAGCTCCTCACGACCGAGGGTTACAGCGTGGACGTCGCCGAAGACGGCGTCGCCGCGCTCGGCGTCGCCGCGGAGTCCCCGCCCGACGTCGTCGTCACTGACCTCAAGATGCCGAGGATGGACGGGCTCGAGCTCTTGAAGAAGCTCCGCGAGCAGGACAAGGATCTGCCCGTCATCGTCGCGACGTCGTTCCAGGACCTCGGCTCCGCCGTCGCGGCGATGCGCGCCGGCGCGGAGGACTACCTCCCGAAGCCGATCGACTTCGACGCGCTCACGCTCGTCATCGAGCGTGCGCTCGAGCGGCGCGAGGTGAAGGTCGAGGCGGAGAACCTCCGCCGCCAGCTCCGCGAGCGCGACGCCGAAGGGCTCCAGGGCCTCATCGGCGCGAGCCCCGCGATGCAGAAGGTCTATCGCGTGGCGCGTCAGGTCGCCGGCTCGCGCGCGACCGTCCTCATCACGGGCGAGAGCGGCACCGGCAAGGGTGAGCTCGCGCGGGCGCTCCACGCGCTGGGGCCGCGCTCGAGCAAGCCGTTCGTGTCGCTCCACTGCGCGGCGCTCGCCGAGTCGCTCCTCGAGAGCGAGCTCTTCGGCCACGAGAAGGGCGCGTTCACCGGCGCCGACAAGCGCCGGATCGGTCGCTTCGAGCAGGCGAACGGCGGAACGCTCTTCCTCGACGAGGTCGGCGAGATCCCGATGCTCACGCAGGTGAAGCTGCTCAAGGTGCTCCAGGAGCGCACGTTCGAGCGCGTCGGCGGCAACGAGTCGATCCACACCGACGTTCGCCTGATCGCGGCGACGAACCGCGATCTCGCGGCCGACGTCCAGTCGGGCCGCTTCCGCGAGGACCTCTACTACCGCCTGAACGTCGTCCACATCGAGATGCCGCCGCTCCGCCTCCGTGGCGCCGACGTCGTCATGCTCGCGAATCACTTCCTCCGGAAGTTCGCGCTCGAGAACCACAAGCGCGTCGAGGGCTTCACCGATCGCGCGCGCGCGAAGCTCATGAGCTACCGGTGGCCGGGCAACGTCCGCGCGCTCGAGAACACGATCGAGCGCGCCGTCGTCCTCTCCGGCGGGCCGCTCATCGACGAAGGCGATCTCCCGTTCGAGTCGGCACCCGAGGCCTTCGGCTCGGTGCGCGTCCCGGGCTCGACGATGGCCGACATCGAGCGCTACGCGATCCTGAAGACGCTCGAGGCCTGCGAGGGCTCGACGTCGAAGGCGGCCGAGATCCTCGACATCAGCGTCCGGACGATCCAGTACCGCCTCCACGAGTACGGGCTCGCGCGCGGGCCGAAGTCGGGCCGCGAAGGACACGGCAGCGGCCCGCCGAGCAGCGGCGAGCGCAGCTGAGTCACGCCGGCGCTCGCGTCGCGGCGGCCGCGTCGATTGCGCCCCGGTACGCACGCGCGACCGGGGCGAGGTCGATCCCGTCGAGGAACGACGTGAACGCGAAGTACGGCAGGAGTGTCGTCCACTCGCGCATCCAGCGCGGGCGGTAGCGGGGCCTCGCGAGGAGGCCCTCTGCCCGTAGCTCGAGGACCGCCGCGATGTCGGCGAGCGCGAAGCGCCCGCACACGAGCATCTCGGTCTCGTCGCGGAAGCCCTCCCGGACGAACGTCTGGAGGAAGGCGTACACGTGGAGGAGCCCCGCCACGTAGACGGCGTCCTTCGTGAACGGACCGCCGCCGCCGGGTGGGCCGCCGCGGAAGACGCGCGCCGCGTCCTGGTAGGCGCTCTTCGGCGCGAGCCCTTCGTCCTTCACGAGGAAGCGGAAGACGTCGATGAAGCTCGCGCCGTCCTCCGCCATCCCGACGATCCGGACGCGCAGCGCGAGCCTTCGGAGTCGTGGGATCGCGAGCGACCGATGATAGAGCTCCGCGAACACCGCGAGGCCCTCCTGCGTGGGCGTCGACGCCGGTCCGCCGCTCCGGAGGAGGGCGGGGAAGGGCTGCTTCGATGCGTTCAGCGCCGAGTAGGCGTGCGTCTCGATCTCGTGGCGGTAGAGCCCTTCGGCCTCCCACGTCGTGAAGGTCGCGTCGGGGCGGATCCGGACGTTGTGCGCGCCGGCGACGACCTTGGACGAGCAGCCCTCGTCGATGCGGACGCGGATCGGCAGGTTCCGCTGCGCGATGCGCTCCTCGAACATCGTCGCGAGGTCCTCGGCGTCGAGCGTCGGATCGTCGGTGCCGAACGTCTCGTCCCAGCCATGCTGCGCGAGCCGCTGGAGGAGGTGCTCCGCGAGGTCGAGGTTCGTGAGCCCCGTGTCGAAGAACTTCGTCTTCGCGCTGCCGTAGATCTCGGTCGAAATGTCGCCGAAGGCGCGCGTGCCGAGCGCGAGGAGGAGGCGGTTCCGGTCGATCATCGACTGGACGACGTTGCGGAGGTAGGTCGGCACCGCGCTCGTGCCGGTGATCTTCCGGCGCGCGCGCTCGAGCCGCTTCACTTCGACGGCGAGGGCCTCGCGTGGCGTCGCGTAGCGCGGCGCCGGCAGCCGCTCGGCCTTGTGCGCGAAGAACGCCTCCTCGATCTCGCGCGACCAGGCGAGGCTCTCGAGGAGCGAGCCCTTCGAGCGGACCGACGCGAGCACGTGCTCGGTCTCGCGGACGAGTCGCGCGGTGGCTCGCGTGCTCCGCTTCATCCCGTGAGGCCGGTCGGCCACGTGCGGAGGTGCTCTCCGAGCGTCTCGAGCGAGGACGCGAGCGGCCGGGACGTGTCGAGGACGAGGTGCTCGCCGGAGGCGAGCTCGTCGACGGGCTCCACGCGCCGGACGAAGTCCGCGAAGATCGCGCGGCGCCCGTCGGAGACGCCGCCGCGCGCTTCACGCTGCTCGAGGCGCGCGATGCACACGTCCTCGGGGACCCTGCACTCGACGAAGAGGAACGGCACCCCGTGCTTCTCTGCGAGCGCGCGCGCTCTCGCGCGGAGCGCGCGCGTGCGGAAGGACGCATCGAGGACGACGGGGCGTCCGCTCGTGAGCACGACGTCGGCGCGGCGGACGACCTCGTCGTAGACCTCGTCGGTGAAGCGCGGGTCGTACGGGCCCTCGAAGGCGCCGACGTGGAGCGGGTTCCGGTGCGCGACGCCGAGCATCGACTTGCGCGTGCGGTCCGCGTCGACGACCGGCGCAGCGAGCCGGTCGGCGAGCGCTTCGGCGACCGTGCTCTTGCCCGAGGCGATGATGCCGCCGACGGCGACCACGACCGGCGTGAGGAGCGAGGCGCGATCGGCGGAGAGGGCGAGGAGCAGGTGCTTCCGCGCGTCCGCCTCGGCCTTCGCCCGGAGCGCTTCGTCGTCCGTCGAGGCCGCGAGCATCACCGACACCTTGCCACGGACCCATGCGCGGTAGCTCTCGAAGAAGTCGATCAACGCGTACAGATCGAAGTCGTCGGTCGCCCGCGCGTACCGCGCGACGAGACGTTCGGCGAGGTCGACCCGGCCGTGGGCGGCGAGGTCCATCGAGAGGAACGCGAGGTCGGCGCCGACGTCGGCGCAGCGGAAGCGGTCGTTGAACTCGATGCAGTCGAGGACGGTGATCCCGTCCGGGGCCGAGACCTCGTCGCGCCCACCGAAGTACACGTGCTCGAGCCGGAGATCGCCGTGGCCGTCGCGGACGAAACCCTCCGCGCGCCGCCGCTCGAAGAGCATCGCGCGGTCACGGAGGATGCCGCGCTGGAAGTCCTCCACCTCCTTCGCCTGCGCGCCGGAGAGGAAGCGCGTCACCTCCTCGCGCGTCTGCGCGAAGTTCTCGACGACGTTCGCCTCCACCCGGTCGACCGCGCCGTGGGCGGCGATCTCGGGCGTCCGCTCGCACCGCGCGTGGAACGCGGCGAGGTGGTCGGCGACCTTGTCGATGTCGGCCGCCGTGAGCTGCCCGCGGGCGAGGCGCACGTCGGCGCGGTGCGCGTCGGGGAGCCTCAGCATGTGCACCGCCCAGTCGACGATCTCGCCGCCCTCGTGGAGATGGAGGCGACCGTCCGGTCCGCGCCGCACGGGAACGATGCCGAAGTAGACGCCGGTCGCGAGGCGGTTGTTGAGGACGACCTCGGCCTCGCATGCCTTGCGCCGCGCCTCGAGCGTCGAGAAGTCGAGGAAGCCGAGGGAGACGGGCTTCTTGACCTTGTAGACGTCGCTCTCCGTCAGCATCACCCACGAGACGTGCGTCTCCCGGAGCTCCACCGTGTGAGGAAGCGGCGGAGGGTACGCCTCGGGCCGCCTCAGATCGTTCGCGAGGTCGTCCACGACCACCCGGATTAGCACCACCCGTGCCCGCGCGTCTCGACCTGCCGCGCTGGCGACGGGGGCGCCGACGCCCTGCACCTGGTGCTGCTCGCGTGCACCCTTTGCGCGCGCCTTCGGAGGGGCCGCAGGCAACTGTCCGTCCGCGCGTGCGCCTCGCGGCGCGGCCTTCCGGGCACGCGTCTCGCAGTGGAGCGCGGCATGGTGGTGTCGACGATGCCGGGCCCGTTCGCGCCGGCGCTCGCGGGGTGGGGGGATACGGGGGAGGCGGGCGGTAGCCCGCGCCGCGCGGTGCTCGCCGCGCTCACGTCGCTCTCGCGGCTCCACGGCGAAGCCGTGGCGCTCGTCGAGGCCGCGCGCTTCGACCCTGCCTTCGTCGGGAGGACGATCGCCGATCTGGAGGGGACGGATCTCCTCCTCGGTTTCATCGTGCGAGGGTTCCTCGGCGCGTGCGTCGTGACGAACCCGGCTTCCACGCCGATGTTCGTCCCCGTCGTCGACGTCGCCGCCGCTTCGGCGCAGGGACCGATCGGCGGCCCGGCCGTCCCGCTCGCCACGCTCGGCGACGCCCAGGTCGAGCTCGTCGCACGTCAGCTCGGCTGGTCGCCGCGCATCACCCGGAGCGACACCAAGGCGCTCCGCTCCGCCTTCGCGTGGGCGCGGCACGAGATTCGCGTGCTCCAGGCCACGGCCCGCGAAGGCATCGTGCCGTCGCGGGCTGCCTGGCCGGTCGTGCTCGTACGTCCCGGCGCGAAGAGCCCGGAATCCCAGCGGGGAGGAGACGCATGATCAAGGACTCTGCGCAGGTCTACCGCTTCATGACGCCGTGCCCGCAGACGATCCAGCGGGATGCGACGCTCGCCGAAGCGCGCGAGACGATGAGCCGGTATGGCATCCGGCACCTCCCGGTGCTCGATGGCCACGACCTCGTCGGGATCGTCTCCGACCGGGATCTCTCCGTCGCCGAGAAGCTCAGCGATGTCTTCCGCGTCGCAGTCGGCGAGATCATGTCGGTCGACCCCTACGTCGCGGTCCCATCCACCCCACTGGTCGAGGTTGCGGCGAAGATGGCGAGCTGCCGCTACGGCGCCGTCGTCGTCGTCGACCGCACGAACGTCGTCGGTGTCTTCACCGCGGTGGACGCGCTCCGCGCGATCGCCCAGGGGTCGCCGGCGCAGGTCGAGATGGTGCCGGATCCGGCGCCGGCGAGGAGCATCTGAGATGACCACGACCCACGAGACCGCGCACCCGCGGCACAAGAGCATCGCCCGGATGACCGTCGCAGACGTGATGACGGAGCAGCCGATCACGATCGGACGCAAGCAGTCGCTCGCGGTCGCGCACAAGATGATGCGCGACAACCACTGTCGGCATCTCCCGGTCCTCGAGCACGGCGAGCTCGTCGGGATCCTCAGCCAGCGTGACCTCTACTTCCTCGAGACGCTCGGGAAGGCGGACCTCGAGACCGACGAGATCGACGATGCGATGACGCAGGAGTGTTACGCCGTCGGACCCGACACCCCGCTCGAGCGCGTCGCGGCCGAGATGGCGGACCACCGGTACGGGTGCGCAGTCGTGATGGAACGCGAACGTGTCATCGGCATCTTCACGATGACGGACGCCCTCCGCGTCCTCGCCGGTCAGCTCCCGAGGACGCGATGAAGAAGCTCCTCGTCGCCCTCGACGGTTCGCCGCGTGCCCGTGGCGTGCTCTCCGCCGCCGCGTCGCTCGCGGCGCGGATGGACGCGCGGCTCGTCCTCGTCCGCGCGACGTCGATTGCGGGAGAGCTCCCGGTCGAGGCCTACGCCTCGGATCCCGAGGAGGTCGACCGCGTCCTCGCGGAACGCGCGATGGCGGACCTCGAGGAGCTCGCGAAGACGACCGCGAAGGCGGGCCTCGTCGCCGCGATCCGCGCGGAGTCCGGCACGCCGTGGCGTGTCATCGAGGACGTCGCCCGCGCGGAGGACGCGGACATGATCGTGATCGGCGCCCACGGGTATGGGGCGTTCGAGCGCATGCTGGGGACGGTCGCCGCGAAGGTCGTCGATCACGCCGACCGCCCGGTGTTCGTCGTGCGCGCACCCGAGCGCATCGTCGCGTAGCGCACGAGGGCGGTCCCTCTCCGCACGGCGGGACCGTCGCCTCGTGTCATCCTGACGTCGCGCGAGCGGATGCGCGCGCGAGGAGAGTGACATGGTCGAACGGCGACTCGCAGAATGGCGCGTGCCGGTGCTCCTCGCCGTGCTCGCCGGGGTCACGCTCGCCGGCGGATGCTCGGACGACACGGTCGACGAGGCCGGAGGCGACGATGCCGGCGTTCCGGGAACCGGCACGACAGCGGATCCGGACGCGGGCGCCGCCTCGGGGCTCGACGCGAGCGCGCCCCCGCCCGACGCGGCGGACGCGGCGGACGCGAGCGTTCTCCCCGATGCGAGCCCGACGCCCTCGTACAAGCACTACGACATCAACCACGTGCTCTCGACGGGCGCTTCCGACAGCGTCGCGAACGGTGGCTCCCCGGTGATCACGACCACGCAGCCGTTCGGGAACCTCTCCTTCGACACGGGGGTGATGACGGCGGGGACGTGCAACGGGAACGGCTGCAAGGTCTTCCAGACGCCGACGAGCTTCGTTCCGCTCGTCGAAGGCGATCGCTTCTTCAACTACGGCGTCGAGACGATCTCCTCCGGGCTCGCGAACCAGGCGTCGGTCTTCGCATCGGCGTGGTTCGCGAAGGTGGGGCTCCCGGCGGTCCCGCACGACGTGCTCGTGAGCCTCCACGGCCGGAGCGGAAACGAGTACTGGTGCCTCCGGCAGCAGACCGCCGACGTCTCGGCCGGGTGCAACCTCTGCTACTACGCGTCGACCCTCGGCTACCTCCCGCCCTTCGAGGAGGCGCTGATGCAGGTCCAGAGCGCAAAGGCGCTCGCGCAGGCGGCGGGCAAGTCGTACGTCGTCCGCGCGGTCACCGCGATCCACGGACAGGGAGAGAGCGACAGCAACGAGCAGAACTTCACCTTCCTCCACAGCACGGACGGCAGCGGCCGCCGCCTCACGAGCTATACGGACGCGCTCCTCGACTGGCAGCAGGACTACGACACGAAGGTGCGCCAGATCACCGGGCAGGCGGAGCACATCCCGCTCTTCGTCTCGCAGTTCGGGAGCATGACGACGGCGACGAGCATCATTCCGCAGCGTCAGCTCGACGCCCACCGTCTCTCCGGCGGCAAGGTCGTCCTCGTCGCGCCGAACTACCCCTTTCCGCACTACACCGACTGCAACCACTACACGAACCACTCGCAGCGCTGGCTCGGCGCCTACTTCGCGAAGGCCTACCAGCGCGTGGTCGTCGAGGGCGGGACGTGGGAGCCGACGCGGCCGACGAGCATCTCGCGCGCCGGGAACATCATCACCGTGAAGTACGTCGTCCCGGTGCCGCCGCTCGTGATCGACACGCAGCGCGTCGATGCCTCGAACGACAAGTTCCCGGTGCCGCCGCTCTACGGCTTCGTCTATCGCGACAGCACGATGTCGGCGTCGATCACCGACGTCGCCGTGACGGCGCCCGACACGGTCACGATCACGCTCTCGGCCGCGCCGACGGGCCAGAGTCGCATCCTCCGCTACGCCTTCGAATCGCAGCTGCCGGAATTCCGCTGCCCGGGCCCGACGAGCGGCGCGCGCGGCAACCTCCGCGACTCGGACACGAGCGTCGCCTACCACCTCGACGCGAACGGAAAGCCCTACGAGCTCTTCAACTGGTCCGTCGCGTTCCAGCTCGACGTGCCCTGACGGTCAGGCGCGCTCGCGGAGGATGCGCGCGAACGCTTCCCCCGCCGCGCCGGCGAGATCCTCGAGATGGCGCGTCGCGATCATCGTGTCGACGAGCTCGTCGGCGATCACGATCACCGCCGCCTTCTCGAGGACGCGGACGGGGACCACCGTCACGTCGGGCGTCGCCTGCTTCATCACGGCCCAGAGCGGCGCGTGCGCGTCGTCGCGAGGGACCGGGCCGAGCGTGAGGCCGTCGTGCACAGCGCGGTCGAGCAGGTTGTCCTCGTCGATCGGGAGGAGCACGGCCGAGAGCGCTTCCCTCGGAGCGAAGGCCGCGTTGCACGTCCACCCGAGATAGCCGCCGCGACGGACGACGAAGAGCGCGACGCGGCCCGCGACGCGTTCGGCGCCGGCGAGGAGCCGGTCGAGGACCTCGTCACGCGTCGCCGCCTCGCGGACCGCGATGCGAAGGTCGGGGAGAGAGGCCGCGATCGCGCCGAGGCGATCGGCGCTCCGCTCGGTCGACGGCGCGGCGCTCTCGGGCTCGGCCGCTTCGGCTCCCGGCACGCGCGGCGGAGGCGGGATCGGGGAGCGAGCGCGCTCGTCGACCTCGACGGCGGGCGTGAGGCTCGCCGCGTCGAGCGGATAGCCCTCGCCGAGCGCGGCCGCGGCCGGGTCGACCAGCGGCGGAGGACGCTGCGTTCCGCCGCTCACCGCCGTGAACGTGCGACGCGTGAGCGGGATCGGGATGTCCGAAGCGGTCCCGCCCTTCGGGGGCTCGGAGCCGAGCACGGTCTTCGGGATCTCGGTCCCCCATGGCGGCGTGTCGCGGCGCGGGCGCGCCGAAGCGGCGATCGCGGCGGCGGGCGAGGGGGGCAGCGAATGCGTGCCGCGGGCGGGCGGACGGCTCGTGCGGTCGTCGTCGTCCTCCGCGATGACGAGGCGCGCGCGCGTGCGCGGCGTCTCCGGTGCGGGCGCATCCATCGGCACCGGGACGAGGCCCGGCGCGGGCGCCGCCGGAGGTCGCGACGCCATCCCCGCCGCGCGACGGAGGCCCTCCTCCAGCGCGGACAGCGGCGCGCGGAGGACCCGCACGGGCGCGCCGAGGTGGAAAGCGATCTCGGCGATCGCGTGCGCGTCGTCGGCGTCGGCGACGGCGACGTCGACCGTGCCCGTGATCGCGTCCTTCCGCACCGGTACGACCGCGAGCCGCTCGCACAAGCCGGGCGGCAGCGCGGCGACGACTTCGGCGAGCGGCACGACGCGCTGGACGACGGGGGCCGGCGCCCGCCCGAGGACGCGGCCGAGCGCCTCGGGCGTCGTCGCGCCCGTCTCGACGAGCGCGCGTACGAACGGCACGCGTCGCACGAGGGACGCGTGGAGCGCACCCGCTATCGCGCGCTGCGAGGCGACGTCCTCGACGAGAAGCGCCTTCGTGAGCTCGTCGGTCACGCTCGCGAGATTACCAGAACGAACGCGCTCACTTGCGTTCGAACTGGAACACGACCTCGTTCCGACGGACGAGGCCGAGCTGCTCGCGCGCGATGCGCTCCACCGCGGTCGGATTGTCGCGGAGCTCCTTCACGTCGGACCGCAGCTTGCCGACGTCCCGCCGCAGCTCGGTGTTCTCGGCCTGGACCGTCGCGAGCTCCTTCTCGAGGCCGCGCATCCGAGGGAGGCCCTGTGGCTCGAGCACGAGCACGGGAACGGCGATCAGCGACACCGTGAGGACGGCGATGGGCAGACCGCGGAGCAGGGACTCGGAGGACATTCGAGCGTTCTCCCGAACCCTAGTCCGGCCGCCCTCCTATGGAAAAGTTCGCGGCGAAGATCGAGAGGGGATTACGGGGTAGACTGTCCGCCTCATGCCCGCCTGGGAGGCCGTGATCGGCCTGGAAGTCCACGCCCAGCTCCTCACCCGGAGCAAGCTCTTCTGCCCTTGCTCGACGGCGTTCGGAGCCCCACCGAACACGCACGTGTGTCCGACGTGCCTGGGGCTGCCCGGAGCTCTCCCCGTCCTCAACGCCGAAGCGGTGCGCCTCGCGGTGCGGGCCGCGCTCGCGCTCGGCTGCACGGTGCGCGAGACGAGCCGGTTCGCGCGGAAGAACTACTTCTATCCGGACCTGCCGAAGGGCTACCAGATCAGCCAGTTCGACGAGCCGCTCGCCGAGCGCGGCCAGCTCGAGATCGTGCTCGAGGGGGAGGACGGCGAGAGGAAGCGCGTCGCCCGCATCCAGCGCGTCCACATGGAGGAGGACGCGGGGAAGAACCTCCACGAGCTCGGCGGTGGGTCGGTCGTCGACTTGAACCGAGCCGGGACGCCGCTCGTCGAGATCGTCGGCGAGCCGGACCTGCGCTCGTCGTCGGAAGCAGCCGCGTACCTCCGCGCGCTCCGTGACGTGCTCGTCTTCATGGGCGTGAACGACGGGAACCTCGAGGAGGGCTCGTTCCGCTGCGATGCGAACGTGTCGATCCGGCCCGCCGGCGAAGAGAAGCTCGGCACGCGCGTCGAGCTGAAGAACATCAACTCGTTCCGCTTCGTCGAGAAAGCGATCGCGTCCGAGATCGCGCGCCAGAAGGAGCTCCTCGAGAGCGGCGGTCGCGTGGTGCAGGAGACGCGCGGCTGGGACGAGAAGACCGGCTCGACCTACACCCTCCGCAGCAAGGAGACGGCGCAGGACTACCGCTATTTCCCGGAGCCGGACCTCCTCCCGCTCGTCCAGGACGAAGCCACGCTCGCGCGCGCTCGTGCCGAGCAGCCCGAGCTCCCGCGCGACAAGCGCGCGCGCTTCGAGAGCGAGCTCGGTCTCACCGCCTACGCGGCGAACGTGCTGACGCAGCACCCGCGCGTCGCCGCGTTCTTCGAGGAAGCGGCGACCTTGCACGGCGACGCCGTGAAGGTCGGGAACTTCGTCCAGGCCGAGGTCCTCCGTGACGTGACGACGCGCGGCCTCGAAGCGGACATCCCCGTCACCGCGCGTCAGCTCGCCGACCTCCTCTCCCTCGTCGACGGAGGGAAGATCAGCGGCAAGCAGGCGAAGGAGGTCTACGCGAAGCTGCGTGGCACGACGTCGAAGGCGGCGGACGTCGTCGCGTCGAGCGGGATGGCGCAGGTCAGCGATCCGCGCGCGATCGAGGACGCCTGCGCGAAGGTCGTCGCGGACAACCCGAAGCAGGCCGAGCAGCTCCGTTCCGGAAAGACGGCTCTCTTCGGCTTCTTCGTCGGGCAGGTGATGAAGGCAACCCGCGGCTCGGCGAACCCGCAGCTCGTCAACGACACGCTGAAGCGCCTCCTGGGGGTCCCGTGAGCCCTTCGCATCCGAGCTCGATGACGTCGCTGCCCGCCGCGCAGCGGAGCCAGAGCCGCGTCCTCATCGTCGACGACAACGCCGAGCTCGTCGACACGCTGCGGTCCGTCCTCGCCTCGGGGATCCCGGGTGTCACGATCGAGACCGCCACGACCGGCAAGGACGCTCTCGCGAAGGCGCCGCTCGGGTTCGACGTCGCGATCGTCGACGTGAAGCTGCCCGACGCGAGCGGCGTCGATCTGATCCAGCCGCTCCGGGCCGTGTCGCCTTTCGCCGAGGTCGTTCTCCTCACCGGGTTCGCGAGCGTCGACGCCGCGATCGGCGCGCTCCGCTCGGGGGCGTTCGCGTTCGTGCTGAAGTCGTTCCGCCCCGAGGAGCTCATCGCGACGGTCGAGCAGGCGATCGGCAAAGCGCAGCTGAAGCAGGAGCGCGAGGAGCTCGAACGCCGCTACCGCGATCTCGTCGAGGTCACCGACGTCCTCGTCATAGCGCTCGACAACGACGACCGCGTCTCGCTCATGAACCGCAAGGCGGCCTCGATGGTCGGTACGTCGTCCGATCAGGCGCTCGGTCGGCCTTTCTTCGACTCGTGGATCCCGAAGGAGGACCGGAGCGCGCTCCGCGCCGCGCTCGTCGAGACGCGTGACGGCGGCCACGGGCGCTCGATGGAAGTCGAGACGGGCTTCGTCGACATGGACTCGCCTTCCGCCGCGCGCCGGCGCGTGCGCTGGCACCTCTCGCGCTCCCCGGATCCGCGGGCGCTCGTCTACGGCATCGGGATCGACGTCACCGAGCGACGCGCCCTCGAGCGTCGCGCCGCCGACGCCGAGGCCCTCTCCGCGATGGGCGAGCTCGCGATGAACCTCGCCCACGAGATCCGCAATCCGCTCAACGCCGCCGTCCTCCAGCTCCATCTCCTCGTCCGCGGTCTCGACCGGCTCGATGCGGACGACGCGACCCGCGCCGGGCTGAAGGACCGGACGCGGATCGTCGGCGACGAGATCGGTCGCCTGAACCGGCTCCTCACGGAGTTCCTCGAGCTCGCCCGCCCGCGCGGGATCGCCCGCGAGCCGGTCCACGTGCCCCAGCTCGTCGACGAAGTGCTCGACCTCGAGGAGGAGAGCGCGAAGGGGAGGGGGATCACCATCGTTCGCGAGCTGCCGCGCGACGGATGCATCGCGATCGGAGACCGCGAGAAGCTGAAGCAGGTCACGATCAACATCGTCGTGAACGCGATCGAGGCGATGAAGCACGGCGGCGTGCTCACGGCGCGCGTGAAGCCCGAAGGGGAGCGCGTGGTCCTCAGCGTCGAGGACACCGGACCGGGGATCGAGCCCGAGGTGCTGTCGAGCGTCTTCGATCCGTTCTTCACGACGAAGGAGGCCGGCACCGGCCTCGGTCTCAGCATCGTCCGGAAGATCGTGGACCAGCACGCGGGCGACGTGTGGGTCCAGAGCGCGAAGGGCGAGGGCGCGCGGGTGACGGTGTCGATCCCGATCGGGCGCTGATCCGGTTCCGGATCCCGGTTCCGGGCTCCGGGTTCCGGGGTCCGTCATCCGGTTCTCTCCCGTGCCCGTGCGCGACGCGCACGTCCCGCGCCGCCGGCTTGCGGAGATGAACGCGAGCAGCAGAGGCTCTCGAGCGGCCGGCGTCACGGGACCTGCGCGGGGGAGGGGTGAGAAACCGGGCCGACACGCCCGGCTCGGATGGAGGCTCGCCCATGCAGAACGAGAACAGGCTGAGGATTCTGGATGACGTCGTGACGAAGACCGCGGACGTGCACCGGCTCTGCCGGATCGTCGCGCGGCACGACTTCGACCTCGCGCGGCAGATCCGGCGCGCGGTCACGTCGGTCGGGTTGAACGCGGCGGAGGCAGTCGGAGCGCGGGACGGCAACCGCCGGCTTCGCCTCGAGACCGCGATGACCAGCGGCCGCGAGACGATCTCCGGGCTCCGCATCGCCGCCGCCGCCGGCGATCTACCCGCCGAGCAGGTTGCACGCGAAGTCGACGCCCTCGACCGCATCGTCGCGACCCTCTACCGGCTCACCTACCGGCGCTGAACGACAAAACACGACCGGCGGCTCCCTCACGGGGCCGCCGGCATTTGCGTTCACGACGCGAGGTCGCTCAGCGGCCCGGCGGCTTGAGCGGGAGGACCGACGACGAGAGCGGCGGCGGCGGGATCTTGCCGGACGGGCGCGCGTCGGGGGCCATACCGTCACCGGCCTCGATCGAGACCAGCACCATGAAGATGCGGTCCATGCCGAGCTCGAGGGCGGCTTCCTTCTGGAAGAGGTTCGCGATGCGGACGAGGCGGAGGGCCGTCGTCTTGCCGATCTCGGCCATCTCGCGCTCGAGGAACGCCTCGAAGGTGCCGAAGCCCTTCGCCTCGAAGAGGCGGCGGGCCTGGATGTCCTTCAGGACGACGCCCACGTCGTAAAACCCCTTGTTGAGGTTCTTACGGAGCGCCTTGATCTGCTGGAGGGCATTGTGGAGGTCGGCGATCCTCGCCTTGATGTCCTCTGCCTTCTCCGGCGTGCGGATGGTCGCACGCGCGCTCCCCGGAAGCGGGGGCTCGGCGGCCCGGGCACGGGCCTCCGCAGCGTGTTTGGCGGCATGACGAGCCGCCCAGGGGGCCGCACCACGGAGGCCCAGCTTGCGCTTCGGCGAATCCGCGGCCTTGTCGGCCTTCCCTTGCGCCTGCTTCGCGCCGTTCTTGGCGGAGCCCTTCGTGGACTCTGCCGCCTTCCCCTTCGCGGGCTTCTTGGAAGTGGCCATATGGATCGCGCCTCTCGAAGCTAACGCGTAGGCGCTTACCACTTCCGCGCTCGCGAAGTCCACAAACAAGTAAAGGCCAAGCGCACGAGAATGCGATGGTCCCGCGGCGTCGACCTCGCCGGAGGGCGTCCTTCGCACGTGCCCACGCGCGTGCGACGTGCCTATAGTGCGGCGCCGCCTCTGCCCGATCCGACGGTTTTCCTCGCTCGAATCCCATGGCCATCCTCACCGTCCCCGAAGACGAAGACCTCCGTCTCTTCACCGAGGCGTACGCGCTCGGCACCCTCGAGGGGTCGAGTGGCATCGAAGCCGGCACCGTGAACACGAGCTACGCCGTCCGCCTCGAGGGGAGGCCGTGGTTCCTCCGCATCTACGAGGAGCAGGGGTTCGAAGGGGCCGAGGCGGAGGCCGACCTCCTCGTCCACCTCGCTGCCGCCGGCGTCCCGACGCCCGCACCGGAGGCGGGGAGGGACGGCCGCCGGGTCCGCACGCTCGCCGGGAAGCCCGCCGCGCTCTTCCCGTGGATCGAGGGACAGATGCTCTGCCAGCGAGCCGTGACAGCGGAATCCGCTCGTGCGGTCGGCGTCGCCCTCGCGAAGGTGCACCGCGCCGGTGCGCCTGCCGGCTCGCCGCTCGGCCCAGGCCGCTTCGGGCCGCGTGACCTCGCCGAGCGCTGTGCGCGCGTCGCGACGGCGAAGGACGAGACCGCCCGGCCCCTCGCGGCGCCGCTGCGCGACGCCTTCCTCGCGCACGCGGCGCGGCGTGACCCTTCGCTCCCGGTGGGTCTCGTCCACGGCGACCTCTTCCGCGACAACGTCCTCTGGCAGGATGGCGTCATCTCGGCGCTGCTCGACTTCGAGAGCGCGTTCATCGGACCGTTCGTCTACGACCTCGTCGTCACGGTGCTCTCGTGGTCGTTCGGTGACGCGCTCCTCGTCGACGTCGCCCGCGCGATGGTTTCCGGGTACCGCTCGGTGCGCGAGCTCGAGGCCGCGGAGCGGGCGGCGCTCCACGACGAGGCGGTGTTCGCCGCGAATCGCTTCACGGCAACCCGCATCACGGACGACGCGATCCGCGTCGGCAAGCGATGGCAGCGCTTCGTCGCCCGGCGCGAGGCCGTCGAGCGACTCGGTCCCCGGGGGCTCCCGGAGGTCCTCGGGCTGTGAAGCGCGCCCTCCTCGCCGCTCTCGCTCTCACGTGCCTGCCCGCGCCGTCGCTCGCGGCCGAGCCCGTCCCGGGACCGCACCTCGTCGGCCCGCCCGAGGTCCACTACGCGCCCACGGAACCGAACCTGTACCCCGGCTGGGTCTGGCTCGCCGGGACGGCGCTCCCGAGCCCGGCGACGGCGTTCGGCTCGGGGGCGCCCTCGTTCGGCCTCCGCTGGCAGGTGACGCCGCTGCTCTGGTCGTTCGGCGTCCATCGGGCGACCTCGCCCTGGCGCATCCTCGTCGTCGATCCGATCGCGCGCGTGAGCGGATCGATCGAGCTCTACGGCGGCTTCGACTGGTTCTTCGGCTCCGTGCACGACACGCTGATCCGCCCCGGGATCCGGACGACGCTGCCCGTTTTCCACCGCGGCGAATACCTGTCCGTGTTCTTCGGGACGTCGCTCTACGACCGCGTCGGCACCAAGGTCGCCTACGACGCGGGCTTCTCGATCTTCTCCGGTTTCCTCGGCGCGTCGGCGACGTGGGCGCCCGAGGACGAGCGCGTCCGCGCAATCGCGACGATCCACCTCCGGGTGCTTCATTGAGGTCGCGCGTCGCTCTCCTCTGCGCCTCGCTCCTCTGCCTGCCGGGATGCATCGTGGGCAAGGTCCTCGGTCGCTCCGTCTCGGCGCTCGTGTCGTCGCCGGCGAAGGTCGCGAAGGAGAAGGTGCCGGTCCGGCCCGACGCGCGGCTCGCCGTCATCTGGGTCGGCCACGCGACCGCGCTCGTCCAGATCGGCGACAAGGTCATCCTCACCGATCCGGTCTTCACGTCGACGGTGGGACAGGTGTCGAAGCGGAAGATGGAGCCCGGCGTCGATCCCGAGACGCTGCCGAAGATCGACGCCGTCCTCGTCTCCCACCTCCACTACGACCACCTCTCGCTCGGCAGCCTCGAGATCCTCGAGCCGAAGATCCGCCAGCTGTTCCTGCCGCCGACCGGCCTCCGCTACCTGACCGACTTCGGCTTTCCCGCCCTCGAGCTCGGGCCGTGGCAGACCTGGGAGAAGGACGGCCTGAAGGTGACGGCGGTTCCGGTCGCGCACGTCGGCTTCCGCTACGGCGTCGACATCGAGTACATGCAGGAAGGCTTCACCGGCTACGTCGTCGAGGCCGACGGCATCCGCGTCTATTTCGGCGGCGACACGGCCTACGACCAGCGCCTCTTCGTCGAGGTCGGCCAGCGCTTCCCGGACATCGAGCTCGCGCTGCTGCCGATCGGCCCGATCGAGCCGCGCGCGCTGATGCGGAGCTACCACGTCGATCCGCACGAAGCGGTCAGCGCCTTCTTCGACCTCGGCGCACGGCGGATGGTGCCGGTGCACTACGACACGTTCGTCAACGCGGCCGACGAGCCCGGCGAAGCGCTCCGCGAGCTCGAGGAGGCGAAGAAGCGGTGGAAGCTGCCGCCGCGCGAGATCGTCCCGCTCCGCGTCGGCGAGCGGCGCGTCCTCGTGAAGAAGGGCGAGAAGCTCACGCCGATGGTCCTCGATGCGCCGGAGACGAACGCGAAGCCGGGCGCGCCCGCGAAGCCGAAGAAGGACGAGGACGACGACTAGCGCCGCGCACGGTCGAGCGCCTGCGCGATCGCTTCGTCCTCTTCCGCCTCGGCGAGCGCGACGAGGACGTCACGGAGCTGCGGCTCGACGCATGCGTCGGCGGCGACCCGCACCGTGTGGCGGTGGCTCGGATCGCGCGTGCGCAGGAGCGCTGCCGCCGCGCCCGCGCGCGCCTCGGCCGATGCGTTCGGGTCGCGTGCGATGCCGGCGAGCTGCTCGGGGTCCATCGCAGCGTCGCGGTAGCGCCCCGCACCACCGCCGACGACGGCGTCGATCCCGGCGAGCCAGTCGCGTCCCGATCGGCCCTCCCGCGCGAGCGCGGCGCGCGGGTCGCCACCGGCTCCCGCCACGCGTCGGAACCGCTGCCACGCCTCGCGGACGTGGTCGTGGAGCGCGCGCGACGCGGTCCCGAAGTCCGACATCGTGTCCGGTAGCTCGATCGGCGCGAGGCGAATCCGCTTCCCGCTCCGCAGGACGACGATCGTGTCGAACGCAGGCGCGGCTCCGAGGCGGGCGCTCTTCTCGATGTCCACGACCTCACGGAAGCTCGTGAACCGCTCGCGGACGAGCCAGCGCGTCGCGAAGCCTTCCGAGCCGACGAACAGCCGCGCGCGCAGGAAGCCGGTCAGCCACGCGACGAGAGCGGCGTTCAGTGGCACCGTCGTCACGAAGTGGATCAGGGAGAGGACGAGCGCATCGCGGGGGTGCGCCTCGGCGCTCGCGAGGATGGGGACGAGGAGCGCCCACGCGGCGTACCAGCCCGCGAACCGCTTCCAGAACGGGACCATCACCGCGAACCGCGTCTTCCGCTCGCCCGGCATCGCGCCGAGGAGCTCCATCGCGCGTCGCGCATCGGCATCGGAGAGCCAGAGGCGAACGCGCTTCGTCCGCTTCCTCCCCACGCCGAGCTCGAGCACCATCGCGGCGTCGCGCCCCGGGCGTGGGACGAGCTTCGCCTCCGCGATGTCCTCCGCCAGGATGCGACGGTTCCCGTCGAGGACGAGGCCGCTCGCGTCGATCGCGAGGCTCACGCGCCGCGCCAGTGGGAACGCGTCGCGCACGAGCGTGACGAAGGCGAAGGGCAGGCCGAACACGATCGCGAGCATCGCGAACGGCACGAAGATGCTCGACCAGGTCGCGTAGTGCGCGAGGGCCCACCCGCCGATCGCCGCTGCGAGGAGCGCGCCGGGGAGGACGACGTTCCGCCGGAGCTCGTACCCGGCGGCGCGGAAGGGCTCCATCTACTTCTCGAGCGCGGCGTCGACCGGCGTGGCGGACAGCACGCGCACGAGCTCACCCGGCGCGATGCTCACGAGGAACCCGCGGCGCCCGCCGTTGATCCAGATCTTCTCGAGATCGAGGACCGAGCGCTCGACGTACACCGGCATCGGCTTCCGCGTGCCGAACGGGCTCGTGCCGCCGACCTGGTAGCCGGAGTGCCGTTCGGCGACGTCCGGCTTGCACGGGGAGATCGTCTTCCGTCCCGTCTGGCGGGCGAGGTTCTTCGTCGACACCTCCCGGTCGCCGTGCATGAGGACGACGAGCGGCTTCTTCGCCTCGTCTTCCATCACGAGCGTCTTCACGACGGCGTGCTCGGGCACGCCGAGCTTCTCGCTCGACGCCCGCGTGCCGCCGCGCTCCTCGTAGTCGTACGGGTGCTCGCCGAAGGCGACGCCGTGCTTCTTCAGGAACGCGGTGGCCGGTGTCTCCGAGACGTGGGTGCTCTTGGCCATCGCCGGTGACGGTCAGGCCTGGGCCGAGACGTCAGAGGCAGACTCCGCGATGCGCACCGACTGCTTGGGCAGCCAGAGCGCGGAGCGGAGGCCCTCGAGCCGCCCCTTCGCCGCCGTGAGCTGCTGGTCCTGTGCCTCGACCTCGGCCTTCGCCGCAACTTCGTCCTTCTCGCCGGACGCGCGTGCGGCGCGCGTCGCCTCGAGGATCTCGAGCACCTCGCGATGGAGCTCCTCGCCGGCGGTCACGACCCAGGCGTCGAGCTTCTTCGCGAAGTCCTCGATCATCTCGTCGAGCTTCGGCCCGACCTGCTTCGCGGCGGCGCGGATGACGTCGGGAGCGGCCTCGTTCGCCTTCTTCTTGTACTCGACGTCGAGGCGGTCACGGACGACGAGCGCCAGGATCGGCGCCGCGATCGTGAGGAGACCGCCGACCATGAAGTTCACGAACATCATCGTGCCGAGACCGACCATGAGCACGGCGGCGACGCCGGCGTCGTAGCGGAAGGTGTCGATCTGGATGTCGAGCCGCTTCACGTCGGATCCGAGGGCGGACGCGACGCGCTTCGTCGCCTCGTTGGCGTCCTCCTTGATGAGCGCGATCGTGGTCTCGGCGAGCGTCTCGAGCTTGTGCCCGATCTCCTTCGCCTCCGCCTCCGCCCACTGGCGGAACGTGTCCTCCAGGAAGGCGGGGAGGTACTT
>JBDHVE010000024.1:0-77545 GCA_039809485.1 Polyangiaceae bacterium | reverse complement strand
CCGACGATGTCGACGCCGCACGCGAACGTGTCGGGCGTGAACGTGAGGCCGACGAGCGACGCATACCCGCCGTAGCTCCCGCCCATGATCGCGACGTTGCTCGGGTCGGCGATCTTCTGGTCGACCGCCCACTTCACCGCGTCGAGGAGATCGTCGTGCATCTTGCCGGCCCACTCGTGGTCGGCCGCGTTGACGAACTTCTTCCCGAACCCGCTCGAGCCGCGGAAGTTCACGCTGAGCACGGCGTAGCCGCGGCTCGCGAGCCACTGCGCGCTCCGGTTCAGGCCCCACTCGTCGCGTGCCCACGGGCCGCCGTGGACGAGGAGCACCATCGGGAGCGGCTGGTCCGGCTTCGCATCCCCGTTCGCGCGCGCGGTGCCGGACGGGAGCGTGAGGTAGCTCACGAGCGAGAGACCGTCCCGCGCCTCGATCACGACCGGCATCATCGGCGCGAGCTTCGCGCCCTCGAGCGCCTTCACGTTCGTGAAGAGGACGTCGACCTTCTTCGCCTTCCGATCGTAGAGCGCGTACTTCGTCGGCCCGTCCGAGACGGCGTAGGAGACCATCCACTTCGCGTCGTCGAGCGCGCGTCCGAGGATGCTGACGTCGCCGGGCGACGCCGCCTCGAGGACGTCGAGGTCGGCGCGGAGCTTCGGGTCGAGCACGTGCCAGCGGAGGCGGACGTGGTTCGAGATCGCGGCCTGGACCTGACGCTCCTTCGGCGTGACGACGAGCGAGGCGACGTCGGCCTGCCCGTCGTCGAGGACCACCTTCGTCGTCTTCTTCGCGAGGTCCATCTCGGCGAACGCTGCGGTGTCGCGCCCGCGGCTGTCGACGAGGTACGCCTTCGTCCCCGCCGCGTCGAAGCCGACGATCTTCGTCGTCAGCGCGTCCTCGTGGCCGATCCGGAAGACGGGCTTCCAGCCTCCCTTCCCGTCCGGCTCCTGCAGCTCGATCGAGCCGTCCTTCTCGGGATGGCTCGCGAACCGGAGCTTGAAGTCGAGATCGAGCTCGAACGACGCGAAGCCGTCGTTCTTCTGGACGAGCGTGCGCGCGCCGGTGAGGAGGTCGACCTCGTGGAGATCGTGGAAGCGCTTGTCGCGGTCGTTCAGGCCGACGATGACCTTCGTCGGCTTCTTCCAGCTGATCGCCTCGAGCCGCGCCGCGACGCCCGCGACCGGCGTGAGGTCCTTGTCGGCACCGGTCGTCACGGAGGCGGCGTGGAGGTGCCAGTTCTCGTCACCGCCCTCGTCCTGGCGGAAGAGGACGTGGTCGTTCGTGAACGCCCACGTGTACCAGCGGATGCCGCGCTTCTTGTCGCTCGTGACGGGCTTCGCAGAAGACGGATCGTTCGCCGGCGCGACCCACACGTTGAGAACGCCGCCGACGTCGGAGAGGAACGCGATGCGCTTGCCGTCCGGGCTGATCGTCGGGAGCGCACGATCGGGGTTCGCGAAGAGGACGCGCCGCGCGAGGAGCGACGCGTCGGCGCGCGGCGGCGTCCTCGTCGACGTGATCGTCGCGCCCGTCTTCGTGGCCGGTCCCTTCCGGACGCCGGAGGACTTCGCGAGGGTCGAGACGAGCGGCGTCCGCGGCCCCTGGGCCGCCTCCGAGCCGCACGCCGCGAGCGCGGCAACACCGACGAGGGCAAGGATCATCCGAGACGTCCGCAGCATGAAACCCTCCTACTCCGCCCGCTTGTGCGCGTCATCGTGGGCTCCCGCAGCGCGTTCTCACGCCCGTCCATCCAGTAGAGGCCTTCGCCATTCGGACGTCTGGCCGGGTGAGGCCTGTGGACAGTGGGGGAATCCTGGGGAAGCACGTGGGGAGTGACCTGGGGAGAAATGACCACTTGCGCCCACACGAGCCGGTGGTACATGGCCGCCTTGCGTCGCGAGGGGCTCTCCGAGCCTCCTCGCGCGAAAGGTGTCCGGGTCGGCGTCGCCGCCTGGGGGCCCCATCGGGCGTCATCCCCCTCGAACCAGCCTTTTCCGGGCCCTCGAGGACGCACGGTGCCTTCACCGAAGAAAGGAAGTCTGGAGTCACGTAGAAATCATGATCCTCAACATCCGCGCGCTCGCCGCCCTCGTCGTGCTTTCGTCCCTGAACGCTGCCGCCTGTGCAGCCCCGACCGAAGCCACTGCCCCCGAGGCCGATGAGACGACCCAGGATCTCGTCTCCCGGAGCGCGTACTTCGAGACCTTCGAAGGTGAAGACGGGCAGTTCTATTTCCACCTGATGGCCGCCAACGGCGAGAACGTCCTCCGCTCCGAGGGGTACGCGACGCTCGCTGCCGCCGAGAACGGCGCTGCGGCCGTCCTCGCGAACGGCAACGACAAGCGGAACTTCGAGCTCCGCGCCGCCGCGAACGGTGAAGTCTATTTCGTGCTGAAGGCCGGCAACGGCGAAGTGGTCGGCACGAGCGAGCTCTACGCGTCGAAGTCGAACGCGGAGCGCGGCGCCGTCACCGTCCGCCGCCTCGTGCGCGTCGTGCTGGACGGATCTTTGCAGAATGCACCGAAGCGCGAGCGCTTCGAGATCTTCGCCGGCGAGGACGGCAAGACCTACTTCCGCGTGCGCGCCGGCAACGGCGAGATCGTGCTCGGCTCGCAGGGCTACACGTCGCGGAAGGGCGCGCAGAAGGGCATCGCCTCCGTCGTCACGAACGGCGCGGACAAGGCGGCCTACGACGTCTTCGAGGCCGGGGACGGCCAGTGGGGCGTCCGCCTCGTCGCGAAGAACGGCGAGGTCGTCGCTCGTGGCGAGCTCTACGCGTCGAAGTCGAACGCGACGCGCGCCGTGACGCGCCTCACGCAGATGCTCCGCGGCGGCCTCCCCGTCGAGTGAGCGTCGCGCGCGAACGAATCACACGAGGGGTGTGAAAAAAACGAAGCCCGCGTGAGCGGCTCGTCACCTCGACGGTGGCGGGCCGCTTCACGCGAGCTTCCCCCTCACTACCCCTCTCCTCGTCCCTCTCCGCGAAACAGCGGACGCTTGCAGGCGCCCTGAGCTTTCTAGAATCCCGCGCTCACGCTCCGGTCGTCAACACGCTCCTTCGAACAGATCGAAGTAGAGCGGCTCTCGCACCTTGCAGTACGCCTCGATCCGGGCGAACGCCTCCTCGGAGAGGTTCTCGAACGCGACCGCGATCCCGCGCGTTCCGTCGGGCCGTTCGCCGTTCCGCACCCAGCGCACGCTCGCTTCGACCTCGAGCGGCTCGGCGCCGGCTTGTCCCGACGGCAACGCGAAGTCGAGGATCATGCGCGTGCCCACGTCGAGGACGCGGTCGGTCGCGATGAACATGCCGCCCTGCGAGACGTCCGCGGTCTCGGCCTGGAAGAAGTGCTTGTCCGCGTGGACGAACACCGTGAGCTCCACGGGGATCCGGCACGCGCGGCGCCGCTCCGCCTTGTCCCGAAGCCGCGAATCGGGCGCGGAATCGGCCTTCAGGCGGACGACGGAGCCGTCTTCGTGGATCCAGCTCGGAAGGCGCTCGCGGGCGGTGCCTTGGTCCTGGCTCATTGCTTCGTGCTGATGCACGGAGCGTGCGCAGGGATCCGCGGCGTGATCTCGCGAACTTCGGCCCGTCTCCGGTCACGGAGGCGACCGATCCGGCCCGACAGCCGAACGCCGTCACGACCAGCGCGCGCGTCGCGCGTTGTCTCCTACAGGCGTACCTCGATGTACACGCCGCGACGCAGCTCCTTGAGCCACTCGCGCTTCTGGCGCTCGAGCGCGTCGACGAACGCGCGCTCCATCATCTGGTCCTTCACCGACTCGAAAGGCGGCGGGCGCGACGCATCGGATCCCATCTTCACGACGAGGACGGCCTCGGCGCCGGTCGGATCGCGGAACGGGATCGGCTCCGAGATCTCGCCGGCCTTCAGCGAGCGCGCGACCTGCTGCAGCTCCGGCGGCAGGCGCTGGAGCGGCAAGGGCCCGTTCGATCCGCAGTTCTGTTTCAGCTGCGGCTGGGTCGAGAAATCGAGGATCAGCTTGCAGAAGTCCTCGCCGCTCCGCGCGCGTTTCACGATCTCGGAGGCGAGCGTCACCCGGGTCTGGATCTGCTGCTGGGTCGAGCCCGGCATGATGTCGAGGACGAGGATGCGGAGATCGACGAGCTGCTGCTGCGTCGCGGTGCGGACGTACTCGTCGTAGGCCGCGCGCGCGTCCTGCTCGGTCACGCGCACGCGATTGCGGACGCGGAGGTTCAGGAGCTTGCCCTCGAGCACCTGGCGCCGGATCTCGTCGCGGTAGTCCTGCTCGGTGAGCCCGCTCCGCTTCGCCTCGTTCAGGAGCTCGCGCGGCGGGAGGTTCGCGTTCTGGGCGATCTGCCGGATGCCGGCGTCGATCTCCTCGGGCGTGATCGTGAGGCGGGCCTTGTCGGCGGCCTGCTCCTCGAGCCGCTCGTCGATCATCCGGTTCAGGATCTCGCGGAACGCCTCGTTCTCGAGCGCCGCAGCCTGGGCCGAGCTGCCCGCCTGCGCCGCGATGCGGGCGAGGTGCGGCCGGGCGCGGTGACGGAGCTCGGAGAGGAGGACCGGCCGCTCCCCGATGACGGCGACGACGCGCTCGACGATGGCGCCCTCCGCCGGACGGGGCGCCCCGAGGGCGACGGCGCCGAGCACCGCCGCCGCCACGAAGGCGCGCGCGGTACGGGGAAGAAGCGTCCGGAGGGCCGAGCTCACGGCCCGGTCTCTTAGCATTTCCCCATCCGCGCAAGGCGTTTATCCTCGGACGTCGGGCGCTCCGGCCGCACGCGACTGTGCGGATGCGGCAGGGGTCTCGCTCACGGGAGGCAGGGATGCGGAACGTGCAGGGCCGGACGCTTCTGGCGCGGTTCGGGTGGGCGCTTCTGATCGCGGGGATCGCCGTCAGCACCACGGGGTGCAAGAAGCTCTTGAAGAAGGGGCTCCAGAGCGCGCTGGCAGACGCGGGGACGACGACCACGGCGGGCGGCACCGCCGGCGCGGGCGCCGCGAACGCGGCCGACGACCCGGACGACCTCCTCGAGGACAAGATCCAGGCGTACATCGTCTGTCAGAACTCGCTCTCCTCGGACATCTACGACTCGAGGAACCGCTACTTCCAGTGGGTCTCGCCGGACAAGCCGCTGACGGGCAAGGAGCGCTACCAGTACGGCCTCTACAAGGTCGAGTCGAAGGAGGCGACCGAGTGCTCGCAGAACGTCGCCAAGGCGAAGGCGATGCCGCCGAAGAACCCGAAGCTCGAAGCGCTCGGCGACGAGTTCGCCGCTTCGGCAGCGGAGATCGCGACGCTGAACGAGCAGGCCTACAAGTACTACGAGGACAAGAACTGGCGTGACGACAACTGGGCGAAGGGCAAGGAGCTCGATCCGAAGCTCAAGGCCGCTTGGAAGCGCTTCCAGAAGGTCGATCACGATCTGCACGACGAGCTCGGCGGCATCACGAAGCCGCTCGCACGCCGGCGCCTCGCGCAGATCGAGAAGGAGGACGGGAAGAAGTTCCTCTGGCACCGCCGCAACACGCTGATGACCGCGCGCGAGCTCGTCGAAGCGGGCGGTCCCGACGACGACGGCAACGTCGACTTTCCGCTCTACGACTCCGCGTTCAAGGACTTCGACACCGCCCTCACCGACCTCACGACGTACGGCACCGCGCACAAGGCCGACCTCTCGAAGTCGCGCACGGTGACGGCCTCGACGGCCTACGACCAGTTCACGCGCGAGGCGGAGCAGTTCCGGAAGAAGTCGAAGGAGTACCTCCGCTGCCTCCGTGACGCGCCGGTGAAGGCGAAGACGGGCACCAAGGTCGGGATCCGCAAGATGCCGCCGTGCCGCGATGGCAACCGGCAGGACATGGTCCGCGAGTACAACCAGTTCATCAACACGTCGAACAGCTGGAAGTTCCCCTGAGCCAGGCCACCGTGCCAGCGGACGGCACGAGCTGACACACCTCCAGGCGCACGTGGGCGCGGAATTCCGCTGCCTTGCGTGACCTTTGTGCCGGCGCGGACCTTGCGAACGCGCCGGCACGATGCTTCGTCCCGTCCTCCTCACGTCCTTCCTCCTGGCTCTCTCCTCCGTCGCGTGCGGAGGTGCCGTCGAGCCCGTCCCCTCACCGTCCGAGAGCACGTCGTCGAGCGGCGGCCCGACCACCAGCACCGGCAGCTCCTCGGGCGGCGGCGCGTCCGGCGGCACCGTCCCCGAGCCCGGCCCGGTGCCGGCCGCGAACCTACCGACGTGGAACGACAAGGCGTCCGGCTGCGGGAACGTCGTGATCTTCTCGCACGACAAGACGGGGAGGCGCTTCCTCGTCATCCGCGCCGACGCGCAGCGGCACGGCCTCACCAAGATCGGCGAGACGGCGACGCTCGACCTCGCGACGAGCGACGACGAGGAGGACGTGCTCCGCGTCGACACGTTCGCGACGGCGCCGAACGAGGCGCCCTACTGCACGGACATCGGCGGTCTCGACAAGCCCACGTCCGTCGCGAGCCCGGTCCGCGGCACGATCACGTTCACCGTCACGCGCTACACGAGCGAGACGTCATACGGCGTCGACGTGAAGCTCGAAGGCGTGGTCGTCGAGACCGGCTCTTCGTCCGAGCGACTGCCGGACCTGACCTTCCGCAACGTCGGCGTCGGCTGGCTGCCGGGCTGATCTCCTCTCGCCTGCGCCGAAATGACAGAAGCCGAGGCTCCTTCCGGAGTCTCGGCTTCGTTCGTTTCCGCGGCGTCCGCCGCGAGCCCGATCAGCGCTTGCTGTACTGGAAGCGCTTGCGGGCGCCCGGCTGACCGTACTTCTTGCGTTCCTTCTTCCGCGCGTCGCGCGTGAGGAAGCCGGCGCGCTTGAGGACGCTGCGCTTCTCCGGATCCATCGTGATGAGGGCGCGGGAGATGCCGTGGCGCATCGCCTCCGCCTGGGCGGAGTGGCCGCCGCCGCAGACGGTCGCCCAGACGTCGAACTGGTCGAGCGACTCGATCAGCTCGAGAGCCTGCTTCATGATCATGAGCGACGTCTCGCGCTCGAAGTACTGGTCGGCGGGGCGGTCGTTGACGGTGATCTGACCGGAGCCGGCCGAAAGCCAGACCCGGGCGATGGCCGTCTTGCGCTTCCCGGTGGCGTACGTGCGATTCGTCGCGGTGCTCATCTCTGCAGCTCTCTCTTACCGGTACCGGTCAGCTAATCACTTGATGGGAAGGACCTGGGGCTTCTGCGCGGCGTGCGGATGATCCGGCGTCGCGTAGACCTTGAGCTTCGTCAGCATCTCGCGGCCGAGGACGTTCTTCGGGAGCATGCCGCGGACGGCCTTCTCGATCGGGAACTCCGGCTTGCGCTCGAGGAGATGACGGTAGCTCTCCGTCTTGAAACCGCCCGGGATCCCCGAGTGGTGATAGAAGAACTTCTTGTCGAGCTTGTTGCCCGTCAGGAGGACCTTGTCCGCGTTGACGACGACGACGAAGTCGCCGGTGTCGACGTGCGGGGCGAAGGTCGGCTTGTGCTTGCCACGGAGGACACGCGCGACCTCGCTGGCCAGACGGCCGAGCGGCTTGCCGGTCGCGTCGACGACCCACCAAGCACGGCTCTCGGCCGCGCTTTCCTTCGTGGGCATGTAGCCACGGTTGGGGTTCGTCCTCTTCGTCGACTGGGCCGTCTTCTGGGCCTCGGGCGTTGCCATGTCGCTTGCCTTCTCGTGAGTAGCGGAAATCGCGGACCTATCCCCGTCCTGGGGAGCAAGGGGGCGGGAACGTACTTGCCAGACGCCTGTTCGTCAAGAGGAACGCAGTTCCTCTGTCTGCCGACCTTCGTCTGGCCCGTACAACCGGTGGTAGTTACCGCCGGTGTCCCGTTCGCCGGGCGGTGCCTTACCGCACGGCCGGGGCCGGCGCAATGGACGGGCGGGAACTCGTGCGGCCGAGGCGTGTCCTTCCTCGCATGTGCCGTGCGGTCGCGGTCTCCCTCGTCTTCTCCGTGCTGGCGCTCACCCCGTCCGGGGCAGAAGCGTGCATCAACGAGGTCTCCCTCGACGAGCTCCTCCCGACCCCGACCACGCGCATCCACTTCGCCGAGAAGCAGCTCGAGGAAGGCCACCTCACCATCGCCGCGACGTGGGTGAAGAAGGTGTATCCGAACATCCGGTCCCTCGACGCGTCGGCACCTCCCCTCGCCCTCCGCGCCGAGCGCGTCTTCGCGCTCGCGCTGGTGAGGAGCGAGGGGAAGCTCGACGAGAGCGTGGGGTGGGCCCCGTCGGGGAACCTCGCCTGGGCGCACGTGACGCTCGCGGACCTCGCGCGGGTGAAGAAGGAGAGCCCGACCGCGATCGCCGACCTCGCCGAAGCGCAGATCCGGCTTCCGACGACGCGCGCGGCCGGCGTCGCGGCGCTCGAGGAGCTCGATCGCCGCGATCTGCTCGGCAGCGCGCACGCGTACCGCGCTCTCGCGATCGCGCGTGCGGAGGCGAAGGACGACGGCGGGGTGAAGGCGGCTATGGTCCGCTGCGCGGCGATGAGCGTGAACAAGCGCCACTGCGAGCTGCCGAGCGCGAAGAACGGATGAACGGTCACCGCCGTCGCGGAGCGCTGACGACGGCCATCGTGTGGAGCACGCCGCGCGCGACGACGTCGACCGCGTCGGCGAGCGTGCGCTCGTCGGCCGTACCGAGATGCACCGCGACCCAGCTCGCCCACGGCTTTTCGTAGCTGATCGGGAGGAAGCCCTCCTGCCCGAGGAGCCAGTCGGCCGCGAGGCGGGACGTGCGTCCGTTCCCGTCGGCGAAGGGATGCACCGTCGCGAGCCACTGATAGAGGAGGGCCGCGCCGACGAGCGCGCCGTCCTCGCGCGTGCGGAGCGCGACGAGGTTCGTCATCGGGGCGAGGAGCGGCTCGATCTCCTCGACGGGGACGCACTCGTGCGCGTCGAGGAACACGGTCGTCGTGCGGTAGGGCGCAGGCGACGCCGTCCCGGCGACGAGCGCGGCGGCATGGCGGATCCCGTCGAGCGACACTCCGACCTCGTTCGCGAGCGCCGTCACGACATACGCATTCGCGCGCGCCCAGGCCTCCGCCTCGCGTCGCGTGGTCTCGAGCGCGTGGGTGCCCTTCCGCGCGAGCGTCGACGAGGTCGCGATCCGCGCACGGGTGAGCGCGTCGGCGTCGATGCTCGTCGGATCGAGCTCGGCGAGCGCGAGCGCGCGCGCGTCGACCTCCGCGAGCAGCGGGGCGAGCCGTGCGCGGTCGTCCGCTCCGAGCGGCGCCTCGAGCCGCGCGAGCAGCGCCCGACCGCGCGCGGAGAGGGTCACGGGAGGAAGTCGCAGGAGAGCGGGACGCGGCCGACGACGACGTCGTCACCTTGCGGCTCGAGGACGAGCACCCGCTTGCCGTCGACCTCCATCGGAACGAGGCGCCCCGCCGGCCGCCACGACGTGCTGGTGCTGGTCGTGCCGAGCTCGTAGCCGCCGGACGCGAGCTTCCGCGCATACCAGCCCGTCGTGTCGATCACGTAGCCCGTCTCGCGCGAGTAGACCTCGGCGGAGACGAACAGCTTGTTGTCGGGCATCTTCTCGAACCGGAGGCGGAGGAGGTCGCCCGCGTGATCGCCGCCGGGGAGCTGCGCGGAGGCCATGCACGTCTTCGACGCCGGGATCGGGAACGGATAGCTCGCGTTCGCGGGCACCGGCTTCGTCGTGGCGAGCGTCGGCATCTTCGGGTTCTTCAGTGCCCTCGCGCCGGGATCGACGTCACAGCCGACGCGCAGGCTCGCGCCGCCGATCATCTCTCGGAGCTCGCTCGCCGTCGCCTCGACCTCGATGACCACGCTGCCGTTGCCGAGCTTCTTGCGCGTGAGCTTCCCGTCGACGCTGCTCGACGACGTGCCAGACGTGACGAGCTCGAGCGTCGAGCCGTCGCGGCCCGCCGCGCGAAGCGACCAGCCTCGCGGCTCGTCGATCAGCAGCCCCGTCGCCGGATCGTAGAACTGGAACCACACCGCGCCGGGGAACGGGAACCGCAGGCGCAGGTGCTTGCCGGCGAACGGGCCACTCGGAATCGCCGTGCCCGCCACGCAGCCTCGATCTTCGGGCATGCGCGCCGGCCACGTCGCCGCCGTCGCGTCCGCCGTCTGCTCCGCCGCCTGCTCGTCGCCTTCGACCGCGCATCCGACGCCGCCGAGGCTGACCGCGGCGAGCACTCCCAGGACCGTCGTCTTCTTCATCGTGGGCTCCTCGAAACCACCGCGTCGCGGTGTCGGAAGAGGTATGACTTGGTAGGAGTCGACACGCTACCGCTTTTCGCGATAATTCTTCGTTGTTCCGCAGACATCAGTGCGGTGTCGAAGCCGCATCGGATCCTGCTGGACGACGACCGCACCGCGTGCGGGCACTGCACCGCGAATGCGCCGCTCCCCGACCTCGGATCGTATGGTCGGCCGCCGCATCCTCGGCTACAGACCCCGCCGACCTGACGGAAGGGACGACGATGATCAGCTTCGAGCCGAGCGACGATCAGAAGCTCATGGTCGAGTCGGTCGCGCAGTTCGCGCGCACCGTGCTCCGGCCTCGACTCCGCGAGACCGAACGACAGCGCGCGCTGCCGGAGGACGTCCGGCGGACGGCGCACGATCTCGGGCTCGCGCTCGTCGCCCTCCCCGAGCGCGTCGGCGGTGCAGGGCTCGGTCTCGTGTCGGCCGTCCTCCTCGAGGAGGAGATCGCCTGGGGCGACCCCGCGGCGCCCTTCGCGCTCGGCGGACCGGGCGCGTTCGGCATCGCCGTCACCGAGCTCGCGACGCCCGAACAGGCCACCGCGCTCCTCGCGCCGTTCACCGGCGAAGGCGGTCACGATCGCTTCGCCGCCGTCGCGTGGGGCGAGACGAAGGCGGCCGAGCGGGCAGGCTTCTCGACGACCGCTCGCCGCGACGACGACGGCAACTTCCGCATCGACGGCAAGAAGGCATACGTCGTGAACGCCGAACGCGCCGAGACGTTCCTCGTCTTCGCGCAGGTCGAGGCGGAAAAGGGGTTCCGCGGGCTCGGCGCGTTCGTCGTCCCGCGCACGGCGAAGGGTCTCACCGTCTCGCCGCGGGTCGCGACGCTCGGCCTCGACGCGGCGAGCTTCGGCGCGATCGAGCTCGACGACGTCGTCGTCGACGCGAGCGCGCGTCTCGGAGCGCACCTCGACGAAGACGCGTTCGCGGCCGCGGTCGTGCGCTTCTTCGCGCGGCACGCGCTGCTCGTCGCTGCCCGCGCGGTCGGCCTCTCGCGCGCGGCGTTCGACGTCACGCGCGAGTACGTCGAGAGCCGGAAGGCGTTCGGCAAGCCGATCGGCCACTTCCAGGCCGTCGCGTTCACGGTCGCCGATCGCGCGATGGACGTCGACGGCTCGCGCGGGATCGTCTGGCGCGCGGCCGCGGCGTGGGACGCGTTCGACCGCGCACGCTGGGGCCTCCCGAACGACGATCCGAAGGCGCCGCCGCCGCCGACGGAGCAGGACTGCCTCCTCTTCACCGCGCAAGCCGTCGCGACCGCGCACGAAGGCGCGATGCGCTGCGGCGACGACGGCGTGCAGCTCCACGGCGGCGCCGGCTTCATGCGCGACTACCCGGTCGAGAAGCTGATGCGCGACGCGAAGCAGCTCGCGCTCTGCACGCTGACCGCCGAGCACGCCGACCAGCTCGCCACGGCCGTCACCCTCGGCCTCCCCCTCGACCCCGCGCTCGTCCTGCCCACGGCCGAGTCGCAGAACGCCTTCGTGTGACGGAGCCGACCATGAGCCTCATCGACATCTCCCTCACCAAGAAGCAGCTCGAGACGCGCGAGATGATCCGCGCGTTCGCGAAGAACGTGATCCGCCCGCAGGCGATGACCTGGGATCGCGAAGGCGGCATCCCGGACGACTTCCTCCGCAACATGGCGATGATGGCCACCGCGATGGGCTCGAACGCGATGCGCTCGGGCCTCGGCGACGAGGCCGAGAAGCCGGAGGACGGGAAGAAGAAGGGCGGCGGCAACCTCTTCAGCGTCCTCGTCGCCGAGGAGCTCGCTTGGGGCGATGGCGGTCTCCTCCTCAACCTCCCCGGCCCCGGCCTCGGCGGTCCGCCCGTGCGCGCGAGCGGCACGCCCGAGCAGAAGCAGCGCTTCTTCGGCATCTTCAAGGACATGAGCTCCGGCCCGCTCCGCTGGGGCGCGTACGGCCTCACCGAGCCCGCCGCCGGCAGCGACGTCGCGGGCATCCGCACGTCGTGCCGCAAGGACGGCAGGCACTGGGTCCTGAACGGTCGCAAGTGCTACATCACGAACGGCGCGAAGGCGTCGTGGACGGTCATCTTCGCGACGATCGATCCCGCGCTCGGCCGCGCCGGCCATCGCGCGTTCGTCGTCGAGAAGGGCACGCCCGGGTTCTCCGTCGGCCGCCTCGAGGACAAGATGGGCCTCCGCGCGAGCGAGACCGCCGAGCTCGTCCTCGAGGACTGCCGCGTCCCGGAGGAGAACCTCCTCGGTGGCGACGAGAAGTACACGTCGAAGGAAGGCTTCATGACCGCGATGAAGACCTTCGACAACACCCGCCCGCTCGTCGGCGCGATGGCGCTCGGGATCGGGAAGGCCGCCTACGACTACGCGTGCGACTTCGTGAAGGACCACTACGTCCTCACGCGTCCCGTCCCGCGCTACGCCGCGCTCGCCGAGCGCCTCGCACGTGTCGGTCGCGCGCTCGAGTCGGCGCGCGTCCTCACGTGGCGCGCGGCCTGGATGGCCGACGCCGGCGTCCCGAACGCGAAGGAAGCGAGCATGTCGAAGGCGGCGGCCGGTCAGGCCGCGATCCGCGCGTGCATCGAGGCGATCGAGATATGCGGTGCAGAGGGGTCGATCGCGACCGAGCACCAGCTCCTCGAGAAATGGTTCCGGGACATCAAGGTCTACGACATCTTCGAGGGAACCGGGCAGATCCAGCGGATCGTCATCTCGAAGCGCCTGATCGAAGGCCTCAAGTCCTTCTGAACGGGCTCAGCTGGCGGAGAGGAGATCGCCGAGGCGGGTGAGGACGGCGGGCCAGCCCGCCGTCATCCCCTCGAGCGCGGCGCGCCCCATCGGCGACTCGAGGTCGAAGCCCTCGTGCACGAGCGTGAGACGGGTGCCGGTCCCTTCCGGCTCGAGCGTCCACGTGATGCGCGTGTCGAGGGCGCCTTCCGCGAAGCGGTAGGAGAGGAGGCGCCCGTCCTCGACGGCGAGCACCTCGCACGGCTGCTTCCCCCACTTGCCCATGTCGAGCGTGAAGCGGTGACCGACGACGGGCTTCACGTCGCCGGCAGCCCACCAGCGCGCGTGGAGCTCGGGGTCGGTGAGCGCACGCCAGACGGCGGACGGCGCGTGGGCGTAGAGGCGAACGAGCTCGATCTTCGCAGGCATCTTGGTCACTTGTTCTTCTCCTCGTTCAAGAGGTCGTCGAGGGCGGCGAGGCGCTTGTCCCAGTACTTCGTGAACGCTTCGAGCCACGTCTCGACGTCCGCGAGCGGCCGCGGGTCGAGGTGGTAGTAGCGCTCGCGTCCGCGCGGCTCCTCGCGGACGAGCTTCGCCGCACGGAGCACCTGGAGGTGCTCGGAGATCGCGGGCCGGCCGACGTCGAACCCCCGCGCGAGCTCGTTGACCGCGCACGGCCCCTTCCTCAACCGGAGGAGGAGATCGCGTCGGATCGGGTTCGCGAGCGCGGAGAAGACGTCGACGGAGGGTGCCGCAGCCACGCCGGACAATATGTCGGATAATTCCGACACGTCAAGGATCTCCGACGCGTTTTCCTCGGCCGCGGAAGCGCCGTCGACGCGGCCATGGGCTATGCTGCCGCTCATGACGACGCCGGAAGATCTTCGCGCGGGCGTGATGAACGCGCTCCGTGAGGTGATCGATCCCGAGCTCGGGCTCGACGTCGTGGAGCTCGGCCTCGTCTACGACGTCGTGGTCGAGGGCGGCGACGTCCGGGTGGCGCTCACGATGACGACGGCCGCCTGCCCGCTCGGCGAGCACATCGCGTCGGAGGCGGAGGAACGCGTCCGGGGCGTCGAAGGCGTCGTGCACGCCAGGGTCGACCTCGTCTGGGACCCTCCGTGGTCGCCCGCGCGCATGAGCGAGCGCGCGAAGACCGCGCTCGGCTGGAACGGCTGAGGCCGCGAAGGCGATGCCTTCGGCCGTCCGGCGCGCCGTCCTCCTCGTCGTCGCCGCGACCGCCCTCGTCGCCGTCCTCGCCGGGCTCGCCCGCCTCGGTCTCGCGCTCCCGGGCGGGCCCGCGCACGCGCCTCGGCACGGACCGCTCTTCGTCCTCGGCGTCTTCGTGACGGTGATCGCGCTCGAGCGAGCCGTCGCCTACGGGAAGGCCTGGGCCTATGGCCCGCCGATCGCGAGCGCCGCGAGCGCGGTGCTCCTCCTCGCCGGCGCACCTGGTGCGGAGGTCGTCTCGATGGCAGCGGGCGGCGGACTCGTTGCCGTCAACGTCGCCATCGTCCGCCGCCAGCGCGAGCCCTTCACCGCGCTCATGCTGCTCGGCTCACTGGCGCTCCTGCTCGGCTCCATCGCCTGGTTCCGCGGCGCCGCCGTCTTCGAGATCGTGCCGGCGTGGGTCGCGTTCTTCGTGCTCACGATCGTCGCCGAGCGCCTCGAGCTCTCACGCCTCGGCAGGGCGCCGGCGTGGGCCGGACGCCTCCTCGTCGTGCTCTCCGTGCTGCTCGCGTCCGTCGTCGCGGCGAACGCCCTCGGCTGGCGGGAGGGCCCACGCGCGGCCGGGATCCTCCTCGCCGCGATCGCGGTCTGGCAGCTCCGGTTCGACCTCGCGCGGCGCACGGTGCGGACGACCGGGCTGCCGCGGTTCTCGGCGACGGGCGTGCTCCTCGGCGGCGCGTGGCTCTTCGTCGGCGGGGTCGTCGCGACCGGCGGGCTTCCACCGGCAGGTCCGAGGTACGACGCGTTCGTGCACGCCGTGATGATCGGATTCGTCCTCAGCACCGTCTTCGCACACGCGCCGATCATCCTCCCCGCGGTCGCGCGCGTCGCCGTCCCGTTCCATCCCGCGCTCTACGCCCCGCTCGCGCTCCTGGAGCTCGGGCTCGTGGCGCGCGTCGCCGGCGACCTCCTCGGCTCGGCGACGGCGCGCACCGCCGGCGGTGCGTCGAACGCGCTCGCGATCGTCTTCTTCCTCGTGACCGTCCTCTGGGCGAGGCGGCGGGTCAGAGCGCCTCGAGGGCGCCCCGCGACGCGATGAACATGCCGCCCGGCGTCCGCGCGATCGCGCCGGCGCGGACGAGACTCGTCATCGCTCGACACACGGACTCGTGGCGTAGCGCGAGCAGCGCCGCGAGGTCGCGCTGCTGGATGCTCGCCGGGATCGTGTCGAGCCGACGCCACGACGAGAGCACGTCCGACAGCGTGAGGAGGAGGGCGGCAACGCGCGACGTCATCGACGGGCGACCGCGTGCTTCGGCGAGCCGCTCGACGCGCGCGAGCATCGCCGATTGCGCGCGCACGACATCACGTGCGACGAACGAGCCACCCTCGACGCCGGCATCGACGATCTCCGCCGGGCACAGGCACAGCATCGCGTCCTCGACCGCGTAGGCCGTCGACGCGTCCCCGAGCGGGATCGCGCTGCCCGGGCCGGCGATGTCGATCGCCGTCGCGCGTCCGGACGCGTCGACGCGCTGCCGCACGACGATCCCGCGACGCACGAGCGCGATCGCATACTCTTCGCCCCAACGCGCGGGGAGAACGTCGCGCGCCGCGACCGAGAGGCAGCGGAAGGCGCAGCCGGACGGCCGCTCGACGAGCCCCTCGAGGAGCTTCGCGCGCGTCGCAGGGCAGTCCGGGCACGCGCGCGTCATGCTCGCCGAGCCTCGTGGTTCGCGCGCAACGTGGACAGGAAGAGCGTGAACGCGCCGAGCTGGTGGACGACCGCGAGCACCGGTGGAACCACGAAGAGGAGCGTGGCGACGCCGAGCGAGAACTGGACGGTCACGCAGCCCGCCAGCCATCGCGTCGCGCGACGGAGCCGCGCCGGCATCCGGCCGGAGATCGACAGGAGCGTCGCCACCATCACCACGACGAGCGTGCCGAGCGCGCGATGAACGAGCTGCACCGCGGCCGGGTTGTCGACGACGTTGCGCCACCCCGGCTCGAACGCGAACGCGGCAGCGGGCATCCACTCCCCGTGCATCGTCGGGAAGGTGTTGTACCCGAGACCCGCGTGGAGACCGGCCGTGAAGCCGCCCCACACGATCTGGACGGCGACGAGCGCGAGCGTGATCGCGAACGCGACGCGGTGCTCGCCGGCCCCGGGGCTCTTCCCTCGCAGCTCGAGCCAGATCCAGAACAGGTACCCGAGCACGAGGAGGGCGAGGCCGAGGTGCGCGGCGAGCCGGTAGTGGCTCACATGCGGAACGTCGACGAGACCGCTCGACACCATGAGCCAGCCGAGGGCGCCCTGGAGACCGACGAGGACGAGCCCGACGAAGAGCCGGAGTGACAGCGCGCGCGACAGCGCGCCCCGCGCGACGAAGAACGCCCACGGTACGAAGAAGACGAGACCGAGGACGCGGCCGAGGAGGCGGTGGACGTACTCCCAGAAGAAGATCGCCTTGAACGCGGCGAGCGACATCCCCGCGTTGACGAGGCGGTACTGCGGCGAGCCCTGGTAGGCCTCGAACGCCCGCCTCCAGTCGTCGTCCGTGAGCGGCGGAACGGCACCGGTGACGGGCTTCCACTCGACGATCGAGAGCCCCGACCCGGTGACGCGCGTGATGCCCCCGACGACGACCATCGCGAGGAGGAGGAGGCACACCGTCGCGAGCCACCGCTGGACGGGGCGCCGGAACGGCTCGGTCACCGACTCGTACGTCGCACCCACCACGAAAATTCATCCCTCGCGGAGGTGCTTCCCGCAAGCGATCGATTTTCCGGAGTGGGCCCGGGAACGCGCGAGCCTTGCGCGTCAGTCGAGCTCGGCCTCGACGGCGGACCAGGCCGACGGTCCGAGCACGATGCGCGCGATCGTGCGCAGCTCCTCGCGCCCCGGGCCGCGGAGGAGCGCGACGCGTTCGGAATGGGTCGACGCCGAGATCACGGCAGCCGACAGCTTCGCCGCCTCCGTCCTCTCGATCGAGAGCCGCCCACGTTCGATCGCGGCCTCGATCGCGGCTTCCCCGACGTGCCGCCGCAACGCAGGGAGGATCTCCTCTTCCTCCGCGGCCATGTGCTCGAGGTAGGCCGCCACGAACCGCGTCAGCTGCAGGTAGAAGGCGTGTCCGCGCTCGCGCGCTTCGTCACCGGCGCGCCCGAACGAGAGATCCTCGGCCAGCGCGTGGAAACGCTCGGTCACGCCGAGGAGCTTCCGTTCCAGGCTCGTGTGCTCGTGTTGGACGGACGCCGCGCTCGCGTGGTCGTGCGCGCCGAGCAGCGGATCGACGAACTGCAGCTCGATCCGCGCGTGCGTCGCGAGGATGCCGACGACGTCTTCGAGCTCCGGCTGGAAGCGCTCGACTGCGCCGAGGTCACCGAAGTCGACGCGCCCCGCGCTCGCGAGCAGCTCGCCGAACGCGACGCGAATCGCCTTGTGCGACGCCCGATAGGGGTCGGGGTGGATCGGCGGGTGAGTCTCCGGTGTCTTCACGATCCAGAGTGAGGCTTATCACGCGCCTCTTGGTTGCGACGGATCAAACGCGCCTCCGGTGACGCGAGCACGAGCGTGGGAGAGACGCATCGACGATTGCGCGCGATCCACGTCGCGACGATGACATCCGTCATACGACGTGCGCGCTCCACGGCGATCTGGTGCGCGCGTTGCGACCACGCCGGACATGCCGTTCGTCCGATCGCTGGTGGTGCTGGTGGTCGTCCTCTTCGCCGGCGCGTTCTCCGCGTGCACCGACGACGATCCGTATCGACTGACGGGAGCGCGCGGTCCCGTCTGCGGGGAGAAGCCGGAGCTCCCCTACGCGTGCGCAGGCGGCGCGGACCCCTGCACGTGCACGAAGCAGGACGACGGCACGAGCAAGTGGGAGTGCAAGGCCTGCCCGCCCGTCGACTGCGCGGCGAACCCCGCCGACGCCTTCTGCGTCCAGAGCAAGTCGTGCATCGGGTGCCACGGGCTCGCGTCGTCGAACGGCACGGGCGGGATCGAGAACGCCCATGCCTGGAGCCCGCTCTCGTGCGTCGACTGCCATGGAGGAAAGGGCGAGGACCCGGCGAACCCTGCGCGGCAGCTGACCCGCGACGAATCGCACGTCCCGATGCCGAAGGAGATGGCCGACCAGGGCTATCCGACCTACGAGTCGTCCACCGCCGGACCGATCCCGAAGAGCCTCATCGACAAGGTGAAGAGCATCCGCGTGCGAGACATCGGCTCACGATGAGCCGTCGAGCACCGACGCGATCGCGTCCGCCGCCGCCTCGTCCGCCTCCGCCCTCCCGAGCGCATCGAGGGCGAGGTGCCCCTCCTCGGCGAGGAGCCGGGCCGCGTGCTCGGGGACCGGACCGTCCCCTTCCGCCGCGCAGCCGACCTCGAGCGCGATCGTGGCGGTCGCGATCCGCTGGAGGACGAGCTGCTGTCCGACGACGCCGATGCCGAACCGCGCGCGAGCCTCCTTCACCGAAGCGTCGAGCCGGCGCGAGAGCGCCACGAGACTGGCGTTCGACGGCGCGTGATCGCGGGACTCGGACGACGCGAGCCTGCCGGCGCCGATCCGGACGAGCAGGACGTCGTTTGCGCCTTCGAAGATGCGCGTGATCCGGCAGTCGCGGAGGATGCGCGCGACGCCGACGGGCTCGAGGAAGCCGAGCGCGCCGTGGAGCTGGAGCGCGCGATCCGCCATCGTGAACGCTCCCTCGCTCGCGAACACCTTCGCGATCGCCGAAGGCGCTTCGATCGACGCGCCTCGCGCTTCGCGCTCACCCACCGCGCGGACGAACGTCTCCATCGCATGGAGCCGCGCCGCCATCCAGGCGACGTGGGCACGCGTGGCACCGAAAGCGCCGATCGTCCGACCGAACTGCCGCCGCGTGGCGACATGCGCGAGCGTCGCATCGAGCGCCGCGCGCGCGGCGCCGACGCAGCCGGCCGACATGAGGGTGCGCCCCCAGCCGAGGAGGCCGTGCACCAGATCGAGGCCGCCCCCCGGGTCGCCGAGGATGTGGCTGAACGGGACGACCGCTCCGTCGAAGCGAACCGTGACGGTCGATGAGCCGCGGATCCCGAGCTTGTCCTCCTCGGGGCCGATCTCGACGCCTTCGGTGTCTCGCGGGACGCACACGAGCGAGCACGCACGCGCACCGCCGAGCCCGGGCGTTCGCAGGAGCACGGTGAAGAGCCCGGCGAAGCCGCCGTTCGTCACGTAGCTCTTCTCACCGTCGATCCGGAGGCCGCTCGGCGTCGCCGTGCCGACGGTGGAGAGCGCAGTGAGATCCGAGCCTGCGCTCGCCTCCGTCGCGCAGAACGAGGCGATCGCCTCGCCCGACGCGAGCTTCGGGAGCCAGGCGCGCTTCAGCTCCTCCGATCCATGGGCGGCGATCCCGTGGGTGCCGAGGCCGGCGTGGAGCCCGATCATGATCGCCGTCGAGCGATCGACGCGCGCGATCTCCGAGACGACCTCGCATGCGGCGCCGAGCGACAGTCCCCCGCCTCCCCACCGCTCCGGGATCGTCAGACCGAAGAGGCCGAGGCGCGCGGCCCCCTCACGGACGCGCGCCGGGATCGTGCCCTCGCGGTCGATGACGTCGGAGCGCACCTCGCGCGCGAGGAAGCGCCGCACCTCCGCGACGAGCAGAGCTCGCTCGTCACGCTCGTCGTACGTCAGCGCTGGTTGCTGCATTGTCGTTCGACGAACGAGCACGCGTCATCGACGGTGCGGATGTCCATCGCCTCTTCGATCTCGAGGTCCACCCGGAAACGCTCGCCGAGCGTCGACAGCAACTCGAGGCTCGACAGCGAGTCCATGCCGAGGTCCTCTCGCAGGCGATCGGTCCCGCGCAGCCCGGCGCGGTCGACCTCCGCGATCTCCGCGAGGATGGCCAGCGCGACGTTGCGCGGGTCTTCATGTTCGGTCATCGATATCTCCTTTCAGAGGCGACCTCGGGACGAGGCCGAAGCGCGAGAGCCACGCGTGCGCGCGATCGAGCGTGTCGTCGAGCGGGGTCAGCGTGAAGCCGAGCTCCTTCTCGGCGCGGGCGTTCGACACGCGCTGGCCGGTGACGACCATGTCGACGAGCTCCCGGGGAATCGGGACGCGACGTCGCTTCGGCGCGGCGTCCATCTCGTCGGCGAGGGAACGCGCGCGGGCCTCGTCGTGGCCGAGCTCGAGCGGAGGCAGGGTTCCTCCGTAGCGGCGCGCGATCTTCCGGAGCAGCGCGCGGACACGCACGGTATGGCCTCCGAGAAGGTAGCGGCGATGCTCCGTCCTCGAAGCGGCGGCGACGTGTGCGCGCGCGACGTCACCGACGTCGACGATGTCGACGAGCCCGTCGACCCACCACGGCATCTGCCCGCGGACGACGCCGACGATCACCGAGCTCGTGCCGACGCGGAGATCGCCAGGACCGAGGCAGCCGCCCGGCAGGAGCGTCACCGCGTCGAGGCCGGCCTCGCACGCGCGTTCGACCTCGCGCTCCATCGCCCACTTCACGGCGCGGTAGACGCTGTCGGTCGGGATCGTGGCGGGGATGTCCCGCTCGTCGGCCGCGCGACCCTCGCTCGCCTTCGCGAGCGTGCCGATCGTCGACGTGTAGACGAGGCGTGGAACGGAGGCCGCCAGCGCGGCGGAGCACGCGTTCTCGACGCCGGCGAGACCGCGCTCGAGCGCCTCGCGGAGGTCGAGCGAATAGCGCGGGTAGTACGCGCCCGCGAGATAGACGACGTCGCAGCCGTCCATCGCGCGACGGAGCTTCTCCGGCTCCTCGAGCGACGCGTCGACGAGCGCGACGGGCCGCCGCCGGACGAGCACCGTCACCGATTGCTTGCGCCGCGTCACGCGCACCTCGGCGCCCTGCGCGAGGAGGGCGTCGACGATGTTGATCCCGAGGAAGCCCGTCCCACCGATCACGAGCGCGCGCATCACCCGAGCTCCCCTTCCGCGAAGAGGCGCGCGCACTCGCGGCGGCGGATCTTGCCGCTCGTCGTGCGCGGCACCTTCCCCACGCCGCAGAGGCGGAGGGCGTCGGGCTTGATCCCGAGCACGGCGAGCAGCTCGCCGCGGATCGCCTTCGCGATCGCGTCGCGCCGCTCGTCGTCGACCTGCGTCGTCTCGGCGACGACGACGAGGTCCTCGGTGCCGGTGTCCGGGTTCGCGTGACCGAAGGCGGCGACGCCGCCCTGGCGCACGCCGGAGACGTCCCCGGCGACACGCTCGATGTCGTAGGGGTGCAGGTTCTTGCCGCCTTTGATGATCAGCTCCTTCGCGCGTCCGGTCACGAAGAGGAGCCCCTCGTGCATGAAGCCGAGATCGCCCGTCCGGAGCGCGCCGGCGGTGAGGACCTCGGCGCTCGCGTCGTCGTTTCCGAAGTAACCGTCCATCAGCGAGGGACCGCGGACGCGGATCTCGCCGACGGTGCCCTCGGGGACGACGCGGCCGTCCGCCCCGACGATCTCCACGTGCATGCCGGCGACGGGGCGACCCACGCTGACCGCGGGATGGCCCGTCTCGACCGGGACGGCGCGTCCGTCGCGTTCGAGCACGCCGCGATCGAGGCCGAAGGTCCGCATCTTCTCGGCGGCGGGCGGGAACGTCACCGCGAGCGTCGCCTCCGCCATCCCGTACACGGGCATCGCGACGTCCGGGCGGAGGCCGTGCTCCGCGAACCGCTCCGTGAAGCGCGCGACGGTCCGTGCGTGGACGGGCTCGGCGCCGTTCAGGGCGTGGCGCCAGGTCCCGAGCCGGAGCTCGCCTCCTTCGCGCGTCCGCGCGACGCACATGTCGTAGGCGAAGTTCGGGGCGGCCGAGATCGTTCCGCCCACGTTCGTGACGAGCTCGAGCCAGCGCCGCGGATTCATGACGAACGACTCGGGCGACATCACGTGCACCGGATACGGGTGACAGATCGCGGTGAGGAGGACGCCGATGAGGCCCATGTCGTGGAACATCGGGAGCCAGCTGACGCCGACGTCGTTCCCGCCGAGTCCGAGCCCTGTCGCGATCGCGTACGCGTTCGAGACGACGGCGCCGTGCGAGATCACCGCGCCCTTGGGCCTGCCCGTCGTCCCCGACGTGTACTGGAGGAACGCGGTGTCGCGTCCGCCGATCGACGGGAGCGAGACGTTCGTGCTCGCGACGCCGTCGAGATCCGCCTCGACGAGGGTCTCGCGGAGCGCCGTGGCGACCGACGCGTCGCGCGCGGCCGCGTCTCGCACGCGGCCGTAGGTGATCGTCGCGCTCGCGCCGCAGTCGACGGCGATCGCGGTGAGGTTCGCGAGGAACCGGTCGACGTTGCCGAACGTCATCGGGGTCGCGAGCGGGACGGGGATCGCCCCGAGGAGCATCGTGCCGAGCAGCGCTTCCACGAACGCGTGCCCCGTCGGAAGCAGGATCGGCACGCGGTCGCCCTTTCCGACACCCCGGCTCGCGAGCAGCTTCGACCACGAGAGCGCGGCGTCGATCGCGGTGAGCGCCGACTCGGGCCGCGGGCCCTCGTGACCGTGGAACGTGACGAACGGACCGTCGTCGCGCGCGAGCGCCTCGAACGCCGCGACGAGCGTGTCGTGCGGAGGTAACACGTCGTCGCGGCTCGATGCGCGAGAGGGGGCGGGGCTCATGCGGCGCGCAGGATGAACCGTCCGCCGGCGACTTCATTGCGCTCGATCAATCGGAGCGTCCGGGATGACATCCGTCATGTGCTCGCGCCCGGACGCGGGCGTCCATCGCGGGTGCGGGGTATGGTGGACGAGGGGAGGACCGCGATGGAGAACGCCGACGTGACCCGATTCCTCGTCACGGAGCACGAGGAAGCCGATGCGCTCTTCGACGTCCTTGCTGCCGCGATCCAGCGCGGATCGCGGGAGGACGCCCGGGTCGCCTTCTACCGGCTGAGCCGGCGCCTGTACCGCCACATCGATGCCGAGGAACGCGCCCTCTTCCCTGCCCTGCACGGCGCCTCGGCTTCGAGCTCGCGGTTGATCGCCACGATGGTCCGCGAGCATTTCACGCTCCGGGAGCGAGCGGCGGAGGTCGGGCGCGCCCTCGTGCGAGGCGATCTCGTGCTCGCGTGGGACGCGTTCGTCGAGCTGTCGTCCTTCCTCCTCCTCCACAACGAGAAGGAAGAGCGCGTGATCTGTCCCGCCGTGCACCGTGCGCTCGGATCGGTCGGTGTCCGCTCCGAGCTCGTCCAGCGGATGCACGCACTCTGCCGGACGACGATCTCGGACTTCTGAAGCGCTATGCTCCGCATGTCGAGATGGCGATCGGAGAAAACGAGCGCGTGCTACGCGCGTCACGCCTCTTGGGAGGGATCGCTCCAGACGTCGTCGCGGCGCTCGCGCGCGAATCGACCCGGGTCCGGCTCACGCGCGGCGAATACGTCTGGCGCGCGAACACCCCGAGCACGCATTTCAACGTCATCGCGAGCGGCCTCGTCCGCATCGCGCGCACCGCGCCGGACGGGAGCGAGACGATCCTCGCGCTCTTCGGTCCGCGCGAGAGCATCGGCGACGTCGCCGTCGTCGGTCGGAAGCCGTACCCGGCCGACGCCGTCGCGCTCACCGATGCCGTCGAGATCGTGAAGATCGACGCCGGCGCCGTCCAGCGCATCTCGGAGGCACATCCGAGCCTCGTCGGCGCCATCAACGCGTCGCTCGTGGAGCACACCCACGCCCTCCACGCGAAGATCCGGATCATGACGGCTGGAAAGGTGGAGGGGCGGCTCGCGACGCTCCTCCTGCACCTCGCGTCGCGCTTCGGCGACGAGCTGGAGGACGGAAAGACCTTCATCCCGCTCCACCTCTCGCGGGCGGAGTGTGCGCAGCTCGTCGGCGCGACGGTGGAGACGACGATCCGGACGTTCAGCCGCTGGCAGAAGGAGCGCGTCGTCGAGACGAGCGAAGCTGGGCTCCTGGTCCACGATCTGGCGGCGCTCACGCGTCTGACGAACGAGACGTAAGTCGTCCATCGGTTGCGTTCGATCAAGCGTCGGCCCCGCGCCGCGTGTCAGCCTTCGTTCGGATGCGTCTCTCGCCGCACGTCTGGAGCGCCGTGGCCTGCGTGTGCGCGGCGGCCGCGTGCGAGTCCCAGAGCGTCCCGATCCCGAGGATCGGCGCGCGGGGCGACACGTCCGCGCTCGCGGAGGAGGCCCCCGTCGCCGCTGCCGCTCCGCCGACGACGGCTGCGCCGGAGAGCACCCCGGCCGCCGTGCCGCCGGCGCCGACGGGGCCTCTGCCCTCTCCGCCTCCCACCGCGCCCCCGGAGGACGATCCGGGGCCGCCGCCCGCGGGCTGCGCGGTCACGCGCGACGGCGAAGGGTTCTTCCGACGAACGACCCCCGAGGGCACGTACGTCGGTTACGTGCCGGCTTCGTACACCGGCGCTCCGATGCGCCTCTTCGTCGGCCTCCACGGCTGCGGGGACGACGCCTACAACTTCGCGACCTGGGGCGTGGCCCCCTACGACACACGCGCGGCCCAGGACTGGATCGGCATCTCGGTGGAGGACCGGCTCGGCCCGGGGCGGTGCTGGTCGCAATCCGAGGACGACGTCGTGCTCGCCGCGATCGAGGACATCTCCCGCTGCTTCTGGGTGCACCGCCAGAAGATCGTCCTCGGCGGCTTCTCCTCCGGAGGCGAGCTCGCCTACGGGCTCGGGCTCCGGCAGGCGTCGCGCTTCGCGGGCCTCTTGATCGAGTGCTCCACCGCGAGCGAAGCCGGTGACGTCGAGGCGCTCGCGCAGGCAGCGGCTTGGAAGCTGCCGGTCGCGCACGTCGCGCATGTCGGCGACTCGGTCTTCCCGATCGCGACGGTGCGCGCCGACTGGACGAAGCTCACCGCGCGCGGGATCCCGGTCGCCACGCGCGAGGTGGCCGGTGGGCACGACGGCACCGCGGGCGACTGGGCCGGGTGGCTCTTGCCGCGCATGAAGACGTGGCGGACGCCGTGAACAAGACCGCCGTCGTCGCGTCCTTCGCCGCGCTCTCGTTCGCATGCACCACGCGAGAGCCGCCCGAGAGCACCTACTTCGAGCGCGTCGTCGCGCCGACGCTGACGGCGGGATGTGCCCGGTCGTCGGCGGGGAGCGGGTGCCACGTGGCCGACGAACGCGGAAACGCGTTCGGCAACCTCGACGTGACGACGTTCGAGATGATCGGCAAGCGGCGCGACCTGCTCACGACGTACGGACCGTACTCGCAGCCCGGGCTCCTCCTCAAGGCGGTGCCGCCGATGATGCTCGAGGTGCGAGCGTGGGACGGAACGGCGACCACGATCACGACGGACATCCGCCACACGGGCGGTCCGCTGCTCGATCCGTCCGCGAGCGCATTCAACGTGCTCCGGCGCTGGATCGACGCCGGCGCGACCGAGAACAACACGGGTGTCCCCCGCGCGCGGTATGCGTCACTGCCGTGCCGCGCGCTCGGCGCCTCGTCGTCCCGCGACCTCCACCGCGATCCCCCCGGCACCGACTTCGCGTTCTTCCGCGACACGGTCCAGCCGATGCTGCTCGAGCGCTGCGGCGACGGGAACTGCCACGGCTCGGCGTCGAACGACCTGCAGCTCTTCTGCGGCGGCACCCCCGAAGACGTGCGCGCGAGCTACTGGGCCGCGGTCGACTACCTGACCCCGGTGCCGGAGCAGAGCGAGCTCCTCCGGAGGCCGCTACCTCCCGCGAAGGGCGGCACCTTCCACGAAGGCGGCGCGATCTTCGACGGCCCTTCCGACTCCGGCTACACGCTCCTCCTCGACTGGGCGCGGCAGCACGGCCCGCCGCCGCCGAACGATCTCGGCCCCGGCTTCGCGTTCTTCGCCCGGCGCGTGCAGCCCGTCCTCGTCCGCAAGGGCTGCATGCAGATGCAGTGTCACTCGGCGTCGAGCTTCCACGACTACCGCCTGCGGGGCGGCTCGTCCGGCAGCTTCTCCTTCACCGCGACGCGCAAGAACTACGAGCTGTCGCTCGCGCAGCTCGCGCTCGCAAGCGACGACGTGCGCACGAGCCGTCTCGTGCGCAAGAACCTCTATCGCCACGAGGCCGTCGCCGGCGGTCCCGGAATCGTCCATCGCGGCGGTCCTCTCTTCGAGGACCTGCCCGGAGCGAGCGCGAACCCCGCCGATTGCGACGGCCACGGCTGGGACATGGACGGCGGCGACCTCGACGCGATACCTGCACTCTGCATTCTTCGTGAATGGCATGCACGCGAGCGTCGCGCGCATCCCCTCCGTCCGGTCTCCGCGATCGTCTACGTTCGTCGGCCGCTGCCGCTCCGCGGCACGGGGTTCCTCGAGTTCGACGCCTACGCGCCGGGGAGCGATCTCCGCATCGCGACCGTGAGCGCGTCGCTCGAGGTCACGGGCGACCGCTCCGTCACGTCGGCGTGCGGGCTCGACCCCGCGACGGCCGACGTGAAGCGCCCGACCGTCTCGTGGGACGGCACGAAGATCGCGTTCGCGGCGCGCGCCTCCGCGTCGACCCCGCTCCGCATCTACGAGATGGCCGCCGACGGCACGCGGTGCGCGCTCGTCGACGAGATCGGCGCGCACGACCCGAGCGGCAACGGCCTCCTCCAGCACGACTTCGATCCGGCCTACTCGCCGGCGCTGCCCGGCGGCGGCGAGGCGCTCGTCTTCGCGTCGACGCGCGGCAACCTCGAGCAAGCTCCGTACGACTACGCGGGCCCGCAGCGCACGCCGGCGGATCCGTCTCGCCCGAACGCGAACCTCTATTCCTGGGAGCCCGATCCGAAGGCGCCGGGCAAGCGGCGCATCAGGCAGCTCACCTACCTCCTCGACACCGAGCGCTGGCCGTCGTTCATGACGGACGGACGCATCGTCTTCACGGTCGAGAAGCGGATGCCGGGCATCGCGCAGGTCGCGCTCCGGCGCATCAACCTCGACGGCGGCGACTACCATCCGCTCTACGGACAGCGCGGCTCGATCGGGTTCCGCGAGGTGTCGCAGGTCGTGCACCTCGCCGACAAGGACTTCGCCGCGATCTTCTCCGACCGCGGGATGCCCGCGGCGGGCGGCGCGCTCGGCGTCTTCAGCCGATCGATCGGCGTCGACGTACGAAGCCCCGACGCGAAAGACTACGCCGCCGACCCGAGCGCCGCCGACCCGCGCTCGCCGAGCGCGCGCGATCCCGCCTTCTTCCTGCACTCGCTCCACCTCCCGGACGCGAGCGCCACCGGACGGGTCACCGGCGCGACGAGCGGACTGTATGCGTCGCCCTCACCACTGCCCGACGGGCGGATACTCGTGAGCTTCGGAGACGCGCCTTCCGCGGCGAGCTTCGACGGCGACTACGACCTCTGGGTGGTCGAGGCGGGGTCGGGCGCGAAGACGAAGCTCCTCGGCGCAGAGGGCGCCGCCGACGTCGAGGCCGTCGCCGTGTTCGCGCGTCCCTCCGAGCCGATCTACCGGTCCTCCGCCGATCAGCCGAATGCGTACGCCATGGACGAGTCGAAGCCCCTCGCGAGCGTCCTCATGAACGACGCGGACGTGATCGTCTCGCTCATGACCCAGAACACGCCGACGGGGCGCGTCGTCGACCGCGAGCTCCGTAGCTTCGAGGTCTGGGAGGAGCTCCCCCCGCCGCTCGACGTCACGACGATGCCGACCTCCGGTCCGTTCGTCGCCGAGGACGAGTGGGGGAAGGTCTACGTCCGCCGGCGCCTGCTCGGAACGGTGCCGGTGCACGAAGACGGCTCCGCGCACTACGCCGTCACCGGCGGGCTCCCGATCCTGCTCCAGCTCCCGGACACGAAGCTCTCGGCCGCACGCGCGATCCCGCGCACGGTCCGCGAGCACCTCATGTTCACGCCCGGCGAGTCGGTCCACGAAGGCTTCCCGCGTGACGCGTTCGACGGGTTCTGCGCCGGATGCCACGGGTCGCTGTCCGGACGCGCCGTCGACGCCGCGCTGAGGCCGGACGTCCTGTCGCGAGCCTCCGACACGATCGCGTTCCGCACGGCACCGACCGTGCTCGATCGCGCTCCCACGCAGCGAGGTCCGACGGTCGGCCGCTGACGCCGCGTTCAGTCGCGCTCCGCGATCGGCGCAGCGAGCAGGTCGCCGAGTCGGCCGAGGACGGCGGGCCACCCCGCGGTCATCCCTTCGAACGCGGCGCGCCCCATCGGCGAGTCCAGGTCGAAGCCTTCGTGGACGAGCGTGAGGCGCGTGCCGGCTCCGTCGGGCTCGAGGGTCCACGTGATCCGCGTGTCGAGCGCGCCCTGGGCGAAGCGATAGGAGAGGAGCCGCTCGTCCTCGACGGCGAGGACCTCGCACGGCTGCTTCCCCCACTTGCCCATGTCGAGCGTGAAGCGGTGACCGACGACGGGCCTCACGTCGCCGGCGGCCCACCAGCGCGCGTGGAGCTCGGGATCGGTGAGCGCCCGCCAGACGGCGGCGGGCGGATGGGCGTAGAGGCGTACGAGCTCGATCTTCGCGGGCGTCTTCGTCACTTGTTCTTCTCCTCGTTCAAGAGGTCGTCGAGCGCGGCAAGGCGCTTGTCCCAGTACTTCGTGAACGCTTCGAGCCACGTCTCGACGTCGGCGAGCGGGCGCGGGTCGAGGTGGTAGAAGCGCTCGCGACCGCGCGGCTCCTCACGGACGAGCTTCGCCGCGCGGAGCACCTGGAGGTGCTCCGAGATCGCGGGCCGCCCGACCTCGAACCCACGCGCGAGCTCGTTCACCGCGCACGGCCCCTTCCGCAGCCGGAGGAGGAGATCGCGTCGGATCGGGTTCGCGAGAGCGGAGAAGACGTCGACGGAGGTTGCCGCGGCCACGGAGTGCAATATGTCGGAAGATTCCGACGCGTCAAGGATCTCCGACACGTTTCCCCGAAGGGCGGCCGGGCGACGCAGGCGCGCACTCGGTCGACCTCGCCCGAATCCGCTCGCCGACCCGCAACACCTCTGCCCGCCGGGGCATCGCACGTCGAACAGCCCCAGACGAGGCGGAGGACGGATGGCGATGGAGTGTTCGCGTTGCGGGATTCCGAGCGTGCTCGCGGAGGCGGCGTCCGGCACGTTGCACGTCCTCCTCCCGACGGAGCACGCGCGCCAGAAGGTGGTCGCGCTCCTCCGCGAGCGCGGTGCGTCGCCGGAAGCGGGCCGGAACATCGTTTCGGTGCTCGTCGAAGGCGAGCTCACGGCGGCGCTCGATGCGATCTCGGAGCTCCTCACGTCGGCCGAGCGGGCCGACACGCGCGCGTTCTTCACGGCGGGTCGGGGGACGGCCACGATCGAAGCGGCGATGACGGCGGAGCCGATCGAGAGCCTTCGCGCGAAGCTACGGGCCGGCTGGCTCGCCGACATGCTCCGCGAGCAGCGGCTCGTCTCCATGCTGCAGCCCATCTTCCACGTCGGAGGCCGCGAGCTCTTCGCGTACGAGTGCCTCGTGCGCGGAGTCGTCGAGTCGAAGCTCGTCTCGCCCGACCGCCTCTTCCAGGTCGCGCGCGCCTCCGGGATGCTGCCGCAGCTCGACGTCGCGGCGAGGCGTGCCGGGGTCCAGGCCGCCGCTCGTCGAGAGGGCGACCACCGCGTCTTCGTCAACTTCACGCCGTCCACCGTCTACGACCCGCGCTTCTGCCTACGGACGACGCTCGAGGCGATCCGCGAGGTCGGCATCGCGCCGAGCCGGGTGGTGTTCGAGGTCGTCGAGAGCGAGCACATCGACGACGTCGACCACGTGCGGAGCATCCTCGACGCGTACCGCGCCGAGGGCTTCTCCGTCGCGCTCGACGATCTCGGCTCCGGTTACGCATCCCTCGGTCTGCTCCACGCGCTCAAGCCGGACTTCGTGAAGATCGACATGGGCCTCGTGCGGAACGTCGACGTGGATCCCTGGAAGGCGGCGTTCATGGCGAAGCTCCTCGAGGCCGCGCGTGCCGTCGGCGTGCGTACGATCGCGGAGGGGATCGAGACGCCGGGCGAGCTCGCCTGGGTCGAAGCGCACGGCGCCGACTTCGCGCAGGGCTACTTCCTCGGACGGCCCGCGCTGGCGGCCGATCCCACCTTCGTGCCGACCGCGGCCGTGACGCGGCGCGACGTCAGTCCAGCTCGAGCGTGACGTCGTCGAACGTCGCGCGCGACGCTCAGAAGAGCCCGATCGCGAAGTTGATCGCCCCGAAGTCCTCGTACGGCTCGGGATCCACGTTGATGCCGTAGTCGACGGCGAGCGGGCCGACCGGCGTCTGGACGCGGATCCCGGTGCCGACGTCGGCGCGGAGCGGAAGCTTCCGCTTCGTGAACGGATAGCTCGGATCGATCCACAGGTTGCCGATGTCGGTGAAGAGCACGGTCTCGAGCGGACCCTTGATCGGGATCCGAATCTCGATCCGCTCGATGACCATCAGGTTGCCGCCGCGGATCGGACGCGTCGCCGGCGTGAACTTGCTGATGTTGCGGACGGCCTCGGCGGGCTGCTCGGGGCGCGGACTCGCGCCGACCCTACTCCCTGCCCCGGCCGGCGCGACCTGGACACCGACGAAGTCCGGCTTGTCGCGATCGGCGAAGATGCGGTCGACGTCGTCCTGCGGGATGAAGCTGTTCAGGTTCCAGCCGCGCATCGTGTCGACGCCGCCCATGAAGAAGAGGCGGTCGGGGTACGTCGCGCTCGTGTCGGTGAGCTGGTAGTTGAACCCGAAGCGGGTCTGCGCCGCGATCCGGATCCCCTTCGGCAGCGGGATGTAGCCGCTGAAGGTCGGCGTCACCTTGAAGAAGTGGCTCTGCGGCGGGCTCGATCCGTCGGGTCGCTTGTTCGCCTCGGTAGGGAAGGCGTCGACGTGCTCGACGGCGAGCGCGACGAGCGTGCCGTGCGTCGCATTCGGCGCGTTGTCGCGCCGGTCCCACGAGACGAGGACGCGCTGCGCGAAGGCGTACGTCGCGCCGTCGGGGACGTTCAGCTGCCGCGCGAGGTCCGTGACGCTCTGGCCCTGGAACGAACGCGACTGGAGGTACTCGAGGATGTTGTTCGCTCGGAAGATGCGGCTCAGGTTGAACTCCGCGCTCTGCGAGAGCGTGACCTGCACCTGCGAGCGCGGGCGCCACGTGATGCCGGGAATCGCCGCGAAGCGCGTGACGTAGAAGTCGCGCTGGAGATCGTGGACCCCGAGTCCGTCGAGCGTCGAACGGAACTGCGGGCCGAGCCCGATCTCCGGGAAGAGGAGCGACGCGGTGAGCCGGAAGCCGATCCGGTCCTCGTCGGGGAGGTTGCGGTAGTTCTCGCGTGCGACGGGATCGATGATGAACGGCGTCGGGATGTACGCGAGCTGACCGCGGAGCGAGAGCGAGATCGCGTTGCCCCACAGGTTCCGGTGCTCGTACTCGGCAGTGAGCCGGAGGCCTTCGCCGGTCGAGAAGCCGGGGCCGATCCCAGCGCTCTGGCGCGGGCGCTCGACGACGGTGACGATGACGGTCTTGTTCTTCTGCGGGACGTACGGATTGTCGAGCGAGACGTTCACGCTCGCGAACGGACCGAGCGTCGCGACCGCCTCCTCCGTCGCGCGGACGAGGCTTGCGCGATAGGGCTGCCCGACCTTCAGCGCGATGCGCTTCTCGATCAGCTTCGTGTGCGTCATGTTGTTGCCGCGCACGACGATCGCCCGCACGGTGACCGGCTCGCCTTCGACGACGAGGAATCGGACGCGCGCACGCGTGCGATCAGTCGAGGGCTCGATCGTGTACTTCACGTCGGCGAACGCGTAGCCCTCCTCGCGGTACGCGTCGGCGACGTGGCGGCGCGCTTCCTCGACCCGGACCGTGCTCATCCACCCGCCGAGCTTCAGGACCTCCTTGCCGTCGTCCGCTTTCGTCGTCGCCGCCTCGAGCAGCTTCGCCGGAGCGATCGTCGACACGCCGGAGAACGCGACGTCCCAGAGCTGCGTCCGCGGTCCGAGCTTGATCGGGATCCGGAGCGACACGACCGGTGCGCACGTCACGTTGTGGGCCGGATCCGGCACGCACGAGAGCGCGGGATCGAGCGCCGGGACCGGGAGCGGCATCCCGGCCGCGTCGTAGGTGCAGGCGTCCGGAGGCGTTGCCTTCGAGCGGATCCGCCGGCACCGGCTCCCCGGCGCGCGCGGATCGCACGCATCGCGGAGCACCTGCACGGGGCCGACCTGCGCCGAGAGGTAGCCTTCGGCGCGATAGAGCTCCTGCACGTGCTGGAGCGCGCGCTCGTACGTCTCGGGGACGTAGGCCGTGTGAGGGTCGAGCTCGAGCGGCGAAGGGTGCGCGCCGCGCGTCGTGTCGGGTCCGAACACGGTCTTGTCGACGCCGGACGGCGAGGGCGGCATCACGAGGTCGTCGCCCGGCAGCTCCTCCTCGAGGAAGCTGTCGATCTCCGCGCCGATCTTCGCCGCCGACGTCGGGGCCTCGGCGAGGTCCTTCACGTCTGCTTCGCGGAGGCACGGATAGATGCGGCCCGCGACGCGCACGCGCGAGCCCTCCTCGACGTGGAAGACGTAGTACGCGATCGGTCCCTGCCCTTCGCCGCGCACTTCGAGTCGCGCCTCGACGTCGAGGAATCCGTGCTTCACGTAGAAGTCGCGGAGCTTCTGGAGGAGGTGGTTCGGCGACCGGTCCGCCTCCTCGTCGAGGGCGAGCACGTTGTCGAGCGTCGACTTGTCGTAGTGGTCGTTGCCCTCGTACCGCGTCTCGTACTGCGTCCCGTAGTCGACGCGGACGCGGAGGACGACGAGACCGCGATGGAGGACGACGTCGTGGAACACCTGCGCCCGATGGCGGCCGCGGGCACGGATTCGCGTCTCGAGCGCGTTGTCGGCCGCCGTGAGGGCGACCTCGTCCGCGCGCTCGCCCGTCTTCGCCGCGTAGAAGCGCTCGGCGTCCGCCCTCTCCGCCTCGCTCCCGCCGATCCCGTAGATGACGCGCCGCTCGATTCGACGGGGCGCGCCGGCGATCACGTCGACGAGGAGCTTCACCCGGAGCGGGTCGTCCGTCGGCTGCGTCGAGAGCCTCACCTGCGGTGCCGGGAAGCCACGCCGCTGGAGGAGCGCGTCCAGCCGCGCGCGGTGGATCGGCATCTCGCGCCCGACGAGCTCGCCTTCGGCCCCGAGCTCGGCCTGCCGGATCAGGTCGTCGGTGTCGATCGGCGCGCCGTGCGCATCGACCCGGACCTCGTCGATCACGCGCCTCGGCATCACGTGGATGACGAGGGACACCCCCGAGCCCTCGGCGGTCGCGTCGACGCGCGCGTCGGCGAACGTCCCGGCGGTGAGCACTTCGTCGAGCGCACGGCGCACGGCGGCCATCGTCAGTCGGTCCCCGGAGTGGAGCTCGGAGACGTCCGGCGCGCGTTCCGGCCACCGTGCGTCGTCGATGACGACCTGCACCGACCTCACCGTGCGCCCGACGAACGCCCCGACCTCCGGCGCGACGGCGACGTCCGGCACCGGCGACGGCAACGGCGGCACCGGCGGGTACGTGTAGATCGTGATGTCGTCGGTCGGTCCCGCCGTCGTGGATTGCGCGGACGAAGGCGCCGGCGAGAGGAGACACGAGAGCGCGAGCGCGAGCGCGAAGAGCAGCCTCGCGATCGATGCGCCCGTCCTCATGTGCGGCGCATGATAGACGAAGGAAACGCCCAGTCGTCTCAGTTGAATTCGAGGCGCCAGCGGAAATCGAGGCCGAAGTTGCCGATCGAGCCGGACGACACGGTGCTGATGTTGTCGTAGGAGGCCTGCACCGCGACGGGCCGCGAGAGGCGCCACTCCACGTTGGCGCGGAGCTGCCGATCCTCGGTGAGGCCGGTCGAGACGTTCGCGCGGACGTTCTCGCCGAGGCGGCGGCCGAGCGTGACCTGGGGCTCTGTCCGACCCGTGCGCGGCGAGTAGGCGCTGCCGAAGCGGAAGTCGTCGATGACGGGGATCGCCGTCTTCACCGCGCGATCGGCGCCGCTGACGGTGCCGATCGCCTCGAACGCCGCGCTCGCGTAGACCGAGCCGGCGCGGACCTGATCGACCTCCGCGCGCGTGAGGCCGATCGTGAGGAGGAAGAAGATGTCCTCCCGCGAGAGGGCGGGGTCGCTCGTCATGTCGACGCGGAGGTCGTCGGTGTCGCCGTAGGCGTGCATCGCGATGCGCCACAGATTGCCGCCGGAGCCGCCGCTCGAGATCGCGCCGCCGCCGGCGGTCGCGCCGGCCGCTCCGCCGGAGGCCATCGTGTTCGCGTAGCGGCGGTACTCCGTCGTGGCGGTGATGTCGATGTGCGGCGCGACGCGCGTCGGGTCGTCGAACCGGATCGTGCCCTTCTGGAGCTCGAAGTCGTTCGCGAACACGCGGAAGCGGCCACCCGGCATCGTGACCATCTCGCCGCGGAGACCGAAGCGCTGGTTCGTGCCCGAGACGCGGAGGCCACGCTGGTCGATCATGAGCTGCGCCTCGACGAGGTTGTTGCGGATGCGGAGCGGCGCGCGCGAGCGGACGTCGAAGCCGAGGTTCACCGCGTCGAGCGTCGGGTCGTAGGAGTCGACGACCGTGCGCTGGGCGCCGCCCTTGAGCCCGTTCAGGTTGAGCGTGATCGGCAGCGTGTACTCGAACGAGGTGATGTCGACGTTGCCGCCGATGAACGGCAGGCGCCCCGCGGCCGTCGACGCCTGCGGGTTGATCGTGACCTCGAGGTCGGCGTCCACGGTCGTCTTCACGCCGTCGACGGGCGAGAGCGAGAGCTGACGCCCCGTCACCGTCGCGCTCGCGATGCCGAGCGACCCGTTCTTGATCGGGAGGTGACCGGTCACGGCGACGTCGCCGCCGAGGAACTTGCCGACGCCACGGGTGATCCGCGCTTCGTTCTCGTCGGCTTCCACGTCGACCTCGACGTCGGTGAGGTTGTCGGGAAGCCCCTTGAACGCGAACTCGCCGGAGCGGACGCGCATCTGACCGTCGAACTCCGGCGCGGCGATCTTTCCCTTGAGCTTGATCGCGCCACTGAGGGTGCCGACGGCGCGGGTGACCTTCGGGACGACGCCGACGAGGATGCCGAGGTCGATCGGCGAGAGCTCCGCGTCGATCGCGAGGTCGCCGCCGCGCGTCAGCTTCTTCACGCCGCCCTTCACGTCGAAGGCGCCCTTGAACCCGTTCGCCGCGGCGAGGTCGAAGGTGACCGGCGGGATGACGAGCTCGTCGCCTTCGACCGTGATCGCGCCCTGGGTCGGCCGCATCTCGACCTTCTGCGGACCGCGCGTGACGCGGATCATCTTCGGCGTGAAGCGCGCCTGCGCGTGGGCGAGGTCGTCGGTCGCGATGCGTTTCAGCTCGAGGTCGCCGGAGAGCTCGCCGCCGAGGACCGCTGCGGTCGGCCCGCCCGCCGCGGCGTCCTCGCCGTCGCCCTTCTGCGCCGCCATCATCGCGCCGATCGGGGCGAGGTCGAATTTGTCGAGCGTGACGCGTCCCGTGACGACCGGCGCCTTCTGCCGCGTCACGACGACGTGATCGAGCCGGATCTGGCGCCCGAACACGTTGCCGTCGATCTCGTAGGCGCCCTGCTCGGACGTGTCCTTCAGCCACGCCTCCTTGTCGAACGGCGCGGTGATCGACGCGCCGCAGCGCGTCTTGCCGACCTCCTTCGCCGGCTTCGCCTTCTGCGTCATCCGAACGTGGAGGTCGGAGGCGCCGAACGGCGCGCCCTGGATCCGCACGGGCGTCGAGCCGAGATCGGCGTCGACCTCGAACGCGCTCACGGTGCCCCCGAGCCGCGCGAGACCGGAGACGGTGCCCTCGATCGAGCTCGCGGCCTTGCCGAGCATGTCCGCGCGGCCGAGCGGGAAGCTCTGGAGAACGAGGCTGCCGCGGAGCTGACCGCCACGATGGATGATCGCCGAGCCGAGGACGGCGCCGAGCGGAGCGCGCCCCTCCTTCTTCACCTTCGTCAGCGAGAGCGAGCGCACTTCGATCTCGGCGCCTTCGATGCCGGCGTTGCGGTCGGCCCAGCGGTAGTCGAAGTCGGCATGGCCCTCGTCGAACATCTCGCCGAGCAGGTTGATGTTCCTCGCGTCGGTCGTCGCGTGGACGTCGAGGTAGCCGCCGCCGCACGCGTCCTCCGGACCGCCGAGCGCGAGGTGGAGGCGCGCGCTCGTCGCGAGGGTGCCCTCGATCTGCTCGAAGCGCGGGTCCTCGTCGAGGTGGAACATGTTGAAGAAGTCGCGCACGTCGAGGCTCTTCGACGTCACCTGCGCGTCGAGCTTCATGTTCGCCGCACCACCGAAGTCGAGACGCGCCGTCGGCATCTCGAACGCGCTCTTGTTCTTCTGCCCGCGGACGTCGCTGAGGGTGAGGACGAGCCCCTCGAGCGCGGCGTGTCCCTGCGTGACGTTGCCGAACGGGATGTCGCCGAGGACGAAGCTGTCGATCTTCGCATCGCCGACGAGATGCGGATCGCCGAGCGTACCCGTGACGTGCACCTGCGCCTCGGCCTTGCCCGAGATCGGGATCGACCCGAGCGGCGTGAGGTCGGCGAGGTCGACGTGCGCGTTGCCGACGTCGACCTTGAGGATGTTCGTGTAGCCGATCGAGACGAAGACACCCTCGATGCGGCTTCGCTGCGTCGTCACCGTGCACGAGTGGAACTCGAGCGCCCAGGGACGGATCGCGAGCTTGCCGTTGATGTTCCCGACGCTCACGCCGGTCGCGCGTGAACGCGTCGGGCTGTCGGTCGGGCCGTCGAAGACGGCGAAGTTGGACGTCTTCGCGACGAGGTCGCCGTCCATCCGGAGCGGGTCGAGCGTGCCCTTCACGTCGTGGGCGTGGACCTCGTCGAGATCCCACGTCACGTGCGGACGCGGGCTCACGTGGAAGTCCCGCATCATCGTCGTGAAGTCCACGCCCTTCGCGTCGAGCCGCGCCTTGATCGGGATGCCGGCCTCGAGCGGACGCACTTCGACGTCACGCACCTCGGCGACGCCTTCGGCGATCTCGACGCGCGTGAGCGTGCTCGTCACGACCGAGCGGCGGACGGCGAGCTCGCTCGTGAGGTTCTTCGCGAACGAGAACTTGTCGACGCGGACGTCGTGCGCTTCGAGGCGGCCGGTGACCTCGGGGAGGACGGTCTCCGCGTCGAAGCGGAGCTCGGCGTCGACCTGCGCCCATCCGTCCATGAACGGGGCGCTCGGCGAACGCATCGCGAGCGAGAGCGGACCACGCACCTTCACGTGCCCGTCGATCGTCGGCGGCGCCTTCTCCTTCTTCGGGAGGTTGATCGCGAGGTGCCCGAGCTCGACGTCGACGAAGCGCTTGTCCTCACGCGAGATCTCGCAGCCCGCGCCGGTGTCCTCCGCCGCGTCGAGGTCGGCGCCGCCGTAGGCCGTGAGGCGACGGACGAGGAACCGCTTCGCGGCAGGCTCGATCCGCGCGCGGCCGTCGATGCGACAGAGGGTGTCCTCGTCGACGGCGTTCTCCGCCGGCTTGCCGTTCTCCGCCGCGAGGGCGCGGACGATGCGCGCGCGCGCCTCGGCGACGCGCACCGCGACCTCGAACGCCGTTCCGCCGCGGCCGTCGTCGTCGGTCGTGACGTCGGCGTCGATCTCCTTCGCGCGGACGTGGACGCCGTCGATGTCGAGGTCCACCTCCGCTTCGCTCGTCGAGACGACGGAGAACGGCGCCTTCATCGGCTTGCCGTCGTCCTTCGACTCCGGGAGGTCGAGCTTCAGGTTCTGGATCTTCCCGTTCTCGAGGACGAGCCGGACCTTCGGCTGCTGGATTTCGACCTCGTCGATGACGACCTTGCCCGCGAGGAGGCCGAAGATCTTCGGGCGGGCCGTGATCCGCGTGCTCGTCAGCGCGGGCGCGCCGCCGTCGCTCGAGGCCACCCGGACGTTCCGCAGCGTCACGCTGAGCGGCCAGAGGCGGAGCTCGAGGTCGTAGTGCGCGTCGATCCCGAGCCCGGCGACGATCTTCCGCGTCTCGTGAGTCGCGATCCCCCGCGCCCAGCTCGTCCGCACGAGCATCCCGACACCGACCGGGACGAGCCCGACGACCGCGAAGAGGACGCAGATGACCCGCGCGACGAGCCTCCCCCAATCGCGCCGGCGAGCGCGCCGGAGCGGAGGGAGCATCGTGCTCGAGCTTCGGTCGTCCATGGGTCGAGAGGCGGAGGGCCCCCGTTGGACGGAGGTCCGGCCCTCATCGTAGCGGCCGGTCCTCGAAATCGCTCGTTTCCGGCGTTTCTTCGCGGGATTGGGGTGCGATCGGGTTGCGTTTTCCTAGGGCGTGAACCGCACCGAGTAGCTCACCACCGTGCGGCCCGTCTTCGGCTTCAGGAACTCGACGCTCTCGAAGAACGACACCACGCACGCGACGAAGGCGTCGTTCTTCAGCTGCGGCGAGCGCGGGTTCGAGACCTTCGCACGACCTCCTTGCGCCTCGACGAGCAGGTCGACGCCGACGTCGGCGACGCCCTGCCCGGCCGGCGCATGGCGCCAGCACGCCGCGAGCTCGGCGAAGCGCGGCTCGACGGACTTCTTGAGCGGCTCCTTCGTGACCTCGTCGTAGGGACCGCCGCCGACGTGCATCCCGATCGTGACGACCTTCACCTTCGGCGGAGGCGCGGGCGACGGAGGCGCGCTCGCGTCGACGCTCGGCGGACCGGCGTCCTCGACCGGCGCGCTCGACGGTGGGGGCGTTGCCGGCACGACCGCAACCGGCGCGGCCGCGCTCGACGCGACCGGCGCGGACTCGGCCCCGCGCGTCGGCGAAGGATGCGTCGACGAGCACGCCGACATCGTGACGAGGACGACCGCGAGGGCCCCGAAGCGCGACATGGGGCGAGACTACCGTGCCGGTGCTGGTCTGCCATCCGGCGATCCGCTACGAAGCGGACCGATGCGGCCCCGTCCCGCCACGCCTCACGACGCCGACGCGATCCGCGCGATCTACGCGCCGATCGTCATGTCGACGCCGACGTCGTTCGAGGTCGAGGTCCCTTCCGCCGCGGAGATCGCGAGGCGGATCGGCAAGAGTCACGTGTGGCTCGTCGCGGAGGACGACGACGCGGTCGTCACCGGCTACGCGTACGCGACGAAGCACCGCGAGCGCCCGGCGTACCAGTGGTCGGTCGACGTCTCCGTCTACGTCGGAGAGGGATTCCGAGCTCGTGGCCTCGGCACGCTGCTCTACCGTGAGCTCTTCCGGCTCTTGCGCGAGAAGGGTTACGTGAACGCGTACGCCGGCATCGTCCTTCCGAACGACGCCAGCGTCCGCCTCCACGAGTCGCTCGGCTTCGGCCGCGTCGGCGTCTACCGGAACGTCGGCTACAAGCTCGGCGCCTGGCGCGACGTCGGCTGGTGGCATCTCGCGCTCGCCCTGCCGCCGCCGGTCCCGCCGCCGCCGCCGTCTTGAACCGCGACCGTCGAGAGCGCTTTACACGCGCGCCCGTTCGCGAGATGGGTCGGACGTGCGCCGCCGTACTCCGGGAGTCGTGGACGGGAACCATCTCGTCCCAGTCCTCATCCAGCGCGCCGAGAGACGCGATCCCGCCGAGGTCGTGCGCCTGCTCGAACCGCTCGTCACCGACCGCCGCCGGCAGCGCCTCCAGGCCGTCATCGAACGGCGCGTCGAGAGCGTGCAGGTCGTCTTCGACGCGCCTCACGATCCGCACAACGGCGCGGCCGTGATCCGCTCGTGCGAGGCGTTCGGTGTCCAGAAGCTGCACGTCGTCGAGCGGAAGGAGAGCTTCCTCGCCTCCTCCACCGTCGCGCGCGGCGCGGAGAAGTGGGTCGACGTGAACCGCTACAAGCGCGGCGAGGACGCCATCGCCGCGCTGCGCGCGAGCAGCCTCGAGCTCGTCGGGGCGCATCCGGACGGCGAGCTCGCCCCCGAGGATCTCGCGAAGCTGCCGCGCTTCGCCCTCGTCCTCGGCAACGAGCGGGACGGCATCGCGGAGGACCTCGAAGCCGCCTGCACCCGGCGCGTGCGCGTCCCGATGCGCGGCTTCATCGAGAGCCTCAACGTGAGCGTCACGGCCGCGATCCTCCTCAGCCACGCGACGACGGGCCGTCCGGGAGATCTGTCGCCCGAAGACCGTCTCCGCCTCTACGCCCGCGGCTTGTACCTGTCCGTCGACAAGGCGGAGCACCTCCTCGAGCCGCTCGACGAGAACCCGTGAGCGCGGTGGCGCCGCATGCACGACGCAGCGCGTGAGAGGAGGCCCTCACACGGACACTTTACATGGCCGCGCGCGAGCACTACGCGATAGGGGCACATGCTCCACGTCATCCCGTCGCATCAGGGCCGCCCCTCGGACGATCCGATCTTCGCGCTGAACAAGGAAGCGACGGCGCGGCGGGCGCGCGGCGAGTCTGTCGTCAACGCGACGGTGGGCTCGCTGCTGGACGACGACGCGAAGCTCGCGATCCTGCCGACGGCTGCGCGGATCGTGCACGAGATCCCGGCCGAGGAGTGGGCGGCGTACGCTCCGATCGCGGGCTCGCCCGACTTCCTGTCCGCCGTCATCGGCGACCTGTTCCGCGACGAGCCGACGATGCGCGAGTGCGCGGTCGCGGCCGCGACGCCGGGCGGGACGGGCGCGCTCCGTCACGCGATCGCGAACTATCTCGAGCCCGGGCAGTCGCTCCTCACGACCAGCTACTTCTGGGGCCCGTACCAGACGCTGTGTGACGAAGCCGATCGCAAGGTCGCCACCTTCCCGATGTTCGACGAGCAGGGCGGCCTCGACGTCGCCGCGCTCGATCGCGCGCTCGCGCAGCAGGTCGCCTCGCAGAAGCGCGTCCTCTTGATCCTGAACGATCCGTGCCACAACCCGACGGGCTACTCGATGCGGCCCGAAGAGTGGCGCGCCGTCGTCGAGCGGCTGGTCGCGCACGCGGCGAGCGCTCCGATCACGCTGCTCGTCGACATGGCGTACTTCGCCTACGGGTCGGGTGACCCGCGCGCGTTCCTCCGCGAGCTCCGTCCGCTCCTCGGCAAGGTCGGCCTCCTCTTCGCGTGGAGCGCCTCGAAGACGTACACGCACTACGGGCTCCGCGTCGGCGCGATCGTCGCCTGCGTCCCGGACCCGGCCGAGCGCGCCTCGACCGAGGCGGCGTTCAGCTACTCGTGCCGCGGCACGTGGTCGAACTGCACGCGCGGCGGGATGAAGGCGGTCACGCGCCTCCTCACCGAGCCCGAGCTCGTGCGCGCCTGCGACGCCGAGCGCGCTTCGCTGAAGGCGCTCCTCGATGCGCGCGTCCACGCGTTCAACGAGCACGCGAAGAAGGTCGGCCTCCGCTATCCGCGCTACGAGGGCGGCTTCTTCGTCACCGTCTTCGCCGACGACGCCACCGAGCGCGCCGCGCGGATGCGGGAGAAGGGCGTGTTCGTGGTGCCTTCGAAGGGCGCGCTCCGCGTCGCGCTCTGCTCCGTCGCCGCTCAGGACGTCGAGCGCCTCGTCGCCGCGCTCGCGACCTGAACGCTCACTTCACGACGAAGGAGACCGCGTTGCTCGTCACCTTGCAGCGCGAGCTCGCCTTGATGCGTGCGATCGTGACCTCGTCGTCCTCCCCGAGCGCAAGGCTGCGGCTGCCGATGTCGCCGTCGTTCTCGTAGACGAGCCGCACTCTCGCCGCCCCCGGCGCGAGCTCGGGCCAGCCGAGCCATCCGCCGAGGTCCTGCTTCGCGGCCGGCGCGAGCTCGAAGACGTCCGCCGCGGTGATGCGGTTCATGTTCCCGCAGCGACCGCCGGGCGTCGTGCGCTTGGTCCCGGCGAGGATCTCCCAGCTGATCTTCGGCGTCCGCCAGCCGACGTCGCTGCCGTCGCCCGGCATCACGAGGACGAGGGCCTCCTTGCCCTCGTTCACGAGCGTCGCCTTGAAATGCCCCATCGGGTCGTCGGCAGCCGCGCGGTGCTCGAGCACGAGCTTCACCTTCGTGCACGCGGGCGCCTGCGGGAACGTCGGGGGCGCGGCCGCGACGGCCCCGGGCGGCGTCCGCTCCGCGTCGACGGTAGCGCCCGCGTCGGCGGCCGTGCTCACCGGACCGATCGGCGCGAGCGGCGGCAGCGTATCGTGCGGAGCGACGTTCCCTTCCCGTGAGCATGCGATGCTCGCGAGGACCACGACGACGGCGGCAACGCGGACTCTCGTGCTCATCCCCTGCAGGATCCTACGCCTTGCCGGGAAAGAAGCTTCCGTCCCTGGTCCACGGGTGAGGTACGAGCGCAAGCGCGGTCCTGACACCGAATGACGGAAGCCGTGCCTGGTCCGGTCGAGGTCGCGGCACCGTCTCGTGAAGAGGGAGGCGAACGCATGCGCTCTTCACGTTCTTACTTCGTCGTCGTCGTCGCGTTCTCGGGGCTCGCGATGCTCCGCTGCGGTAGCAGCGGCGACGCGGAAGGCTTGCTGACGGACACCGGCGATGCGGGCAGCGACGGCGCGACGTCGTCGTCGAGCAGCAGCAGCAGCAGCGGAGGAAGCTCCAGCGGCGGCGCGACCGACGCCGCGCCGGGAGGATCGGGCGGGACGACGGACGCCGGGGGGCCGGGGGGCAGCACGACGTCGCTCGCGTGTGGCAACACCGCTTGCCAGATCCCGGGCCAGGTGTGCTGCGTCGACCGGATGAACGGCGGCGTCGCGAGCTACGCCTGCGTGACGGGCACGAGCTGCGCGACGCCGGATGCGGGAGGCGGCAACCAGGATCCTCCGACCGCGCTCGCCTGCTCGAGCGCAGCCAACTGCGCGGCCGGCACCGTCTGCTGCATCGAGCAGGTGAACAACACCGTGACCTCCGCGTGCAAGGCGACCTGCACCGGTGGCAACAGCGCGCAGCTCTGCGACCCGAAGGCGGCGAACAGCGGATGCCCGGCCGATGCGGGGGCGCTCTCGGCGTGCTCGTCGAAGGACATCGGCGAGTGGGGCTTGCCGAGCACGTTCGCGACCTGCGGCGGCCGCGGCAACTAGCGCGACACGACGTGCGCGACGAGACCAGAGCCGACGACGAGGAGGACGCCGTCGGCACCGGCCTCCGCGCGCGCCGTGGCCAGGGCACGGAGGGGGTCGGGTTCGGCCACCACGCGTAGCCCTGGAACGGACGCACGGAGGCGTGCGGCGACTCCGTGAGGGTCCAGGTCGCCTGCATCGCCTCCGTGCGCCGTCTGCGTGACGACGAGCATCGCGAGCGGGGCGCGGGCGAGCACTTCGGGGAGACTCCATGCATCCTGCACGCGAGCGAGGAACGTGGCGCAGGCGACGATCCGCTTCGCAGGGAGCGGCGCGATCGCCTCCACGAACCCGCGCATCTTCGCCGTGCTCTCGCCGACCTGCAGCACCGTGGTCGGACGCTCGCCGACGACGTCCATCCGCCCCGGCACACGCGTGCTCGCGACGCCCGCCTTCGCCGCGCGCTCCCACCCTTCGCGCGTGGATCGGAGCGCACCGTGCTCGACGAGACTGCGCGACGCGGCGACCGCGTGGAGGGCGTTGTCGACCTGGAAATCGCCGAGGACGCGAAGCGCGATGTCGAACGTGCGCTCCCTGACGCGCACGGTAGCCGTGCTCCCGGAGAACGACGACGCGTGGGTGATGACGCCGTGGTCGCGCGGCCGCCACGCGATGTCGGTGACGCCGCGCTGGCTCGCGAGCTCGCGGATCGCACGCTCGACGTCCGGTGTCTGGAGGCCGACGACGAGGGGCACGCCACGGCGGAGGCCCCCCGCCTTGTGCCAGACGGGCCCGGCACGCTCGCCGAGCGACGCGAGGAAGTACGGAATCGGCACCGGCGGCGCGAGGAGCGATGCGTGATCGGTGTCGATCGGCGTGAGCAGCTGGATCCGAGGAGGCGGCAGCGCGGAGGTCGGGTCGTCGCGGAGGCCGATGTTCGCTTCGATCACGGCGAACGCGGCGCCGAGCTCGAGCGCCCACCGCCAGAGAACGGCGTAGCGGAGGTCGTAAGGAGCGACCGGTCCGAGCTCCGGCGCCTCGCGCTCGAGCGCAGCAACGTGCGGCTCGAGCGCGGCGACCTGCTCTTCGAGCTCCGGCGGGGTGATCCACCGCGGCGTCACCGCGCCGGCCTCGAGCACCTGATAGCGCTCGCGATGGCCGTCGAGCGTCTCGCGCAGCGGCGGCTTCGTCGCGAGCACGACCGGCCGCCCTTCGCCCGCGTCGTCGAGGCAGAGGCGCACGATCGACGCGAGGAACCGGGCCGTGCTCGCCTTCCCGTAGGAGCCCGCGACGAGCGCCCACGGCAGGCGCGCGCCGCGTTCGGCGAGGCCGCTCCGCGCGAGGAGCCACGCGAGCCGACGCGCGTGGAAGTGCGCGTGCTCCGGAAAGGGCCGGTCCTCGACGTAGCGCATCGCGGTCTCGAACGTCATGACGTCCTCGCTGCGCGCGCTTCGCGCTGCGCGACATGCACGCCGGCGAGGACGAGCGCGATCCCGACGACCTGCACCGCTCCGAGTGGCTCGCCGAGGACGATGGCGGCGAGCACCATCACGAACGGCCGCTGGAGGAGCGTGAACACCGAGACGCGGGTCGCGCCGAGCCGGTGGATCGCGACGAGGAACGCGACGTTCGCGACCGCCGCCGCGATCCCGATCACGACGCCGACCGGCAGCGCGCCGCGAGGCGGGAGCCCCGCGAGGGGCAGGACCAGCGTGAGCGACACGACGGCGTTCACGACGAACATCCAGAACGAGACGACCGGAGGCCCGAACGCCGAGGTGACGTCCTCCATCGCGCTCCGGTACACCGTCGACGTGCCCACCGCCGCGAACGCGGCTGCGAGGCCCGCGAGGTCGATTCGGGCGCCGTGGCCGAGCAGGTCGAGGGTCAGCGCCATTCCGACGACGCTCGCCACGAGCGCCGCCCAGAAGAGCGGACCCGCGCGCATCCGACCGCGCGCCTGCGCGACGAGCCCGACGGCCGCCGGCGTCGTCGCGACGACGGTGAGAAGGGTCACCGCCGGGAGGCGCGTCAGCGCGAGCAGGGTGAGCGCGTTCGTGGCGAGGAGGAGAAGGCCCACCCGCGCGATCCGGAGGAGGCCGGCGCCACCCGGCCACGTGCGCACGCGCGTGAGCGGCAGGATCGCGAGGGCCGCGACCACGCTCTTGAGCGCGAGGAGCTGCCACGGGCTCGCCGCCGCCCGGTAGCCGAGCTTCACGAGGACGGGCTCGATCGACGCCCCGAGCAACAGCGCGAGCAGCCAGACCCCGGAGCCGTCCTCAGCTCTCGATCCAGCGGACGATCTCTCCATGAGAACGGTGCTCCCAGCCGAGACGCGCGAGCGTGCGTCCGTGCGCGACGAGGTCTTCTCCCGTCAGGTCACAGGCCATCTGGACGAGCGAGCTCACGATCGGCAGCTCGACGTGCGCCTTGTGGGCGAGCTGCTGCATCGGGACGAGCGTGCAGGCGACGTCCTCCTTCAAGTAGCGGTGGTCGAGCGACGTGGGCGCCCACGAATGGCGGTAGTTCGGGACGGTGCGCATCGCGGAGAGGAGCGTGGTCGCGTCGCAGCCGTAGTAGCGATCGAGGAGGTCCTTCATCGCGACGAGCGACGCGCCGTACGCCTCGCCGAGGGTGCGGAACTCCTTTTCGACGTCCTCGAGGACGGCGACGGTCTTCTCGGTGAAGCCGTCCTGGTAGAAGAGGAACGGCTCCTTCCGGTCGATCCGGTTCATGTTCGCGATCATCGTCGTCGGATGCGCGAGCGCACCGAAGTCGGTGAGGCCGCGCTGCACGACGTTCTCCGCCGCCTCGAGCTTCGGGAACCAGCGGTGCACGAGCGGCGCCCACGCCTTCGTCTGCGAACGACGCGGCGCCGAGAAGAGCGTCCAGTCCTTGAATCCGCGGATCCAGATCGACTCGTCGTCCTGGATCCGGCAGGCGAAGAGGGCGTCGGTCTCCGCGACCGGGACGTTCCGGACGCCGTGCTCGCGGAGCTCGTGCTCGACGTGGACCGAGCCGCACAGCTTGCTCGAGAAGAGGAGGATGCGGTGGTCGCGATCGAGATGCGGCGCGAGCCGCGCGACGACGGCGGGGTACGCCGTCGTGACGGTGGCGACGAAGATGGTTCCGACGGCAGCGGCGAACCGTGCCGGCGACGCGGTGACGTCCGCGATCGGGAAGGTGCCTTCGATCTTGCCGGTCGCCCGGAGCGTCCGCGACGACGTGAGCCACGCGAGCTTCGCTTCGTCGCGGACGAGGAGGTGGACCTCTTCACCCTGGCGGGCGAGATGACACGCGAGCGCCCGGGCCGAGTTGCCCGAGCCGACGACACCGACCGGAGCACGGGACGATTCCTCCACGGCGAGCCTCTCTCGAGCGAGGGGTGAGGCATCGCGCATGCCGTGTTGCGGCATCGTGCATCGCGCGGATCTTCGCGGAGATCGCACGCGCACCGAACGTGCAGACGCCGGATGTGCGGCGAGCGGCGAATCGATTGCGCCGCGCGCGCGCGATCACCAGCGGTGATACGCCGGATGGTCCGGCTTCACGGCGACGAAGGTGCCGGAGCCCGTGGCCGTCACCTTCCCGCCTGCCGTGAGCGTCGCTTCGATCACGGCCCGGTCCTCGGTCGAGGAGACGACCCACGCATCGAGGTGGACGGGGCCGACCGGGGTCGGCCGCTTCATCGTCACCTTGAACTCGGCGGTCACGCAGCAAGGCGCCTTGTCGAGCCCCTTCGCCCGCATGAGGTGATGGATCGTCGTCCAGTTCATGTGGCAATCGAGGAGCGCGCCGATGATTCCGCCGTTGAGGACGCCCTCGAACGCGGCGTGGTGCGCCTCCGGGGTCCAGTCGCAGACGACGTGGGCGTCCTTGTCCTCGGAGACGGCGAAGCTGTGGATCCGGAGGCCCTTCGAGTTGGCCGGGCCGCAGCCGAAGCAGATCCCGGCGGGCGCATACGTTTCCTGGAGCGACTTCTTGGTGGTGTCGTCGGCCATGGCGAAGGTCGTTCGTAGCACGAACGGATGTTGCGCGCGGCGCACGCCGCGATTGTGCGGAGAACGCATATTCTAGCGTCCGGATCGTTCTGATTCTCGATGCTCCGGCGACGGTTAGAGCTTCGAGACATGAAGACCTCCTCCTTCGTGCTCTTCGGTGCTCTCGGTGTGGTCACGGCGTGCGGCGGTGCGGTCTCGCCCGTCGGCGACGACACGACGCTGCCGCCCGCGCCGGCGCCCTCGCCCGAGCCCTCGCCCGAGCCCTCGCCCCCGCCCTCGCCTGCCGTCGCCGAGACCTTCGCGGCGACCGCACGCGTCACCTCCCTCGCCGTCGACGAGGGCGCCGTCTATTGGACGACGGACGAAGGCGACGGAACCGGCAACGTCGTCCGACGCGCGAAGACGAGCGGCGCACGGATCGAGACGCTCGCCGAGGCGCAGCGGGGCCCGGCGTCGATCGTCGTTTCGGGCACGCGTGTCGCGTGGATCGACACGGCTCGGGACGCCCCCGACGTGCGCGCGACGGCGACGACCGGGGGACCGGTCGACGTCCTCACGCCCGCCGAGGCGCCCGTCGCGCTCGCGTCGTCGGAGAGCGGCCTCTTCCTGCTCGATCGCGGCGAGAGCTCGATCGTCGCGAAGGTGCCCGACGCGCCGGGCCGGCTCTCGATCGTGAGCTACGTCGGTGACGCCCGCGCGCTCGCCGCCGACGCGACGAGCCTCTTCTACGCCGGCGTCGCAATCGAGCAGGTGTCGCTCGGCGGGAGCTTCCCCGCCCGCGTCTCGACCGCGTGCGCGACCCCCGAAGCGCTCGTCGTCGACGCGTCGCGCGTCTACTTCACCTGCCGCGACGGCACGGTCCGCGCGGCGCCGAAGGGCGGCGACGGCGCGACGGTGACCTTGCTCGAGCGAGCCGGCGCTGGAGGGAGCCTCGCCGGGCTCGCGGTCGACGGCGCGTCCGTCTACGTCTCCGACGCGCAGGCAGGCGTCGTCCTCCGGGTCCCGAAGACCGGCGGCGCCGTCACCGAGCTCACGACGGGGACGCGACGCGTCGGCCTCCTCGCCGTCGACGCGACGCACGTCTACGTCGAGTCCGATGGCGTCTACTCGAGGGGCTCCATCCTCCGCGTCCCGAAGTGAATCAGCGCTCGTCGGGCACGTGCGGATCGTCGAGCAAGTGCTCCACCCCGCGAGCGGTGATCCGGTAGACGAGGTCGGCGGCGCCCGCCTCGCGCTCGTCCTCCTCGCCGTCCGGCGCCTCGCCGTACTCGCCCACCGCTTCGACGAGACCGAGCGCGCAGAGCCGATCGATGCGCTCGATCTCGTCCGGCTCGAGCTCGTCGTTCGCGAGCCCGCCGTGGTCCTCGTCCGACAGACGAACGAGCCGGAGCAGCGCCTTCTCGGCCGGGGTCAACGCGGGCACGGACATGACCGTGCTCCGTTAGCACGCCTGCTCCATGGGGGGTCAGGCGGCGTGGGGCGCCACGGCCTCGGTCGCCCGCACCGTGATCGTCGGAGGAGCCGCGAGCGTCTTCTTCACCTTGCAGCCCTCGGCCGCGCGGAGGACCGCGGTGCGGTACTTCTCCGGAAACCCCGGCGGGAGGCGCACTTCGATCTCGACGCGCGTGAGGAGATGCGTCGTCTCGTCCGCTGCCGTGTGCTGCACGAGCTCGATGCCGTCCGTCGGGATCCCGCGCGCCTGACAGAACGCCATCACGTAGTAGCCGGCGCACGTCGCGAGCGAGGCGAGGAAGAGGTCGAACGGCGCCGGGCCGGTGTCCTCACCGCCCTGCGCGATCGGCTGGTCCGTCGTGACGACGTGGCCGCCGAGCACGGCGCTCACACGCTTCCCGCCGGGGAACGTGACCTGGATGTCCATGCCGCTCGGCGACTGCAACATCCGGACGCGATGCGATCCGCCGTGTTTCTCGGGTCGGAACCCCCGACTGGCGCGCAAGCGCTGCGCCCGCCTGCACGTTCCCCGGACCTCGGCCGTTCGGCGGAACGCGCGATGCACGCGCTCCTCGCATGACGAAGCTCCTCCCCGTGCTCATGGTCGCGCTCGCTGCTCTCGCCTGCGGGAGCAGCCAGTCGCGCTCGCAGACCACGACCAGCTCGGGCCGCTACGGCGCCGACGCCGTCGACGGTCAGAACCGCGCCCCGGCCGGCGCCGCGACGGCCTGGACGACCGAAGGAGGCCCGGCGAGCGCAGGCGTACCCTCGACGGGGCGCGTGGTCGAAGTCCCGGACGAGCCCGCTGCGCGCGACGCCGGCGCGTGGTGATCGATCAGGCGGCGAGCTTCTTCTGGAGCTCGCCGGAGAGGTCGAGCGCACGGAGCTCGTCGAAGCCGCCGATCGACTCTTCGCCGATGAAGATCTGCGGCACCGTCCGGCGGCCCGTCACCTGGACGAGCCACGCACGCTTCTCGTGATCGCCACTCACGTCGATCTCTTCGTACGGGATGCGGCGCTCCTGGAGCAGAGCCTTCGCGCGGATGCAGTACGGGCAGATCTGCGTCGTGTAGAGACGAACCGGTCGCATGGGAACCAATCTAGTACGCAGAAGCCGAGCCGCCATCGGTGACCAAGCGATCAGCCCTGCGGCGGATTGCACCGCCCGAGGGCATGCTGCGTGCTCCCGCGAGTCACCATGACTGTGTTCCTCGCATGCCCGAGCTGTCCGGAGAACCTCGCCGCACGCGCGGCCGCGTTCGGCCCGAGCTTCTTCCCTCTCCTCCTCGCGGCAAGCGTGCCCTTCGTCCTGATCGCCGGGGCTGTCGTCGTGCTGTGGAAGGCTCGGCCGTCGGTCGCCGCGGGGATCGCGCTCGGCACCGGGCTCGGCGGCTTCCTCGACGGCATCGTGCTCCACCAGCTCCTCCGGTGGCACGAGATGCTGTCGAGCGTGCTCCCTCCGACGGAGCTCGTCGCCGTGAAGGTCAACATGATCGGCGACGGGATGTTCCACCTCCTCACGTGGACGACGACGCTCGTGGGCACGCTCCTCCTCTTCTTCGCGGCGCGCCGTGAGCGCACGCTCACGGCGCGGCACCTCGCGGGAGGAATGCTCGCCGGATGGGGCGCGTTCAACCTGCTCGAAGGCGTCCTCGATCGCCAGCTGCTCGGCATCCACCACGTCCATCCGGGTGCGGGTCAGCTCGGATGGGACGTCGCGTTCCTCGCGTTCGGGGCCGCGCTGCTCGCGCTCGGCGTCGTCCTCGTCTCGCGCCGCTCCGTCCGCGTCCTGCGCGCCGCCTGACGCTCCGACCCGGCGGGGGTCGCACGGCGGCAGGCGCGTGTTACCTTGACATCCCCATGGCCGCGGAGCAGACGATCCATCTCGAGCGATACGCCCCGGACGCGAAGGCCCTCGTGGCCGGCGCGCAGTCCCTCGCCGACGAGCGCAAGCACGTCCAGGTCGAGCCCATCCATCTGCTCGCGCGCGCCCTCGACCGGGATCGCGGCGTCGCGGAGGTGTTCAAGAAGGCGGGCGCCGCGCCCGAGGACGTCGTCGCCGAGGCCGAGACGCAGCTCGGCAAGCTGCCGAAGGCGAACAGCGGCCTCGCGTACCTCTCGAGCGCGATGCTCGCCCTCCTCGGCCGCGCCGAGAAGGAGGCGGACGACGCGACCAAGGGCGCAGGTCCGTCCGGCACGAAGCCGCTCGTCGGGGTCGAGCACCTCCTCAACGCGCTCTCGCAGGAGATCCGTGGGCCCGCCGCGGTCGTCCTCCAGGCCTTCGCGCTCGGCCCGGGCTCGTTCCGCCCGCACATGGCGGCGCTGAAGAGCGTGCCGCGTGACGTGCCGACCGGCGCGACCGCGAGCTCGAACGCGGACGTGATCCAGCGCTACTCCGACGACCTCACCGGACGTGCACGCGGTGAAGGGTTCGACCCGACGATCGGCCGCGATGCCGAGGTCCGTCGCCTCCTCCAGATCCTCGAGCGCCGTCAGAAGAACCATCCGCTCCTCGTCGGCGAGTCGGGCGTCGGCAAGAAGGCGATCGTGCAGGCGCTGGCGACGCGCGTCGCGCAGGGCGACGTCCCCCAGAACCTCGCGAGCTTCTCGATGCTCGAGCTCCAGACCGGCCAGCTCACCGCCGGCGCAAAGCTGCGCGGCGAGACCGAGGATCGCCTGAAGCAGCTCGTCTCCGCGATCAAGGCGAAGGACACCATCCTCTACATCGGCGGGCTCGAGTCGCTCGTCGGCACCGGCAGCTCCGCGGTCGGCGACATGCTGAAGCCGATGCTCGCGCGCGGCGACGTGCGCGTGATGGCGTCGACGACGCCGGAGGGCATGCGGAAGATCGCGGAGAAGGATCCGAACCTCCTCCGCCGCTTCACCGTCCTCACGATCGAGCCGCCGACGCCCGAGCGCGCGATCGAGGTCCTCCGCGGAATCGCGACCCGCTACGAGCAGCACCACAAGGTGCAGATCGGCGATCCGGCGATCACCGCCGCGGTGCGTCTCGCGAAGCGCTACATCCAGGAGCGCGCGCTCCCGGACAGCGCGATCGACCTCCTCGACGAAGCGTGCGCGCGCAAGCGCGTCGAGATCGACGGCCTGCCGGCCGAGATGGACGACGCGATTCGCCGTCTCTCTTCGTTGAAGGCGCAGCTCGCCGGGCTCGAGAACGACGCCGACGCGATGAGCGTCAAGACACGCGAGCGGCTCCAGGCCGAGATGCGCGAGCTCGAGCCGAAGGTGATCGAGCTCCGGACGAAGCTCGAGTCGCGGCGCGGCGCCGTCGCCGCGCAGGCCGCGCTCCGCGACGAGCTGAAGAAGCTCCAGGAGCAGCTCGAAGTCGCGCGCAAGGAGCAGAACTTCGCGAAGCTCGGCGAGCTCGAGCACGTGCAGATCCCCGACGTGAAGCGCCGGCTCGAAGCGGCCGACGCCGCCGTCGAGAAGGCGGGGCTCGCGTCGAGCGCTTCGGCGATCGTCGGCGAAGAGGACGTCGCGCAGGTGCTCGGCGACTGGACCGGGATCCCGATCGCGAAGATGCTCGAGGCCGAGAGCGACAAGCTCCTCAAGATGGAGGAGCGGCTCACCCATCGCGTCATCGGGCAGGACGAGGCGGTCCGCGCCGTGTCGAAGGCGGTGCGCCGCGGGCGCGTCGGTCTCCGTGACCCGGGCAAGCCGATCGGCTCCTTCCTCTTCCTCGGTCCCTCCGGCGTCGGCAAGACCGAGCTCGCCAAGGCGCTCGCGGAGTTCCTCTTCGACGACGAGCAGTCCATGACCCGCCTCGACATGAGCGAGTTCATGGAGAAGCACATGGCGCAGCGGCTCGTCGGCGCGCCGCCCGGCTACGTCGACAGCGAAGAAGGCGGCTTCCTCACGGAAGCGGTCCGCCGTCGTCCGTACAGCGTGCTGCTCTTCGACGAGGTCGAGAAGGCGCACGCCGACGTGTTCAACCTCCTCCTCCAGGTGCTCGATGACGGTCGCCTCACCGACGGGCGCGGACGCACCGCCGACTTCTCGAACACCGTCGTCATCATGACGAGCAACATCGGCTCGCAGCGCATCCTCGAGACGGACCCGAAGCTGTTCGAGTCGGAAGAAGGACGCGAGGCCCTCCGCGACGTGCTCCGCGAGGAGCTCCGGAACTTCCTCCGTCCCGAGTTCCTGAACCGCATCGACGACGTCATCATCTTCCGCCCGCTCTCGAAGATGGACCTCCGCGGGATCGTCGACATCCAGCTGCGGCGGCTCGAGAAGCTCGTGGCCGATCGCGAGCTCAAGCTCGACCTCACCGAGGACGCGAAGATGCGGCTCGTCGAGCAGGGCTACGAGCCCGCGTTCGGCGCGCGTCCGCTGAAGCGCGCGATCCTGAAGGGGCTCCAGGACCCGCTCGCCGAAGCGATCCTCGCGGGGGGCTATCCGAACGGCAGCGTGATCCGCGTCACCGTCGAAGGCGAGAGCTTCCGCTTCTCGAAGGCCTGAGCGTCCGCGGACTGGGTCACGTGGATCCCGTCCGCCCCACGTGATGGCGCCCGGCCTCCGCGCGAGGTTCGGGAGCAGGTGCAGGCGGCGCGCGAGCGCGGGCCCGCATCTTGCTGTCCGGGACGCGTGACAAAGCGAGCGATTCTCTCGGCCGCGGGCGCGTGCGTCCTCGTCGTCGCGTGCAGCAGTGGTGACACGGAGGGACGTCTCTCGACGCGGAGGACGGACGGAACGTTCCCGCGCGAGGCGGCGACGTCGTCTCCGCCGAGCACCACGGAGGCCGGTGCACCGGCGCCGTCGACCTCCACGCCGGCGCCCGGAACGTCAGCGGATGCCGGTGCGAAGGACGCGGGCCTCGTCGAGGTGCAGGTGTCGTCGCTCGCGTTCACCGAGACGAACGGCTACGGCCCGGTCGAGAAGAACACGAGCAACGGCGAGGACGGCGCAGGCGACGGGAAGCCGATCACGCTCGACAACGTCGTCTACGCGACCGGCCTCGGCGTCCATGCGCCTTCGAAGGTCACCTTCGCGCTCGGCAAGCAGTACAAGTCGTTCCTCGCCGACGTCGGCGTCGACGACGAGGTGATGGGCAACGGGTCCGTCGTCTTCCAGGTCGTCGTCGACGGCGCGGTCGCATTCGACAGCGGAAAGATGACGGGCAACACGCCGAAGAAGCCCGTCTCGGTCGACGTCGCGAACAAGGACCAGCTCGAGCTCGTCGTGACGAACGCCGACGGCGGCGACGGGTTCGATCACGCGGACTGGGCGAACGCACGGCTCGTGAAGTGAGCGCAGCTCAGTACACCGCCGAGCACCCCCCGAACGGACCCTCCTTGCCGTCGCCGCCGCGGTACCACTGACCGCGGCTGCACTGGTACCAGGTCGCGTCGGTCGCCCACACGCAGCCGAGGTCCGGCACGTATTCCCCGGTCGCGAGCGTGCAGCCGTCGCCCCCGACGGGGTCCTTCGGGCCGCCGTTGCCGGGAGACGTGCCCTTCGTCCCGCCCGACGACGTGTTGCCCGTGTCGTTCGGAGGCGGCGTCGCCGAGCCGCCGCTCGAGGAGGTCTGGCCGGGCTCGGCCGGCTCGGGGCGTCGACGGCTCGCCGGCCTGCGACCCGCCGCTCTGGACCTCGACCGTCACCTGACCGCCGCCATAGCCGCTGCACCGGCCGGTGAGCCCGAACGGCAAGCCGAGCGCGGAGAGGACGCCGTTGCTCGCCTCCCAGCTCCGCGACACGCTCACGTCCTTCACGAGAGCGTTCGTGCAGCGCGAGCCACGGCAGATGCGCACCGTCTTCCCGCACTGCGAGCGCGTCGGGCCTGCGACCCAGAGCGCGTCGTCGTCGCACGCGCCCCGCCCCTCGCAGCCCCACGTCACCTGCCCTTCGGGGAGGTTCCGCGAGAACCGGGAGCACGTCCGGAGGAACTCGCACGTGCCCTCGTACTGGAGGTTCACGCGCTGCCGGCCGGAGGAGGCCGCGCCTTCGCTGTCGGCGACGTCCTCGCCGCCCAGCGGCGGCGCCGTGCACGCGCCGAGGAAGGCGAAGCCGAGGAGCGGAGCGAAGAGATGGAACCGCCATCGCGAGGTCATGCGCCTCCTCTTCCCAAGACGCATGCCGAGGGGCGTGCGTGCCGTCCATCCGAGAAAGCAGGCGGGAGGACGACTGTGCTGCGTCGGTTCCGCGGGGTCGCGGCCCCACGTGCGTACTTGCGTCGGCGGATGCTAGGCTGCCGCGCGATGCGCGTTCACCTGGTTGGCGTCTCCGGCACGGGCATGGGTCAGCTCGCACTCCTCCTGCGCGACGCGGGGCACGACGTGACGGGCTCCGACATGGCCTTCGATCCGCCGATGGGACCTGCTCTCGAGCAAGCGGGCATCCGCTGCCTCCGGGGTTACGAAGCCGCCCACGTGACGAAAGACCTCGACCTCGTCGTCGTCGGCAACGCGATCCGGCGCGAGAACCCGGAGGCGATCGCCGCCGAGGCGCTCGGGATCGCGCGCGCGTCGATGAGCGCGACGCTCCGCGAGCGCTTCCTCGCGAACCGGCGCCCGCTCGTCGTGACGGGCACCCACGGCAAGACGACGACCTCGGCGATGTGCGCGTGGATCCTCGAGCAAGCAGGGCTCGAGCCCGGCTGGTTCATCGGCGGGCTCCCGAAGGACCTGCCTTCGGGCGCGGGCCTCGGCGGGACGAAGCGCAAGCTCACGAGCGGGGGCAAGCCCGCCCCGTTCGTCGTCGAAGGTGACGAGTACGACGCCGTCTTCTGGCACAAGAAGCCGAAGTTCTTCGACTACGTCGGCGTGTCGAAGGAGGACGTCGTGATCCTCACGAGCGTCGAGCACGATCACGTCGACATCTATCCCTCGGCGGACGTCTACGAAGCGCAGTTCGCCGAGATGCTCGCGATGCTCCCCGAGGGCGGCCTCGTCGCGGTCGACGCGCGCGACGCTCGCGCGCGGGCGCTCGCCTCTGCGCACGCGAAGTGCCGCGTCGCGTTCTACGGGCTCGACGGCGACGCCACCGGGGAGGTGACGCCGACCTGGAGCGCGGCGCTCGTCGCGCCCGATCCGGCGAGCGACGCGCAGCCGTTCGACGTCTACGCCGGCGGCTCCTATTGCGGTCGCTTCTCGCTCGGCGTGCCGGGCGCGCACAACGTCCGCAACGCGCTCGGCGCGCTCGCGGCGTGCGCGGAGGGCTTCGGCGTCGGGGTCGAGACCGTGAAGCGGGCGCTCGCGTCGTTCCGCGGCGTGCGTCGTCGCCAGGACCTCCTCGGCGAGCCCGGCGGGATCGCGGTCTACGACGACTTCGCGCACCACCCGACCGCGGTCGACGAGACGCTCCGCGCGCTCCGCTCGCGGCATCCTTCCGGCCGCCTCTGGGCCGTGTTCGAGCCGCGTTCGGCGACGGCTTGCCGGAGCACGCACCAGGCCGACTACCCGGGCGCGTTCGGTGTCGCCGACGAGATCGTCTTCGCTCCGCTCGGCCGCACGAACATCGCGGAGGACGAGCGACTCGACCTCGCCCGGCTCGTGCGCGAGCTCACGGCGAAGGGTAAGCACGCCGATGCGGCGCCGAGCGTCGATGCGATCCTCGACCGGCTCACGCGCGAGGCACGGCGCGGCGACGTGATCGCGCTGCTCTCGAACGGCGCGTTCGGCGGCCTCCATGCCCGACTCTTGCAGGCCCTCTCGTCGAAGGACGATGCATGACCAAGGACGAGCTCGACAGCATCCTCTCGCTCGCGCGCGACGCGGCGCACGAGGCTGCGGTCCACGTCCGCAAAGGCTTTCGCCGCAACATCGTCGTCGAGCACAAGGGCGCCGTCGATCTCGTCACGAGCTTCGATCGCGAGAGCGAGGCATCGATCCGCGCGCGCCTCGAGCGAGAGCTCGACATCCCGATCGTGGGCGAAGAGGCCGGCGGCGACTTCGATCCCGACAGGCCTGCGTTCTTCATCGATCCGATCGACGGCACGACGAACTTCGTCCACGGCCACCCGTTCTGGTGCGTCTCGATCGGGCTCGTCGTCCGTGGGCACCCGATCCTCGGCGTCGTGGTCGCTCCCGCGCTCGGGACCGAGTGGCACGGCTACGTGACGAGCGACGGACAGCGCCGCGCAGTGCGGTCGGCAGTGCCGTTCGGCGGCGAGGACGTCGAGGAGTGCACGGTGAGCCTCACCGATCGCTTCGAGGACTCCCTCCTCGCGACCGGCTTCCCCTACGACCGCCGGACGAGCGCCGACAACAACTTCGACGCGTTCGTGGCGATCAAGCGCAAGTGCCAGGCGGTGCGGAGGTGCGGGTCGGCGGCCCTCGATCTCTGCCTCGTCGCCGACGGGACCTACGAAGGCTACTGGGAGCGGAAGCTCAATCCGTGGGACATCGCCGCGGGCTGCGCGATCGTGCGCGCGGCCGGCGGACGCGTGAGCGACTTCGACGCGGGCCCGACGTTCATGAGCACCGGCCATGTCGTCGCCACGAACGGCCACATCCACGACGCGCTGCTCCATGCGCTCGCGAACGTGCCGCCGCTCTCGTGGCCGCCCGGCGCCGGGTAGGAGAGCGTGCGAGAGCGCGAGGCGTGAAGGACAGCGCGCGGAACGCCGTGCGCATGTCGACCATCCGAGCCAGAGTCCAAGGAGGCGCGAAAGACGTTTCGCACCGGGGGTCGTAGTTCCATGCGCCGCATCGCTCACCTGTCGGACGTGCACCTGTTGGATCGGCATCCGCATCGCTCGGGCGCGCGGTACCGGCTCTCGACACGGTTCGTCAGCGTGGGGCGGCCGCTCGACGCGAGCGCTCGTGCCGCGAAGCTCGCGCGCGCGCTCGAGGTCGCGAAGGACGCCGACCACGTCGTCGTGTCCGGCGACCTCACCGAGCTCGGCGATCCCGCGGAGTTCGAGCACTTCGCGGAGGTCCTCCATGCGTCCGGGATCCCCGCCGAGAACGTGACGCTCGTGCCGGGGAACCACGACGCGTACACCTCGGACGCAGGCTGGCGTCGTGCGCTCGAGGGGCCCCTCCGGGCCTTCCGCGTCGGCAGCGCCGAGGAGCCGGGCAAGATCGTCGAGCGCGGCGGCGTCGCGCTCCTGCCGATCGACACGTCGTTCTTCCAGAACATCGCGCTCGCAGGCGGCGTCTTCACGCGGGAGGCGGCGCGGGCCGTCGAGGGCCGTCTCGAGGACCCGGCCCTCCGGGACAAGCACGTGCTGCTCGTCCTCCACCACTCGCCCGTCCACCGCCACGGCAACCGCGCCCTCTCGTGGATCGACGGGCTCCGCGGCTGCACCCACCTCCTCGACCTCCTCGCCCGCCACCCGCGCGTGCAGGTCCTCCACGGGCATCTCCACCAGGCCGTCGATCGGCTGGTGGCCCCGCTTGCGAAGGTCGCGCGGATCTTCGGGGCGCCCGCGGTGGTGAACGACCACACGGAGCCGCGGGTGCGCTTCTACGAGGTCGGCGACGCGGGCGTCGTCCCGCTCGCGGAGCACGTGCGAAAAGCCGGCTGAGCCGACGCGGTATGTGGCCGGCGCACACGGGCGCCACGATCGTCCGGAAGACTTCAGTCGCGGTCGCGCGCTGCGGTTGGTTATTCTCGAACCTATGCCGATCTTCGCCATCGGCGATGTTCACGGGTGCGCGGAGGAGCTGCTCGAGTTGCTCGAGCGGATCCCACGTGACGACGACACGACCGTCGTCATGCTCGGTGACTACATCGACCGCGGACCCTCATCGCGACGCGTGCTCGAGATCCTCATGGAGGAGAAGAAGCGCCGTCGCATGGTCACGCTCGTGGGCAACCACGAGGAGATGATGCGGGAGTTCCTCGACGGCTCCGACCCCGGTCGCGTGGCGCGCTTCATCCTCAACGGCGGGTCGACGACGCTCGCCGACTACGCCGACGACGACGGCGCGTGGGTCATCCCTGCCGAGCACGCGAAGTTCTTGGACGAGCTCTCGCTCTGGTGGGAGACCGACGAGTACTTCTTCGTCCACGCCGGCGTCCCCGACCGCGCGTTGCGCGAGCTCGACAAGATCCGCGACCGCGACGAGATGCTCTGGATCCGTCGCGCCTTCATCACGAACCCGCGCAAGTGGGAGAAGCGGATCGTCCACGGCCACACGCCGGTGAACGCGGTCGAGCTCTCGGCGACACGGATCAACGTCGACACCGCCTGCGCGTACGGCGGGTTCCTCACCGCGATCGAGCTCCCGAGCCACCGCATCCACAGCGTCCCGCGCAAGACCGGTCTCCGCCCGCACTTCCTTCGCGAGAAGGGCTCGCGCCGTGCGGCCGTCCGCTTCCTCGGCTCGGTGCCCGTCACGGTGCACCACGACAGCCTCGGACCGCTCACGTTCGAGACGCTCAACTACTCCGAGATCGGTATGCTCCTCCGCGCCCGCGAAGAAGACGGCCGCGTGAAGCAGACGCTCCAGAAGGGCGACGCCGTGAAGGGCATCGTCGGCGACGGCGACGCATTCCGTGTCCCGTTCACCGGCCGTGTCGCGCATGCGCGCAAGGACTCGGGCGAGTGGCAGTACGGTCTTGCGGTCGAGATGCAAGGCTGAGGGCCCTGTCGCTTTCGCGGACTGTAAGCGCCTCGTCTCTGTTTCGACCGAAGTCTTCAGACTTCAGTCTTCAGTCTTCAGCAGGCCCTGCCTCGATCGCGTCGAGCGGGATCGTGCCTCCTCGAGGAACGATCCTAGCGGCCGGGGACGACCTCGCGGCTCGGAACGACGTGCTGAAGACTGAAGACTGAAGACTGGCGTCAGCGCGTCACCGACAGCAATGCGCTCAGCATGTCGGCCTGCTCCCGCACCGCATGGTCCTTCGAGTCGCGCGCGAGGAGCTTCATCGACTCGGCGTGGAGCGTCGCGAGGCGGTGGAGGCTTCCCGCACGCGCGACGCCGTCGCCGACGAAGGCCTGGTCGAGCCGCTTGAGGGTCGCGAGCGCGGACGCGTAAGTGATGACGTCGCCGTGGCGTGACTTCGCGATACGCTCGATGTCGTCGTCGTAGGTGCAGGGGACCTCGGCGGCGAACGCGCGCGGGCCGCCCCAGGCGAGGTCGTCGACCTCGGCGGTGACGGTGAAGTGGAAGCGCTCGCCGGCGTTCCACGCCGGGACCGAGACGCGAAGCACTTCCGTGCGCGCTTCGCCGGCACGGACGTCACCGAGGAGGATGTCGCCGGCGTCGAGCCGCCAGAGGACATGACCGCCCGAGGCTTCGAGCACGTGCGAGGGAGCGGGCGTGCCCTGGAACGTGAGGCGCACGTTGCGGAACGTCGTCTCGCCGGCGGAGGGCACGAGCTCGCGGACGCGAGCGATCCGCTCGTCGAGATCGCCGACGCCGCGCGTCGCGACGATCCCGGTCTGCACGCCTCCCTGCGCGAGTCGCGCGAGCGCGTCGACCCCTTCGTCGCGGACGGCGCCGTCGGAGAGGAGGACGACGCGCTGGGTCACTTCGCTCTTCACCGCCTCGGCGGCGAGCTCGAGCGCCTTCGCGGTCCGACCTCGCGGCGCCTTGTCGCGCAGGCGTTTCTCGACCGCGGCGAGCGCGAGCGAGCGGTTCGACGCCGGCATGAGCGGGACCATGACGCTCGGCCCGCGCGCGTCGATCACCGTGACGCGATCTCGTCCGGCGAGCTGCCCGAGCGCCGCGTCGACGAGGGCAAGGGTGTCGGGCCCGACGCCGTCGACGACGAGCGCGACGTTCTCCCCCCACCGCGCGGTGCCTTCCGCGGCGGGCGCGATGACGTCGACGCGGACGAGCACTTCCCCGCCCCACGCGGGCACGCGCGTATCGCTCGGACGGAGGACGACCGAGAGCCCCGTCGTCGCGAGCACGGTCGGCTGGCTCGTCTGGGTGAAGCGGCCGTCGCGCGGGAGGATGAACCCGAGCGGCGCGCGCCACGGCTCGTTCGGATCGCGCCGGATGATCGGCGACGGCATGTCCCGCGTGTCTCGGATCTCGAGGCCGTTCGCGGTGAGGACCGCGGCGCTCCCGGCGCCGTGCTCCTGGAAGACGACAGTGCCGTCGCGCGCCACGACCGGCCGCGCGCACGCGCTCGCGAGCGCCGCCAGGACCAACACGAAGCGTCGATCCGTCCCCATCACCTCGAGTATACGCCCGCCCCGCGCGACCTCCTCCACGCCGACCCGATGCGAAGGCCCGCCCCAGTTTCCGCGGGCGAGGCGCGGCGCTCAGAGCGCGGTGCGACGCAGCGTCAAGTACGCGATCTCACGGACACGCCACGAAGCTCCACGTGATCTTCACGCGGCCGTCGGCGAGCTTCGCGATCTTCTGGAACGCGGTGGAGCTGAGATCGATGTCCCCGTAGGAGCACCCCGGACACTTGTCGAGGAGCTTCACGACCACGGTTCCGAGCGGGCCCTTGATCGACGCACACCGTCCGCAGTTCGCCTTCGAGTACTGCGCCCCGTTCAGCGCGCCGACGAGCGCGCTGTTCGACGTCGGCTGACCGCACGCGCCCGTGCCGTTCGCGTTGTAGTAGGTCGCCTCGCCGTTGTACGTCTCGCCCGGAGCGCTCGCCTCGGCGGCGGCATCGGAAGAGGGCGGCGCCGCGTCGCTCACCGGCGTCGATGCGTCGTTCGCTTCCGTCGTCGTGCTCGGAGGGGGTCCCTCGACGAGCTCGCTGCCCGCATCGTCGTCCCCGCACGCGGCGGCGACGAGGCCGAGGACGAACAAGGTCGCGAGCCACTCGGTACGGCGCATCAGAGGCGATGCTATCGCGAAATCAGAACTTCAGCTCGCCGGCCCCGCGCATCGACGGCGGCGGCTGCGAGGGCGGCGAGCCCATGTCGCGGAGCGCGGCCACGCAGTCGGCCTCGACGAGCCGATTGCCCGCGGCGCGCGCGAGGTCACGGAGCTTCTGGTACTCGAGGCGCGCGCCGTCCCGATCGCCGCGGTGCTCGAGGAGGCGCGCATGGAGGAAGCGCCCGCCGAGCACGTCCCACGTGAAGTCGTTCGCCTCCGCGTAGCGAATCCCCTGGAGGAGGATCTTGTCGGCCTCGAGGTCGCCCGCGCGGCCGTCGAGGAACGCGAGGAACATCCTGTTGTGGCTGGAGAGGCGCTCGAACCCGAGCTCGTCGGCGACGGCGAGCGACTGCTTCAGCGCCCCGTAGGCGCGGGCATAGTCCTCGAGACGGACGAGGATGTCGCCGAGGTTGTGGAGGTTGACCGCGACCTCGTACGAGAGCCCGAGGTCGCGTGCGGCGTCGATCGCCTGCTCGGTGCTGAGGGCGGCGGCTCGGTAGTCGCGTGCAAAATACAACATCACGGCCTGGAGCTTGTGGCGCTCGCAGGCGGCGGTCGCGTCGTCCGGGAGGAGCGCTCCGGCGCGCGCGAAGTAGCGCTTCGCCGCGGCGTGGTCGCCCATGGCCGCGCAGGTCTGGACGAGACTCACGAGGAGCTTGTGCTCCTCCTGCTTCTCCTGCCCCTTCGTCACGAACGACTGGAGGCGCTCGAGGATCTGCAACGATCGCTTGAAGTCGCCCTGCCGGCTCGAGAGCTCCACCGCCGCGAGGAGCGCCGCCTGCGCGAGCTTCGGCTCCGCGTGGGAGATCGCCTCCGCGGCGGAGAGCTGCGTCCGTGCAGCGTCGAACTGGTGGAGCGCAGTGAGGATGCGCCCGGCGTCGATCCGCACGCGCACGCGCCGCTCGAGCGCCTTCGTCTCCGGCCCCGGGTTCGCGTCGACGCGTCCGATCACGCGCTCGCAGAGGTCCGTCGCCTCCGGGAGCGACCGGACCAGACGCACCGAGCGCGCGAGCCCGGCGAACCACTCGGTGACCTCGCCGGCGTCGCGCGCGGCGAGGTCGCAGAGCTCGAGGGCACGCGCGTAGTCGCGCGTCGCGTCCTCGAGCTTCCCGAGGCTCGACATGCGCTCGCCGCTCTTCGCGAACCACGCGCCCGCCTGCTCGCGGTCGCCGGACTCGTAGAGGTGCATCGCGACACGCCCCGCCGCTTCGACCGCGCGCGCGCCGAGCGTGTCCTGGAGAGCGCGACCGGCGGCGGCGTGCATCTGGCGGGCAGCTTCGGGCGTGAGCGCGTCGACGACGACCTCGCGCACGATCGGCGACGTGAAGCGGAGCTCGGCGGCGCCGGTGTGGACGAGGAAGCCACGCTCCTCGAGCGTCGCGAGGGCGCGCTCGAGCGCGCCGACGTCGATCCCCGTCATCGTCGCGAGGACCTCGGAGCTGACCGCGTCGCCGAGGACGGCCGCGGCCTGGAGGATCGCGCGGTCCGGTCCGCCGAGCCGCGAGATGCGCGAGGCGACGAGGCCGCGGAGCGTCTTCGGCAAGGAGAGGTCCTGCCCGACGAGCTTCATCGATACGATCGCGCCGTCGGCGACGGCGACGGCGCGCGCTTCGACCAGGCCCTTCAGCACCTCCTCGATCATCTGCGGATGTCCGCCGGCGCGATCGCGTACGAAGCGGAGGAGCTCCGGCGGGACGCGCTCGACGCCGAGACGCACCGAGACGAGGCGCTCGGCGTCCTCCGGCTCGAGGTCGAAGAGGTCGAGCGCCCCGTGCACACCGAGCTTCTCGAGCGGATGTGAGAAGCCGGCGCGACCGGCGAGGACGAAGAGGACACGCGCCTGGGGGAGCTTCGCGAGCGTCTGCTCGAGGACCGCGAAGCTCTCGGCATCCATCGCGTGGGCGGCGTCCCACGAGAACGCATGCGGGCGGTCCTCGCACAGGCGCTGGACCATCCGGCGGAACGCATTGCCGAGCGAGACGCGCGCGTCGCCGCCGCCCGCGGCCGCCGAGGCGCCGAGCGACGCGAGAACGGCAGCGACCTCGTCGTCCTGGAGGCCGAGCGCGCGGAGGCGCGGGATCACCTGGCGAATCCGGGGCTCCGAGTCGCCTTCGGCCACGCCGCAGAGCGTGTGGAGCATCGCCTGGATGCCGGAGAGCGGGAGCTCGGGGCCGCGCGGGACGCAGACCGCTGCGTGCCACCCGACGTTGTAGCCGCCCTTGCGGAGACGGCGCTCGACCTCGAGGAGGAGGCGCGTCTTGCCGATCCCGTGGTCGCCGCGGAGCGTGAGCACGCTCGCGGAGCGACGGGTCGCGGCGGCGAGCATCTCGCCGACGGAGCGGAGCTCCTCCTTGCGACCGACGAAGCGCCCGAACGCTTCGCTCGCCGCACGTACTTCGCGGACGAGGAGCGTCGTCGACGGCGACGTCCGCGTGATGCCGTCGGCGCCCGTCCCCGGCGTGCGCGTGTCACCGAGCGGCTCGAAGACGAACAGGTTCCGCACCTGCCGCATCGCCGTCACGCTGATCGCGCACATACCCTCGCGGACGCGTGAGAGATCCCGCGCGGTCGCGACGAGGGAGGCGAGGCGCTCGTCGTCGGTCGCCTTGCCGTCGGCGCTCACGTGCACGCGACCGACGTGGAGACCGGCGCCGGGCATCCGCTCGCTCGAGAGCGAGCGGAGGACGACGAGCGCGCAGCGCGTGGCGACCTCGGTGTCGTGCCCGTCGGGCTCACCTTCCCCGAACAGCGCGGTCACCTGCTCGGGATCGCGCGAGAGGATGCGGCCGCCGTAACGGGCGACCGTCCGCGCGGCGCGATCGGCGAAGACGTCGTCGTCACGTCCGGGGAGCTCGATCGCGAGCGCGGTGACCTCGCGGCGCTCGCCCATCTCCGCGGCCCGCTCGACGTCGACGACGGGCGCCGCCGACTCGATCCGGGTGATCGACGAGTAGCTCGGACGCCGCGACGCCGGGACCTCGACCGGGGTGCGGTCGTGCGAAGGGGCGGCCTCCGCGTCGAGCGCGAGGCTCGCGCCGTTCACCTCCTCCGGCTCGCGGAACTTCTGGAGGAAGTCGGCGAGGTCGTGCGCGCTGAAGCGACGGCCCTGCGAGTAGAGGAAGGCGAGGAGCGCTTCGTACATGCGCCCCGCGTCCTGGAAGCGCTCCTCCGGCTTCGCCGCCATCGACGTCTTCAGCAGCGCGACGAGCTCGGCGGGCGCGTCCGGTCGGAGGAGCTCGACGGGCGGGTACTCGACCGCGACGACGCGCCGGAGCGTCTCGAACGACGTCGGCGCGCTGAACGGGTTCACGCCCGTCACCATCTCGTAGAGGACGGTGCCGAGCGAGAAGAGGTCGCTCCGCGCGTCCACGTTCTCGCCCGCCGCATGCTCCGGGCTCATGTAGCCGAACTTGCCTTGGAGCTGGCGCGCGCGCGTGTCCTCCATCCCGGTCGGCTCGAGGACGCCGCGCGCCTTCGCGATGCCGAAGTCGGTGACCTTCACCTCGCCCTCCAGCGAGAGGAGGACGTTCTGCGGAGAGACGTCGAGGTGGACGATGTTGAGCGGCTGGTTCTGCTCGTCGCGCCGACGGTGCGCGTGATCGAGCCCCTTCGCGACCTCGGCGGCGACGTAGACCGCCATCTCGACCGGGACCTGGAGCTGCTGGCGACGGCAACGCGCCAGGACGGTGGCGAGGTCGAACCCGCTCACGTACTCCATCGCCATGTAGTAGGCGTCCGCCTGCGGCATGCCGCCGACGACGGTGCCCGGCGCGAGCCCGAGGTCGAACACCTGCACGATGTTCGCGTGCGAGAGGCGCACCGCGAGCTTCGCCTCGTGGATGAACATCTCCACGAACTGCTCGGAGGCGGCGAGCTCCGGCAGGATGCGCTTGATGACGACGACCTTCTCGAAGCCCTCGACGCCGTAGCTCTTGGCCTTGAAGACCTCGGCCATGCCGCCCTGTCCCAAGCGTTCGAGCAGGCGATAACGCCCGAACGTGGTCAGCGCTTGTTGTTCCCGCCCCGTGGTCTGCACGGCGCCGCGTAACGTAGCACGGCCACGCGCGTCCCTAGCGGGCGATCCAGATCGGATTCGTGAACGCGAGCGGCTGCACGGGCATGAAGGGGAGCGCGTCGTCCATCGCGCGCTCGCCGCGCACGACGGCGATCACCCACCTCGCCCCTTCCGGGAGGTCGAGTGAGAGCGTGCCCTCGTAGCGGAGCGTGCGCGCATGCGCTTCCTCGAGCGCGCCGTCCTCCTTGCCGAGCTTCGACGCGCGAGAAGGGATGCGCGTCCGGAAGATCACCTGCGTCGAGCCTGCCGTCGCCGGCGGGCCGTGCGCGGTCGGCTTGGGCGCGGGAACGCCGGCCAGGATCTCGACCTGCGTGACGTCGATCCACGGCGCCGCACGCACGCGGAGGCGGCCTTTGACCGAAGCGGCCTTCGGCGTGATCTCGTCGCCCGGACGTGCGGGCTTGCCCTGATCGCCGAGCTCGAGCTCGACGAGCGGTCCGCTCGTGACGAAGCTCTTGCCTCGCTTGAGCGCCGCGACGACGGCCGCGGTGTCGATCGCGCCGCCCGTGTCGCCGGCCGCCTTCGGGTCGAGGACCGCGTACGTGCGCGGGTAGCCCGCCCACTGGTACTGGATGCGGTGCGAGTCGCTCGAGCCGGTCGCTGCGATGTGCTTGCCGAGGTTCAAGAGGGCGTACCAGTCCTCCATCACCTTCTCGACGAGCGCGCGGTTCTGCATCTCGTAGCCGTTGTAGACCTCGATCGTGTCGAAGTCGGTCCGCATCCCGACCGGCACCCGGCCCGACCGCGGATCGAACGACACGATGTTGAAGTAACCGATGCCGTTCGGGAGCCGCGGATGGTTGATCTGGACGATCCGGTTCGGATCCCCTCGGCGCGACGAGCCGATCACGCCGGCGGCGTTGGTCCCGCGGAAGTTCGGGACGACCGGCCCCACCGGCCACGGGAAGACGCCGAAGTGACCGAAGCGCGGGTTGTAGGTCGTCACCTCGACGCCGGGCACGTGGGCGAGCTGCTTGTTGAGGCGGAGCACCTCGACCGCAGGCGTGTAGTCGCCGACGAGGTTGTGCTCCGTCGGTACGGCGAAGTCGACGCCGGCGGAGACGAGGGAGAGCACGCGGTCCTCCGGCGTCACCGGCGAGTCGAAGCTCGGTCGCGCATGTACATGCAGATCGCAACCAACGAGACCCGGGCTCGGCACGACGTGACGGAGCGCGAGGTCGAGCGTCTTCGTATGGCCGCTCGGGATCTCGACGACCTCCGCGTCGATGCTCCACTCGATCCCCTTCGTCGCCGAGACGCGGTACTTCCCGGCCGGGAGCGGCGTCGTCACCTCGTCCTCGAGCAGATCCATCAGCGGGCCCGCGCCGGAGGCGCGGTAGTCGGGGCCGAAGCTCGGATCGAGCGTGCCCTCGATGCCCTTCACGAGGAGCCTCGCGACGACGGGCTTGCCGGTGTCGGCATCCGTCACGCGCACCTGGAGCTGGCCGCCGGGTGACACGTCGAGCTTCAGGTCCCACGGGACGCCGGGCGTGAAGTGCACCGGCGCGCTCGTGTGCGACGCTTCGAGCGCCGCATACCACTGCTGTGCGCCGGTCGGCGCCTCGACGACGAAGCGGCCCTGCGGATCGACGACCGCGCGGAGCTGGGGATGACCGTCCTCGTCGAGCGCGAACACGTGCGCGCGCTCGCGTGTGCCGGTGACGACGCCGGACACTTTCGCGGTCCCGACGCGGAGGAGGCCGTAGAGGCGGCGCCAGACGGCCTGGCTCGTCGTGCCGACGACGACGGAGAGATCGAGGAGCGCCGGGACGGTGACCTTCGAGCGGGGTGGCGCGGTGGCGCTCGCGGACGCGCTCGCGCTCGCGCTCGCATCCGCGTCGACGTTCGCGTCGGGAGGAGGTGGAAGGTTCGGGGCGCGCGTCGGGGTCGGCGCGGGGTTCACCCCACCGCGCGACGCCGTCCCGGGCCGCGACGTCACGACGACCCGCGGGCGCGCGCCCGGCTGTTCGATGTCGGGCGGCGTCTCGGCGACGGTGATCCCGCCCTGGGTCGAGAAGATGCCGAAGGGGTGGACGTCGTCGTCGAGGACGACGGCGCGCGCGGCGGTCGACGCGAGCTCGGCGAGCTGGCCCGACCCGGGCACGAACACGAAGCGCCCCTCGGGCGCAAGGCTCGCGCGGAGCGCAAACGTGTGCGAGCTGTCCGCGTCGGGGGTGACCGAGAGCGCCGCCGCGAGCGCATCGGAGGTCGGGTCCATCCGGAGCTCGAGGCTCGCGGTCGCGCGCTCCTCCCCCATCTCGACCGGGAACGTCGCGGCGAGCGTCCGCGCGTCCTTCGCCTTCATGTCGACACGGCGCATGACGAGCGGCCGCTCTACGCCGTCGACGACGAGCGAGAGCTCGATGTCGAGCCGGCTCCTGCCGTCGGCGCTCGCGACCTCGAGGCGACCCGACGTCGGCACGAACGTGTAGCGGCCGAGGGGGCCCTCGAGCCGTGTCGCGTCGGTGAAGAGCGCGGTCGTCGGGATCGCGCGGCGTCCGCGCTGCGCGCCGAATGCGAGCGCGAGCGCAACGAGCGCCGCGACCAGCGCCGCCCCGACGATGTCTCTCTTCCGACCGCTGTCCAAGGTGTTCCGCGTCTGATCTTTCCACGACGCACGACCAAACTCCGAGGATTTCGCGTGAGGGTCGGGAGCATCAGCGCGAGGGGAGCTTGCTTCCGGGATGGGCCTCGCGCGCGACCTCGAGCACGACGTGGCGCTCGCCGTCGAGGCGTTTCCGTGGGTCGAGGGCTGTTACGCGCTGGCATCGAGCGACGCGAGCGCGCACCCGGACGCGCTCACGATGGCGGTGCTGCTCTCGCCGTATGGGGTCCGCGAGGTGGTCCAGACGCACTACGCGGTGCTCACCGCGACCCGGTCGCGCGAGGAGACGCGGCGGATCATGTACGTGAGGGCGGACGGGCCACGGCCGACGCCGCTCGCGCGAGCGCGGCGGATCCACCTGCGCGGCGCCGAGCGCGAGGCAGCGGCGAAGAGGATCGCGCTCCGCCGGGCGGCCGAGCTGGCGTTCGGAGGCGCGGCGGTGGAGGACCTCGAGGAGGCGGTCCGTCTGCTCGCAGCGGAGCCGACGCGCGAGGGGGCGACGAACGACGCGGAGGCGATCGGGCCGGCGCGTTCGGTGTATCGCACGGCGCGGACGCGGCCGCTCACGGAGCTCTCGATCGCGGAGCTCCAGCAGCTCGTCGAAACGACGTTCGGCGCCGATGCGACGGTCCTCGCCATCGAGCGCGATCCGTTCCCGGAACCGCCGCGGGTGCGGGTGCTCGTCGGAGACCACGATCCGTCGACGCGCGCGGCGTTCCGCGCGATCGCGGGCCTCGACGTGACGTTCGCGGAGGACGGCTGGAGCCTCATCGAGCTAGCGGCGGAAGAGGAGTTCGACCTCGTCGTGCTCGCGGTCGCATTCGGCGAGCACACGGGCGCCGGGATGCTCCGGATGCTCCGGCAGACGAGGCCGGAGCTGACGTCGCGCGTGGTGTTGGTCACGGACCGTGTATCGGCGGATGCGCCGGTGTTCGCGCGAACGCGCGTCCTGACGCGCCCGGTCGAGGCGCGGACGGTAGAGGAGCTTCTTCGGGGGTGACGCGCGGCCGGCTCAGAACGTCGTTCATCGGCCGACGGCGGCGCCGACGACGAACATCGCACCGCCGAGAAGCGCTGCGCCGAACCCGACCGCGATCCTCGTGCCGGCCGCGCGAGCCTCTGCGCGTTTCCTCTCGCACGCGCAGTCGCGTTGTGGGCGGCGCGGCGAGACGGGGGCCCTGACACGGGAATGACATGGGCGACGGGCGGGGGTGGGCCGCCGGTGCCGCCGCTCGCGCTCATCCGATGGCTCTGCGAGGGCGCCGCCCCTCACGCGAACGAGGTCGGGAGCTCCCCGGCTCCGAGCTCCATGCGGCGCCGTCCCGCCTGCGTCGACCGGCCGGTCACACCGAATTGGCGCAGCGGATCGGCGGAAAAACCGGGTCGGATGCCTTGCGCAGCCTCCAGTCGTGTGTACACTATCGCGATTCAAATGCCGCGTCCTGACCTTCTCCTTGCCCGCGGCGCGGAGAGCCGCAGACGAAGGCCCGTGCGCCGTGGACAGCAGCTCACGTTGGCGCTGCCGGAGAAGCCGAAGCGCGGAGGCAGGCGCCCGGGCGCCGGGCGACCGCGAAAGGTGCCGCTCCCCAGTGGCAAGCGGGGCGTCGTGCACGCGACGCGGCCGTTCCTCGAGGCAAGCTTCCCCGTCCACGTGACCCTGCGCGCTCTCCGCGGCGTGCCCGCGTTCCGGAGCGAGCTCGTGCACCGCGTCGCGAAGGGTGTGTTCGCCGAGCTGTCCGGCGGACACGAGCGCGGGGGCGAGGACGCGGACGCGTCGCGCGAGCACGAGGTTGCATCGCGTCCTCCTCGCCGCTGGAAGCGAAGGCGACGGGCGACCGATCGCCTCGCGGCCGGCTTCCGCGTGGTCCACTACTCGCTGCAGGACGATCACATCCATCTCATCGTCGAGGCGTCGGACCGGGCCGCCCTCTCGGCCGGGATGCGCCGGCTCGTGATCCGGCTCGCGAAGCGGATCGACGTCGTCGCGCGCGGTGGTCGTCGCGGCAAGGTGTGGGCGGACCGCTATCACCGGCAGGACCTCACGTCGCCGCGGCAGGTCCGGAACGCGCTCGTCTACGTGCTGCAGAACGGGCACAAGCACGGTCGGCTGACCTCCGGCACGCTCGACACGTACTCGACCGCCGAGACCTTCGCCGGCTGGTCGGGGCGGCTCCCCCGTCCTCGCGCTCCCGACGACGTCGCGACCAAGCCGAGCAGCTGGCTCCTTCGCGTCGGTTGGCTCCGCGCGGGTGGCAAGCTGCGTGTCACGGAGCGACCGCGACCTGCGCGCCGGCGCGCACCTCGCACGGCGTGAGCTCGCCCGAGCGAACGCGTGGGCGCCGGACGCGCACGCCTTCGCGGCCGCGACTCCACTCGGCCCCTCGCACGCCTCGTCCTTCCGCATGGCGGTGTCCCCCGGGCCGCCTATGCTGCCGACCATGCGTCACCTGACCTGGAACGAGCCCTCGCCGCCGGACGCGGCCACGCTCCGCAAGAGGCTCGAGGCCGACGGCTACGACGTGTACGCCTGGACCGATGCGCCCGGCACGACGTACCCGCCGCACACGCACGACGACGACCAGTCCCACTGGATCGTCCGCGGGTCGCTCGCCCTCACGGTGGGGAGCACCGAGTACGTCCTCGGGCCCGGTGACCGGGACTGGCTCGCGGCCGGAACGGTGCATGCTGCACGCGTCGTCGGAGACGAGCCCGTCACGTACCTGATCGGCTCGAAGCCCGCCCGCTGAGAAAAAAGCGCACGACCGTCGTGCGACCTCCTCCGCCTCGCGGCGTCAGTCGGTCGAGCCCGCGGGTTTCACCCTGCCCGCGGCGCTCGACATCGAAAACGTCGATCGGAGGCAAGGTCATGCGTTTCGCCACGGGTCTCTCGGTTCTCGCGCTCGTCACCGGTCTCGCCGCGACCGGGTGCTTCAAACACAGCTACACGATCGGATCGGGCGGCAACACGAGCAGCAACCCGAAGTATGAGAAGTGGCACAGCCACTATCTGTTCGGGATGATCGGGGAGAAGGACGTGTCGGCGAAGGAGGTCTGTCCCTCCGGCAACGCCACCGTGAAGGACGAGGTCTCGTTCGTGAACGGCCTCATCGGCTCGCTCGTCGGGATCATCTACTACCCGTCGACGGTCGAGGTGTACTGCGACGACGGCCGCACCGCGAAGGTGACCGTCTCGCCTGAGACGATGCGGAGCCTCGCCGAAGATCCGCTGACCGAGACGGTCGTCGCCGGGATCGACCAAGCGAAGGCGCGCGAGAAGCACGCCGCGCGCTGAGCCGGCCACGCGAACGAGCTCGGAGGGCGTCACACAATCCGGCCGCCGTACGAACGTCACCACGTGCGACTGCTCCCGTGTCTCGCCCTCGCCACGCTCGCGTGCACGCCGCACCCCGATCGCGTCGCGGCGCGCCCCCTTCCCCCGCTCCCTCCCGTCGCACCGGTCGCGGCCGCGCCCGCCGTCGCGCCGGAGGCCGACCCGGCCGCCGACCTCGAGCTCCTCGGTCGCGAGCTCACCGACGTGTACGCGGACCGTCGCATCAGCGGCGCGACCGCATCCTCCACCGCGCGGATGCGGTCACTCCGCGCGCGAGCCGAGCGCCTCACCGGCGCGAATGCCAGCGTCGGCGTCGTCGGCGACTACGTCGCGCGCACCGAAGGCGACCACCGGATCGTGACCGGCCTCACGGGCGCGACGCTCCTCGATCCGGAGCTCGCCCCGATCGGCTGGTTCGACATCGACGAGCCGACGGGCAGGTGCCCGCCTTGCGGTCCGAATGCACGTACGCTCCACACGTTCCTGCTCGACGCGCGGCTCGCGGTGATCCTCCCGCTCCGTTACGCGAGCGACGCGCTCGTCGTGGACGTCAGCCGCTCCACGGCAGAGCGGGTGGCGGTGAACCTCGCGAGCCTCGCCGTGTCGCCCGACCGGCGTGCTCTCGCGTTCGTGACGTTCCGCTACGACGGCGAGCCGAGCGCCTGCGTCGGCGCCCTGACGACCGCGGCGAGCCCACGAGGGCTCACTGTCTTGCCGGCGTTCATCGCGTCGGACGACTTCTGCCAGTCGCAGACCGACGCGAGCTGGACGAAGAAGAACGGCCTCGTCGTCACCTCCGAGGCGACGAGCGCGTCGCTCCGCGTCGACACGGAGACGGGGCGCGCCACCGCGGCGCCCGCGCCGAGCCCCCACCGGGAGCCGCCCCATGCGTCCACGGCGCTGTGCGGCGCCGAACGACGCCGCCTCCGCCAGATCGCGTGCAGCGTCGCCTCCCGCTGGGTGTTCCCGCCCGATGCCTGCGAAGGCGCCGAGCCCGCCGAGGACGAGCGCGCGGCTGTCGTCTGCAGTCCGCACTTCCAGGGACTCTGACGTATCCTCGGGTCGTGAAGCCCTTCCTCGCCCTCACCCTCGGTCTCCTCGTCGCCTGCTCCAGCAACGAGACGCGCAGCGGCGGCAACTACACGAACGACCAGGAGACGTGCAGCGAGACCGGCAGCTGCGTGTGCAAGAAGGACTGCTCGCACACGTGCACGAGCGCCGAGCCGTGCACGTACCAGTGTGATGAAGGTGCAACCTGCACATTCTCGTGCCCGCAGGGCCGCTGCACCATCGGCGGCGCCGGCAACATCACCGTCGACTGCGCCGGCGGCAAGTGCGTCCTCGCGTGCACCGGTGACACCTGCGTCATGAGGAGCTGCACGAACGGCTGCACGGTGGGCTGCAACGGCGCGACCACGTGCACGTCGAGCTGCAAGGACAGCGAGCAGGGCTGCGCGACCGTGCCCTGATCCCGGTCACGCGAGCCGCGAAGCCTTCGGCCCCGACAAGGTCGCGCGGCGGCCCTCGCCCGCCACCGCCAACATCACGCGCAGCGCGGGATCGCCGCCGAGCTCGTCCTCGAGCCCCGCGGACCACTCGACGAGGAGCATCGCCCCTTCGGCCCGCCGCTCGGCGAGACCGAGGCGCCTCACGTCGGCGATCGTCTTCGCCCGATCCGCTTCCCGCAGCCGATACAGGTCGGCATGGAGGAGGACGCCGCGCGGCGTCTCGTACTCCTGGACGAGCGTGAACGTCGGGCTCGCGATCGCGACGCCGGCGCCGACGCCGAGCCCGCGCGCGATCGCGCGGGCGAGGAAGGTCTTGCCCGCGCCGAGATCGCCGTCGAGGAGGACGAGGTCGCCCGCCTCCATCACGTCCGCGATTCGGCCGCCGAGCCGCGTGGTGTGCCGGCGCGTCGTGAGCTCGAGCGAGACGCTCATCAGAAGCGAACCAGCGCGCGCGCCGTCGCGCCGCCGAGGACGAGAGTGCCCGTCCCACCGAACGCCGCCGCGAGGTCGCCTGCGAGCTCGACCTGTGCTTGCTCGCCGATCCCGAGCGCGATGAACGCCGCGCCGTGGGTCAGGAACCGTCCCGTCTTGTCCGCGCCGAGCGCGACGTGCGCTCCGAGCAGCGCCTCCGGTCCGACGAACAGGCGATACCGCGGGAGGACCGGGATCGCATAACGCGCGCCGCCCGCGATCTCGAGCGCGCGCGGGCCCACCACCTGCGTCGTGAAGATGCCGCGGATCTCGAGCCCCGGTACCGCTTCGAGCGCATAGCCCGCTGCCGCGCCGATCGGCAGCGCCCACGACGGACCGCGCGCCTGCTCGGGGCGCGCGAGCGCATTGGAGACGCCGACGGAGAGCCCGATCGCGAGCGGATGTCCCTCCGCATACGTGTGCACCGGCGGCGGAGGCCGCGGTGGCTCCACCTTCGCGGGCGGCTCTACCTTCGGGGGCGGCTCCGGCGGCTTGGGCTTCGGCTTCGGCTTCCGCTTGCGCGGGCCGCGCTCCCACGGGAGCTCCGCGTTCGCGATCCCTTCGGGGCGCACGAGCAGCGCGAGCATCTCGGCGATCTGCTGCGGGGCCTCGTCGCCGTCGACGTCGCGGGCGAGCGACTCGACGCGCCCGGAGTCGATCTGACAGGCCTCGAGCTCGACGCGGTAGATCGTGTAGCCGTCCTCGGTCGCGCCGTCGGGCAGCGTCTTCGCCGGCACGTCGACGCGATCGACGTGCCCCGAGATCGACCACGCCGCGCCGGCCGCCTTGCCCGCGGCACGGTACTCCTGGCTCGTGTCCGGCACGCCGTCGGCGACGGCGCGCTCGGCGGAGACGACCTCCGCATCGGAAGGAAGCGTGTGCCCGCGGAGGCGCACCGCTTCCTTGGTCCAGCCGCGAGCCTCGTCCAGCTCCGGCTTCTTCAGCGTCTGCGCCGACGGCGAGAACGGGAGGACGACGACCTTGTCCGCCAGCGCCGAAGGTGCCGCGAGGAACGAGGCCGTCGCCAGCGCGACCGCGATGAGGCGTCGCGACGTCACGCGCTCAGGCCGTCTCGGCGCCTTCTTCGCCGGAGCCGGACGCCGACTCCTCGCCCTTCGTGTCCTTCGACTCGGCGGGCTCGGCATCCTTCTCGGCCGCGCGCGCCTTCTTGCTCTTCTTCGCCTTGGACTTCGGAGCGGCCTCGGCCTCGGCCTCTTCGTGCTCGCCGTCCTCGTCCTCGTCCTCCGCCTTGCGGCGGCGCGGGCCTTCGTCGTCCTTCGCCGGCTTGATGTCACCGAGCGACTCGAGCCCCATCGCGAGCGCGGGGGAGCGGCGCGCCGCGTCCCAGAACTTCGCGTAGAAGAACGAGACGGCGACCGCCGAGAGGAAGCCGATCCACTGGCTCGTGGAGAGCTGGATCGTGACCTGCTTGCCGAACGAGACCGGCTTCAGCGCGAGGAACGCGACGACCGGCGGCACGAACGCGGCGACGCGCGCGACGAGGCGCGTCGTCGGATTCTTGATCCCGAGCGCGACGCCGAAGGCGAACGCGACGGCCATCGCGAGGAGGCAGAGCGACACGAACCAGTGCTCCGCGATGCGCGGGCCGAACTCGCCGCGCTCGGAGTCGTCGCGGAGGATCTCGACGAGGAAGCGGAGGTAGCCGTAACCGAACGCGAAGAGGAAGAAGATCTGGCCGCGGAACTTCTGGTGCTTGCGCTGCCAGAGGAGGACGACGAGCAGCGCGAGCCCGACGAGCGACTCGTAGATCTGCGTCGGGTGGACCGGCAGCGACGCGTTGGCGCTGCGGATGACACGCTCGGTCTCGGTGCCGCTGAAGACGGAGAGGTGCTTCACGAACGCCGGCGAGCCGTCGCCCTTGTCGAGCGTGCCCTGCGCCCAGTGCGGGAACGTGCCGAGCTTCGCGAGCCAGCCCGGCGGGTTCTCGCCGAGGCGCTTGCCGAAGTCGCAGCCGTACAGGTAGCAGCCGATGCGGGTGATGAGGAGGCCCGACGCGAGGCTCGGGACCGCGACGTCCGCCCACGGCATCAGACGGATCTTGTGCGCGCGGAGATAGAGCCAGCTCCCGATGTAGCCACCGAGGAAGCCGCCGTACGCGACGAGACCGCCGCGACGGAGAGCGAAGATGTCCGCGAACGTGTCGAACTCCGACGGGTTCGTCACGACGTAGAGGATGCGCGAGCCGGCGATCGCCGCGAGCGCGGTGATCACGTAGCAGTTCGCCATCGTCTCCTTCGGCAGGCCGTCCTTCTCGGCGAGCGTCAGCGTCAGGTACCAGCCGACGACGAGCGAGAGGCCGAGCATCACGCCGTAGGAGTAGATCGGCAGGTTCGCGGCTTCGTACTGCGCGCCGCGGAAGTAATAGCCGGCGCCGGCGGCAGCCGCCGCGACGACGATCGCGACGGCGGCGGTGCCACGGTCCTTGCGGCGCAGGCCGAGCAGCGCGTACACGGCGGCGATCGCCGCGATGGCCGCGAGCGCCCACCACAGCTTGAGAGGCATATGGGGGAGCGGGATGCGGAACAGGATCGGGTGCATGGCTCGGGGATTCTTTACCTCATCGCCCATGTGGTAGAAACCGGCGCGTGCTCGCCACCGGCGCCAAGGGCAAGGTCCGCGGTTTCGTCCGCTCGGGGTTGACCCCCGCGCTCGTGCTCGGGTTCGCCTCCGCGGCGGCCGGGGCGGTGGTGCTCGCGCCGACGTCGGGCTGCGTCCCGTCGGGCAGCGCCCCGCCGTATGACGCCGGAACCGCAGCTTCCGCGGCCCCGACGTACCGCCCCTCGGCGAACGTGATGACCGCGCCCTTCGAGGACACCTTCGACCGGCCGGACGCCAGCGAGAGCACCTGGCCGGGGCTCGAGCCCGCCCGCGACGCCTCGACCCGCGCGGCGGCCGAGGCCGGCGCCCTCGACGCCGGCTCCTTCCTGTCCTTCGCGACGAAGGACGCCGGGTCGCCCTTCGCGGTCCCGTCCCTCGGCCCGAACTGGGTCCAGGTGAAGACGGCCGCCTGGCGGATCGAAAATGGCCGCCTCTGCGGGCAGGGCGCGCACAACCACGGCGTGTGGCTCCAGAAGGTCCTGCCCGTGAACGCGCGGATCGAGTTCGACGCGATCACGACGAGCGACGACGGCGACCTGAAGGCCGAGGTCTGGGGCGACGGCAAGTCGGCCGCGACCGGCCTCTCGTACACGAACGCGACGAGCTATCTCACGATCTTCGGCGGCTGGAAGAACAGCATCCACGCGCTCGCGCGCCTCGACGAGCACGGCAAGGATCGCCGCGAGATCCCGATCGACAAGAGCTCGGACGACCCGCGCCAGCGCCCGGTCAACAAGGGCCAGACCTACCGCTTCAAGATCGAGCGCACGGACGGCCGGACGATCCGTTGGTTCGTGGACAACACGGAGATGATCTCCTGGGCGGACCCCCAGCCGCTCGCCGGCGAGGGCCACGACCACTTCGGCTTCAACGAGTGGGAGGTCAAGGTGTGCTTCGACAACGTCAAGGTGACGCCGCTCTGAAGAAATCCGCGCCCGAGCCGCTTTACCTTTGGCGGACTCTCCTGAAGACTTGAGCGCGGTGCCGCAGTGACCCCCAAGGAGATCGACATCGCGCTCGCGGAGCTCGAGGAGAGGGTCGACCGACTCCGGGCGCTCTACGAGCAGTACTTCATGGGCTACGAGAAGCTCGAGCCCACCGTCGCTCGCAAGGAAGTCGATCGCCGCTTCGCCGTCCTCCGCAAGGAGAACATCCGCAACACGGCGCAGCGCTTCAAGCTCAACGTCATCACGCAGAAGTTCAACACGTACGCGATGTACTGGGGGCGCATCTGCCGCCAGATCGAAGAGGGCACGTACAAGCGCCACGTCCAGCGCGCGAAGAAGCGCTTCGGCGAGGCCGGCGGGCGCGAGCGCGAGGCGTCGATCGACATCGACCTCTCCGAATTCGATCTCGAAGCGGAGGGCGGGCTCGACGACTTCGACGTCGGCAAGCTCCTCGGCGAGACCGAGCGCGCGGGTGCCGCGGTCGAGATCGCGCCGACCTCGGTGCGGTCGCCGGCGGCGTCGCAGCCCGATGCGTTCACCGCGAAGAGCTCGCCGGCGTTCCAGCCCTATCGCCCCGCCGCCGCGTCGTCGCCGGACCTCGGCGCGCAGGCTACCGGCGCGAAGAAGATCGTCCGGAAGAAGGACGGCACGCTCGGGCCGGTCACGCCCGCGGTGCCGTTCCAGCCGATGCAGGTCGCGGCGAAGCCGCCCTCGACGCCGCCTGCGCAGCGGGTCCCCGCGCCGACCGCGTCCGGTCGCCT
>JBDHVE010000023.1:0-77986 GCA_039809485.1 Polyangiaceae bacterium | reverse complement strand
CTCGTCTGCTCGAACTCGATGCGTGGGGCGGCGCTCGTCAACGCGGTGGGGCTCCTCAAGGAGGAGCTCCGGCGGGTCGGATCGCTCGTCATGGAGTGCGCCGAGATCGCGAAGGTGCCCGCCGGCGGCGCGCTCGCAGTGGATCGCGACGTGTTCGCGAAGACGGTGACGGAGCGGATCCAGGCGCACCCGCGGATCACGGTCCGCCACGAGATCGTGCGCGCGATCCCCGCCGCGACGGCAGACCACCCCGTCATCCTCGCGACCGGACCGCTGACCGGCGACGAGCTCGCCAGCGACATCGCGGCCGCCGTCGGCGGCGAGCACCTCGCGTACTACGACGCGATCGCGCCGATCATCAGCGCCGACTCGATCGACTGGGAGAAGGTCTTCAAGCAGTCGCGCTGGGGGAAGGGCGCGCCCGTCGATCCCGACGCGGAGAACGAGGGCAAAGACGATCGCGATGCGACCGCGCTCGGCGACGAGGCCTACGTGAACTGCCCCTTCGACGAGGAGGGCTACAAGGCGTTCGTGCGCGCGATCGTGGAGGCGCAGAAGGTCGAGCCGCGCGCGTTCGAGGACGTCCGCTACTTCGAGGGCTGCCTCCCGATCGAGGTGATGGCGTCGCGCGGGGAGATGACCCTCGCATTCGGGCCGATGAAGCCGGTCGGCCTGACCGACCCGCGCACCGGGCGCCGTCCCTTCGCCGTCGTCCAGCTCCGCGCCGAGGACAAGGACGCGACCGCCTACAACCTCGTCGGGTTCCAGACGCGCATGACGTACGGCGATCAGGCCCGCGTCTTCCGGATGATCCCCGGGCTCGAGGAAGCGGAGATCCTCCGCTTCGGCAGCGTGCACCGGAACACGTTCGTCGACGCGCCGAAGCTCCTCGACGAGCGCATGCAGCTGAAGGCACGCCCGAACGTCTTCCTCGCGGGGCAGATCACGGGCGTCGAGGGCTACGTCGAGAGCTGCGCGGGCGGATACGTCTGCGCCGTCATGCTCGCGCAGTCGCTCCGCGGCGAGACCGTCACGCCGCCGCCGGACACGACCGCGCTCGGAGGGATCCGGACCCATCTCCGTCGTCCGCAGGATCGCTTCCAGCCCTCGAACATCACGTGGGCGTGCATCCCGCCGCCGGAGAACAAGCGCCTCAAGAAGCGCGATCGCTACCAGAAGATGGCCGACCGCGCGCTCGCGGACCTCGGCGCGTGGCTCGCGTCGGCGCCGCTCGCACGACTCGGTTCGTGATAGCGTGAGCTCCGCGTGGCATCGCGGAAGAAGACGCCGGACGAGAAGGGCGACAAGGCCGAGAAGGCCCAGGCATCGCAGGGCGACGAGGTCGGCGCCGCCGAGCTCGGTCGCCGCGTCGCCGAGAACCTGCGTCGCAAGCGCAAGGCGCGCAACATGTCGCTCGACGACCTCGCGCGCGCTTCCGGCGTGAGCCGCGCCGCCCTCTCGCAGATCGAGACGGTGAAGACGAACCCGACCGTCGGTCTCCTCTGGAAGATCGCGGTCGGCCTCGGGGTGCCGTTCCAGGACCTGCTCGGCGAGCCGAAGAGCGGGACGAACATCCTCCGTCGCGGCGAAGCGCAGGTGCTCCGGTCACTGGACGGCAAGCTCGAGAGCCGGCCGCTCACTCCCGCCGGCGCCTCTCCGCTCGTCGAGATCTACGAGCTCCGTCTCTCGCCGCGCGCGGCGCACACGTCGGAGGCCCACACGTCGGGGACGCACGAGTTCGTCGTCGTCCTCACCGGCGCGCTCCGCCTCCACGTCGACGGCGAGAGCCACGATCTCCTCGCCGGCGACAGCGTCTCGTTCCCGGCCGATCGCCCGCACACCTACGAGAACCCGGGCGCGTCCGAGGCCCGGTACCACAACATCATCCTCTACGAGCGCTGAGCCACGAACCGGTACCGGACCGCGGCCGCGTCGAGCCGCGCGCGCGTCGTCCGGATCGCGAGCTCGCCGACGTCGGAGACGGCGAACCGCCGCCCGGCGGCGGCCGCGCACGCCGCCGTGGTCCCGCTCCCGGAGAACGGATCGACGACGAGCGAGCCCTCGACGCTCGAGGCGCGCACGATCCGATCGAGCAGCTTCGACGGCTTCTGGGTCGGGTACCCCGTCGTCTCGGCGCGGAGCGGTGTGTTCGCGACCATCGCCGGGCAGTCGGTCCACACGCTGCCGAGCGCGCGTCCTTCGTCGGCGTAGTAGCGGTAGGTCTTGCCGTTCACGATGCGGTCGCGGTAGCGACGGCCGTCCTCGTCGACGTTGCGGAAGTGCATCGCCTGGCTCGTCGCCGCGAAGGGCGCGCGGAGCGAAGGGTCCTTCGCGTTCCAGATCGGCTCGCGCGAGCGGGCGTAGAGGAGGAGCGTCTGGTGCCCCATCCCTGGGCCCGAGCGGCTCTTCGAGCCGTTGCCGGGCACCCAGATCACTTCGCCGTGGAAGCGGGAAGCGCCGAAGACGCGATCGCAGACGGCCTTCGCCTCGTGCACCGCGCGCTGGTCGAGGTGGAGCCACATCGTCCCGCGAGGCGAGAGCAGCTCGCGGACGACGGCGACGCGTTCCTCGAGCCACGCGAGGTACGCCTCGAGCGAGGGCCACACGTCGACGTAGGCCACCGGCCCGCGCGCGCGCTCGCCCGTCCCGGTCCGCGCCGAGAAACGCTTGTCGACCATGAACGGCGGGTCGAGGTACGCGACGTCGGCGCTGCCCTCCCGGACGACGCCGCCGAGGTCCTTCGCGTCTCCGTGGACGACGACGTTCTCAGGGCTGCGCGTTCGCATCGCTCGCGAGCACGCCGCCGCCGTTCGTGCCGCCGAGCGGCGACAGGATCGCGGCGACGAGCTCGGTCACCGGGACCTCGCCACCGGAGGCGGCGTCCTGCGCGGCGATCCATGCGCGCATCGGGCCGGTCGGCTCGCAGCCGCGCGAGACCTCGTCGAGCGTGCACGCGGTGCGGATGTGCACGTGATCGTCGTGCACGCCGCCCGGGCGCGGCTGCAGCATCACGTCCATCGCGCGCGCGATCGTCTCGGAAGGCTCGCCGCGCGCGCGCGCCCACTCGAGGAGCATCGCTTCGACGTCACGGCTGACGAACACCCACTGGATGCGCGCTTCGGGATCCTCGACCAAGGTCTTCACGAGGAGCCACGTCCGCTCGACGTCGAAGCGCAGGAAGCGCTTGTTGTCGGGATCCCATGCGAGGCCGTCGGGGCCGAAGTGGACGAAGCCGGGGCTCGTCACGGGCGCACCTTCGAGCGTCGTCACGTAGAAGAGGAGGTCCGCGTCGCGCCCGGTCCGATGGGAGATGTGCGGGAGGAGCGTCCCTCCCGACCGCGCGGAGAGGTCACCGACGGAGAGCACGCCGCCGGGCCGGGCGTCGGCCACCGTCTTCGCGGCACGCTCGATCGCGCGGACGAAGCGCGGGATACCGTGATGACGATCGTCGTTCCTGAGCCAGACCCAGCCTTCGCCCTTCTGCGCGAGCTCGGTGCCGCCCGTCAGCACCCCGCTGTGCGGGACGCCGAGCGAGCCGCCCATCTGCGGGGCGAGCGGGGACGGAGCGCGCCCGCAGCCCGTCGCGCCGAGGAGCGCGAGGGCCGCCAGCGCCGTGGAGAAGCATCCCGACAGACGGAGGGCCGCGGACACGAGCTCTTTGTACCATGCTCGGAAAAGCGGCCAAAGCGAGCGGTCGCGCATCGCGTCATGGCCCCTCCGCCGAGCGCGTCAAAGTTCGGTCGGCACGACGCCGCTGCGTCACGTGCGCAGCATCGACGTGTCATCGCATCCGGATGGTTGCACGCGGCGTGACTTCGAGTAGAGGATGGCCGGGTCACTCAGGGGAAGGGAAGCATCATGGCGCTCGAAGGACCGCAGATCCGGTACGCACGAGGAGACATGGATCACGACGCCACGATCGCGCGCGCGCTCGAGCTCTCTCGCCAGGTCGAGCTCCTGCTCGAGGCGATCCCCGAGAACGCGGCGAGCGCGACGCGCGCCCACACGACGCGGATGGCGCGCGCGATGGCGGCAAGCCTCGTCGACGAGCTCGAAGCGCTCGTGCGCGGCCGCCTCCGCGGCACGATCGGCACGGGCTGAGGCCTTCGTCTCGTCTCGTCAGCTGACGAAGCTCGCGATGCGACCTTCGATGGTGCGCACCGCTTCGGCGCTCGTGTAGCTCTCGGGGAGCACGAGCTTGCCGCCTTCGCGCGCGAGGTAGCCCTGATCGACGAACGCGAGGAACGCGTTCTCGAACACCGGCCGGCTCACCGCCTCGCGATGGGCGATCTCGCCTGCGAGGAACATCCGCTCGCCGATCGCGAGCGCGCGCTTGGCGAGGTCCTTCGAGGCGAGCGGCCCCTTGAGGAGCGCCGCCAGCGCGCGCGCCGCGATGCGGTAGCCCTCGACGAACGCCGTGAGCATCCGCGCGTCGACGAGCGCACGCGCGCGCCCTTCCGGCCCGCCGAGGACGAAGAGCCCGCCCTCGTCCGACACCTCGCCGTCGGCGAGCATCGCCGCGAGCGTCTCCTCGAAGATCTGCTCGAAGGGGGCGTCGGCGCGGAACTGCACCTCGTACTTGAGCAGGCGTGAGAGCGCCTGCACGCGATCGCGGAGCTCGTCCTTCGTCAGCCCTTCCGCCGCTCCCGGCGCGGCGAGCGGCATCGCGATCGTCGCGCGCGACACGAAGAAGTGGACGAGGAGGTTCTTCGCGATGTCGAGCGAGAGCCGCGCTTCGTCCGGCACGACGTAGACCGCGTCGGGCCCGGGCTTTCCCTTCGCCTTGTCGTCGCCGACCGGCGCACCCGGCCGGTGTGCTTCGACGTGGCCCGCCTTCGCGAAGAGCTCGAGCGCCTCGCGCACCGCCGACGGGCGGATCTCGATCTCGTCCGGCCGCGTCTTCGTCGGCTCGACGAGAGACGGCGTGAAGCGCGCACGCTCGCGATGGAGCGTCTGGGCGAGCCTTCGGCACGCCGCGACGAGCTCCGCATGCGGGATCCCGCGCTGGCCGTGGGTGAGGAGGGCGGCGGCGACGAGGGCGCCCGGCGTGACGGCCGTGACGCGGTTTATCTCGTTCATCACGCGATACGCGAGCCGCGAGACGAGCGCGCGCCGCCGTGCCGGCGAGAGCTTGCCGCTTGCGGGCGCGCCCCCGCTCGGCTGGCCCATGTCGGCGAGCACGTCGTCGAGCGTGAGCAGATCGCCGAACTGCACGTTGAGCCGTCCGTAGCGGCCGAGCGCGCTCTCCGCCGCGCCGAGGAGACCGCGGACGTCCTCCTTCTTCTTCTCGCCGCCGGTGAGCTCGCGCACGTACGAGCGCTCCTCGACGACGCGCTCGTAGCCGATCGAGATCGGAACGAACCAGACCTTGCGTCCGCCGTCGCCCTCGGAGCCGAGCGCCGCGTCGACGACGATCGAGAGGAGGCCGAGCTTCGGCGGGAGGAGCTTGCCGGTGCGGGAGCGGCCACCTTCGAGGAAGAACTCGAGCGGGTAGCCGTCCTTCAGGAGCCTCCGCATGTACGCGTCGACGACCGCGCCGTAGAGACGATCGCCCTTGAAGCTCCGGCGGATGAAGAACGCGCCCGCGCGCCGGATGATCGGCCCGAGCGGGAAGAAGGCGAGGTTGTCGCCCGCCGCGACGAGCGGGACGGGGAGGTTCGAGCGGAAGAAGAGCCGCGTCAGGATGATGTAGTCGACGTGCGACTTGTGGCTCGGGAGGAGGACGAGCGTCCCGTCCTTCGCCGCCTCGCGCACGCGGTCGAGCCCCTCCTCGTCGATCTCGAACGACGAGTACATCCGCGCGACGGTCGCGTCGAACGCCGCGTCGAGCGCGCGGAGCGCGTTGAGGTCGACCTCCGCCTCCATCTCGCGGAGCATCGCGAGCGCGCGATAGCCGAGGACGCGGCGTTCGTTCTTTCCCTCGCCGGCCATGTCGCGCAGCACGCGCGAGAGGCGAGGGCTGCGGATCACCTGCTCGCGGAGGCGGTCGGCCGGCTTCCGCATCGGACCGAGCACGCCGCGCCGTTCGCGCTCGAGACGGCGGAGGAGCGTGTACGTGAGCCGGCGGACGAGCGCGTCGTCGTCGGTCGCGCCTTCGGCCTCGGCTTGCTCGAGGAACTGGCGCACGTCGACCGGGTCGCCGGCGCGGAGCGTGACGTGGCGCCAGTTCATCAGGAACTGCGCCACCGTCCGGAGGTTGCCCGGCCACTCGCGCGGGCCGAAGAGCGCGTCGACCACGTCCTGCTTCGCGTGGTCCGGCGTGCGCGTCCAGACGAAGACCTGCGGGACGAGCAGGATCGGCGAGCTCCGCGCGCGCTGCGCGTCGATGATCCCGCGGAGGAATGCGTCGCCTTCGGTCTTGCCGCGCGAAGGGAGGAGCCGCGAGCCGTCCCGCGTCCGCGCGACCGGCGGAGGCTCGAGCAACGTCGGCGGTCGCTTCAAGAAGAGCGCCGCCGAGTGCCCGCCGTCGATCGCCTGGCGGAGGTGGCGGACGTCGTCGGCCACCGTGCGCTTCTTCAGCGCGCCGAGCCAGCCACGCCCCATCGGCTCGAGCACCCAGAGCCCGAGATCGTTCGCGAACCGGACCTGCGGGAGCGACAACCGCTTCGTGAGGTGGTCGAGCGCGAGGAAGTCGACGAAGGAGAGGTTCCGGAGGACGTAGACGACGGTGCCGCGCGCGTCCGCCTCACGGACTCGCGCGGCCCACGTCTGGTCGACTTCGATGTGAGCGAAGAAGCGCTCGTACAGCCAGGCGAGCGCCGGGTTCGGCTCGTACGTCCGCGGACCGTCCATGCGGCTCCGGCTCGGAGGTCAGCCTCCGAACGCCTTGCGGACGATCGCGATGACCTTCTTCTGCGTGTCGGGCCCCATGCCGGTCTTCTGACCGTAGGGCCAGCCGTAGTTGAACATCTGGACCTGGTCGCACGAGAGCGACACGAGGATGTCCGCCGGCGGCGTCGTCGACGGCGCGCCCTGCATCCCCGGGGCTCCGCCCTGGCCGATCTGGAAGCCGAACTCGGGGTACATGCACTGCTGCGTCGGCAGCTGGAAGTTCGAGTCCTTGCCGAAGAGCTCGAGGATCTCCTGCGCCTGCTTCGAATCCGAGACCTGCACGGTCTGCAGGATGCGGAAGTTGTAGAAGCGCGGGACGTTCGCCGCCGCCTGCGCCGGGGCCGCGCCGGGGAGGAGGCCCGGCGGGATGAGGCCCGGCGGGAGCATCGCGGCGCCCGCGCTGAGCCACTGCTGGATCTGCGGGGGGATCATGTTCGCGCCCGGAGCAGGGGCTCCCGCCTGCGCGGCCGGCGGCTCGAAGTTCTGGAGCCGGAAGACCGTGATCGGCTGGTTCTTCAGGTTCGAGAAGGGCTGCGAGAGGCTCGAGCTGCAGCTGGTCGAACCGAGGGCGAGACCGATGGCCACGAGGAGCAGATGCCGTTTCATCGGGCGGGACCATACCACGGGCCCCGGGGAGGTGGTTCGCGAAGAAAAAGGTGCGGCGCCCGGCCGTGCGGCCGGGTCGCGACCGGCTCCACGGAGCGCCTCGGCGCGCTAAGCTGCGCGCCGATGATCCGCATCAAGAAGATCGATCACGTCGCCGTCTGCGTGCAGGACGTCGACGACGCGATTGCAAAGTACAAGCAAGTGCTCGGGCTCGAGCCGACCGTCCGCGAGACCGTCGCGTCGCAGAAGACGGAGGCCGTGCTCCTGCCGATCGGCGAGACGAGCGTCGAGCTCATCTCGCCGCGGGGCAACGCGGGGCTCGAGAAGTTCCTCGAGAAGCGCGGGCCGGGCCTCCACCACATCGCGGTCGAGGTCGAAGGGATCGAGAGCGCGCTCGCGTTCCTGAAGAGCCTCGGCGTGCCGCTCGTCGACGAGACGCCGCGCCGTGGCGCACGCGGACACAAGGTCGCGTTCCTGCACCCGAAGGCCACGGGCGGCCTCCTCGTCGAGCTCGTCGAGCCGGAGCACGACGCCGCCGAGCCGAGCGCGTAGTTTCCGGAATTCGTTCGACTGACGCGGCGCGTGGCGCACACGTTGCAGCCCGCGGCCCATGATTCCAAGGTCTGAGGTCGAGCTTCGCGTGGCCCCGCGGAACCTCCGTTGGGAGGTCTCCACGAACGGCGTGACGCGGAGGCTCATCGATTGGTTGTTCTCGAAGGAGCGCGCCGTCGAGCACGCGTACGAGCGCGCGGCCGAGCTCGCCCGCGGCGGCACCGACGTACCGATCGTCCTCGTGGTCGAGCGCGCCGACGGGACGGAGGAGTCGCGCGTCGTCGTGCACACGCCGCACGGGCAGAAGCGCGTGGCGTGACGCGACAAACGAGAGCGGCGGACGCAGGCCTCGCCCGCGTCCGCCGCTTCCGAAGTGGGCGCTCCGCGCGCCCGCCGGTCACTCGCCCGTGATGACCGAGGCGTCGAACGTCGCCTCGCGCACGAACTCGGCCTGCTTGATGCGCCAGACGCCGAAGTCGTTGCGGACGCCGCCCGTGCGCGCGTCGAAGTCGATCGGGCCGGACGCACCCTCGTAGTCGATGTCCTCGCCGTTGCGTGCCGCGATCAGGAACTCGCCGACCTTCGCCGCGCTCGCGTGACGGCGGCCGGTCGTGATCTCGACGAGCGCTTCGCGCACCGGCGCGATCGCGGTCGTGGTGCCGGCCTTGTTCATCGCGCCGGCGAGGAGGAGGAGCGCGTCGTACGCGGGAGCCGCGTAACGGCCGGGGGTGACGTTCGGGAACGACGCCTGGTAGAGCGCGCGGAAGGTGCTGTATTCGGGCGTGCTCGGCGTCGTGTCGGGCGCGATCGCGAGGCTGCCTTCGCCCACGACGCCTGCTGCCACGCTCGTGCTCACCATCGCCTCGTCGCGGAAGCCGTCGGCGCCGATGGTCTGGAAGGTGTTGGGGAACGCGGTCGGGCGCTCCGCACGCCAGGTCTTGAAGGCCGCCATGTACTTCGCGGCGAGGTCCGTCTGCGCGATGACGACCTGGCAGTCCGGCGCCGGCGTGCCCGCGACCGTCTCCGCCGCGAGGCCGAGGTCGTACTCGTCCGTGGCGGTCGGATCGAGGTCGACGATGCGGCGGACCTCGAGGCTCAGCTGCTTGTAACGCTCCTCGACCTTCGCCGCGAGCGGCAGGCCGTACGCGTCGTTCTGCCGGACGAGCGCGATCGAACGGCAGCGGCGCGTCCCTTCGACCGACTCCGACGCGTACTGCGCGAGCGCCGTCGCGAGGTACGCATCCGACGTCGCCGTCCGGAAGAGCACCGGCTTGAGCGGCGCGCTCGGGTCGAACGACGCCTTCGCCGCGTCACAGAGCTTCGTGCGCTCCTCGGGGGAAGCGGCGCTGTCGGTGCAGTCGAGGCCCATCCCGGTCGCGCTCGGCGAGATGTAGAGGATCCGATCGTCCTTCACCATCGGGAGGAGCTCGTTCGCGGCGCGGGTCGTGGACGGGCCGATGCCGAACACGACGCCGTCCTTGTCCGCGAGCTCCTTGACGAGCGACGCGGTCTTCACCGGCGAGCTCTCGTCGTCGATCAGGCGGAGGACGATCTGCTTGCCGAGGACGCCGCCGAAGGCGTTGACCTGCTGCACGGCCGTCTCGACACCGCGGCGGACGTCCGCTGCCACGCCCTCGTCGGGGCCGGTGAACGACCCCACGAGCGCGATCTCGAGCTTCTCGGTCGTCTCGGTCGGCTTCGTCGGCTGCGCGGTCGTGGCGTCCGTCTCGTTCGTGCACGCGACGGCAGACGCGGCGAGGAGGAGCATCGAGACCAGCGTGGTGTTCCGGACGTGCTTCATGGCGGGGGCCTCTTGGTTCGGTTCCGACGGCGCGGCCGTCGGGCTACTCGGTCCCCGACGCGGGGACGCGCGGGGAGGACTCTTCGGGTGCCCTACGCGGGGGGAGGGGGGCCGCGTGAGCCTCTCGGAGGCCCGCTCCGGCGGGGGAGGTCGCCGGAGCGGGGTCCGAGACGACGCTCGCGATGAGCGTCATGATCCATTCGGTACGCTGCCGACATCGATCGCTCAACGTCGTTTGCATCTGCGAATGCAGTTTGGTCGGACGTGTGCGCTGCACGTGGTCGAAACACGCGCAAACCCCTCGATTTCAGCGTCCGAAACGTCCCCGAACGAGCGTTACCCGACGTAACAAACGTCACCTCTCGGCACATCGGATGCCGAGGCGGTCCGGACGTCTACCGCGGCCGTTGGCTTCGCAATCGATTGCAGAGTGCACGTAGCGCGGCTCGTTCCGTTTTATGAAACCCGGACCCCTTCGGAGCCGGGTTCACGTCCCGCAGAACGTCCGCTCGACGCGCTCCTCGGGCTCGGGAGGCACCGCGAGATGCGCGGCGTCGGGCTGGTCCTCGAACGGGCTCGCGAGCACGCGGACGAGCGTCTCGAACGGCGCGAAGTCGCCGTTCCGTGCCGCGACGATGGCTTCCTCGACGCGGTGGTTCCGCGGGATGAACGCAGGGTTCGCCCGCCGCATCGCGCGTGCACGCTTTGACGGTGTCACGTCCTCGCGTGCGAGCCGCGCCCGCCAGCTCTCGGCGAATGCGTGGAACGCGCCGGGGTCCTCGAACATCGACGCGAGCTCCGCGTCGCGCTCCGTGCCCTCCGCCGCTGCGCAGAGCCTTCGGAAGAAGAGCGTGAAGTCGACGCGGCTCGCGGCGAGGCGCTCGAGCAGATCAGTCGCGAGCGCCAGGTCGCCCTCCTCCGCGCGGAGGAGCCCGAGCTTCGCGCGGAGCACGCGCGTGTGCTCTTCGCGGAACGCGGGCAGGAACGCATCGAGACGCGACGTGGCGAGCTGCACGGCGGCCTCCTCCTCCTCCGCGAGCAGCGGGAGGAGCGCCTCGGCGAGCCGCGCGAGGTTCCAGACCGCGATCCGCGGCTGGTTCGCGTATGCGTACCGACCGCCGACGTCGATCGAGCTGAAACGCTTCGCCGGATCGTACTCGTCGAGGAACGCGCATGGTCCGTAGTCGATCGTCTCGCCGGAGATCGACGTGTTGTCCGTGTTCATCACGCCGTGGACGAAGCCGACGCCGAGCCACTTCGCGACGAGCGACGCCTGCGCCGCGACGACGTTCTCGAGGAGCGCGAGCGCGGGATTCGGAGCCGAGGCGGCCTCCGGGTAGTGACGCGAGAGCGCGTAGGAGGCGAGGGTGGCGACGCCTTCGAAGTCGTCGCGCGCGGCGAGGAGCTCGAACGTGCCGACGCGGATGTGGCTCGCCGCGACGCGCGTGAGGATCGCGCCGGGGAGCGCCTCCTCGCGGAGCACGTGCTCGCCGGTCGTCACCGCCGCGAGCGCGCGCGTCGTCGGGATGCCGAGCGCCGCCATCGCCTCGCTCACGACGTATTCGCGGAGGACGGGGCCGAGCGCGGCCCGACCGTCGCCGCCGCGCGAGAACGGCGTCCGCCCCGCCCCCTTCAGCTGCACGTCGCGGCGCTTCCCGTCGCGCCCGACGATCTCGCCGAGCAGGATCGCGCGCCCGTCGCCGAGCCGCACGAACGTGCCGAACTGGTGCCCCGCGTAGGCGAGCGCGATCGGATCGGCGTCTTCGGGCACGGCGTTCCCCGACAGGATCGCGACGCCTTCGGTCGACGCGAGCACGCTCGCATCGAGCCCGAGGAGGTCGGCGAGCTCCGGATTGATCTTCACGAGCGCCGGCGCCCGGACGCGGGTGGGGGAGACGCGGGCGTGGAAGCGCTCCGGCAGCCGGGCGTAGGTGTTGTCGAAGCCGAAGCGCATGGGACCGGTCTCGCTACCACGCGGGCGGCGTCGGCGCGAGGTGAGCCACGCGGCCCTGCGACGGCATCGCGGATGATTTGAGCTCAAACGATCTTCGTTCTATCGTCGCGGATCGACCCTGATGAGCTTCCGACGATGAGCGCCGTGCCCGAACGCTTCGACCTCCGCCGGCGCCTCGTCGACGTGTTCTGCCTCGCCGCCGTCGTCGCCGTGTTCTACGCCGGGACCGTCTCGAGCCCCCTCGAGGGCTCGCCCTCCGCCGCGCTCATCGGCGCGCTCGGCTTCCTGCTCCTCGCCGGAACGCTCCTCGGCGACCTCGTCGGCAGCGTCGGCCTCCCGCAGCTGACGGGGTACCTGCTCGCGGGGATGTTCGCGGGGCCGCACGTCCTCGGGCTCGTCGACGCGGGGACGGTCGTACGGCTCGCCCCCATCAACACGCTCGCGCTGGCGCTGATCGCACTCGCCGGCGGCGCCGAGCTGCGGCTCGTCCAGCTCGTCGCCGGTCTCCGATCCCTCGTGGTCGCCACCTGCGTCCACTCGCTCGTCGGAGTCGTGGTCCTCGCCGGCACGTTCTACGCGGTCCGCCCCTTCATCCCGTTCGCGAGCGACCTCGCGCCGGGAGCCGCGTTCGCCGTCGCGCTGCTCTGGGGCGTGCTCGGCGTCAGTCGGAGCCCGTCCGCGACGCTCGGGATCCTCTCGCAGACGCGCGCACGCGGCCCCCTCGCGACGTTCTCGCTCGCGTTCGTGATGAGCTCCGACGTCGCCGTGATCCTCCTCATGGCGCTCGCGAGCATGATCGCGAAGCCGCTCGTCGAGCCAGGCGCCGCGCTCTCGCTCGACGCGTTCCGCGCGCTCGGGCACGAGATCCTCGGCAGCGTCTCGATCGGCACCTCGGTCGGGCTGCTGCTCATCGTCTACCTGCGGGTCGTCGGACAGCAGCTGATCGTCGTCTTCGTCGGTCTCGGGCTCGGCGCTTCGGAGGTCCTCCACTACCTGAGCTTCGATCCGCTCCTCACCTTTCTCGTCGCCGGGTTCGTGGTCCAGAACATGTCCAACCAGGGGGAGAAGTTCCTCCACGCGCTCGAGGACATGGGCTCGATCGTCTACGTCGTCTTCTTCGCGAGCGCCGGCGCGGACCTCGACATCCCGCTCCTCGTCCAGCTCTGGCCCGTGGCGCTCCTCCTCGCGGTCGCGCGAGGCGGCGTGACCTGGGGGGCCGCTCGCGTCTCGAGCATCCTCGCGAAGGACTCGCCTGCGCTCACGCGCTGGTCCTGGGCGCCCCTCGTCGCGCAGGCGGGCCTCACCCAGGGGCTCGCCGGCGTCGTCGCACGGGAGATGCCCCAGTTCGGTCAGCCGTTCCGCGCGTTGGTGCTCGCGACGCTCGCGATCAACGCCGTCGTCGGTCCCGCGTTCTTCAAGCTCGCCCTCGACCGCGTCGGCGAGAGCCGAGCGGCCGGCAAGGTCGAGGACGACGCCGACGCCGCCCCCGCCTGACGCGAGCATGGTAGAACCGCGCCCATGCGCTCGACGTCGCTCCTCCTCGTTCTCGCGTGCGCGGCGTGTGCCGGCTCCGGCGCGTGGCCCGGGCGACCTTCGCGCTATCACGGCGTCGTGAAGAAGCCGGTGAGCGGCCAGGACGCGAGCGCGGTCGAGAAGGTCGCCGGCGAGTCGTACGGGAAGAAGTACCCGCCGAAGACCTACTGGATCGCCGCGCCGGACTGGCAGCCGATCAAGAGCCTCGCGGGCGTCGTCACCGGCCGGCGCACGGCGAACGCCGTCATGGCGAAGGTCATCCGCTACGACGGGAGCCGCGAGAAGTGGCCGGACATGTGCGCCTACGAGGAGATCGCGATCAAGCAGGACGCGCGCGACGGCAGCCCGACCGACTTCGGTCCGCCGACGCTCGATCGCGTCCTCGTGCGTGGCGAGGTCGACTGCTCCGTCTACGACGCGGCACCGCGCCCCGAGGACGCTCGCGGCGAAGCGAGGTAACCTCCACGTCGCGATGGAGGTCTCGAACGCCGATCGAGTCGTGTTCCCCGAGATCGGGCGGACGAAGGGCGACGTCGTCCGCTACGTCGAGCGGATCGCTCCGCGCCTGATGACGCACGTCGCGGATCGACCGCTCTCGATCAAGCGCTACCCGAAGGGCCTCGCCGGTCCCGGTTTCTTCCAGAAGAACGTGCCGGAACACTACCCCGCGACCGTCCAACGGCTCGCGGTGCCCCGGAGCCGGGAAGCTTCCCGCAAGCACGCGAAGAAGGGGACCAAGAAGGACGAGGCGCCGCCCGACGTCACCGTCTATCCGGTGGTCGAGCACGTGGAGGACCTCGTCTTCCTCGCGAACCAGAACGCGATCGAGCTCCACGTCCCGACCGCGCACGCCGGAGCGCTCGCGTTCCCCGATCGCTTCGTGATCGACCTCGATCCGCCTCCCGGCGAGGTGGCCCTCGTCCGCCGTGCCGCGCACCTCGTCCGCGAACGGCTCGCCGGCCTCGGCCTCCGATGCGTCCCCGTCGCGACCGGCTCGAAGGGCTTCCACCTCGTCGCGCCGATCCGGCCGGAGGTCGAGGGCGAGGCCCTCGCGACGGCGCTCCAGCAGCTCGCCGAGCTCGTCGCGTCCGAGCATCCGGACGTGCTGACGACGCAGTTCCGCATCCGGGATCGCGGGCGCCGCGTCTTCGTCGACTGGCTGCGGAACCGCACGCTCGCGACCGTGATCGCGCCCTACTCGCTCCGTGCGCGGCCGCGGGCGAACGTCGCGACGCCGATCCCGTGGAGCGACCTCGACGACACGGCGCCCGACGCATTCACGATCGACGACGCGGAGAAGCTCCTCGATCGACCCGATCCGCTCGCCCTCGCGGAGCCGGGGGATGCGGCGCCCTTCGTCGCCGCCGTGGCTGCCGCGTTCGAGGCCGCCGGTCTCGTGCTCGTGCCGTTCGACCGCTTCCGGTCCTGAGCCGTCACGCGGCGCAGACGAAGGCGTCGCCTTCGACGAGCCCGTGGCCGGCGAGCCGCCCGCGGACGACGTCGCGTGCGCCGCGGTCGCCGACGGCGACGACGAGGAGGACGTCCTCGGCGCGCGCGACGGCGATCGCGCCCTCCGCGGCCAGGATCGGCGCCTCCTGTGCGCGCCGCCCGATCTTCCGCGGATCGATGTCGACGAAGAACCGGGGGCGGACGCCCTCCGACGCGAGGGCGCGCGCGAGCCGGCGGCCGGTCTGGCCCGCGCCCCAGATCGCGAACGGCCGCGCTCGCAGCAGCGGAGCGAGATAGCCGGCCCGGGCCCGGCGGAGCCGCTCGGGCGCGCAACGCGGGTCGCGCAGCGTGGTCGCTCCTTCGTGGCGGCGCCAGCGGAGGAGCACGCGCGGGACCTTCGCGATGCGGTGCCCACCGTGATGGAGGCGGAGCCAGAGGTCCCAGTCCTCCGGCCACGGCGCATCCCGCCATCCTCCGACCGCGTCGAGAGCGGCGCGCCGGAGGACGGCGGTCGGATGGCAGAGCGGCGACTCGACGTGCACCGCGCGGGCATGGTCCTCCGGTGTGACGAGCGCGTTCTGCCACCGGACGTACGCGTCCATCCCGGGGGTCACGGAAGGGAAGAGCTCGACCTGCGTCCCGACGACGGCGAGCGACGGATCCTGCGCGAGCGCGGCGCGCTGCGCGGCGAAGCGACCGGGGAGGGTGACGTCGTCGGCGTCCATCCGTCCGACGAGCGCGTGCGACGCGCGGTCGAGCCCCCGCGCGAGCGCCGACGCGATCCCGCCGCCCTCGGAGCCGCCGGAGGGAGAGCCGAGGGCGACGACCCTCGGGTCGCGCCGCGCCCATTCGGCGACGCGGTCGGGGCCGTCGTCACCCGAGCGATCGTCGATCGCCACGAGCTCGTCACACGGGCCGAGGTCGGCGAGCGTGCTGGCGACCGCGTCGTCGATCGTCACCCCCGCGTCGCGGTACGGCATGAGCACCGAGATCCACATGCGAGCCCGCGAAACACGCTCCTTTTCGGCGCCCGGTTGGTGTAACTTGCCGGCCATGATGATGCTCGGGAAATCGAGAGGCGTGGCCGCCGTGCTGGCTGTCGCGCTGGCCGTGGCGGTCGTGCCGGCAGCGGCGCAGACGCCCGCCGCGTCCGGTCAGCCCGCCGCGAAGCCCGCGGACGCCACGAAGCCCGCCGCTCCGGCGAAGCCCGCGGATGCGACGAAGCCTGCTGTCCCGGTGAAGCCGGAGAATGCGACGAAGCCTGCTCCGGCGAAGCCTGCGGACGCGAAGGCGCTCTTCACGTCGGGCGAGAAGAAGTTCAAGGCCGGTGACTTCGCCGGCGCCCTCGCCGACTTCGAGGCGTCGAACGCGGCGAAGCCCGCGCCCGAGACCCAGCGCTACATCGCGCTCAGCCACGACAACCTCCAACACTTCACGGACGCCGTCACGGCGTACGAGAAGCTCGTCTCGGACAACCCGCCGAAGATGAAGGAGCAGGTCGAGGAAGCGAAGAAGCGGGTCGAAGCGATCAAGGCGATGCCCGGCAAGGTGCACGTCGAGACGACGCCGCCCGGCGCCTTCGTCACCGTCGACGCCGCCCAGAATCCGGACGCGAAGCCGAACGCACAGCCCACGCCGGTCGACGTCGAGCTCCCCGCCGGCAAGCACTCGCTCCGCATCACGGCAGAGGGCTTCGAACCGGCGGATCGCGAGGTCGAGGTCGCCTACGCGTCGAAGCAGGACGTGAAGGTCGAGCTCGTGAAGAAGGAGCCGCCCCCCCCGCCGCCGCCCCCGCCGGTCGTGGCCGAGACGCCGAAGCCGGCGCCGCCGCCTCCGCCGCCGCCGGAGCCGCGCAGCAAGGTCCCGGCCTACGTGACCGGCGCGGTCGCGATCGTCGCCGCCGGCGTCGGCACGGGCTTCGGGATCAAGGCGCTCTCGCAGTCGAGCGACTTCGACAAGGAGCCCACTGCGAAGAAGGCCGACGACGGCGAGAACAACGCGCTCGTCGCGGACATGATGTTCGGCGTCGCGATCACGTTCGGCGTCACGAGCGCCGTGCTCTTCCTGTCGAGCGACACGCCTGCCAACGCCAAGGCGAAGGCGCCCACCACCACTGCGACGGCTCCGAAGAAGAAGAGCGTCACGGTCACCCCGACCCCGTACGTCACGCCGAACGGCGGCGGCGCGGGTGCGCTGGTCCGGTTCTGAGAGGACGCGGGAACATGAAGCGGAACACCACGAAGAAGGTCGTCGTCCTCGCCACGCTCGCGTCGATGTTCGTCCTCGGCTGCGAGCTCATCGTCGATTTCGATCGCACGCGGATCCCGGTCGAGGGCGGCGACGCCACGACCGACACCGGCACGACGCCGACGCCGGACACGGGCACGCCCGAGACGAGCACGCCGACGAGCGATGCAGGCGACGCCGGCGACGGCGGCAGCACGTCGGACGCGAGCGACGCCGAAGCGGACGCCGACGCGACCTGAGCGGCTCCTCGCCGTTCGAGCACCCGGGACCCCGCACGGGAGCCCGGGTGCTTTCGCTTTGTCGGTGCTCAGGGGCCGAGCCGCCACGTGACCGCGGTCAGGCTCTGGCCACGCTCTTCGACGACGGTGACCTCGCCGAGCGTCCCGACCGCGAGTCGGGCCCACATCCCCGGATCGCGCGTCCCGAGCGAGATGCGCTCGACGCCGCCGCCGATCGGGATCGTCGCGAGCCCGTAGCGCGAGCCCGCGAGCTCGAGGAGGATTGCGCCGCCCGTCCCGTCGTCGCGGACGTCGGGCACGGGGTCGGTGAACCTCCCCGAGGTCCCGAGCGGGACCGAGTGCGCGATGCCGCCGTCGACGAGCGTGTGGTACGTCGAGGTCGTTTCGGCGGGGGAACCCTTCGAGGTGCTCACGACGACGTGGGAGAGCCCGCGGCCGCCGGAGCCGAGACGGACGCGCTGGAAGTCGGTGACGGCGCCGGGGAAGAGGTCCTCCGCGTGGAAGACGGGAGCGCTCGCGTCGGCGACGTACCTCTGCACGGAGCCGGTTCGAGGAGCGACGATCACGTCGGGGCGGCCGTCCGCGCGGAGATGGATCCCGAGATCGGCCACCTCGTACGCTGACCCGATCGGGGTCGGCGACGACCAGTGCGCGCCGGTCTTCGTCGCGAAGTAGATCGTGTCGGTCCGCGCGCGGCTCGTCGCGCTCACGGCCGCGACGAGGAAGATGTCGCCTGCGTCGTTCCGCTCGACGGCGACCGCTCGTGCGTATTCGCCGCGCCCGAGCGCAAACGTCCGATCGCCGAACACGCCGTAGGACTGGTACCCCGCCTTCGCGTAGACCGGAGGCGCTCCGCGGTTCGTCGACCACGCGCCGGCGCGCCAGTCGAGCGTGAAGCGCGGCCCGCTCACCGGCGCGCTCCACGGCCCGGCGAAGGCGAGCATGTCGCCCGAGCCGGAGCGCGCGCCCGGGTACTCCGGCGCGTCGTACGCGAGCTGCAGCTCCGAGCCCACCCACGCGATGCTCGCGCTCGCCGTCCGGAGCCCCGGCACGCGCTTCGCCGTCGCGGAGACGACGGTCGCCGACCGCAGCTCGGAGTCCGCAACCGACGACGGTGGCGCGTCGTCGGCGGGAGCCGCGCACGCGGACGCGGCAAGGCAGGCGAGGAGAAGCGCGGGGAGGGCAGCGGTCTTCATCCCGCGCGGGGTAGCATCACGCTGCCGCGCGTCGACGAGCTTCGTGTCCGCAGTGCTCGGGCGCAGCGCCGAAGGGCGAAACGCCAGTCAGAGCGCGGCGGCGACCGCTTCGACGCTGGCGGGCAGCACCACCGGCTCGTTCGCGAGCCGGGACGTCGCGCCCTCGAGTCGGCGCTCGTGGTAGCCGAGCTTGAACTCCGTGAACTTGAGCGCGTTGGCGGTCGAGACGACCACCACGCGGTCGCCGGCGCCGATCACGCCGCGCGCGCGGAGCTTCAGCGCGGACGCGATCGCGACGCCCGTGTGCGGGCACGCGTAGAGGCCGCTCCGGTCGGCGCGCGCGCACGCGTCGGCGAGCTCGTCCTCCGTCGCCTGCTCGACGACGCCGTTCATCGCCCGGAGCGCCGCCATCGCGCGCGGCGCGCTCACGGGATTGCCGATCCGGATCGCGCTCGCCTGCGTCGGCTGCGCGACGACCGGCTCGACCTCGGTCTTGCCTGCGGTGACCGCGCGGTACATCGGATTGGCGCGCTCCGCCTGCGCGATCACGAGGCGAGGCATCCGCGCGATGACGCCGAGCTCCTTCGCCATCGCGAAGCCGGCGTGGAGCGCGGCGGAGTTCCCGAGGTTGCCGCTCGGGATCACGACCCACTCCGGCACGTCCCATCCGAGCTGCTGCGCGATCTCGAGGGCGACGGTCTTCTGCCCCTCGATCCGGAGCGGGTTCATCGAGTTCGCGAGGTAGACGAGGCCGCGCGCCGCGAGCTCCCTCACGATCGCCATGCAGCCGTCGAAGTCCGTCTCGAGCGCCAGCACCTTCGCGCCGTGCGCGAGCGGCTGGACGAGCTGCGCGGTGCTCACGAGACCGCGCGGGAGGAGCACGACGACCGGCAGCCCCGCCGACGCGCCGTACGCCGCGAGCGCCGCCGAGGTGTCGCCGGTGCTCGCGCATGCGATCGCACGGACGGGGAGGGCCCCCGTCCGCTTCGCGTGCTTCACGACGCTGACGAGCACCGTCATTCCGAGGTCCTTGAACGACCCCGTGTGCGCGTTCCCGCACTGCTTGATCCAGAGCTCGCCGAAGCCGGCCTCGTCGGCGAGGCGACGCGCCTCGTGGAGCGGCGTCATCCCTTCGCCGGTGGTGACGATGTCCTCGTCCGGCAGCTCGGGCATCACCCACTCGCGTTTGCTCCACACGCCCGAGGGCTTCACGCCCCCGGTCACGCGCGGCGACCATCGCGCATCGAAGAGCTCACGCCACGCCGAGCCGGAGCGCGCCGAGAGCGCGCCGACGTCGTGGTGGACCTCGAGCAGCCCGTTGCAGCTCGGGCACCGGTAGATGGCCTGCGTCAGCGGGAACGTCCCGGGGCACCCCGCGAAGCAGCGGAAGCGGGCTGACGGCGTGCGCGTGTCCTGGGTGACGACGGAAGCCATGAGGACGTTCCTCTCTAGCGCGCCTCGCGCGCGGATGCGCGCTTCAGCGCGGAGACTTGGCGACGCACCGGAGGTACGGCGTCTGGACGCCCGCCGGACGGCAGACCTGGTTCGCGGGACAGTCGGCGTCGACGCAGCAGCTGTCGGCGCACTGCTTCAGCTCGGCATCGCAGTATCCGGTCGTGCACTCGTTGTCGAACTGGCACGCCGCGCCGACCGCGGTGGACCCGCTGCCGCCGAAGCACAGCTTGTAGACGTCGTTGCTGCTCGGCCCGTAGATGCAGCGCGAGCCGGGGAAGCCCGCCGTCGCGCAGGAGCTCTTCCCGCAGCAGGACGAGCGGCACGACCCGCCGCCCGTCGGGACGCACGCGTTCGAGCGGCACTCGTTGTTGTCGACGCAGGTGACCCCGGCGTCCTTCGTCCCCGGCGCGACCGCGCACGCCCACACGTCGTGTGGCGGATTCGTGAGCGCGACGCTGACGACGCGGCACGTGGAGCCCGGCTCGCAGTTGGTGTTGCTGCAGCACGTGTCGAGGCAGCGGTTGTTGACGCAGCTGCCCGAGCGGCAGTCGCCGTCGCCGTTGCAGCCCGCACCCGCCTTCGTTCCGTTCGTCTTCGGCGTCTTCCCGACCTTCGATCCCGCGACGCAGTAGTTGCCGCCGGTCCCCGCGCCGAAGCAGAGGAAGCCCGGATCGCAGTCGTTCGACGTGCAGCACGTCTTCGTGCAGACGGGGCCGGTGCCCTGCGTGATCGTCGGCGTGAGCATCGCGCTCGTCCCGCAGAGCCCGCTCGCGCACTCGCTGTCGAACCGGCACGCCGTGCCGAGCGGCGAAGGTCCTGCGTCCACGTCGACCCGCGCGTCCGTGTCCGGACCGGCCTCGGCCTCGCCGGCCTCTTCCTCGCCGGCGTCGTCCGACGGCGCGACGCACTTGCCCGTCGCGAGGTCGCACGTGAGGCCGCTCGGGCAGGCGGACGGATCGGCGCTCGCGCACTTGAAGTCCGGTACGTCGCCGGTGACGAGGACCTGACAGCCGAACACGAGCGCGACGGCGAGGAGCGCCGCCGAGCCGACGAGGCGACCGACGCGGAGGCGTGCGCGCGTCATCAGAACGTCCCGCCCGCGGACAGCGCAGCACCGCCCGGAACGAGGGCCGCGGACGGCGTCACGTGGAAGAAGCGCGGCTTCGACTCCTTCGCCGGAGCCAGCGTGGGCGAAGGCGCCTCGCGGTCGCGCGTGCGACCGAAATAGAGGATCGCGGCGACTGCCGCGCCCGCGACGCCGACGACGAAGCCGACGTCCGCGACGATCGCGAGCGTGTGCGCGTCGTCGGTGTCGGCCTTCAGCTTCGCGTAGGTGCCGTCACGGCCGGTCACGAACGAGCTCTTCGGCTCCGTCGCGACCGCGGCGATGCCGAACCCGGTCCCGGCCGCGAGGCCGGCGAGGCCGACCGCGGCCGCCGCGATCGTCGCCGCGTCGATCCGGCCGCGCGGGGGCTCCTCGGCCGGCTTGACCGGCTGCTCGCCCGACTGGAAGGCCTCGTTCGGCCCGGGCGGCGGAGGAGGCGCGCCGGTCCCGTTCGTCACCGGGACCTCGCGCTTCGCGCCCTCGATCCGCTTGATGATCGACTCGGCCTTCGCGCGCTCGGCGGGCGTCACGCCCTCCATCTCGAGGTACTTCTGGAAGTAGCCGATCGCCTCGTCGAAGCGCGCGAGCTTCTCGTGCACGATCCCGAGGTTGAACACGAGCTCCTTCGCCTTCGGGTCGAGCGCCCGCGCGGCCTCGAGCTCGTTGATCGCGTCGCGGTAGCTGCCCGCTTGATAGAGCTCTTTCGCACGCTGGAAGTGCTGCTGCGCGCGTGCCTGGTCCTCGGTCTGCGGCGGAGACGCGGACGACCCCGCCGCCCCCTGTCCGGCCCCCGGCTGGGCGGAGGCGGCGCTTGGGACGGCCAGCGCCGCCGCGAGCAGGAACCACCCGAGCTTCCGCGTCATTCTTCGCCGTGCACCATAGCCCAAATCGCGGAAACCTTGTGCGCGAACCGCGCTGTAAGGTTCGCCCGGTCGCCGCCGTTTTCCCGGTACCATGCGGCACGACGCGAACAGCAGTCCCTTCGGCTCTCTCGGGTGCCCGGCCTCGCGGCCCCGGCATCGTGGATCCCGGGCGGTGAGGTCCGCCCTCGCCATCGGCCTTTCGCTGGCCGCCCTCGTCGGCGGCGAGACGCTCGCCGCGGCCGACGACGCGACGGTCACCGTCGGGCGCTTCGCGCCCCCGCCCGATCCGCCGTCCCGCGCGCAGTCGACGGCCCCGATCGCCGTCGATCCCGGCGAGGGCGAGGAGCCCGACGTCCGCCGTCGCGACCTGCACCGGTCCTCGTTCCGGCTCCAGCTCGGCCCGAGCACGGTGACGACCGGCAGCGGCCTCGGCCTCGGCGTGGGCGTCGGGGCCGACATCGGCAGCGGCTCCGTCGGCGGACGCCTCTCGGCCGGATGGATGCGCGGCGAAGGCACGAAGGGCGACGGGACGAGCACCGCGACCGGCGACCTCTTCAGCCACTACGGCGGTGAGATCACGCTCGACTTCCTGAAGCGCGGCCCGTGGCATCCCGTGCTCGGGATGGGCGGCGCGCTCGTCCACGTGAGCCGGCCCGACAAGAACAGCGGGTTCGCCGGCGCCGGCACGGCGCGGGTGGGCCTCGAATACGCGCTCGGCCTCGAAGACGCCGACGTCCGCATCGGTGCGAGCGCGACCGGTGCGCTCGTCGGCCCCGTCGACGACGAGATCAAGGACCTCCGCGGCTTCGCGCTCGTCTCGGCGCACCTGGCGATCGGCTTCTGACGAGAGCTCGGCCCTTCGGCGCTGCGCGCCTACGGTCCAAACTCCCGCCAGATCTTCTTCGTCTCGTGGAGACTTCGTCTCCCTCGCCGCCTCCGCTCGCAAGCTCGCTACGGCCTCGAGCCTCCCTCTACTCGCCTTCGGCGAAGCGCGCTCCGCGCGCAGAGAGACGAGACGTGTCCTCGTGATCGAGAGAAGGCAGAGCCGATCCGGCGAGGAGGGCGATACGTGAGTCCGAGACACGGTGCTAGGCTGCTCGCCGATGAGCAGCGTCGACGAGAAGGTGAGGGCGATCTGCGTGCGCGCGCGCCGTGCCGCCCGATCGATGGCGCCGCGCGAGCGTGCCGCGAAGGACGCTGCGCTCGAGGCAATCGCGCGCGCGCTCGACACGCGTCATGCCGAGATCGTCGCCGCGAATGCGGCCGATCTCGAAGCGGCACGCGCGGCGGGGACGAAGGGGGCGCTCCTCGATCGACTGATGCTCGACCAGGCCCGCCTCGCCGCGATGGCGAAGAGCGTGCGCGAGGTCGCGAGCCTCCCCGATCCGGCCGGCGAGGTCGTCTCGCGGGTGACGCGGCCGAACGGGCTCGTCGTCGAGCGCGTCCGCGTCCCGCTCGGGGTCGTCGCCATGATCTACGAGGCGCGTCCGAACGTCACCGTCGAGGCGAGCGCGCTCACGCTGAAGGCCGGCAACGCGGTCGTCCTCCGCGGCGGCTCGGAGGCGTCGCGCTCGAACCTCGCGCTCGCCGAAGTGATCGCGCGCGGGCTCGAGGAGACCGGCCTCCCGGTCGAAGCCGTCCAGGTCGTGCCGTTCACCGATCGCGAAGGCGTGCGCGCGCTCGTCCAGCAGAGCGGGCTCGTCGACCTCGCGATCCCGCGCGGCGGTGAAGCGCTCATCCGCTACGTGACCGAGAACGCGCGCGTCCCCGTCGTCCAGCACTACAAGGGGGTCTGCCACCTGTTCCTCGACGCGTCGGCCGACGTCGAGACCGCCGAACGGATCGTGCTCGACGCGAAGATGACGCGTCCCGGGGTCTGCAACGCGCTCGAGTGCCTCCTCGTCGACGCGGCCGCGGCCGAGCGCCTCCTCCCGCCCGTCGCCCGGAAGCTGCTCGCCGCCGGCTGCGAGCTCCGCGGCGACGCGCGCGCGTGCGCGCTCGTCCCCGAGGCGAAGCCGGCCGCCGAGGACGACTGGGGCCGCGAGTTCCTCGACACGATCCTCGCCGTTCGCGTGGTCGAAGGCGTCGACGGCGCGCTCGCGCACATCGCCGAGTACGGCTCGGGCCACACCGAGGCGATCCTCACGAAGAACCCCGGCCACGCCGAGCGCTTCCGGCGCGAGGCCGACGCGGCGTGCGTCGTCGTGAACGCGTCGACCCGCTTCCACGACGGCGGCGAGCTCGGCCTCGGGGCCGAGATCGGAATCGCGACGAGCCGCCTCCATTGGCGCGGTCCGATGGGGCTCGAAGCCCTCACCACGATGAAGTGGCTGGTCTCCGGCGAGGGACAGACCCGGAACCTTGCTCCGTGACCCTGGCGAAATCGAGCTGATCCTCGATTGACGGGCACCACCTTTCGGCCGATGCTCCGAGGCAAGGAGATCCCTTGTCGTCGACCAAGCGCACCCCGCCGAAGGGCCCCGAACGTCCGATGATCCGCAGCTCGCACGGCGGTGTGCCGCGCGGGCGGGGCAAGCCTGGCGAAGGCACCCGAGGCGAAGCCGCCGAGCCGCGCGAAGCGCGTCCCACGCCGGCGCGCCGTCCCGGCCGTCCCACGAAGGCGGCCGCGGCGACGCGGCGCGCGAAGGCGATCCTCCCGAAGGCGCCCGGGCCCGCGCCCGAGGAGCGGGAGGACAAGGAGGCCGCTCCGCGCGCGCGTCGCGAGGACGGCGAGAAGGCGAAGAAGGTCAGGCCGGCGCCCGCGACGAGCACGGCGAGCGACGAGGCGCGCGAGATCGCGATCGCCGTCGCGACCGCCGCGCTCGACAAGAAGGCGGCCGGGCTCGAAGTGATCGACGTGGCCGGTCGCGTCGACTACGCGGACTTCCTCGTGCTCATGTCGGGCCGCAGCGACCGTCACGTCGCCGCGCTCGCGAACGGGATCGAAGAAGCGCTCCGGAAGCGGAACAAGCGCGCGCTCGCGGTCGAAGGGCTCCCGCACGCGAACTGGGTGCTGATGGACTTCGGCGACGTCGTCGTCCACGTGTTCCAGGACGACGCGCGCGCGACCTATGACTTCGACGCGCTCTGGATGGACGCCCGCCGCGTGCCGGTGCCGCTCCCGGCGCCGCCCGTCGGGGGCTGAGGCCGCGCGCGCTCGAGGCGGACGTGAGCGCCGGCGAGGATCTCCGGGGCGCTCTGTCGTCGCTTCCGGCAGGAATCCGCGAAGCGCTCCGTCGCGCCCTCCAGGAAGGCGACGCCGTGCGCGTCGCCGAGCTGCCGCGCGCGCGGACGTCGGCGCTCCTCCACGCGACGCTCGCGACCGCCGCCGTCGTCGCGTGGGGCGTCTTGCTCGCGCGTCGCTTCGGATCGCCGGAGGCGCCGTTCGTCTCGTGGTCGATGCTGCCCCTCCACATCGCGCTCGCGACGGCAGGTGGCGGGTTCGCCGCACTCGCGTTCGGGGCGCCGCGTCCTCCGCGTGCGACACCGGGCGAGGTGCTGCCGTCGGGCGTCCTCCTCTTCCCGCGCGGGGTCCTCCTCGTCGAGGGTGACACGGTCACCGTCGTCCCCGGCGACGCCGCCGGGCCGCGCGTCGAGGTCGGGATCGCCACGAGCGGTCCGGCGGTCGTGACGGTGCGGCGACCCGACGGGAGCGTCGCCGCGTCCGCGCGTGCGCTCCCGAATGTGCGCTCGGACGCGGTGCTCGTCTCCCTCGCGCAGCGGAGGCACGGCGCGGGCGCGCGCGCGTTCGATCATGTCGTGGTCCACGCCCGGGCGCATGCGTGGTGTCGCCCGGCCTCGGAGGCGCCCCCTGCGCGGCGCGCGATCCCCGCGGCGCTCGCCGGCGGCGCGCTCGCGGTGCTCGCGCTGGCAGGGCGGAACGTGCTCTCCGACGACGTCGCGCTCTCGCGTGCGAAGGCTGCTGCGAGCGAGGCGGGCGACGCCGCGCTCCTCGACGCCTACGTCCGCGCGGGCGGACGGCACGCCGAGGAGGTGAAGACCGATCTCCTCCCCGGAGCGGAGCTCGCGCGGATCGTCCGCGGTGGCACCACCGAGGAGCTCGACCGCTTCGCGGCGGAGCACCCGGGACGGCTCGCCGACCGCGCACGGAGCGAGCGCCCGTCCGTGCTCCATCGCGACTTCCTCGCGCGGACCGAGATGTCCGCGCTGCGGGACTTCGTGCGGCGCTACCCCGAAGCGGCCGACATCCCCGCCGCGCGTGTGCGGATGCATGCGCTCTACATGGAGACGCGCCGCGCCCTCCGTGCGCACGTCCTGCCCGGAAGCGATCCCGATGCGGTCGTCGTGCTCGAGGCGCTGCTCGCCTGGCTCGAGGCGCACGACGACGCTCCCCCGATCCAAGTGCGTTTCCGGCGGACCGTCGCGCCTTCGCTCGCGCGCGCCGACGCGCTCCTCGCGAAGGGGCTCCTCGACGACGACGGGAAGGCGCCGGGGGGCAACGCGCCAGTCTCGCCGCACATGGACGCGCGCCACGCCGAGCGCCGCGAACGCGCGGTCGTGACCGCGATCCAGCACGCGCTCGAGAGGGACCTCCCACCCGACGTGCTCCACCTCGCGCTCGGGCCGCCGCTGCCGGACCTGCCGCGTGGGAGCCCCGCGTTCGAGCACGTCCTCGCCCCGACGCGTCCGTCGCTCCCCGATCCGCCGAGCGTCCCGGTCATCCTCGTCGACTACCAGGTGTCGTGGTCGGGCCAGACGTACGTCGGGAAGTCGAGCGGGCGGCGCTACGTCGGCGTCGCGTTCGCGTTCGCGGTCACCGTCTCGGCGCCGGGCACCCCGCAGACGGTCGACCTCGCCACGCTCGTCGAGCCGGAGAGCACGTTCGCGGTCGACTACAATGCGTGGGACGCGAGCCTCCGCGCCGTGCTCCCGGACGCGGACGGCGGCGTGCCACGTGCGGGCGCCGACGACGAGCGCGTCTACGAGGTGATGGCCCTTCGCGCGTTCGACCAGCTCGCGTCGCGCCTCCGCGAGCGCGCCTTCGGCGCCGAGACGCCGGCGAAGTAGGTCAGGCCGCGGGCTCGCGCTTCCGCGCGATGAGGAACGCGATGCCGACGCTGAGGAAGTAGAGGAGGATGAGCGCGCCGGAGACGGCGAGCTGGCTCGAGACCTCGGGGCCCGGCGTCACGATCGCGCCGAGGATGAAGCAGCCGAGGATCGCATAGCGGCTGAAGCGGACGAGCTGCTGCGGCGTCACGATCCCGGCGAGGGCGAGGAAGCCGATGAAGAGCGGCAGCTCGAAGACGAACCCGAACGCGAGCAGCATCCGGGTCGCGAAGTCCATGTAGAACTCCATCGTCGGACGCGACGTGAGGAGCACGCCTTCGTCGCCTCCGACCGGCCCGAGCAGCGACATGAAGTACTGGAAGCTGAACGGGAACGCGACGTAGTAGGCGAACGCCACGCCGCCGAGGAACAGCGTCGTCGAGAAGAGGACGAACGGGATGATGTACCGCTTCTCCCGGTCGTAGAGGCCCGGGCTGATGAAGGCCCAGAGCTGGTAGAAGATGATCGGGGCGCCGATCACGACGCCGCCCGTCACGGCGAGCTGCATGTAGTTCACGACGATGTCGGCCGGGCCGAGCGTCTGGAACTCGAGCTTCGTGTCGGGGAAGCGCTGCGCCCACGCGACGTAGTACGGGCGCGAGAGCCAGCCCCAGAGCGCCTCGCGGTAGACCCAGCAGACCGTGGCGCCGACGAGGAGGCCGGCGACGGCACGGACGACGCGCGACCGGAGCTCCGCGAGGTGCTCCCAAATCGTCATCTTGACGTCCGCTTCGGGGATGTCGTCGTGGACCTCTTCGGTCGTCTCCGTGTTCGACATCAGTGCGCCTCGCTGGCCTTCGTCGCAGGCGTCTCGGGCAACGTCTCCGCGGTCGTCGGCTCCGCGCCGGTACCGGGCTCCTCGACCGCGGGCTCCTCGGCCGGCGCCTCCTCGTCCGCAGGCTCCTCCGGCGCGGGCACCGGCTCCGGCGGGAGCTCGGCCTCGGCGTCGCCCATCACGTAGAGCGGGTCACGCGCGAGGGCCGACTTCGGCAGGAGGTCGGTGTAGACGATCGCGTTGTCGGGCAGGCAGCCGTACGCATCGGCCCCGTCGCGCGGGTACTCGCGCTCGCGCGCGACGGTGAAGCCGTCGCGGTAGCCGCTCGACGTCGCCGGCGCGAGGGCAGGGGCGACGTAGGGGTCGCGCGCGGTGGCAGGCTCCTCGAACCGGGCCGCGCGCGCGACGCCGTCGAGCTCACCGCGCGCGAGCTTCCGGATTTCGTTCAGGTCGTCGGCGAGCCCCTCGCTCCGGAGCGCGTCGTCGATCCCGCTCTGGGCCCGGAGATCCGCCGCGATCCGCCGGAGCTTCCCGGCGTACTGGCCCACGGTGCGGAGCATGCGCGGGAGGTCCTTCGGGCCCGCCACGACGAGGGCCACGATGATGATGAGGACCAGCTCGGTTCCGCCGACGCCACACACGCTGTGTGCACGGTAGCACGACTCCCTTTCCCCGCGTCCCTCTGCTAGATGCGCGAGACCCCCGTGGCTGACGTGCACGTTCCGGCTCCGATCCCGCTGCAGGGCCTCACCCCCGAGGACCTCCGCGACTCCGTGCCCGCGCTCACGATCGAGGAAGCGCGCCGCGTCGTCTCGCAGGTGCACCGGGGGGTCGACCCGCGCGTCCCGAGCTCCGGCGTCCGTCGTGTCGCGCGCGAGGCCGTCGCCGCGGTCGGGATGGTCCCCACGCTCGAGGTGGTGTCGGAGCGGCGGAGCCGGGTCGACCCGTTCATGAAGCTCGCGCTCCGGACCCACGACGGCCACGTCGTCGAGACCGTGCGGATCCCGCTCGAGGTGACCGGCCGGTTCTCCGTCTGCGTCAGCTCGCAGGTCGGCTGCGCGCTCGCATGCGCGTTCTGCGCGACGGGGCGGATGGGGCTCACGCGCAACCTCGAGACGTGGGAGATCGTCGAGCAGGTCCGCCTCGTCCGCCGCGGCCTCCCCGCGGAGCAGATCCCGGGCGCGCGCGTGCACGGGGTCGTCTTCCAAGGGATGGGCGAGCCGATGGCGAACCTCGATCGCGTCCTCGCGGCGATCCGCGTCCTCTCCGAGCCGAGTGCCCTCGCGATCGACGCACGCGCGATCACGGTCTGCACGTCGGGCCTCCCGACCGGGATCCGGCGGCTCGCGCGCGAGGCTCCGAAGGTGCGGCTCGGCCTCTCGATCGCGTCGGCACGGAAGGACGTGCGCCGCCGGCTGATGCCGATCGACCGCGCGCACGGCCTCGGCGACGAGGTCTTCGAGGCCGTCTGCGAGCACGCCATGGAGACAGGCCTCGCGCCGATGTGGGCCGTGACGCTCCTCGCCGGCGTGAACGACTCGGTCGAGGACGCCGACGCCCTCGCGGAGCTGGTGGCGCGCTTCGTCGAGCGCACGAAGCAGCGGCCGCGCCTCTCCGTCATCCCGTACAACGCGATCGACGAGGAGGGCGATCCGTTCGCCCGGGCGAGCGACGAGGCCGAGACCGCGTTCCGCGATCGCCTGCGCGACCGTGGCGTCTTCACCCACAAGCGCTATAGCGGAGGCGGAGACGTCGCGGCGGCGTGCGGTCAGCTCGCCGCGCGCGGCTGAACGGAGCGAGGGGCGGGGGACATGACGGAGCGGCACATCGAGCTGACGTGGCGCTGCTCGTCGTGCGGCGTCTCGAACCTCGGGCGCCACATGGCGTGCACCGGGTGCGGCAACCCGAAGGACGACTCCGAGGAGTACGAGATGCCGGCCGACCCGAGCGCGGTCGCGGACGTCACCGATCCTGCGCTCCTCCGGATGGCCGAGGCCGGCGCGAACTGGTCGTGCGCCTACTGCGGGAGCGACCAGCGCGATCTCGACGGCGGATGCCGCCGATGTGGTGCAGGCCGCTCCGAGGGCGCGAACGTCCCGAAGCCGCTCTTCGCGGGCGCGCCGTCGCCGTATGACCTCGACCCCGATCCCGTCGTGCGCCCCGTGCGGTCGCTCGCGTTCTGGGGCGCGCTCGGGATGGCGTTCGTGCTCGTGGTCCTCGCCGGGACCGTCATCCTGAGCTGGCCGAAGCCGCGCGCGGAACGGAGCTCCCCGCCTTCCGTGGTGGAGAAGGTGGATCCGTGGGTGGAGCTCGACACGAAGGTCGTCCGCGCGTCCTGGAAGCGCACCGTGCACGTCGAGCGCTGGGACCTCGTCGCGCACGAGGGCTTCCTGTCGGAGCTCCCCTCCGGTGCGCTCGACGTCCGGCCGACGGGGCAGAAGGTGCACCACACCGAGCAGGTCTTCGATCACGACGAGACCGTCTACGAGGACGTCGAGGTGCCGGACGGCTACCGGACGGAGAGCTACACGGAGCGCGTTCGCTGTGGCGAGGACTGCACGACGACGCCTCGGACCTGCAAGAAGGTGTGCACCCGGTCGTCGCGGTCGTGCCGCGAGGTGTGCACGAACAAGAAGAACGGCTTCGCGTCCTGTCGCCAGGAGTGCTCCGGCGGCGAGGAGCGATGTCGCGACGACTGCTCGGGCGGCGATCGACGGTGCGAGACGCGCTACTGTAACGAGACGCGGACGCGCCAGATCCCGAAGACGCGCCACGAGAAGCGCGCGAAGAAGGTGGCGCGGTACAGGGACGAGCCGCGCTACGCCGCGTTCGGGACGTATCGGACCTGGGAATGGGTGCCCGACCACGTCGAGGAGGAGAGCGGCGAGGACGGACGACCGCGCTGGCCCGATGCGAGCGCGCGCGCGGCCCGCACGATCGGCGACCAGCGGATGCCGAAGAAGGGCGACCTGCGCGAGGACCGTTCGGAGTCGTTCGCCGTGACGCTCCGCGCCGAGGACGGTCGCGAATGGCCCTACGTCCCGGCGAGCGCGGACGAAGCCGCTCGCTTCGCCGTCGGCACCACCGTCCGCGTCCGCGTCGGCCCCGGCGACACGATGTCGATCCTCGGCCCGCGCTGAGCGTCGTCGTGATAAGCGCGATGCCCGATGGGGCAGTGGAGGCACCGCGCGGCGGCGCTCGCGTGCGTCGTCGCGGCGCTCGCCGCGACGCGGCCGGCCTCCGCCTCGCCGGAGGACATCTACGGCTACGGGGCGCGGACGAGCGCGATGGGCGCGACCGGCACCGCGCACGCGCGCGGCTACGAGACGGCGTGGCACAATCCCGCGCTCGCGTCGCTGACGCGCGAGAACGCGCTGACGCTCGGCATCCTCGCCTCGAACCTCCGTCTCGACGCGCGAGGAGACGGGCTCCCGGGGCGGACGCAGGTCGATCCGGTCCGCGGGGTCTACATCGGCGCGGAGCTGCCGATCCCGCTCGGCGGCCCGCTCGCGCGACGGGTCGGCCTCTCCCTCGGCTTCTACACGCCGACGAAGGTCATCGTCCGCGGGCGCGTGCTCTATCCGGAGAAGACGCAGTTCCCGCTTCTCGCCGATCGCGCGCAATCGCTCACCTTGCGCGCGGCGCTCGGAGCGGACGTGGGGTACGGCGTCCGGCTCGGGCTCGGCGTCGCGGCGCTCGCGGAGCTCACCGGACGTGTCGTCGCCGCGACGGACGCGTCGGGGCGCGTCGGCACGAGCGTCGAGACGCAGCTCGTCGCGGTCTACGCGCCGGCGTTCGGCGCCTCGTGGGAGACCGACCTCCCGACGCGCGAGCCGTCGCGGCTCCGCCTCGGGGCCGCCTTCCGCGGTGAGCTCGATGCCCGCTTCGGGGTCGTCATCGACGGCACGAAGCTCTCCTCGCTCCCGATCCCGCTGTTCGACATCGCCGGCACCGCCCAGTACGACCCTCCGCAGCTCGCGCTCGAGGCCGCGCGCGAGGACGATGCGAGCACGCTGGCGATCCAGGTCACGGGGAAACGCTGGAGCGCGTTCCCCGGCTTCGTCTCGCCGACGGTCGTGTGCAGCGACGGCAGCGCGGGATCGTGCGGTCTCACCCCGCCGCAGATCGAGTGGCGTGACACGGTCGCTCTCCGCGCCGGGGTCGAGCGGCGGACGCGCTTCGCGCGTGAGGCAACGTTCGCGACGCGCGCCGGTGTCGCCTACGAGACGAGCCCGCTGCCTTCCACGCTTCCGACGTCGGAGGCGTACGCGCGCGACGTGGCCGGGACGAAGACGGTGCCGACGGCGTACTTCGACGCGGATCGCGTCGTGACGACGCTCGGCCTCGGCGTGTCGGTCGGGCGCGCGCTGCCGCTGACCGTCGACTTCTTCGTCCAGTGGCATGCGCTCCTCCCGCGCACGATTCGCAGCGTCGACGAGGCGGGGACGACGCGCCTCTCCGGACAGGCCTCGGGCACGATCGCTGCCGCCGGACTCACGCTCGGGGTGAGGTTCTGATGCGCGCGCGATCGCTCCTTGCGGCCCTCGCCGTCGTCTTCCTCCCCGGGGTCGCGCGTGCGAACCCGCCCGACACGTTCGGGCTCGGCTCGCGCGAGACCGCGATGGGCGGCGCCGTCGCGGCCGACGTGCGCGGAGCGTGGGCCGGCTACTACAACCCGGCGGCGCTCGCGCGGTCGCGCGGGGTCGAGATCGCGCTCGGCTACGTGCGGGCCGACCACCACCTCGCGATGAACGGCAAGGACACCGGCGTCGACCCCGTGAAGGGCGCGAACGTCGGCCTCGTCGTCCCCGGACGCCTCCTCGAGATCCCGTTCGCGTTCGGTCTCGCGCTCCATCTCCCGGATGACCGCGTGTCGCGCGTCCGAGCGCTCCGCCAGGAGCAGCCGCGCTGGGAGCTCTACGACAATCGAAATCAGCGCCTCTACCTCGCGGCGAACCTCGCGATCGAGCCCGTGCGCGGGCTCATGATCGGCGGCGGGCTCTCGTTCATGTCGTCGACGCGCGGGCGTCTCGACATCACCGGCGGGGCGAACATCTTCCGTCCCGACGACTCGCCGCTCCGGCACGAGGTCGACGCCGACCTCACCGCCGTCCGCTACCCGCAGGCGGGGCTCCGGTGGGAGATCACGGACGACGTCGCGCTCGCGGCGGTCTATCGCGGCGAGTTCCAGCTCGGCCTCGATCTCGACGCGCGGCTCGCCGGCGACATCACGGGGCTCACGACGGCGCTCTATGCGCTGCGGACGAGCAGCGTGAACAACTTCCTCCCGCAGCAGGCCGTGCTCGGCGGCGCGTGGCGCGTCGCGCGCGACGTGAAGGCGACGTTCGACCTGAACTGGATCGACTGGAGCGCGTACGTTCCGCCCGTCGCGTCCCTCGACGTCGTGCTCGACATCCCGCCGCCGGTCGGCGGCTGGCCGGCGACGATCCAGCCGCCGCAGGTGCCGGCCAAGGCGCGGATCGTGCCGCTGCGGATGCACGATCGCGTCGTGCCGCGGCTCGGCGTCGAGTGGCGCGCGGTCGCGACTCGTCACGCGGACGTCTTCGCGCGCGCCGGCTACGAGCTCGCGCGGAGCCCGATCGAGCCGCAGGCGGGTGCGACGAGCTACGTCGATCGCGATCGGCACACCGGCTCGATCGGCGCCGGCGTCACCGCGCATGGGCTCTCTCGTTGGGTGCCGGGCGCGGTCTCGCTCGACGCGCATCTGCAGTGGAGCGAGCTCCCGACGGGCGAGACACGGAAGACGAGCCCGGCCGACCTCACCGGTGACTTCACCGCCGGCGGCCGGATCATCGCGTTCGGCGCGACGATGTCGGTGGCGTTCGACCCGCCGCCGAAGGGGGGAACGCGATGAAGCTCGTTCGCCTCGCGAGCCTCGCGCTCCTCGCGGCGTGCGCGACGACCGGCGCGGCCGGGGAAGGGAACCGCGACCTGCCCTCGTCCGGGGTCGGACCGTTCCGTCGTCTCGCCGATGCCGAGGTCCTCGGGATCGCGCCGTTCGTCCTCGACGATCGTGAAGCGCGCTATCGGGACCCTTCCGCGGTCGTGGACGGCGACGACGTCGTCCTCTTCGCCGTCGCGAGCGAAGGCGAGCGGGACGTCGTCGTCCGCACGCGCGCGACGGATGCGCGCTCGTTCTACGGCGCCGCCGGCGACTTCGGCCGGAAGCCTCTCGTCGTCGTGGCGCCGGACCTTGCCTGGGAGGGCGGCGTCGTCGCGGCGCCTTCCGTCCTCCGGAAGGACGGCGAGTGGCTCCTCTTCTACGCGGGCACGGGCGGCATCGGTCTCGCGCGCTCGACCGACGGCATCACGTTCCGGAAGGAGCAGTCGCCGGTCCTCGACGCGACGGGGCCGCGCGGCGCGTGGGAGACGTCGCCGCCCCGCGGACCGGCGGCCTACGTCTCGGCGAACGGTCGCGTGCGGCTCCTCTACGCCGCCGGAGCGTCGATCGGCGAGGCCGAGAGCACCGACCTCGCCGGCTTCCGGCGCCTGGATCCGGATCCGAGCACGCCCGAGCTCGAGCCGGTCCTCGCCCCCGCGTCGAGCGCGGTCGCGACCGGGGCCGAGCTCGCCGCCCCGCGTCCGCCGTTCGACACGGCGAGCGTCTCCGACCCCTGCGTCGTCCCGCGCGTGACGCCGGCCGGCCGCTTCCACGTGCGTGTACTCTACACGGGCGAGGACGCCTCCGGCGCGACCGCGATCGGCTTCGCCGCGCGCTACGGCGAGTCGGGCCCCCTGGCCCGGCAGGCGGTCCCGGTCTACGCCGCCGGCGCGCGCGAGCGGGGGCCCTCCTTCGTCGAGACCGCGTTCGGGACGATGCTCTACGTGGGGCAGGAGCGGAAGCTGGACGCCACGCGCGTCTATCCGGGGATCGCCGGCGCGGTCGCGCCCGCGAACCTCGTCCTGCCGCCTCCGGCGGAGCCGCCGGGCTCACCCTGATCTGCTAGGCTCGACGGTCATGGTCGTGGGCCTCGTCCTCGGCGTCCTCTGCGTGACGCCGTTCGTGCTCGCGTACCTGCTCTTCATCCGGTGGGCCGACCGGTTCGAGCCGGAGCCGTGGTGGCTCGTGCTCGCGGCGTTCGTGTGGGGAGCGGTGTTCGCGACGATGGGCGGTGGTTTCAGCTCGTCGCTCGCGGAGGCGGCGACCGCGCCCGTGTTCGGGAAGGGCGAGGCGATGGAGGTCGTCGGCGCCACGGTCTTCGCGCCGATCTTCGAAGAGACCTTCAAGGGCCTCGGGGTCGCGCTCATCGCCCTCGCGAGCGCAGCGGGCCTGCGCGAGCTCGATGGTCCGCTCGACGGCGTGATCTACGGCGGCGTCGTCGGCCTCGGCTTCACGCTGACGGAGGACATCCTCTACGTCTCGAACCAGTACCAGGTGGGAGGCGTCTCCGGCTTCCTCGGGCTCCTCTTCCTCCGCACGGTGCTCCTCGGCCTCTCGCACTGCACGTTCACGGCGTGCACCGGGCTCGGCTTCGGGATCGCGGCCGAGTCGAAGCGGCTCGGCGTGAAGATCGTCGCGCCGATCATGGGCTTCGCCTCGGCGATCGGGATGCACGCCATCCACAACCTGCTCCCGACGGTGTTCCAGGCTCCGGGGCTCGCGCTGATGCTCCTCGTCTCGTGGGTGGTCGATCTCCTCTTCTTCTTCCTCCTCGCGATCCTCGTCGTGCGCGACCGCGCGATCGTCGTCCGAGAGCTGTTCGGCGAGGTCGGACTGCTCCTCCAGCCGCGTGAGCTGCATCTCGTCGCGAGCTACTTCGCGCTCAGCACGAAGAACCTCTCGATTCTCTTCTCGAAGGGATGGGCGGTCTTCCGCGCGCGGCGCGACAAGCAGCTGAAGCTCGTCGAGCTCGCGTTCCTGAAGAGCCGGCGCCGCCGCGGAGAGGTCGGTCCTCACATCGATCGGAAGGAGGCCGAGCTGCGCCGCGAGATCCTGCAGGCGAACCAGCGCGGCGTCTTCCTCGGCAACTGAGCCAGCCCTGACAGCACGGTCAGGGCACGGCGCCATGCCGTTCACGCAGAAGACTGGATTTCGCGGCTGGTTCGTTGTGGCATGTCGGTTGCTCGACGAGCCTTCCGGAGGAGCCATGCGAACCACTCTTGTCGGCGGCGGCCTCGCTGCCCTGCTCGCTCTCGTCGCGTGTGGGAGCGACTCGCTTTCTGCGCTGGAAGCGGGGGACGCGCCGCGAGGCGCGACGGACCCCGGCGCGTCGTCGTCGGGCGGAGCGGGCGCTCCCTCCGAGCCGCCTCCCGAGCGCGAGGTGGAGTCCGACTACGAGGCGCCGGTCGCGACCGGCAGCTTCGTGTGGGTCGCGAATCCGAAGAGCGGCCGCGTCGCGTACGTCGACGCGGCCACGTTGCAGGTGCGCACCGTCGAGGCCGGCAACGGCCCCACCTACGTCTCGAGCGTCCCCGGCCAGACCGAGGACACGACGCTCGTGCTGAACGTGCTCTCCGAGGACGCGACGCTCCTCCGGGCGAAGCAGGGACGGATCGAGGCGAAGACCTTCGACACCGCCGCGCGCGCGAACAGCGTCGCGTACTCGCCGGACGGACGCTTCGCGATCGCGTGGACCGACGCGCGCAAGATCCCGACCGCGCCGCGCACCGACGGCTTCCAGGACCTCACCGTGATGGACCTCGTCCAGGGCACGTCGAAGATCCTCGCCGTCGGCTATCGACCCGTCGCGGTCGGCTTCGCGGGGACCTCGCCGCGCGCGTATGCGGTCACGCAGGACGGGATCGACATCCTCGACCTCACCGGCGTGCCGGCGCGGACGAAGAGCGTCGCGATCTCGGACACGCCGAACGAGGACCCCGGCACGCGCGACGTGTTCGTCACGAAGGACGGCGCGAACGCGTTCGTCCGGCGCGAGGGGCAGGCCGTCATCACCGCCGTCTCGCTCGAGACCGGGACGCGCACGCCGATCACGCTCCCGGGGCCCGTCACCGACCTGGACCTGAACGACAAAGGCGACCTCGCCGTCGCCGTCGTGCGGAGCACGTCGCAGGCGGTGATCCTGCCGATCCCCGGCATCGTCGCGGCGCCGGCGACGTTCACCACCGTGACGGTGACGGGCGAGACGTTCGGCTCGGTCGCGATCGCGCCCGGTGGCGCCCGCGCGCTCCTCTACACGAATGCGTCGGCGGTCGAGCGCCTGACCATCCTCGAGCTCGGCACCGGCCAGGCGCGCACCGTGCGCCTCTACTCGCCGGTGCTCGGCGTGTTCGCCGCGCCCGACGCGCAGCACGCCGTCGTCCTCCACGACCGGACCTCGTCTCCGGGGAGCGACGGCGCAGCCGGCTCGGCCGGTGCGTTCAGCCTCCTCCCGATCGGGCAAGTCCTGCCCGCGAAGATCGTGACGACGCTCGCGCCTCCGACCGCGGTGGCGACGACGAACGAACGCGCGATCATCGCCGAGCGCAACGACAAGACCGGCGTCTACGGCGCGTACCTCGCGCGGATGCCGGAGCTCATGGTGGAGCGCCTTCCGCTCGCGAGCCCGCCGATCGCCGTCGGGGTCGTCCCGAGCGCGAAACGCGCGTTCGTCGCCCAGCAGCATCCCGAGGGGCGCCTCACGTTCATCGACCTCGACACCGGCGTCGCGCGGACGCTGACGGGCTTCGAGCTCGCATCGCGCGTCGTCGACGGGAGCAAACCCTGATGCGATTTCCGAAGCTCGCCGCCATCGTCGGCCTCGCGCTCCTCGCGTGCGGCGATCGCCCCGACGAATACGAAGCGTCGATCTCGCGCATCGCTGCGCTCGGCCTCGACGACCGTGTCGCGCTGATCGACGACGGTGCGCATCGCGTCCTCATGCTCGCGCCGCATGCCGGCCAGGAGCTCGAGCGCGCGAGCGTGAAGGTCGGGAAGGGGATCGTCCGCGCCGACGTCTCCGTCGACAAGAAGCGTCTCTTCGTCCTCTCGGCGGGGGAAGTGCCGCGGCGGAAGCCGGACGACGAAGGCCCGTCGCTCACGATCATCGAGAACGGTGGCATCTCGCGGAAGCTCCCGCTCGATGCGCCGCGCTCGGGCATCGCGCTCGATCCGCTCGGCCGATACGCGGCGCTCTTCAAGGCGCCGGTCGCGCCGACCACGGGGGCGGCGACGGGAACGGTGACGAGCACCGAGCGCTCGGCGCAGATCACGCCGGTCAGTCAGGTCGGCTTCGTCGAGAACCCGAACCAGATCGAGATCGTCGACCTCCAGGCGCCGCCCGAGTCGGCGATCGTCTCGCGGACGCTCCAGAGCTTCGGCGGCAGCCCGCAGCGGGTGACGTTCACGCCTGTCCTCTCGCTCCCGGGCGGGCCGCGCCGGCTCCTCGTCGTCGAGACGGAGCAGGACGTCTCGCTCCTCGATCTCGACAACGTCCGCCAGAAGCCGGAGCGCTCCGAGATCACGGTGCGGCCGACGACGGGCGCGACGACCGCGGTCCTCCAACCGACCGGGGTCGTCGTCGACGACGGTGACCCTGCGAAGAACGACGACGCGCGGATCGCGGTCCGGTTCGCGAGCAGCCCGAGCGTCCTCGTCCTCACCCTCGTGCCGGCGTCCCCCGGCGCGCAGCCGGTGGAAGGCAAGACGCTGAACGACTTCACGACGTCGCCGAACCTCACCGACGTCGGTGGTCCGGCCGGCGACATCGCGTTCGTCCGGACCGAGGCGGGGCTCCGGCTCGCCGCGGTCGTGCCGAGCACCGCGAGCGCGGTCCTCGTCGACCCGGCGACGAGCCTGACGACCAAGGTGACGATGCCGGGTGGCTACTCGCGCCTCTCGCTCATCACGAACGTCGTCGCGAGCGCGGAGGGCACAGACACCGCGCTCCTCTACGGCGCCGGCGGCAGCTCCGGCGTCGCGTTCTGGTCGCTCGGGCGCGCGGCAGGACAGCCGTATCGCAGCGTCGAGGCGGTCTCGGTTCCTGCCGTCATCACCGAAGTGCTCGACGTGCCTCCGCCGCGGCAGGCGCTGAAGGTGCTCGTCGCGGCCGGCGCGTCCCAGTTCTTCGTCCTGAACCTCGCGTCGCGCACGGTCTCTCCGCTGACGACGACGGGCGCTCCGCAGATCCACCTCGCCGACGACGGGCAGCGGCTGTGGGCGTTCCAGAAGTCGACGTCCAACCTCGCGCAGGTCGCGCTCGAGAACCTCCGTCCGCTCACGCTGCCGATCGAGCGCACGATCAACGCCGTCTACGACGTCCGCGCCGACGGGGGACGCGCGCTCGTCGCGGTCGACACGCGCGGCGCGAGCGCGGTCACCGTTCTCGATGCGCTCGTGCCCGACACCGCGACCTCTCGCTCCTACTACGGCCTCCTGCTCGAGGACCTCCGATGATGCGCGTCCGCTTCGCCGTCTCGCTCGCAGTGCTCTTCGCTTCGGCGACCGCCGCAGCGCAGGACCGTCCTCCGCTCCAGCCGCTCCCGGGCGCGGACGCGCCCGCTCCGGCGGAGCCGACGGCCGCGCCGGACGAGAAGCTCCCGCCTCCGCAGGCACCCGCCTGGGGACGACGGCGTCGCGCCCGCGAGCCCGAGGCGTCGCCGCCGCCGCCCGTCACGACGCCGGCGCCGGCCGGAGAGCCGGATCACGTGGAGCCCGTCGGTCCGCCGACGTCGCAGGGCCTCCGCGTCAACCTCGGCCTCAAGCTCGCGTACGTGGCGACGTCGGGGTTCGACACCTTCGCGTCGACCGACGCGCTCGCGCACGTGTCGGTGGACGGAACCTACGGCCTCTTCTCGCGGGGGCGTCTCACGCTCGCGGCCGGCCTCGGCTGGGACGCCGGAGGGCGCGGCTCGAAGTTGCGTGGGCTCGACGCGTCGCTCGTCTCGCATCGCTTCACCGTGCCGCTGGAAGCGCGGTACGCGTTGACGCGCGCGATCTGGCCGCTCGTCCGGGTCGCGCCGGGCGCGACGTACCTCCATGCGTCCGTGAAGGATCCCTCGGCACCGGCGGAGCTCGCCGACTCGAACTGGGCCTTCGCGGTCGACGCGAGCGTCGGTGCCGCGTTCGTCCTAGGCGGGAGCGGCACGACGGCGAAGCGGCCTCCGCGCTTCGTGCTCCTCCCCGAGGTCGGCTACATGGTCACGACCGCGGCCGGGCTCTCGCCGACCCCTTCGCGGAACGAGGACGACGTCATCGGCGCCGACGGCCGGACGCGTCTCGGCGACGTGGCGCTGTCCGGGTTCTTCTGGCGGCTCACCGCCGGGATGGCGTTCTGACGATTCAGCGGGCGATCGTACCGCGGAGGCCGCGGATCGCGGCCGAGGACCACGTCGCGCTCACGCGGGTCGGCAGGAGCAGGAAGCCGCCGGGGAGGTGGTCGAAGCGGTAGAAGCGCGCTGCGGCGGACGCGACGGGGGCGCCGCTCTCGCTCGCGTAGGTGACGTCCCGCGCTTCGCCGCCGGTCGGCTCCTCGTCGAGCGTGACGTCGCGAGCGTCGGCGATCGCGCCGTCGGCCTCGACGGTCGCGAGCCGCCAGGTGCTTGCCGCGGTCTTCGTCCCGCCGCTCCCGCCGCTCGCGACGACGGGCTTGCTGACGGCGGTGATCCGGTCGAAGAGGGCCGCGTACGTGTAGTCGCTGACCCACTCGTTCGGGCAGTAGCCCATCATGTCCTTGCCCTTCGTCGGGCTCATGAACGTCTTCGAGAGGATGTCGTAGCCCCAGACGCCGATCCCGCCGCCGGCGTACGGGAACGAGGCGTCGACGCCCTGCGCGCCGCCGCACGGGGCGTGCTCGCGCCCGTGGGCATGGCCGATCTCGTGCGCCGCGGTGCTCGCGGACTCGTCGTTGCCGTAGCCGATGCCGACGCTCGCGCGGAGGAGCGACGTGCTCGCGTCCTCGACGACGGTGCTGAGCCCGAGGACGCACCCGGTCCCGCAGTACTGGCTGAACGAGGCCGAAGGCGCGAACGCTCCGTAGTAGTAGACGTCGGGCGCGGCGCGGTCCTGCTGCCGGAGATCGGTGATCGCGCGGAGGATGGTCGTGAAGCCGCTGCCGTTGCGCGCGATCGGCGTCGTCCACGACATCGGCGCGCGCGCGGTCACCTCGACCTCCGCGGTCGGGTAACGCGAGACGAACACGCGCTTGTAGCGGTCGAGCTGCGCGGCGCTCGTGTCGGGGAGGCGGCCGGATCCGTCGGCGTCGTACTTCACCGGGACGACGACGACGCGGAGCTTGCCCGTCGGCTTCGCCTCGAGCGCCTTCATGCTCCCGTCGCGCGGGAAGCGCGCGCTGCTCTCGCCGGTGACCGCCTGCGCGCCGGCGCCGGTGAGGGCGACCTGGAACGTGGCGGTGGGGGTGATGGCTTCGGCCGGGACCTCGAAGTCGAAGGTGGACCCCGGCGTCTCGTCCTTCGAGACGACGGAGATCGTCTTCGTCGACGTGAGGACCGGCGACTGCGCGCCCTCCGACGCGACGCGGAGCTCGGCGGTCACGGCGCGCGGCGACCAGCCCGCCTCGGGGGCGACGTAGACGCGGACGAGCGCAGGGCGACCGGCGACGACCGGCGCGTTGCGCCTCGCGACCCATTCGCCCTTCGCGACGACGTCGACCTTCACGCCCTGGAACACGGCGACGCCGGTGACGGAGAGGCCTTCGATCACGTTCGTGGTCGGCTTGGTCGCGTCGCCCGACGTGCCGGTCGGGGAGTCGCTTTCGTCGCCGCCGCCGGCGCCGGAGACGGTGCCGTCACCGCTCGTCGTGTCGGTCGTTCGCGGCGTGCCCGTCGCGCCGTCGGCGCCACAGGCGAGTAGGAAGGCGGCCCCGATCAGCGCCCACGTGATCTTCGTCGTGCCCATCGTCTCTCCTCCGCGGCCGCCCACGTGATGCGCCCGTCGCGACGCGGCGACTAGGACCTGGTCAGGCGACGGACCATTTCCAGGACGGAAAAGGCTGATCCGGGTCGGCGCCGATCCAGGGAAACGAGACGGCGCGGGGACCCGCGCGCCGCCGTCACGGAGCTCGCTCATGCCGAGCCGGAATCCTACCGATGTTCCGCCTTCTTACCAGCGCTGCGCGCTCGTGCGCGCGGACGCTCCGCCGATCACTCGTCGGCGCGTCCTGCGTCGCCCGCTGGCTGGTCGAGCTGCAATTTTCCAGATCGTGCACGCTGGTCGCCGATCGGCTGCCAGGTCACCTCCACCGCGACCCCGGGCTGCGCGCCGTCGGTGCTCGGCGGGAAAGGGGAGGCGCGGAGGGGCGCGAGCACGCAGAGGAGCGCGTTCTGCGCGACGGCGCCTCCCGGCGCGAGCCGCACGTTGAGGCCCTCCGCCGTGCCGCGCGGTCCCGCGATCGCGACGACGCGCGCCGCTCCGTCGACGAGCTCGCCTCGGCCTTCGAGCATCTTCGCGCATGCTTCGAGCTCGTCGGCGAGGTGCTCGACGAACGCGCGCGCGTCGGCGTCGCGGAGGTGACGCGCTTCGGCGAGCGCCACCGTGCCGTGCGCGCGCCGCGCGACGTGCGCGTACGTGTCGAGCGGCGCGGAGCCGGCGTCGGCGGAGGGGACGACGCGCACGTCGCGGCCTTCCCCTGCGACGTCGCGCGGCCCGCTCGGCGAGCAAGCCGCGAGCGCGCCGCTCGCGACGAGGGCGGCGCTCGCGACGAAGACGCGCATCAGGAGAAGAGCTGCTTCGCGATGACGATCCGCTGGATCTGCGCGGTGCCTTCGTAGATCTGGAGGATCTTGGCGTCGCGCATCAGCTTCTCGACGGGATACTCCTTCACGTACCCGTTGCCGCCGAAGACCTGCACGGCGTCCGTCGCGCTCTGCATCGCCGCATCGGCGCCGAACGCCTTCGCGCAGCTCGAGGTGAGCGGGTCGCGGATCCCCTTGTCGAGGCTCCACGCCGCCTTGTGCACGAGGAGGCGCGTGGCGTTGTAGCGGATCGCCATCTCGGCGATCAGCGCCTGCACGAGCTGGTGGTTGGCGATCGCGGTGCCGAACGTCTTCCGCTCCTTCGCGTACGCGACGCACTCGTCGATGCACCGGCGCATGATCCCGCAGGCGATGCCGCCGATGTCGGGACGCGTCTGGTTGAACGTCTCCATCGCGACCTTGAAGCCGTGGCCCGGCGGCGCGAGGACCTGCGCGGGCGGGACGTAGACGCCGTCGAGCATCACCTGCGCGGTGTCGCTCGCGCGCTGCCCGAGCTTGTCCTCGTGCTTGCCGACCGTGAGGCCCTTCGCGTCGCGGTGGACGATGAACGCGCCGATGCCCTTGTGCCGGAGCTCGGGGTTCTCGGTCGCGAAGATGACGTAGAAGCTGGAAAGGTTCGCGTTCGTGATCCACGCCTTCGTGCCGTTCAGCACGTAGCCGCCGTCGGCCTGCTTGACCGCGCGGGTCTGGAGGCCGGCGACGTCGCTGCCGGCGCCCGGCTCCGTCGTCGCGTAGCTCACGAACGTCGGCTCGCTCATGAGCCAGCCGAAGTACTTCTTCTTCTGCTCCTCGCTCCCGGCGAGCTTGATCGGCGTTAGGCCGAGCGTGTTCGCGGTGATGCTCGTCTGGATGCCGCTGCACCCGTACGCGAGCTCCTCGGTGACGAGCACCGAGTCGAGGTCGGAGAGGCCGGGCCCGCCGTACTCCGCGGGGAGGGTCGGGTTCGCGAGGCCGAGCCGCCAAGCTTCGGCGAACACCTCGCGTGGGAACTCCGACTTCTTGTCGGCTTCGGGAGCGACCGGGATGATCTTCTCCTTGGCGAAGCGCTTGGCGGCGTCGATGAGAGCGCGCTGTTCCTCGGTGAGCTCGAAGTCGATCATGTGTGCTGCTCCGGAGAGTGGCTTGGGGCGGCGAGGGTCGCACGCCTTTCGAGAGCGCTCAACCTCGACCGGTGGTCATTCCTTCGCGCGCTTCTGGCGATCCGCGATCGCCTGGCGGGCGGCTCGTGCGCCGAGCGCCCACCCGATCGCCATGCCCGTGAGGAGCACGGCCGGGATGTAGATGACGTGCTCGGACGTGGGGAGGCCCATCGCTCACTCTGTCTTCTTCTTCGGCTGCGCTCCTGCCGCACGATCGATCGCGGCCTCGAGCCCGTCGACGCGCGCGGAGAGCGCCGTGGCCTTCCGCCAGAGGAGGAAGATCCACGCCATCAGGATCGCCCAGATCGCGAGGTAGGCGACGACGAGGAGCGTCCCGCCGCTGTACTGCTCGTTTCCCTCGACCGCGGTGAAGTCGGTCGTGCGATCGGAAGGAGCTGCGCCCACCGGGGCGGCCTTCTCCTGCGACCCCGCCATCGACGCCTTCTCCACCGGCGGAGGAGCCTTGTCTGCGCTCATCACTCTCAGGCCTCCATGCGGTCGTCGAGACCGAGATCGACCGCGTCCTCTTCGGCGTTCCGGAGTCGGTTCTTCACGAGCTCGACCCGCATGCTCGCCCAGAGGAGCGTCACGGCGAACACCGTGAACGCCACCATGCCGAGCGCGAACGCGATCTTCATGTCGGGATGCTGCAGGCCGCCGCCCTTGCCCGTCACGACGACGGGATGCTGGCCGCCCCACTTCTGCACGCTGAAGTGGATGATCGGTAGGTTCGCCGCGCCGATGATGCCGAGCGCGGCGGCGAACTTGCGCTCGCCGGGACCGTCGCCCGAGAACGCGCGCAGCACCGAGTAGGCGACGTAGACGAGCCAGCTCAGCATCGCGGTGGTGAGGCGCGGGTCCCACGTCCAGAAGTAGCCCCACGCCTTCGCGGCCCAGAGCGGACCCGTGACGAGCACGATCAGCCCGAACACGATCGCGACCTCGGAGCCCGCCCGCGCGAGCGCGTCGCGCGCGTCGGTCGGCTTCAGGAGATAGCCGACCGAGCCGACGAAGCAGGCGGCCGCGCCGATGTACATCGCGTAGGCGCTCGGCACGTGGAAGTAGAAGATCTTCTGCACGATCCCCATCCGCGCCTCGATCGGCGCGCGGAGGAACGTCCAGTAGATCGTCAGGAGGAGGAGGAGGGTGCTCAGCGCGAACAGCGCCGTGAACGCCGCGCTCCCCTTCGGCTTGCCGGTGGTCTTCGCCACGGCGGCCACGTTAGCACGATCCGCGGCCTAGCCCTTGGACCACGCCTTCTTCGACTCTTCGGCGAGCCGTTTCACCGCTTCGTCGAGCTCCTTCGCGAAGGCCTCGAGCGCAGGGTTCTTCGGGTCCATGTGCATCGCCATGACGAGCTGGATCTTCGCCTGCTTCGGGTCGCCCTTCTTCGCGAGCTCCTCGGCGCGGACGACGAACGGCCGCGCGCCCGGGTTCTTGATCCGGTCGACGAGCCGGGTGCTCTGCGCCTGCGGGGCGAGCGAGCGCGGGCCCGCGTCGCTCTCGACGACGAGCGACTCGGGCCGGAGGATGCCGTTCGCGAGGGCTTCGTCGTACCGCGCCCGGAGCTGCGGATCGGAGAGCACGCGGTAGGCTTCCGTCCCGCGCCGGAAGATGTAGCCGATCGCGGCCTGCTCCCCGGCGGGGCGCCAGGTGTGCACGTCGGGGTGGAAGATCTCGGCGAAGCCGTGGAACGCGTCGCGGAGCTCGTCGAACGACGCGTGCGGCGTCACCCGGAAGAGCTCGTAGAACGACAAGTGATCGAGCGCCGTCAGCCACTGGCGGATCGCAGGCCCGTCCATCTATCGACGTCGCCTCAGGAGACGGGACCCGACGGACCGTTGCCGGTGACGGGCTGCTGCGCGAAGCGGTTGATCATCATGACGACGGAGGACTCGTCGGCGACGCCGATGAGCTGCAGCGTCGCGCGGGCCTCCTGGCCCGTCTGCACGTCGCGCGCGCGGACGCGGAGCGTGCCGTCGGCGTCGACCTCGAACGTGACCGCGACGACGACCTCGCCGCGCGGCGCCGGACGAAGGCCCGAGAGCTCCACTTCTCCGAGGAACGTGTTCTGCGGGAAGTGCCCGTGCTCGCCTTGCGCGACACGCACGCGCACCGTCGTCTGCTGGTCGCGCCCGGTCGCGAAGCGACGCGTGCGCTCGCAGGGGATCTTCGCGTTCCGCGGGATGATCGTGTCCGTGTAGCCGCCGGCGGTCTCGACCACGAGCGCGCGCGGCGTGACGTCGACGAGCACGGGCGCGGCGAACCCGAGGTTCCGCGCGGGCGCCGGAGCGGCCGGGACGTTCGACGCGTACGGCGCATGACCCGCGACCGGGACGTCCGACGACGTGCCGGGCGGCGACGAGGGATAGGCGCCGAAGATCGGCGGCGGGCTCGACCCCATCGGCGGAGGCTGCGAGCCGTACGGAGCCGCCGGCTGCGAACCGTAGGGAGCCGGCGGCTGCGAGCCATAGGGCACCTGCGTCGGCTGCGAGGCGTACGCGCCTCCGTAGGGACCCGACCCACCGGGCGGCGGCTGCGAGGCGTACGGGCCGGACGGACCCGGCGGCATCGCCGCGTACGGACCCGAGCCGCTCGCATGCGGCGGCACCGGCGGCGTCTGCTGGAGGGGCATCGTCGTCTGGAACGGCGGCGGCTGCTGCATCGGCGAGGCGAGCGTCGCGGCGAACGGAGCAGGCGGCGGACGCGACGGAGGCGCGCCCGGCGCCGGCGCCGCCATCGGCGCGGTCGTGTTCGGCACCGGCGGACGCGCCGCCATCGGCGACGTCGTCGCCGGAGCGCCGGGGCTCCGGGCGGGCATCGGTCCCGTCGTGTTCGGACGTGCCGCCGGAGCTGCGCGTGCGGTCGGCGGCGCCGGCGGCGGCCCCTTGACCTGCGGCGGGATCGCGGCCGTGCGCGAAGGCGGCGGCGCCTCGTTCACGCGCTCCATCGGACCGAACGGCTGCGGCGCGACGACGGGCGGCGGCTTGCCGAGCATCGACGAGCCGCCCGTAGGCGCCATCCCGACCTGGCCCGGCTTGCGCGACGCGGGCGGCCTCCGCGCGACGGAGGGCAGATCGGCGGTCGGGACGACGGCAGGGAGGTCGGCGGCCTCGTCGACGGCGGACGTGACCGCCGCGCCGGGACCGCGGTGCATCGCGGCGGTGTCGTCGTTGTCCTCGTCGAACCCGAACGGGCCGGCCATCGCCTGCCGGCGCGCCTCGGTGATCGCGTCGACGTCCTTCGTCTCCGACGACGTCGAGACGATCGAGAGATCCTTGATCTGACCGAACTCGCCCGCGGAGCTCGTCGGCCCGCGCGTCGACGGCGCCTGCATGCCCGGCGTCGACATGATCGAGAGATCGCGAATCTGCCCGAAGTCCGCCGACGCGGGCCGCAGGCCCGGCATCGACCCGGCGCTGCTGTCGAACGAGGCGCTCGGCGTGGAGTGCTCCCCGGTGTCGCCGAACGCGAACGGCTCGGGCTCGGACGGCGCGGCGACACTTCCGCGAGCGGCGCCGGTCATGCTCGGAAAGCTCGGCAGGCTCGCGCTCGGCGTCGACACGAGCGACGGCGGCTCGTTCAGAGCGCCGAAGTCTCCGAAGCCGCCGAAGCTGTCGGGCTCGGACGGCATCCGCGCGCGGGGCGCTGGCGCGTTCGGCGTCGTCGTGCCGCCCGGCACGCTGCTCTTCGGGAACCCGCTGATCGGGCCACTGTTCGGCGACGGAACCGCGGCCGTCACCGTCTTCGCGTCGAGGCTCCGCTCCGACGGCGGCTTCGGCTGCGTTCGCTCGGTCTTCGGCGTGCCCGAGGGGATCCACTCGAACGGCGTCGGCACCGCGAGGTCGGGGAACGACGCGAACGAAGGGTCGTCGCTCTCGCCCTGACCAGGGACGGGCGCCTTGGGCGGGACCACGGGCGGCCTCCGCGCGGTCGCCGGCGCCGGCGGACCCGGCTTCGTCGACGGGGCGGGCTTGTCCGAGAAGCTCGGCGGCGGCTTCCCGAACGCGGGCCCCGGCTTGCTCGTCGGCGAGCCAACCTGCGTCGTGCCTTCGTCGAGCTGCACGCCGGGAAGCGTCCGCGGCTGGCCGGGGACGGGCGGGGGAGCGGGGATGCTCTTCCGCTTCTGTCCCTCGGTGAGCGCAGCGGCCTGGATCGCGGCGCCGATCGCGACGACCTCGTCGGGGTTGACGCGATCGAGCGGCGCCGTCCCGAAGAACGCCTCGACCCGCTTCCTGACGAGCGGCATCCGGGTCGATCCGCCGACGAGGATCACCTTGTCGAAGCCGGTCGGCGTGAGGCGCGCGAGCGACAGCGCGTCCTGCGTGACCTTGAACGTGCGATCGACGAGCGGCATGACCGCGCTCTCGAGATCGCGCCGCGACATCGTGAAGGTGAAGTGGATCGAGGAGCCGCCGAGGCCGTGCGCGATGTCCTTGAGGACGACGGTGTGCGTCTCGGCGGTGGAGAGCTGGATCTTGATCTCCTCCGCGCTCGTCCGGAGGCGCTCGAGCATCTGCGGATCGGTGCGCGGATCGATCCGATGCGCCTTGAGGAACGACTCCGCCATGCGCTCGGCGATGAGCGAGTCGACGTCGTCGCCGCCGAGGAACGAGTCACCCGCCGTCGCGAGGACCTCGAACACGTTGCCGCTCAGGTCGAGGAGCGTGCAGTCGAAGGTGCCGCCGCCGAAGTCGTAGACCGCGACGCGCTCGTTGCCGGACCGGCCGAGCCCGTAGGCGAGCGCGGCCGCGGTCGGCTCGTTCAGGATCCGCAGCACCTCGAGGCCGGAGACGCGGCCGGCGACCTTCGTGCTCGCGCGCTGGAGCTCGTTGAAGTGCGCCGGGACCGTGATGACGGCGCGCTCGACGGGGCCGCCGAGCGCGGTCTCCGCGATCTGCTTCGTCCGCTTGAGGACGAACGCGCTGATCTCGGGCAGGGTGTAGTCCTGGCCGCGCGCGTGGACGAGCGGACCCTGCCCCGGGCCCTCGCGGAGCTCGAACGCGAAGCGCTGCTTCGCCTGGACGATTTCGGGGCTGCCCCACGACCGGCCGATGAGGCGCTTGTGGCTGTAGACGGTGTTCTTCGGGTCGATGACGCGACGCGCCCGGGCGGCGCCGCCGACCAGCACCTCGCCGTTGGGATGGAAGCTGACGACGCTCGGGAGAAGCCGCTGACCGTGCTCGTCGGCGAGCACGTGCACTTTCCCGGAGCGGACGCAGGCGACGACCGTGTTGGTCGTGCCGAGATCGATCCCGACGACGCTCACCCCGCCAGATCTAACACCCCTTTCCCGACGACGCGAAGGATCCGCGGGCTCCGGAAGCGGGTATTCTCGGCCTCCCGACCATGGATCGCTCCACGACCTTGCTCGCTGCGTCGCCGATCGCGCTGCCCCGCGGCGGCACCTACGTGCGTACGAGCGCCGGTGCCATCCAGGTCGGCATGCCGCCCGAGACGATCAAGGACGTGATGGAGATGCGGCTCGACGTGCCGATCGCCTACGTCCTGCCGCTCGAGCTCTTCGACCGGCGCCGCGGCCTCTCCGTCGCCGAGTTCGAATTCCCCGCGTACTACAGCTTCTTCCTCCTGAAGCGCCGGTGCAGGCTCGTCGCGCTCGACCGCGACGTCGAGCGCCGCGTCCGCGCCGTGTTCCAGGAGACGCTCTTCGGCCCCGAGGGCGAGCCGCTCGCGAGCGAGTTCGACGCAGGCTACCCCGAGGGCAAGAGGCCTCGGTTCAAGCGCGAGAGCGAGTACTTCAGGACGCTCCCCGGCAAGGGCCGCCTCAGCGTCGACGACCTCATCGAGTTCGTCCACCTCGACGAGCAGGGACGTGCGGCATTCGACGGCGGCGTCGAGCTCGCGCGCGAGGGTGAGACGCTCGTCATCCGCGAGAACGAGCGCACGATCGCGACGGTCGACGCGCTCGTGCGCCTCCCGCCGCGCGACGGCACGCTCGACGACGTAGCCCCCGGCACCTTCGTCCCTCCGCAGTTCGGCGTCACCGTCCTCGGCGCGAGCCACGGGTTCGACCCCTCCGGGAAGACGACCGGCTTCCTCCTCTGGATGGGCGGGCGCGCGATCCTCGTCGATCCGCCGACCGACACGACCGAGTACCTCCGGGCGCGCGGCGTCGCGCCGAAGACGATCGACGGCGTCATCCTCACGCACTGCCACGCCGACCACGACGCCGGCACGTTCCAGAAGCTGCTCGAGGAAGGGCAGGTCAGCCTCTACACGACGCCGCACATCCTCGGCTCCTTCCTCCGGAAGTACTCGGCGCTCTCGGGCCTCGGCGAGGACGTGCTCCGCCGCACCTTCTCGTTCCACCCGGTCCGGATCGGCGCGCCGGTCTACGTCCGCGGCGGCGAGCTCTGGTTCCGCTACACGCTCCACTCGATCCCGACGATCGGCTTCGACGCGTTCTACGGCAACCGCAGCCTCTCGATCAGCGCCGACACGCTCTACGATCCCGAGCGCGTCACCGAGATGTTCGACCAGGGCGTGCTCGAGCGCGCGCGTTTCGAGGACCTCGTGAGCTTTCCGGCGCACCACAGCGCGATCCTGCACGAGGCCGGGATCCCGCCGCTCCACACGCCGACGACGGCGCTCGCCGCGCTGCCGGAGGACGTGAAAAAGCGCCTCTGGCTCGTCCACATCGCGGAGAAGGACGTCCCGAAGGAAGGCGGCCTCCGCGCCGCGAGCGTCGGGCTCGAGAACACGATCCGCGTCGACCCCTCCGCGAGCCCGCGCTTCGCGGAAGCGATCGACATGCTCGACGTCTTCTCGATGGTCGACTTCCTGCGCGACCTGCCGCTCTCTCGCGCGCGCACGCTCCTCCAGGTCGCGAGGACGTTCGAGCTCCCCGCCGGCGAGAAGATCGTGAAGCAGGGCACGCGTGGCGACAGCTTCTACATCATCGCGCGCGGGATCGTGGAGATCGTGAAGGACGGCGTCTCGCTCCGGCGTCACCGCGCCGGCGACTACTTCGGCGAGATCGCGATCCTCCTCGACCAGCCGCGCACCGCCGACGCGATCGCGCGCACCGACGTGCAGCTCGTCGCGATCGACCGGAACGACTTCCTCGCGATCCTCCGCGGGAGCGAGATGCTGACGCGCCTCGAGCGCCTCGTGCGCGTGCGCGGCGAAGGCGCGTGGGAGCTGCTCGCGAAGAACAGCGCCCTCGCGAGCCTCACGAGCTCGCAGAAGACGCAGCTCCAGACCTACCTCGTGCCGATCGCCGTGGCGGAGGGCGAAGTGCTCTGGAGCGAGGGCACCGTGCCCTCGCGCGCGTACCTCGTCGAGGACGCGGTCGTGACGCTGACGAGCCCGGGCGGGGAGCTCACGCCGTTCACGTCGGGCGCGTTCGTCGGCGACGTGGACGCGCTCCGGACGCGCACCGCGTCCGAGGCCTGCGCGCGCGTGACGAAGGCGGGGAAGCTCTTTGCGCTCGAGCGTCGCGACCTCGTCCGGTTCTTCGAGGACAACCCCGGCGTCTACCTGTCTTTCCTCGGGGCGCGTTTCGTCGAGTAGGTCAGGGGAGTGCGCGCGAGAGCTCGTCGACGAGGACGGACAGCGGCGCATCGGTGAGGAGCACGGTGAGCGCGGCGGCGGCGGCCCATCCCGCCGCGCACAAGCCGACGAACGAGGCGAGGGTGGGGACGCGCGGCACCTCCGGGCAGCGGAGCGCCTCCGGCACGTCGGGCGGGGCGGGCAGGGTCTCGCGCTGGCTCGCGGGCGCGTCGGCCTCGAGGAGCAGCGCGTCCTCTTCCGTGATCTCCTCTTCCACCGCGAAGACGCAGATCTCGTCGTCGGCGTAGAACGTCGTCTTCGTCGCGTGGGACAGGGTGCTGTCGGTGCTCACGGAGGAGACGTCGAGCAGGGGGCGTGCCATTCGCGGAGAGGGCGGTTCACCCGCGGAATCAGGCGGGAACGGCGGCGATACAGGTGTCTCGGCGGATGAGACAGGGCGTGCAGCGCACGAGACACCCCGTGCGTGCACGACGGAGAAACAGGGAACGGGCAACAGGCGACCGGCAACGGGCAAGGGGTCGAGAGCGAGCGTCACCGACGTGGTCTTCGACGTGGACGTCGACCTTGACGTCGACGTTGACGTCGACGTCGACGTGAACGTGAACGTGGACGGGGTCGTCACACGTTGACGAGCGTTCGAGCTCCGCTACCCGCTCTGCCCACCGACCGCGTCACGTCTCGCCATGCGGGGACGAGACGAGGCGTTGTCCTTGGACCGCTCGGACGTCGATGTCTGCACGACCAGGTCCACGTTCACGTTCACGTCGAGGTCCACGACCACGTTCACGTCCACGACAACCTACCGTCAGCATCAGGCCGGACCCCTGGCGAGCGGGAACGCTGCTTCGGGCGAAACAGGAAACGGGTCAGCCGCTGCGGAGCACTGCGAGCAGCGCACGCCCGTAGAGCGCGACGAACCGCTTGCCGACACCCGCGACCGCGAGGAGCTCCGTCTCGCTGCGGGGGCGCTTCTCGGCGATCGCGGCGAGCACGCGATCGGTGAGCACGCGGAAGGCGGGGACGCGCTTCGTCTTCGCCTCCGCGAGGCGCCAGGCACGCAGCGCGGCTTCGAGCGGCGAGCCGCTCGAAGCGACCGGCGACTTCGGCGTCCGGCGCGAGCCGCGCGGGGCCTTGCCCTTGCCCGTGCCCCGGCGCTTCCCGCCGCGCCGTCCGCCGGTCGCGCGCGCCTCCGGTCTCACCTCGGGGAAGAGGAGAGGGCGCGTCGCGCCCCCTGACAGCGTCACGCGTTGGAACGGGATCGTCGTGCCGTTCTTCTCGAAGGTCGCCGCCGTGACGTTCACCGCCCCCGCGCGGACGAGCGCGGCGAGCACGCGCTCGAGCGCGCGCCGGTCGTCCGGGGTCTCGCCGAAGAGCTCGCGCTGGAGCTGCCCGGCGGCGCGTCCGTCGCGCGTGCGCAACGTCGCGAGCACGGCGTCGGCCTTCCGCTGCTCCTCCGCGCTCGGCGGTCGGAACCGCTGCGCGATCCCGAGCTCGGGCGCGCACACGTCGCAGATCCCGCAGCCGAGCCCCGAGTCGTTCTGATCGCCGAAGTGGGCGACGAGCCCACGCATCCGGCATGCGGCGTTTTCCGCCCAGCGCTTCATCGCGTCGAGCTGCGCTTGCTTGTGCGCGCGTTGCTCTTCGTAGGGAGCCTCCCAGCCGGTGGTCCCGCGCGCGACGCCGTCGCCCTCGATCCGGAGGCCGCCGTGCGTCCACAGCTTCTCGAGCGCCTTCTCGAACGTGTCGTCCTCGAGGCGTGCCCTCGCGCGGAGCGTGTCGACCGTCGTGCCGTTCGCGGGAACCGCGCGTACGAGCGATGCGAGGACCGACGTCTCGGGGTAGTCCCGCTCGAGGAAGAACGCGTGCGTCCGCGTGTCGGCGAACGAATGGAGGAGGACGGCGCGCGACGACTTGCCGTCGCGGCCGGCGCGCCCGATCTCCTGGTAGTAGCCCTCGATCGACGCGGGGAGCGCCGTGTGGATCACGGTGCGCACGTCTGCCTTGTCGATTCCCATCCCGAACGCGATCGTCGCGACGATGACGTCACGTTTCCCGGAGAGGAACGCCTCCTGGATCTTCTCGCGCTCCGTGGCGGAGAGACCGGCGTGGTAGGCGTCGGCCCGCAGCGCGGAGGCGTAGCGCTCCGCTTCCTTCCTCGTCGGCGTGTAGACGATCGCGGGACGGCGCATCGGCGCCCCGAGGAGCTCGACGACGAGCTCGAGCCGTGAAGGCGGGCTCGCCTCGACGACCTCGACGGCGATGTTCGTGCGGCGGAAGCCGTGGATCGAGCGAAGCGGCCGCTCGAGCCGCAGCTCGCTCTCGATGTCGTCCTGCACCCGCGGCGTCGCGGTCGCGGTGACGGCGACGATCGGCGCGGGCCGCAGCTTCTGGAGCCGCTCGCCGAGCTTGCGGTAGTCGGGGCGGAAGTCGTGGCCCCACTGCGAGATGCAGTGCGCTTCGTCGACCGCGACGAGACAAGGCTTCCGCCGTGCGAGCATCTCGAGGAAGCCGGGAACGTCGAGGCGCTCGGGCGCGATGAAGAGGAACTCGAGCGCGCCGTCGAGGTAGAGCCGGCACGCCGCCCGCGCGTCGAGGCGCGAGCGCCCCGCGTGGATCCGTTCCGCGGCGATGCCGCGCTTCACGAGCTGGGCGACCTGGTCCTCCATCAGCGCGACGAGCGGGCTCACGCATAGCGTCGTGCCGCCGCGGGCGAGGCCGGGGAGCTGGTAGCAGAGGGACTTGCCCGCGCCGGTCGGCATCACGAGGAGCACGTCGCGGCCGTCCGCCGATGCTCGGCACACCGCCTCCTGGTGCGGACGGAACGACGCGAAGCCGAACGTGTCGCGCAGGAGCGCGCCGATCTCGCTCGGTCGCGGTGAGCGGGCGGGCGGAGGAGGCGAGCTCGCGTCGCCGTGCGCGGGTCTGTCGGATCGAGGCGCGCGCGGCGCGGGCGCCTGCGTCGCGACGACGCCGATCACGTCGCGGACGTAGCGCTCGATCTTCTCCATGAACAGGTCGAGGCTGGCCTCGCCGCGCTCCATCAGCGCGAGCTCGCGCTCCCACTCGCCGGTCATCGCCGGGCTCTTGACGTGCGGGTGCACGACCGAGACGAGCTCGATCCCCTTCTCGGTCGCGCGGAGCACCTTGCCCTCGCGCACGACGTACTCGCGCCGGAGGAGCGTCTCGAGGATCGCCGCCCGCGTAGCCGGCGTGCCGAGGCCGCGCTCGCGCATCGCACGCGAGAGCTCCTTCTCCTCGAGCGCCTGCCCGGCGGTCTCCATCGCGGTGAGGAGCGTCGCATCGGTGAAGTGGGGCGGCGGCCTCGTCTGCTTCGTGAGCGGCTTCGCCGAGACGACGGCGCGCGGGAGCCCTTTCGCGAGGCCGCCCGGCAAGGTCGGCTCCTCGTCCTTCGAGGGCGCCTTCCGCTCGAGGACCTTCCACCCCTCGCGCTCCACGCTCGTGCCGGTGCTGGCGTAGAGGTCACGGTGCTCGCCCGCGCGGATCTCGGTGACGACGTTCGTGACCGAGAGCACGTGGTCGTCGTGCCAGGCCTCGAGCAGACGGACGCAGACGAGGTCGTAGACGAGCCGCTCCTCGCGCGAGAGCCCCTCCGGCGCGCGCTTCGTCGTCGGCAGGATCGCGTGGTGGTCGGTGACCTTCGCGTCGTCGACGAACCGCGGGCCGAGCGGCCTCGTCCCGGTCCCGGGCGCGAGCCGCTCGCGATAGGGGGCCGCGATCGCCGCCACGATCTCGGGGAGGGTCGCGGCCACCGTCTTCGAGAGATGTCGCGCGTCCGTTCGCGGGTAGCTGATGATCTTGTGCTTCTCGTAGAGCGCCTGCGCGATCTCGAGCGTGCGCTTCGCGGTGAGGCCGTAGAGGCGGTTCGCGTGACGCTGCAGCTCGGTGAGGTCGTAGAGCTGCGGCGGCGGGATCCGACGTTCCCTTCGCTCGACGGAGGCGACGCGCGCGTCTCCTTCGCGCGCTCGGCGGACGATCTCCGCGGCGCCCTTCTCGGGGTCGGCTGGGAGGCGCCGCGTCCCTTCGCCCTTCACGTTCGGGTCGAACCACGTGCCGTCGTAGGCGCCCGGTGCGCTTTCCTCCGTCGGGCCGAAGCGCGCGACGACCTCGAGGTACGTCTCCGGCACGAACGCGCGGATCTCGAGCTCGCGCGCGACCACCATCGCGAGCGTCGGGGTCTGCACGCGACCGACCGAGAAGTGATCGTCGTGGAGGAGGCTGTACGCGCGGGAGAGGTTCATCCCGACGAGCCAGTCGGCGCGACTGCGCGCACGCGCGGCGTCGGCGAGCCCGTCGAAGGCGCTGCCGTCGCGGAGTTTCCGGAGCCCTTCGGCGATCGCGTCCGGCGTGAGCGACGAGATCCAGAGCCGGCGAACCGGCTTCTTCGCGCCGGCGGCCTCGTAGATGTAGCGGAAGATGAGCTCGCCCTCGCGCCCGGCGTCCGTCGCGCAGACGACCTCGCGGGTCTCCCTCGCGCGGAGCAGCTTCTTCACGACCTCGAACTGGTCCTTCGTCTGCTCGAGGACGGTGAGCGGCCACGACGCGGGGACCATCGGCAAGACGTCCATCCGCCAGCGTGCCCAGGCCGGATCGACTTCCTGCGGCTCGGCGAGCGCGACGAGGTGGCCGATCGCCCACGTCACGACGTGGGTCGCGCTCTTGAAGAAGCCGTTCCCGCGCTCGCGCGCGCCGAGGACGTCCGCGATGTCGCGGGCGACGCTCGGCTTCTCGGCGACGACGAGGACGGTCATGCGCTACCCGACGGACTCTAGCAGCGCTCTGCCCGAGAGTTTGCCCCTCGGCGCGAACCCTCCGTAGGGTGGATCCACGGGGGCTCGGTGATGCTCGACAGGCGCGTCCGGCGGAGTGAGAACGTGGTGGCCGCGGCCCAGCTCTACCTGGAGCAGGCGGCCGAGCGGCACGCGGTCGAGACCCTGGTGCTCGCGAGCGAAGAAGGCTTCGCGATCGCCGGCGCGGGGTCCGAGGCGGAGCTCTTCGTCGTCGGCGCGATCGCGATCTCGGAGGAGCGCTCCGCCGAGCTCGGGATCCAGCGCTTCGACGTCACCGTCGGTGACAAGCGCTTCTGCGTCGGCGCGCGCGGCAAGGTCCCGGTCGCCGAGTGCGCCGCAAGCCTCGCGCGGATCCTCGGCTGAGGCGCGACCGGCTGCGGGGATCCCGGGGCCGCGCGCTCTGGCGTCAGCGCGTCTTTCGCCGAGCCAAGCGCTCCGTCAGGGGCTTCGTCTGTGTCAGGCTGTGCCGCGTCCTCGCCTCCGCAGATGGGTGCGAGCGGGCGATTTCTCCGAGGCGACACTGCGCCGGACCATCTGGTCCGCGCGTTGCAGTTCGGAGCCCATGTTCTTTCACGCACGCCTCACGGGCGCTCTTCTCTTCGCACCTGGCCTCGTCCTCGCGACCTTGCTCGTCGGAGCGCGGGAGGCCCGCGCTTGCTCCATGGTCCCCGCCGCGTCGGGCTACGTAGCGCGTCTGACGATGTCCGCGTCCATCGTCGAGGACGAGTCCACCGCCAGAGTCTGCACGGTGCCGCCGAGCGGGTCGTGTTTCGATGCACACTACAAGGGGTTCAAGAAATCTCTGTTCGTCGCGTTCGTGACGGAAGCTGCGGCGAATCGTGAGAACACATGGGCGCCCGCAGCCGCGACGTACGTGTTGAAGGACGCCGCCGGCAACGTGGTCGCGAAGCAAGCCGGGAACGAGTCGAACGTCGCGAGGTTCGACCGGCTCGGCGCGACGGTGTGCGTCGAGACGGGGTCGAAGCCGGCGGACGACGCCGGCGTCTCTTCGGCCTTCGCGACGACGGCCGAAGTCTGCGCGCCGGTGACGGTCACCTCGCTCGAACCGACCGAAGCCGATCGCGAGGCGCACCAGGCGGCGATCGAGCTCGACTGCGGGCCCACGGAAGGGGAGGGCTGTCGGATCGCGCGCCCCGGCGACGGCGTCCGCGGCTTGCCGGCGGCGTTGCTCGCGCTCGTCGCGGCGACGCTCGCCGCGTCGGCGCGCCGGCGCCGCCTCTCGGGATGACGCCGCGCGGGGGCCCCTACCGCATCTCTTCGCGGAGCCACGCGACGACGGTCCGGAGGCCGTCCTCGAGCGCGATCCGCGGCTTCCATCCGAGCTCGCGCTCGGCGCGCGAGATGTCGGCGAACGTCGCGTCGACGTCGCCGAGCGGGACGGGCGCGTGCTCGACGATCGGCGTCTTGCCCGCCGCGCGGCCCATCGCCTCGACGAGCGCCGCGAGCTGGATCGGCGCGCCGGAGCCGAGGTTGTACGGGCGGTAGCCGGCCGGTGCGCCGTCGACGGCGGCGAGCACCCCGCGGACGATGTCCTCGACGTGGGTGAAGTCGCGCATCATCGACCCGTCGCCGAAGACGGTGATCGGCGCGCCGCGAAGGATCGCGCGGAGGAAGAGCGTGATCGCCATCTCCGGGCGCTGGCGCGGGCCGTAGACGGTGAAGAAGCGGAGGCACGGACATCGCACCGCTGGCGTCTTCTTCACCATCGCCGCGACGACGAGCTCCGCGCTCCGCTTCGAAGCCGCGTACGGCGACTCGGGCACGATCGCCGGCGCATCCTCCGAAGCGGGGAGCGGCGTCGCGTTGCCGTAGACCGACGAGCTCGAGGCGAGCACGAACGTCGGGACGCCCTTGCGCTGCACGGCGTCGAGCAGGTTCGCGGTGCCCTCGACGTTCACCTTCGCGTAGTGCGCCGGGTCGGCGAACGAGGGGCGCACGCCGGCGAGCCCGGCGAGGTGGAGCACGCCGTCGCTGCCCTCGACGAGCCGCGCGCCGAGCGCGCGATCGGTGACGCAGCCCTCGGTGATCGTGAGGACGTCCTCGCCGTGGTCGCGACGGAGTGCTTCCGCGTTCTGTCGCTTCAGCGCGGTCGGGTAGGGGGCGTTGCTGAAGTCGTCGAGGACGCGGACGGTGTCGCCGCGCGCGAGGAGCGCGCGCGTGAGGTGGTGGCCGATGAACCCCACCCCGCCCGTGACGAGCCAGCGCCGCATGGGCGGCAAGCTAGCGCTGCGACGGCCGGTCGGCCACCCGATTCAGGGCGACGCCGATGCCCTGGTAACGGAGGTTCGCGCGAATGACCTCGTTCGGGCGCCAGATGTTGCGCGCGTCGACGAGCACGGGCGGCATCCCGCTCGCGGACGCCTTCAGCCGCTTCTTGATCTCGGCGAAGTTCGGCGCGCGATAGCTGCGCCACTCGGTCAGGAGGACGAGCGCGTGCGAGCCGTCGAGAGCGTCGTAGTCGCGCTCGGTGACCTTGACCTTGCTGCCGAAGTGCTTGGCGAAGTTCGGACCCGCCTCGGGATCGTGCCCGACGACCTGCGCGCCGCGCTCGAGGAGCACGTTCGCGAGCTTCACCGCAGGCGACTCGCGGATGTCGTCCGTCTCCGGCTTGAACGCGAGGCCCCAGAGCGTGATCTGCTTGCCCATCACGCCTTCGAGCGCCTTCTCGACGAGCTGCGCGAGGAAGACGGCCTGCTCCTCGTTCGCGGTGTGCGCGGCCTCCGCGACGCGCATCTGCACGCCGTGCTCGCGACCGAGCGCCATCAGCGCCTGCACGTCCTTCGGGAAGCAGGAGCCGCCGTAGCCGGGGCCGGCGTAGAGGAACTTCTTGCCGATGCGCGAGTCGGTGCCGACGCCGAGGCGCACGGAGTGGATGTCCGCGCCCGTCGCGTGGCAGAGCCGCGAGAGCTCGTTCATGAACGAGATGCGGATCGCGAGCATCGTGTTCGACGCGTACTTGATGAGCTCGCTCGAGCGCGGGTCGGTGACGACGAGGCGCTCGCCGGAGAGCTGGAGCGGCGCGTAGAGCTCGCGGAGGAGCTGCCGTGCCTCGTCGCTCCGCGCGCCGATGACGACGCGGTCCGGCTTGAAGAAGTCACTGACCGCGTCGCCCTCCTTGAGGAACTCGGGGTTCGAGACGACTTCGAGCGGCACCTTCGCGGGCGCGAGCCGCGCCTGCACCGCGTCGCACGTCCCGACCGGGACCGTGCTCTTCACGACGACCAGCGCGGGCGCCTTCGCGGTCTTCGCGATCGTGTCGGCGACGGCCAGGACGGCCGACAGATCCGCGGCGCCGTCGGGCCCCGGCGGGGTGCCGACCGCGATGAAGTACGCGTCGGCGTTCGCGAACTCGTCCGGGATCGCGCTCGCGAACGAGAGGCGCCCGTTGCGCTGGTTGCGGTGGACGAGGTCGCCGAGGCCTGGCTCGTAGATCGGGATCCGCCCGTCCTCGAGCATCGCGATCTTGTCCGGGTCGATGTCGTAGAGCAGGACCTCGTGGCCGAGGTCGGACAGACCCGTGCCCGTCACCAGACCGACGTAACCCGCACCGAAGACGACCAGACGCATGGGCTCGTAGGTAGTTCACGGCGCCGGTCAGGGCAACCCGGGAACATTCGTCGTGATCGAATAAAGGCTGTCCTGTGCGGTGATGTACAGCACGCGACGGCCGACCCCACCGAAGCTCGCGTTCGTCGGCGTCTTCGCGACGGTGATCGTCCCGAGCGGTTTTCCGGCGCGATCGAAGACCTCCACGCCCGCCTGCGTCGTCACGTAGAGGTTGCCTGCGTCGTCGACCGCCATGCCGTCGCAGCCCTTCTGCGCGGTGTCGAAGAGCTTCGCCGGCGCGCCGACGCTGCCGTCCGCGTTCACCGGATAGTGCCGGACGAAGCCCCCTTCCGTGTCGTCGACGTAGAGGGTGCTCTGGTCGGGCGAGAGCGCGATCCCGTTCGGCTTCGCGAGGTCGTCGGCGATGCGCGTGACGTTGCCCTGCGGGTCGACGCGATAGACGCCGCGGATCGGCAGCTGGTTGTCGTTCTGGATCGGGCCGCCGTAATCGGGATCGGTGAAGTAGACGTTCCCGTCGGCGCGGACGATGACGTCGTTCGGGGAGTTGTAACGTTTGCCTTCGAAGCGCTCGGTGACCGCCGTCACCGTCGCGCCGGTGTCCGCGAGGCTCCGCGAGACGCGGTGGTTGCCGTGCTCGGCGGCGAGGAGGCGACCCTGCGGGTCGACGGCGAGCCCGTTCGCGTTGCCGCTCTGCGCGCGGAACACGCTCGTCGTGCCGTTCGCCTCGAGCTGGTAGATCGTGGCCGCGGGGATGTCGGTGAAGAGGAGGCGACCGCCGATCCACAGCGGGCCTTCGGTGAACTGGAAGCCCGCCTTCACGAGCGTCGCCGTCTTCGTCGTGCCGGCGAGCGGGTCGGGGTAGACGATCGCGCCGGCGTCGCCGCCTGCATCGGCGGGGGGCGGAGCGGCGCTGTCGCTCGCGGTCGAGGCCTCGGGCGAGCTCGCGCCGCCATCGGCGCAGCCCGTGCCGGAGCACGCGCCGGAAGGAGCCGGCGCGCTCGCGTCGTCACTGCACGCGACGCAGAATACGACGGCAGCAGCGACGAAGGATCCGGCGACGACGCGGAGGCGCATGCCTGGAAGCTAGCATGCGCCTTCGCGGCGGCCTCCGCGCGCTCAGCGCAGGTGGACGAGCTTCCCGCGGTCGACGACGGTGACGCCGTCGACGACGACGCTCCCGTTCGCCTGACACGCGGCGAAGCTCGTACGCGCCGACCACGTCGCGCCGGTGACCTTGCCCATCGGGTCACCGAGCACGAGGTGGAGGCCCGGCCGGTGCTGGTCGAGGGAGACGTCGCCGGTCGGCGCGCCGATCCCTTCGTTCACGCCGAGGATCACGAGCCCGACGCGATCGGAGCTCTGCGCGACGCCGAGCATGGCCTCGATGTCCTTCACGAGCTGCGGATTGTGATCCGCTTCGACGCGCATCACGCGTCCGTGCGTGATCGTCAAGCGGACGGGATCGCGGAGGAGGCCTTCGCGCGCGCCGAAGAACTCGCCGATGCTCGCGTCGGCGACGAACACGCCGGAGACCTCGTCCTGGCTCGCGATGAACGACCCGGTCGGGAACACGACCGCTTCGCCGGGCGACACGCGCCCGAAGCGCGAGACCCAGCGCCGCCCGGCGGTGGGCTTCACGGTGAGCTCGGTGCCGGTCGCGCTCGTCGCGAGGATCTCGCGGGCGACCTCGACGCGGCGCTCGACCTCGCGGCCCACGTCCGCGAGCACGCCGACGTCGAGCGAGAGCCCGCGCGCGAACGCGGCCTCCGAGATGCCGGGCATGTGCGCGTGACGGATGCGGCAGGCGCCCACGATGTGGAGGAGCTGGTCACGCATCGAGGCCTCGGCGTGCGGATCCGAGGCGACGAACGCGCTCGCCTGCGCCGAGAGCATCGCGCGCCGGACGCCATCCGGCAGGACCTTGTGCGGACGCTCGCCGGAGTGGTTCGTCGCGAAGCTCCGGAGGAGGTCCAGCCGCAGGGCGGCGGCCTCCGCGCCGGCGGCGCGCGCGGCCGCCTCGAGCGCTTGGAGCAGGGGCACCGAATCGGCATCACCGACCGCGACGAAGCGCTCGCCGGGGGTCACGCGCAGCGCGGTGGTCACGAGGACGTCAGCCGCACGCCGCAGGTCTTGCTCGCCGATCGTATGCATGCACGTTCACCGGAGGACGCTCGGCCTCCGCGGCCGCGCGTCGGACCATGGTCCGGATGGCAGCTTAACCTCACTTCCGCATGCCGAACAAATCGGTTCGCATCGGAATCTCGTGGTTTCGCCGATCCGCTTGCCGCTTGTCAGGTTCCCCGCTTCCCCGCTTCTCTTTCCCCGGCGCGCCTTCCCGCGGGACGATGAGGCGTGCTCGCGCGCGCCGTCTTGTCCCGAATCTCCCGAATCATGGCGGCTGTCGCCGGATTCGCGGGAGAGGGGAGCTGGGCGGCCGCGGGGAAGCACCTCCGCTCCGTCCTCGCCTGGCTTTCCGCCCACACCGGACTTCCAGCGCTCCTCGTGGCGGCGATCGTCGTCGTCGTCGGCTACCGCGTCCTCCGGAGGACCGCTCGGTTTGCGCTCGAGGTCGCGGTCGTCGCGGCGGCGCTCCTCGCCGCGAGCCATTTCGGCTGGATCCGCTGGTGACGGCTGGTGACGAGCCCCTGGGCCGGCGGTAGAGTCGCCGGCCATGAAGCTCGAAGACCTGAAGATCGTCGTGTCCGGTGGCGCCCAGGGCATGGGCCGTCACTTCGCCGTCCGCTTGGCCGAGGCGGGGGCGCAGGTCGCCGTCGGCGACGTCAACGAGGTCGGCCTCGCCGAGACGCTCGAGGCCGGCAAGGGGCTGAAGGGGAAGATCCACGCCCGTCGCCTGAACGTGGCCGACGAGGCGGACGTCGCCTCGTTCGTCGCCTGGGCGCACGGTGCGATGGGCGGGCTGAACGGCCTCGTCAACAACGCCGGCATCCTCCGCGACGGCCTCCTCGTGAAGAAGGATCGCGAGACCGGCGCCGTGAAGACGCTCACGAAGGAGCAGTGGGACGCCGTCATCGGCGTGAACCTGACCGGCGCGACCCTCCTCGCGCGAGACATCGTCGCGAAGATGGTCGAGACGAACACGCGCCCCGGCGTGATCGTGAACATCTCGAGCATCGCCCGCCACGGCAACCGCGGGCAGTCGAACTACACGGCGGCGAAGGCCGCCCTCGCCGCGAACACGGTCACCTGGTCGCGCGAGTTCGCCTCGTTCGGCATCCGCGTCGGCGCCGTCGCCCCCGGCATGATCGAGACGCCGATGACCCAGGGGATGAACCAGAAGGCGCGCGATGCCCTCGTCGCGAACATCCCCGTCGGGCGCATCGGCGTCCCGGAGGACATCTGGGTGGCGGTGAAGTTCGTGCTCGAGTGCGATTACTTCAACGGCAGGACGATCGACGTCGACGGCGGTCTCTCGATGTGATTCCGAGGGACTACGCGTCTCCTCTCGCGTAGTCCACGAACTGCTTCCCCGAGAGGAACGGACGCGCGGAGCGACGCCGGTGAGCCCGGCGTCCCCGCGCGTCGTCTTTTTCCGGGCCCGACGTCGCCGAGGCCGCGCCGCCTCCGTCGGCAAGAAGCGCACGAAACTGGATGTCAACCGGCTTCCGTGCGACGCATGCGACACGGTGGGACACGTCGTGCATCCGGAAATTCGTGTTGCGCGTTCAGCATTTGTCCTTCAAAAGAGGATCTTCTCGTTCGTGACGTTCTTGTGAACTTTCCATGGCGATTGCGGAATTGACGGAACACCTGGTCTCGGAAGCGCAGGGCGCGCTCGAGGGACAGGTGCGCGTCGCGGTCCACGACGCCTCGCGGCTCGAGTGGAGCCTCTCGATCCCGCTGCCCGAGGACGCGCCGCTCGACTACACGATCGATGTCGAGATCCAGATCCCGCAGAACGCGTTCGTCCGCCACACGCCGTGGGATCAGATGCAGGCGTTCACGCGCCTCGACGGTCCGGCGTTCGCGGTCGCGCGCGACGCCATCTCGATCGACCACCTCCGCCGCGGAGCGCTCGCGATGGCGAACCAGCTCGCGCGTGCGGCCGACGGCTTCGCGCGTCACTGTCGCCTCGCTGGCTCGCTCTTCGCGACCGCGCCGCACAGCGAGCTCGAGGAAGCGCTCCTCATCTGGATCGACGCAGGCCTGCGGATCGCGACCGACGCGCGCGAGCGTCTCGCCGTCCCGGTCGACGGGGAGCCGGCCGAGGTCGCGCGCGAGCGCGTGCTCGTCGACGAGTACGTCAGCGTCCGGCTCCTCGAGATGCTCGCCGGCGCCGAGCGCGCCACGACGAGCCTCGCCGCTTCGCGCACTCCGCACGCCGAGCGCATCGGGCCCGTCCTCGAGACGGTCGAAGAGCGCATCGGCGAGGCGCTCTCCTGCGAGCTCGCGCACCGCCAGGAGCGTGGCTACGCGAACGCCGATCCGACGTCGCCCGACGCGCTCGAGCGCTACCTCGATCGCGCGAGCCGGCTGAAGAAGCACTTCCAGGAAGTCCTCTTCCTCGAGACGGAGAGCTATCAGGTCGCCGAGCGCGCTTATCACTGGATCGCCGGCTTCGTCGCGCTTCTCGCGTCGACGTGGGCGTTCGCGTGGCAGATCGCGCTCGCGTCGCGCTCGGCGTCGACGAAGCAGACGCTCGGCGGAGGGATCATCACGCTCGCGCTCGTCGCGGGCCTCGTCTACGCGGCGAAGGACCGGATCAAGGAAGTCGGCCGCAACTGGGTCACGCGCCGCGTGCAGCGCCTCTACGGCGCGCAGCGCATCACGCGTTACCGCGCGCCCGTGCGCCGGCTGCCCGGGCGCGACATCGTCGTCACCGCACGCGAGACGCTCGAGCAGATCACGAAGAAGCTGCCCGATCCGCTCAACCCCGAGTGCGGCGCGATGCAGATGCTCACGGTGCTCCACTACGAGCACCGCGGGACGGTCGTTCCGCACAAGGCGCTCGTGGAGTCGGGCGTCCGGCGCGTGAAGCACGTCTTCCGGTACGACCTCTCGCCGATGTTCGCGCGTCTCGACGACGCGCTGAAGAAGATCCCCGTCCTCGATCCGCAGACGCGCCGTGTCCGCTTCGTCGATGCGCCGCGCTGCTACCGGATCCCGATCGAGGTCCGCGTCACGAGCGGCGGCGAGAAGCACGTCGAGACGGCCACCCTCGTCCTCCACAAGCGCGGCCTCGAGCGCCTCGAACGCGACGCCGACTCGAATCCGTCGCTGCATGACGTCGGCCTCGAGCCGGGCTGAAGGCCTGCTGGCGGTTCGCGACCGAGCAGGTCGCGCGTCTGTTCCGACCGGCGCCGACGTCAGTCTTCAGTCTTCAGGCTTCAGCAGGTCGTTTCGACCCGCGGCGTCCTTCCGTATCGCCGGGTTCGAAGACAGAACGGAACACGCCCCGCTGCCTGGAAGAGCAGCGAGGCGTGCTGAAGACGGAAGACTGAAGACTCGCTTCAGCGGGGCGGCGTGATGTTCTGATCGTCCCGCTGCACGCACGACGACAGATCGAACAGCATGAACTCGAGCGCCTTCTGCTGCGCCGAGAGGTCGGCCGTCGCGCAGCTCGTCGGGAAGGGCGCCGTCGGGTCGTCGCTCGCGCCGCCCTGCGAGCCGGCGCCGACGTGGAGGTTCGAGAAGACGACGCGGCCGCAGACCTGATCGTCCGCTGCGCCGATAGGCGTGTTGAACGTCATGTACTGGACCGCCTTCTGCCCTGCCGTCGGCTGCGACTTCGGGTTGGCGAGCGAGATCCACTCGAGCGCCGCCCCGCCGACCGCGTCGACGTTGTGGCGCGCGTCGTAGAGCGGGAGGTCGCCGCCGACGAGCGCGTTCTGCGCCGTCAGCCACTCCTTCATCGCGTTCGCCTTCGGGAAGGTGCCGGTGATCTGCGCGTTGACGGCCGTGTTGGCGGGATCGGGCGCGCCCGGCGGGACGTTCTCCGGCGTCGCCCAGGTCGCGACCGCCGAGACGGCGGGGTCCGTCGCCTTCGGGAACGCGGAGAACCACTGCGCGTGGTAGTGCGAGGCGAACACGCGTCCGCCCGCCTTCGCGTAGTCGTAGAGGGCGACCTTCGCCGGGTCGGGCTTCACGTTCGGGCCTTCGTCGGTGCCTTCGCAGGCGAGGAGGACGACGTCGTACTTCTTCAGCGCGTCCGCGCTCGCGTAGAGATCCGTCGCGGGCTTGAACGCTTCGCCGCCGGCGAACGAGCCGGAGGCGGTCTTCGGGGTCTGGCCGCTCGTGAAGCCACCGCCCTGGAAGAGGTGGATGCGCGAGTCGCTGCCGGCGGTGCCGAACTCGGAGTCGTCGAGGCCGATCTTGCGGAGGAGGCACTGGAGCGGGTCGGCCGCGCCGGTGGAGACCGCGATCCGCGGGATGTCGCCTTCGTTCCGGTTCTTCGGAAGCCGGGTGATGCCGGCGTCGAGCGGGGTGTTCGTGCACTTGCCGACAGCAGGGATCGTCACCTTGCGGCGCCACTTGCCGATCTGCATGACGAGCGGGACGTTGTCGGCGACCGGCACGTTCTCCAGCGTGAACTTGCCGGACACGTCGGTCGCCGTGATCGCGATCGGCTTTCCCGAGACCGCCGCGTCGCAACGGTTGCAGGCTGCACCTTCCGAGAGCGGCGCGAGGTCGGCGTTCGGGACGTAGACCGTGACGTTGTAGACGGGGACCTTGCCGGCGGGGTCGAAGACCGTGCCGCTCACGGTCGTCTTGCCGCCGTTCTCGCAGGTGACCTGCGCGCACTCGAGGCCCTGGCAAGGGCCCTTGTTGCCGCCGTCCTGCGGGCACTGGAAGCCTTCGCAGACGCCGGTGCCGCCGTCGGCGTTGTCGGCGTCGGTGCCGTTGTCACTGCCGCAGGCGGGCGTGGCGGAGGCGAAGAGGCCGATCGCGAGAAGAGAGAACGAGCCGAAGAGGAAGCTGCGCATGCGTCGCCTTTCGAAACGAAGAGGTGAAGTCACGGAAGTCGGACGGACAGCGGCCCGGTCATCCGAGCGCGAGCGAGCTCGCCTCCGGATGCCGGGCCGTCGTCCTCACCGGATCACGGGAAGCGGCAGCGACCGCTCGTGCAGGGCACGCCCGCGCAGCACTCGGCGCTGTCGGTGCAGGTCTGGCCGTAGAGGGCGCAGACGCCGCCGTCCGGGAACGTCGTGACGCCCGAGTCCGGCGAGGTGCCCGCGTCCTGCGCCGTCGTACCCGCGTCGGTCGTCACGAGGACGCCGCCGCAGATGCCGTCGGTCGAGCCCGGCGGGATGACGCAGGGGAGACCCACGCAGCAGTCCGCCGTGCTGGTGCACGCGCCGCCCTTGGCGACGCAGGTGCCGCCGCACTTGTTGTCGATGCAGGGGTTACCGCAGCAGTCGGCGCTGGTCGCGCACTCGGTGCCCATCGCGGGCGGACCCTGCGTGCAGTCGAGGCCCGGGTCGACGATGCAGCGCGGGACGCCGAGGGCGTCGCGGCGGCAGCAGTTCTCCGGGTTGCTGTTGCAGTAGTTCGAGTCGTAGCCGGGCTTCTCGCAGCAGTTGTTCTCCGCGTTGCAGGAGTAGTCGCCGGGCTTGCAGATGCTGCCCGGCTCGCGGCACGCCCCGCCGTTGTCACACTTGCCGAACTGCGAGCCGGCCGTCTTCGAGCAGACGACGGGACCTTTGACGTTCGGCGTCCCCGCCGCGCCGCAGCAGTCGCTGTCGGTTCGGCAGAGCTCGCCGGTCGGACGGCAGCCGGACGAAGGCTGGCAGACCGTGAAGCCGGCCGCCGCGCCGAACGGCGCGCACGAACGCGAGCAGCACGAGCCACCGCAGTTGTCGTCGCCGACCATCGACGGGGTGCAGACCTCGCCCGCCGCCTGGCAGCCGGGGACGCCCGGAGCCGTGACCGCGCCACACTTGCCGAGCGTCGCGCCGGCCGCCTTGGTGCAGGCGCCCCCGCAGCACTCGAAGTCCGTCGAGCAGACGTCGCCGCTCTGCACGCAGAACGAGACCGCCTGCGAGCAGACGCCGTTGTTGCAGAGCTTCGAGCAGCAGTCCGTGTTGTTCGCGCAGGTGTTGCCGCTCGTCTTGCAGGCCGTGTTGAGCGGCGCGCAGACGTTGTTCGTGCAGGTGCCCGAGCAGCACTCGGTGTTGACGGTGCACGCCTGGTTGTCGCTCGTGCAGAGCTTGTCACCGCACTTCCCGCCGAAGCAGGTGAACGTGCAGCACTCGTTCGCGGTGGTGCAGCTCTCCGCCGGCGCCTTGCAGAGCGTCGTCGGCGCCTCGCACTTGCCCGTCGTCGCGTTGCAGTTCGCCGAGCAACACTGCGCGCTCGAGGTGCACGCGGTGCCGTTGCCGACGCAGGTCGCGGCGTCGACGCGCGGATCCACGCTTCCGTCGTTGAGTGTTCCGGCGTCGCCGTTCGTCGAACCGTCGTCGTTCGGGTTCGTCGAGCCGTCGCCGTTCGGGTTCGTCGAGCCGTCCGTGTCGCCGGCGTCCGCCGTTTCATCGACACTCGTCTCGCTACCGCAGCCGGTGAACACCAGGTTCACGGCCATCGAGCTCGCGACCAGCGCGAGGGCAGCCCAGGGAAGCTTCTTCATCCGCGTCCTCCTGAAGACGAGGTTCGAGAGTCCGAGCCTCGTGACGTGTTGCCGAGTGATGCGCGCACAGCCTCCTGCGCAAGACGTCGGCCAATCGTCATCTTGTCCGATTTCCGGCGCTCCGGACCAAGAACCGTGAGACGCCGATTAGTTTTGTAGGAGCGTGTACTTGGGCATCACCGTACCTGGTCGACGGATCGACCAGCGCCGAGGCGGGGACGCCACCGTCGATCCCGCACAACGCCATCGGGGGTTTGCTAGGGTGCGCACGCCGATGGACCGCGCGCGCGTGTGGCCCGATTTCCGTGACGAAGCCGTCGTCTTCGAGGACGACGACGTGATCGTCGTGGACAAACCCTGCGGGGTTCCGAGTCAGGCCGCGCAGGTCGACCGACCCGACGACCTCGTCGTACGCGTTCGGTCACATCTCGCCACTCGGACGCCACATGCGGAAGGACTTCCGTATCTGGGGGTCCACCAGCGTCTCGACCAGGACACGAGCGGCGTCGTCCTCTTCACGCGGCGCGCGTCAGCGAATCCGTCGATCGCGAAGCAGTTCGAGACGCGCACGATCACGAAGACGTACCTCGCGCTCGTGTCGGGGTGGCCGGCCCATCTGCGCGAGACGACGCTCGAGGACGATCTCGTGAAGGGCGAGGACGGCCGCATGATCGTCGTGCCGCGCGCGCGCCCGCGAGGACGATTCGATCGCGGCCGGCCTCGTCCGGAGCCTCCGAGGCCGAAGAACGCCCAGCGCGCCGTCACGAAGGTGAAGGTCCGCACGCGGAAGGGCGACCGCGCCCTGCTCGAGCTCACGCTCGAGACCGGACGCACCCACCAGGCGCGTGTCCAGCTCGCGCATGCGGGGACTCCGATCGCCGGCGACACGCTCTACGAGGGGCCGCCCGCGCCCCGCCTCATGCTGCACGCCGCGCAGCTCTCGTTCCGCCATCCGTCGACGGGCAAGCCGGTCGTCGTCCGCGCGCCGGTCCCGCGCGCGTTCGACCGCTGGCTCGCCGAGGGCGACGTCGGCGCGCGCGTGTACGACGACGACGCCGTTCTCGACGAGACGCTCCGCACCGCCGTCGAGCGGCGGTGGGGCCTCGGGCGGAGCGCCGATCGAGATCCGCCGGAGCGGCGCACGACGGCGTTCCGCCTCGTGAACGAGGAAGGCGACGCGCTGCCGGGGCTCGCGGTCGACGTCTACGGCGCGCACCTCGTCGCGCAGATCCACGTCGGCGGGATCTGGGAGGACGAGCGGCGGAGGACGCGCGTCCTCGACCGCCTCCACGCGCTCGGCTTCGACGGCATCTACCTCAAGAACCGCCCGAAGCAGGCGAACGTGCTCGTCGACACGCGGCGCGAGGACGTCGCTCCTGCAGAGGCGGTGCGCGGGGAGTCGGCACCGGCCGAGCTCGAGGTGCACGAAGAGGGCGTCCCGCTCCTCGTCCGGCTCGGCGACGGCCTCTCGACCGGCGTGTTCCTCGATCAGCGCCCGAATCGGCGCCTCGTCCGTGAGAGCGCGCGAGGCGCACGCGTGCTGAACCTGTTCTCGTACACGTGCGCGTTCAGCATCGCGGCCGCGGTCGGAGGCGCCGCCCGCACGGTGAGTGTCGACGCGAGCGTCTCGTCGCTCGAACGAGGTCGCAAGGGGCTCGAGCACCTCGGCCTCCTCGACACCCCCGTGAAGGGCGCGCACGCGTTCGCGGCGGAGGACGTCTTCGCCTGGCTCGCGCGCGCGGCGAAGCGCGAGGAGCGCTTCGACCTCGTCGTCTGCGACCCGCCGAGCTACTCGTCGACGAAGAAGCGCCGCTTCGTCGCGGAGAGCGACTACGACGACCTCGTCGCGCTCGTCGCCGCCGTGCTCGCGCCGGGCGGGCGGCTGCTCGCGAGCCTGAACCATCGCGGCGTCACGCGCTCCAAGCTCCGGCGGATGGTGGGGCAGGGGCTCCGTGCCGCCGGCCGAGAGCCCATCCAGATCAAGGACTTGCCTGCCGCGAGCGATCATCCCCCGCCGCCCGGTCGGGACCCGCACATGAAAGCGGTCCTCGCGACGATCGCTTGACCCTGTAAGGTCCGCCCGGGCCGCTCGTTTCCTCGGCATGGAGGTCACGATGGTCGGCAAGAAGCTCGCGGCGTTGCTCGGCATGATGGTGTTGCTCGCCGGGTGCGGCGGCGGCAGCGCGGGCAAGGGGACGAGCGCGGCGACGCCGCGCGGTGGTCCTCCCGCGGACAGCGTCGCCGTCGCGGACAGCGAGGCTGGCTCTGGCCGCATCGTGACCGAGGCGCCGGCGGCGTCGCCCGGCGCCTTCGGCGGCGCGGAGGCTCGGAAGTCGGCCGACGCACCTTCGTCCTCGCGCGCCGAGGCCGCGCCGCCCCCGCGCGAGCGACCGGGCCTCGGCACCGAGTGGGGAGAGACCCGTCACTCGCGCGTCCACGACGTCGTCTTCGTCCGTGACTCGAGCACGCCGTTCGCGACCGTCGCGCTGAACTACAACGACCGCCGCGGCGTCGAAGCGCTCGCGAGCCGCGTCGCCGAGCGCGAACGCTTCCGTGAGGTCCCGACCGGCGGCGGCGCGGTGAGCGTCTCGATCCGCGACGAGAGCGGCGATCCGCTCGAGGCGCTCAAGGTCTCCGGTCGCACGTTCGTCATCGGCGAGGCCGGGCAGCGTTACACGATCGTCCTCCAGAACCGGACGAGCCATCGCTTCGAAGCGGTCACCACCGTCGACGGCCTCGACGTCGTGAACGGCAAGGCGGGGAGCTTCGACAACCGCGGCTACGTCCTCATGCCCTTCGCGACCCTCGAGATCGAAGGCTTCCGCCAGAGCGGCTCGAGCGTCGCGGCGTTCCGCTTCGCCGCCGTGAAGGACTCGTATGCAGCCCAGATGGGGAGCGCACGGAACGTCGGTGTCATCGGGGTCGCGCTCTTCGCCGAGCGCGGTGACTCCTTCGTGCCCGAGAGCGAGCTCCGCCTCCGCGACACGGCGAGCCCGTTCCCGGCCGACCCGCGGTTCGCGCCGCCGCCGCCGCGCCGCTGAGACCCTTCAGGGCTGCTTCGCTTCGAGGGCCGCGAGCGTGACTCGTGGGCCCTCGAAGCGTTTGCGCACGACCGCGAACCACAAGACGCCCAGCGCGGCGAGCGCGCCGACGAGCATCTTCGCGGGGAGGGCATTCGGCGGAAGGCTGCAGACGACGAGCACGAAGGCGCTCCAAGCGACCGCCGCCCACGCGACGGCGACGCCCGCCCCGCCGAGGCGGAACGGCCCCATCGTCTTCCACGTCCCGCGACCGCGCGCGACGGCGCCGAGCAGGATCGGAGACGCGTAGCTCACGTAGAGGCCCATCGTCGCCATCTTCGCCATCGCGTCGAAGAGCGTGTCCGAGAAGGGCGCGGTCCCGAGGACGAGGAGGAGGGGCCCGAGGGTGACGCCCGCGATCGCGGCGACGGGTGTGCGGAGGCGGCCGTGCACGCGCGAGAACGTCGTCGAGAAGGGCACGCCGCCGTCGCGCGAGAACGCGTAGAGCGTGCGCGACGCGCTCGTGATGCTGGAGAGGCCGCAGAACCACATCGCCGCGAGCGCGAGGCCCATCGCGCCGCGTCCGAACCCGCTCCCGAGCGCCGACTGCATGACGAGGAGCGCGGCGTGGCGGTCGCCGGCGACCGCGGGCAGATCCTTGATCCCGAGCGTGATCGCCGCGAGGAGGAGGTAGCCCGCGATCGCGCTGATGACGACGCTCGAGACGATCCCGCGCGGCGCGACCCGTGCCGGGTCGTGCGTCTCCTCGCTCAGGTGCGCCGACGCGTCGTAGCCGGTGAACGTGAACATGCTGAGGACGAGGCCGTTCGCGAAGCCGAGCAACGTGCTCCCGTCGGTCCGCGTCGTGAAACCGGTCTCGAAGAGGAACGAGACCGGCTGCGCGCGTCCGAGCGCGAGGAGCGCCGCGACGACCACGACGACGCCGACGATGTGCACCGTCGCGGAGAAGTCGTTGAGCCACGCCACGAGCCGGACGCTCGTCGCGTTCACGAGCGCATGCGACGCGAGCACGATCGCGAGGAGCGGGAGCGACCACGACGCGCCCAGGCCGAGCGTGGCGGCGAGCTCGCTCGCGAGGCCGTAGTCGATCGCGGCGACGATCGCGACCTGGCCGACGATGTTCATCGACGCCGTGAGCCAGCCCCAGCCCGGCCCGCCGAGGAGGGCGGACCAGTGATAGAGCGCCCCCGCGGTCGGGAACGCGCTCGCGAGCTCCGCCATCGCGAGGGCGACGAGCAGCGTCCCGGCGCTGACGAGCGGCCACCCGATCCCGAGCGCCGCGGGGCCCCCGGGACCGATCGCGTCGGAGTACGCCGTGATGCAGCCGGTGAGGACGCTGATGATCGAGAAGCTGACGGCGAAGCTGGAGAAGCCGCCCATGCGCCGGAGCAGCTCCTGCGCGTAGCCGAGGCGCTGGAGCTCGTGCGCCGCGTCGGCGTCGGTCTCATGGTGCGGCGCGTGGCCCGCGCCCCGTCCTTCGTCGCGGTGCTCCCCGTCCATCCCGGGCGAGACCGTACCGCACGCCAGCGCGTCCGCGAAGCCTTGACGCGGCCGCCATCATCGAGTCCCTTGCGGCCGTGGCGAAGCCCGACGACGACCTGCCGATCCTGCCGAAGAAGACGGCCGGCAAGAAGCTCGTGCCCGAGGGCCGCCGGCCTTCGCCGCCGATGCTGCGCTTGATGCGGATCGCGCGTGCGATCGGGATCCTCCTCGGCGGCTTCGTCACGATCGTCGGGTTGATGAGCGTCGTCGGGATCGTGACCGACATGTTCTGGGTCCGGCTCGGGATCGCGGTCCTCGTCGGGATCGCGCTGCCCGCGCTCGCCGCCGACCGCGTCCTCAAGCGGACGAACATGGGCGGTGGCCTCGCGACCGTCGTCGACGTGTTCGCGATCGTCCTCCTCCTCCTCGCGATCGTGTTCGTCGGGCTCGGCAGCATGACGGCCGGGATCCTCCGTGACGAGGGCGACCGGTACGCGCGGAGCGGCTCGAAGCTGATGGCGCGCGCCGTCTACTTCCTCGCCGGCGTGAGCCCGACGTTCCCCGGCGAGCCCGGGTACAAGGTCGCGAAGGACATCAAGCCGCGCGGCCCCGACGCCGGCGCTCCTCTGGTGCCGGGCACCGACGGAGGCGCGAAGTAGATGCGCTCGTACGCGACCTTCTTCGTCATCGCGGTGATGACGCTCGGTCTCCTCTTCCTCGTCCTCACGCGCTCGCACACGGCGCACGACGCGCCGGCGGAGGTCGTCGTGATCGAGCCGAAGGCCGACGGCGGCCCCGAAGCGGGCGTCGCCGAGGCGGGCGCGGCGCTCGGCGATGCGGCGGTCTCGGGCGATGCCGGCCCCGCGCGCGCGCGTCCCCTCCGCGTGACCGCGCTCGGCTGGGAGCTCGCCGCGCCCGGCGTCGCGCTCGTGATGCAGGCCGGCGAGGGCGCCGTCGCGGCGACGATCCCCGCGCTCGACCTCGCGCCGGAGACGGATCTCGACGCGATCGCGGCGCGTCTCGCGCGAGGGGGCGACGCCGTCGACGGTGCCGACGTCGCGGTGCTGCCCGCGCCGGCGTTCGTCGTCGCCTACGAGAAGCTCCGCGCGCTCGACCCGCGCGCGTTCCTCGTGACCGGCTTCTCGCACGGGCGCGAGGAGCTCCGCGCCTCGCCGGGAGCGCTCCTCCGTCCTCCGCCCGCGACCGAGGACGTCAAGCTCGTCGCGGTCACGCCGCAGGCGTCGCCGGAAGCGCGTGCGGCCGGCAGCGAGTCGGCCACCGTGCTCGGTCTCTACGTGCTCCGCGAGATCGGCGTCGCCCCGTCGCGCGTGCGGCTCCTCTCGCCGGGGACCGCGGATGCGCGCGCCGCGTCGTTCGCCGCGCTCGTGCGGGGGACGAACGACGAACGGAAGGCTGCTCTCTCGACGGCCGATGCGGCCCGCCTCGTGCCCGTCGTGCTCGTCGCGCCGCGTGCCGCGCTCGAGGCGAAGGAGGCGGTCTTCCGCGATCTCTCGCGCGTCTGGCTCGAGGGCGTCGCGAAGGTCGCGAAGGATCCGGGCGGGATCGCGCGCGCGGTCGCGGATCGGACCGCGATGCCGCTCGTCGACGCCGGGGCTCGCCCCGACGCGCTCGCGCTCGTCGACCGCCTCGGGCACCTCGAGGCCGCGGCGCTCGGCGACCAGGGCGCCGCGATGCTCGCGAGCGAGCCGGGCTCGCTCGCCTCGACGATGGGGATCGTGTGGTCGCTCGCGCGCGAGGGAGGCCTCACGACGACCGCGACGCCGGATCCGCTCCCGATCGACACGCGCGTCGTGAAGGCGCTCGGCGTCGCCGCACCGCCTGCGCGCGAGCCTCCTCCCGAGCTCGCTGCCGACGCGGGCGCGCCGACGTTCGCGCCCGCGCCGGCGAGCGCGACGCCGCTCTTCGTCGTCCGCGATCCCGGCATCCCGGCGACGACGCCGAAGGGGAAGGCGCCGAGCGCGACCGACCTCGGCACCCTCGCGACGGGCGCCGCGCCGGAGCTCGTGTCGCTCGCTGCGCTCTTCCCGAGCGCCGTCCTCCGGGTGAGCTCGCCGACGGGGGAGAAGAATGCACGCGTCTTCGCCGGGGCGGCGCAGAACGCCGGCGTGCCTGTCGCGCGGCTCGCGACGACCGCGTCGGTGCCTCCGGGGACGAATCTCGTCGCCGTCGAGGTCCTCGTCGCGCCGTGAACACGACGAACGAAGGCGCCCCCGCGAAGACGGGCGTGCTCTCGCATCCGCGAGGGCTCTACTTCTTGTTCTTCACCGAGATGTGGGAGCGGTTCAGCTACTACGGCATGCGGGCGCTGCTCGTGCCGTACATGCTGAACTACCTCTTGTTCCAGCCCGCGTCCTCGTCGGGCACGTACAAGTGGTACACGAGCCTCGTCTACCTGACGCCGCTCCTCGGCGGTCTCCTCGCCGATCGCTATCTCGGTCTCCGCCTCTCGATCATCATCGGAGGGGTGCTCATGGCCGTCGGGCACTTCCTGATGGCGTTCGAGCCGCTACCGTTCTTCTACTCGGCGCTCGCGTTCCTCATCGTCGGCAACGGTTTCTTCAAACCGAACATCTCGACGATGGTCGGCAAGATGTACCGTCAGGGCGACATCCGCCGCGACGGCGCGTTCACGATCTTCTACATGGGGATCAACCTCGGCGCGTTCCTCGCTCCGCTGGTCTGCGGGACCCTTGCCGACCGCTACAGCTTCCACCACGGGTTCGGCGCCGCCGGCGTCGGGATGGTCGCGGGGCTCGTGGTCTTCCTCGTCGGACAGAAGCGGATCACGGCCGACATCTCCGCCGCGGGCAACGAGCTCAGGACGGGGAAGGAGAAGCAGGCGGAGGAGCACGCGCCCGACCCCGACGAGGCGAAGCCGGGGGCGTCCGGCTTCGCCGGCGGCCTCGCGCGTGTCTTCCCGATCCTGATGATCGGCGCCGCCGTCGTGATCGTGGCCTACTACGGCCTCGCGCTCGCGCGTGGGCAGTCGTCTTTCACCGCGCTCGTGATGCCCGTCGCGTTCGGCGGGATCTTCGTGTGGATGGCCCTCACGCTCTTCGGGATCAAAGGCGCGCTCCGCGACAAGAGCACGGTCATCTTCGTGCTCTTCCTCGCGGCGGTCCTCTTCTGGATGACGTTCGAGCAGGCGGGCAACACGCTCAACATCTGGGCGGTCATGCACACGCGGCTCGTGGTCGGGTCGTTCCGGGTACCGGCGGCGTGGTTCCAGTCCGTCAACGCCGTCCTCATCTTCACGCTCGGGCTCCCGTTCGCCGCGATGTGGAGCGGGCTCGCGAAGCGCGGGATGGAGCCCGCGACGCCGCTCAAGATGGCGATCGGGCTCTTCCTCGTCGCGACGTCGTTCGTGCCGATGGTGATGGGGGCGGCGGCGGAGAACGCGACGGAGACGCGCGTACCGCTCGCGAGCGTGCCGGCGTCGGTCGACCTCTCGAAGATCGACGCCGGGCGTCTCACCTACGACGACGCGAAGAAGGAGCTCGTCGTCCACGGCGTCCTCCCGCTCTTCGCGGTGAACGACGCGCTCTCGAAGACCGTGGACCCGAAGTACCTCGCCCAGATCGACGCGCTCGAGAAGGTCGCGAAGGAAGCGACCGCGAAGAAGCCGGCGAGCTTCCGGATCGAAGGCCTCCCCGCGGGGTGGGCGTTCCCGCTCGACGAGGAGGAGGCGAAGCGTCTCGAGGTGAAGCGAGACGTGGAGGACGGCAGGCCGCGCGCGACGAGCGCGAAGCTCGACGTGTCGTGGTCCGGCGGAGTCGCCGACATCACCGTCCGCGGCAGCCTCGATGCGCCGCTCCGGGGAAACCTCATCGCAGCGGGCGCACCGGCGGAGTTCCGCGAGCCGATTCGTGCGCTCGAGAAGAAGAGCACGGCCGCGCGCGTGAGCCCCGTGTGGCTGCTCCTCAGCTTCCTCCTCGCGACGCTCGGCGAGCTCTGTCTCTCGCCGGTCGGCCTCTCGATGGTGACGAAGCTCGCGCCGGCCCGGTTCGCGTCGCTCTTCATGGGCGTCTGGATGCTCTCGAACTCGGTCGCGCAGTACGCCGGCGGAACGCTCGGCGAGAGCTGGGGCAAGATCACGCCCGCCACCTACTTCCAGATGTTCGTGTGGATCAGCGGGGTCGGCGCGGTGGTGCTGCTCGTCCTCGTGAAGGCGCTCCGCCGCCTGATGCACGAGGTGCATTGATGAAGACGCGGCAGCTCGAGACGATCGATCAGACGCCGTTCGCCGCGTCGCATGCGGCAGCCGACGTGACGCAGGCGCTCGTCGGCGAAGCGGTCGCGCAGGGGGCGCGCGCGGCGGCGGGACGGGAGATGAAGCTCCGGATCGAGACGTGGGTCGCGCGGCGCGGTTTTCGGGTCGAGGGCTCGGAGATCGTCGCCGAGATCGAGGGCGTCGCCGTCCGCGCGCCGGTCTTCTCGATCACCGAGGGCACCGCGGTCGTCACAGCCGTCGCGGTCACGCCGGCGAAGGGGAAGCTCGTCGTCGAGCCGCGGTCGTTCACCGATCGCTTCTTCCGGCGCGGCGAGCGCGCCGGCGACGAGGCGTTCGACGCCCGGTGGGTGACCCGCGCGACCGGGATCCCGGCCGCGCTCGTCGACGCGGAGGTCCGCGAGGCGCTTCGCGACGTCGTCGGCTGGGCGCGCGCGACCTACGAGGACGGCCGGATCACGGTGCAGCTCGACGCCGACCCGATGTGCGGCGCGCGCCTGCTCGGCGGGATGGACGTCGCGTCCGCGCTCGCGCGCACGCGCCTCGCCCAGGGCGCCTACCGCTGAGCGATCAGCGCTGCGCGTCGAAGAAGGCCCACGTCGCCGCCTTCCCGTCGGGCCACACCGTGTGGCCGAGGCCCGGGATCCGGCAGGAGACGACGGGCTGCATGCAGCCGCCCATCGTCTCGCACGGAGCAGGGACGGAACGCGAGCGTGAGCCGTTGCACCGGTTCGCGAACGTCCAGTGCGCGAGGCTCTTGTCGCCTTCCCCCGTGCCGACCGTGGCGTCGGCGGTGCCGTGGACGACCATCGCGGCGACCGCCTTGCCGGGGCAGACGAGGTGACCTTCCTCGTCGTAGCGGCCCTGGTTCTCGTAGGGGCCGCCGCCCGCGTGTGTGACGACCGCGCGGATCTTGTCGCCGCGCCGGCACGCGAGCTGGTTCGCCATGTACGCGCCGTTGCTGAAGCCGGTGACGAACACGCGCTTCGTGTCGACGCAGTACGTGTTCGCGATCGTGAAGAGGAGCATGTCGAAGAGCGCGACGTCCGGGTTCCGCGACGCCTCGCTGTCGAGGTCCCAGCCGCCGGGCGAGTCGGCGTAGACGAAGAGCGCGCGCCCCGCCGCGTGCTTCTCGAGGTCCATCTGCGTGCGCGCGCCGCTCCCGGTGCCGCCGTGGCCGTGGAGGACGAAGACGAGCGGGTAGGCCGTCCGCGGGTTGTAC
>JBDHVE010000022.1:0-78371 GCA_039809485.1 Polyangiaceae bacterium | reverse complement strand
TTTTGATAAGTCCTTCGGAGCATGCCCCGGCGCGCTCCGTTCCACGCCCGGTTCGTCGTCGCGCTCCGCGCCTTTGCGACCGTTGCGCCGCTCGCCGCCCTCGCGCTCGCCACGCGGGCGACGCTCGGCGCGACGCTCGAGGAGGCGCCGCCCGAGTCCCGCGCGCAGGTCGCCTCCGCGAAGCGCGCGCTCGCGCCCGCGTTCGTGAGCGGCTCTGCGCGGAAGCTGGCTGCAGGCGAGAAGGGAACGATCGAAGCGGCGCTCGAAGGCTACGCCCCGGGGCGATTCCACCCCGTCGAGGAGGGCTCGCTCCCGCTGAAGCGCGCGGGCGGGAGATGTCCGAGCGGGATGCTGATCGTCCTCGGCCGCTTCTGCGTCGACAAGTACGAGGGGTCGCTCGTCGAGAAGAAGCCCGACGGAACCGAGGCGCCCGCCTCGCCGTACCACCCGCCGGAGGACGGTCGGGTGTATGTTGCACGTAGCGTCGCGGGCGTCATCCCGCAGGCGTACGTGAGCGCGAAGCAGGCGCAGGCCGCGTGCAAGGCCGCCGGCAAGCGCTTGTGCCAGGCGGTCGAGTGGCGCGCGGCGTGTGCGGGGAGCCAGGGCCACGCCTACCCCTACGGGCCGACGCGGAAGGACGGCGCCTGCCACGACACCGGGACGAGCCCGATGCTCGTCTACCACGCCGCGTCGATGAAGCGGGGGTGGGGCCGTGTCGAGCTGAACGATCCGCGCCTCAATCAGCACGAAGGCACCGTCGCGAAGACGGGCTCGTTCCTCGACTGCGCGGCGGAGAGCGGCGCGCTCGACATGGTCGGCAACCTCCACGAGTGGACCGCCGACCCGAACGGCACGTTCCAGGGCGGCTACTGGCTCGACACGAGCCTCCACGGCGAGGGCTGCGCATACCGCACGATCGCGCACCCGTACGAGTACCACGACTACTCGACCGGCTTCCGCTGCTGCGCGGACCTCGAGGCCTCCTCCGCCGAGGCGCACTGACGGCGGATGACGTCTCGGAGGCGCGCGTGCGCGCTCGCGATCGCCATCGTCCTCGGCGCGGGCCCGGCGGGAGCCCAGGACGCACCCGCACCCGCACCCGCACCCGCGCCTGCGAGCGTCGTCGCGCCGCGCCTCCTCTCCGATCCCGAGGTCTCTTACCCGGCCGGGGCGACCGGCGAGGCGGAGGTCGGCGTCGTGCTCCTCGTCACCGCCGAGGGCGGCGTCGGCGAGGCGACGGCGGACGCGGACGCGGCGGAGCCGTTCCGCTCGGCCGCCGCCCTCGCGGTTCGGGGATGGCGGTTCGAGCCCGCGACGCGCGGAGGCCGCGCGATCGCCGCCAAGATCAAGGTCGTCGTCGTCTTCCGGCCGCCCGAGGTCGTCGCGGTCCCGGCGCGCGAGGAGCCCGCGCCCGCCACCGCGCTTCCCGAGATGCCGTCTCCGCGCGCGCCGGTCCCCGCGACGGAGGACGTCGTCGTCCGCGGCGCGCGTGGCGAGGCCTCGCGCACGGTCTCCCTCTCGCGCACCGAGGTCCGGCAGATCCCCGGTACGTTCGGCGACCCGTTCCGGGCGCTCGAGATCATGCCGGGCGTCACGCCGATCGTCTCCGGTCTCCCCTTCTTCTTCGTCCGCGGCGCGCCTCCCGGCAACGTCGGCTACTTCCTCGACGGCGTCCGCGTCCCCTACCTGTTCCACGTCGGCGCCGGCCCCTCCGTCGTCCATCCCGGGCTCGTCGACACGGTCGACCTCTACCCCGGCGGCTACCCTGCCCGGTTCGGGCGCTTCAGCGGCGGCGTGGTCTCGGGCGAGACGCTCGGGCCCTCGCGTGAGCTCCGTGGAGAATACAACTTTCGCGTGTTCGACGCCGGCGCGCTCGTCGAGTCGCCCTTCGCGGGAGGCCGCGGCTCCGCCCTCGTGGGCGGACGCTACTCGTACACCGGCGCCGTGCTCTCGCAGATCTCGCCGGACACCGAGCTCGCCTACTGGGACTACCAGGCGCGCGCCTCGTACGACCTCGGCGCGGACGACCGGATCTCCGTCTTCGCCTTCGGCGGCTACGACTACCTCGGGCAGCGCACACCGACCGAGACGCTGACGCTCTTCGGGACGACCTTTCATCGCGTCGACCTCCGCCACGATCACAAGCTCCCGGAGGGACGCCTCCGCACCGCGCTGACGCTCGGGATGGACCGCTCCACCGTCTCGCAGGACCGCTCGACGCGTGACCGGCTCCTCGCGATGCGGACCGAGCTCGAGCAGCGCCTCTCGGACACCGCGGTCGTCCGCGCGGGCACCGACGTGCAGCTCGACTCCTTCGACATCGACATCGGCGACGCGGTCCAGGCGCCGTCGGTCCAGCGCGTCAGCGACCAGTTCCCGTCGCGCACGGACCTTGCGCTCGGGGCACGTGCCGACGTCGTCTGGCAGGTCACGAGGCGACTCGAGATCGTCCCCGGCGGGCGGATCGATCTCTACAGCTCCGACGGCGCGACCGCGGTGGGCGCCGATCCGCGGCTCGCCCTCCGCACGATCGTCACCGATCGACTGAAGGTCCTCTCCGCGATGGGCATCGCGCACCAGACGCCTGCTTTCGCGATCCCGATCCCCGGGTTCGTCCCGGGCGGGCTCCGCGGCGGCCTCCAGAAGGCCGTCCAGCAGAGCTTCGGCGTCGAGATCGATCTCGGCGGCGCGACGACGCTCACGTCCACCGTCTTCCACAACGGCTTCTTCGACATGAGTGACCCGCTCGGCGTGACCGAGCGGCCGACCGCGGGCTGCGCGCCCGGGCAGTTCCCGGCCGGCTCGCTCGCGGGCGACCGGGGCAACTCCCCGAGCGGCAACGGCTCGCCGTGCGGCGTCGATCGCTTCCCGCCCGGCACGATCGGCCCCGACCGGAGCGGCGGCGGCGGGCAGGCGGCCGAGAGCCAGGGGCAGCGCAATGCGACGAGCGCGTTCGAGGTGCGGACGCGCGGCAACGCCTACGGCCTCGAGCTGTTCCTGAAGCGCCGGCTCACGAGGCGGCTCGGCGGCTTCCTCTCCTACACGCTCTCGCGCTCGACGCGGAGCTACGACGACCGCACGTTCGTCGCGTCGTTCGATCGGACGCACGTCGCGAACGCGGCGCTCGCCTTCGATCTCGGACGCAACTGGCGCGCCGGCACGCGCGTCGTCTTCTACACGGGCCTTCCGAAGGCCCCCGATCCGACCGACCCGAGCGACACGCGCCTCCCCGCCTTCTTCCGTCTCGACGTCCGGCTCGAGAAACGCTGGCAGCTCGGGAAGAAGGCCTGGATCAGCGCGGTCGCGGAATGGCTCAACGCGACGCTTTCGAAGGAGGCCGTCGCGGCACGCTGCACGCTCCAGGGCTGCGAAGCGCAGACCGTGGGGCCCGTCACGATCCCGAGCCTCGGGGTCGAAGGAGGATTCTGATGAGGAACGCGGCTTGGCTCTCCGCGGTCGCCCTGATGCTCTCCTGCTCCGATCCGCCGCGCCCGGAGGCGCCGCCGTGCGACCAGGCGTGCAAGGACGGCGTCGCGCTGCGCGCGCTCCGCGAGTCGGTGAAGCTCGCCTACAACCTGCTGCTCCAGGGCAAGCCGGTCGGCGACTACGACGTCGCCTCGCCCTGCATCCGCGGCGGCACCGTGCGCGTCGTCGGACGCGCGACGAGCAACAGCGTGCAGGGCGCGACCGACGTCGACCTCACCTACACGTTCCAGGGCTGCACCGTGCTCGAGAAGGACACCGAGCCGCCCGAGAACTACGAGCTCGTGATCTCGGGGGTGGTCTCGGAGAAGGGAACGATCGCGGTGCAACCGAGCGCCACGACCGCTCTCCTCTTCAAGGGGACCGGGGTCGCGATGAGCGGGACCGTCTACACGCCTCCGCTCCCCTACGACGAGAAGGCGTGCGACCTCGACATCCTCCAGAGCGGAGACAACGTCGCGGGCACGCTGTGCGGGCGCACCGCGGGGTTCAGGTTCTGACTAGGCGAGAAGCGCGAGGAGATCCTCGCGCGTGATCCCGCCGGCCTGCCCGGCTTCGCCGAGCGCGACGTCGGCAACCGCGCGCTTCTGCTCCTGGAGCTTCAGGATCCGCTCCTCGACCGTGTCCTTCGCGACGAGGCGATAGACCATCACCGGCTTGTCCTGCCCGATCCGGTGCGCGCGATCGGCAGCCTGGTCCTCGACCGCCGGATTCCACCACGGGTCGAGGAGGAACACGTGATCGGCGGCGGTCAGGTTCAGGCCGGTGCCGCCCGCCTTCAGCGAGATCAGCATGACGGGGACCTTCCCGTCGTTCAGCTCCGCGACGACGGCAGCGCGATCGCGCGTCGAGCCGTCGAGCCGCGTGAAGGCGATGTTCGCCTCGCGCAGATGCGGTTCGACGAGATCGAGCATGCTCGTCCACTGCGAGAAGACGAGCGCCTTGTGGCCGTCGGCCGCCGCCTCCTCGAGGGCTTCGAGGAGGCGCTCGATCTTCGACGACGACGAGGCCTCCTGGCCCGGCACGAGCGCGGCGTGGCAGGCAGCCTGGCGGAGGCGGAGGAGCGCTTCGAGGGCGGCGAGGACCGAGCCGCCGTGGGCCAGCTTCTCGGCGACCTCCTTGCGCGTCGCGACGCGGACCGCGTCGTAGACGGCGCGCTCGGTCGCCTCGAGCTCGACGAAGAGGCGCGCCTCGGTGCGGGGCGGGAGCTCGGGGAGGACGTCCTTCTTCATCCGGCGGAGGACGAACGGCTTGATCCGCGCGCGGAGGCGCGCGGCGGCGTCGCGCTCGCCGTTCTGGATCGGCGTGACGTAGCGCTCCTGGAACGAGGTCAGCCCGCCGAGGAGGCCGGGGTTCGCGAAGTGCATCACGCTCCAGAGCTCCTCGAGCCGGTTCTCGACCGGCGTGCCGCTGAGCGCGACGCGGAAGCGGGAACTGAGCTGGAAGGCCGCGCGCGCGGTCTGGCTCGTCGCGTTCTTGATCGCCTGCGCCTCGTCGAGGACGACGACGTCCCACTCGGTCTTCGCGAGCGTCTCGACGTCGAGACGGAGCACCGCGTACGTCGTGAGCGTGACGTCGGCGTTCGGGTCGAGCTCGCGCTCGGTGCCGTGGTAGACCGCGACCCGGAGCGAAGGCCGGAAGCGCGCGATCTCGTCGGCCCAGTTGAAGACGACGCTGCGGGGGCAGACGACGAGGGTGCGGCCGCGGAGGGCGGAGATCGTCTGGAGCGTCTTGCCGAGGCCCATGTCGTCCGCGAGGACCGCCCCGAGCTCCGCGTCGCGCAGGAACGAGAGCCAGTCGACGCCGCGAGCCTGGTAGTCGCGGAGCGTCGCGTTCAGCTCGGGCGGGAGCGCCGCGTGCGGGATCGTCCCGTCGGCGGAGAGGAGCGGCGCGAGAGCCTCGAGCGCGAGCGGCTTCGGCGCGTCGAGCAGATCGGCGAGCGCGCCGAGATCGGGGAGCGCCGCCTTCGGGAGCTTCCCCTCCGGGTCGCGCGCGTCGAGGAGGTCGGCGACGCGAGAGCCATGCTTCGCGAGCCAGTCGGCGGGGAGCTTCGCCCAGCCTCCGCCTTCGAGGGGAACGAGCTCGAGGCCGCCACGGAACGCGCGGAGGACGGCGGCGGCGTCCGCCTTCGCGGTCTTCGGCGCCTCGCCCTCGCTCTCCGCGGTTGCGAGCTCGAAGACGAGGTCGAAGCGATCGCCTTCGACGCGGAGCCGCGGGACGAGGGTGCCGGTCTCGTGAACGGCCGCGGCGGCGGCGTCGCCGGTCGCGAGCTGGAAGGCGCGGAGGCGCGAGGCGAAGCGCGCGGCGGACTCGCCGTCGAAGTCGACGCGTCGCCCGAGGACGAGATCGAGCTCGTCACGCAGGCGCGCGAGGAGCGCGAGCTCCTCGCTCCGGCGACGAACGGGGACCTGCTTGCCGAACGGAACGACGTTGTCGCCGTCGACGCGCGCGATCGGCGGATCGCCGTAGACGAGGACGGGCAGCACCGAGAGCGTGTGCCCTTCGGTCCCGAGGTCGAACGTGAGCCGCGGACGCGCCTGCTGCGTGCGCTTCGGCAGCCGTCGCGTCGCGACGTCGACCGGGATCTTGTTCTCGAGATCGGGCAGCACGCGCGTGACGAGCTCGGTCTGCTCCGCCTTGCCGAAGGAACGGACGAGCGGGAGCTTCTCGAGGCGCTCGCCTGTCGTCGGCGTCTCACCGAGCGGACGGAGCTCGCCGTACGCGAGCGCGACGCCGGCCGCGACGACCTCGGTGACACCCGGATCGCGATCGACGCGGAGGACGAGCTCGCCCTTCGGGCCGTCCTCCACGACGGCGCGCGGGAGGATCTTTTCGCCCGAGATGCGGACGGGCGCACCGTCGAGCGTCACCTCGGCCCCGTTCGCCAGCGCGTCGAGGATCGGGGCGATCCGGTCGAGCGGGATCGTGTCGATCGAGGTGGCGCCGATGAGCCGGTCGATCTTCACGTCCTCGTGCGTCGGCGTGAGACCGCGCGGGAGCCGGCCGCGCGCGACGTCCGACGTGATCGGCGCGCGGACGATCTGCTCCTTGCCGTCGGGCGTGACGATCACGCGGGTCATGACGAGGCGGCCGTCGCGGCGCGCGAGACGATAGAGGAGGCGCGGGGCGGCCTCCGCCGTCGGCGGGGGCGGCGCCGCGGCCTGCTCGGCAGCGGCCTCCGCGGAGGCGGCCGGCGCTTGCGTGAGCGCGATCGCCGCCGCGGTGACATGCGCGCAGGGATCCACCTTGCTGTCGCAATCGCAGGACCACTCCCCGTCTTCGAGGTAGAGCGTCACCGTCGGAGCGACGGCCTGACCGGGCGCACGCACGCGGAACACGGCCTCCTTCGCGCTTCCGGAAGCGCGCGTCACGGCCTGCTCGCGCACGAGCTTCACGCCCTGAGACCAGATCGCGGGCAGCGCAGCCTTTCGGACGACGTCGGAGATCGACACGGGGCCCGGCTCTTAGCGCGCCTACGCGACGGCGACGAGCGTGGGATGCACGACGGTGATCTCGTCGCCGCCGCGGTAGCCGTCGCCCGTGGCGGTGCGCGCGACCCGCGCGTCGCCGACCACCTCGATGCGTTGCCCGACCTCGAGGCGTGCCTCGCCGAAGACGAGGACGGCGTCACGGACGTCGAGCACGAAGGCGAGCTCCGGAGGCACGTCCGCGGGGCGCATCCGCGGCGCGACGTCGTCGATGCGCAGCGCGAGCTTCGCGGTGCCGTGCAGGACCTCGACGATGCGCTCCGGGAGGAGCCGCCAGGGAGGCGCTTCGCGAACGCCTTCGGTGAGCTCGATCCGTGCGCGCGCGCCGTCGTCGGCGACGACGTCGAAGCTCGTCGCCTCGCATCGCCGGAGCAGCTCCTCCCAGACCGGCTCGGTGCTCGTGCTCCGGAGCGGGTCCTCGCGGAGCACGGTCGCCGCCCACGCCACGCAGGGCGCGCCCGTGAACGGCGCCGTCACGAGGCGCTCCTGGACGGGGCGCACGGCGCCAGCGATCCGAACGCGTCCCTTCGCGTTCCGGACCGGTACGAGCGGCACGTGCTTCCGCGCTTCCGCGAGCGGATCGTCGAAGAGGCCGGAGAGCTCGAGCAGCTTGCGGAACATGGGCGCGCGACCAGCGTAGTACGGTCACCCGTCGCGCCGCTTCCGCCGCGCTTCGCGTGCGGTCTCGACCGCGAGCCGCCGGAAGACCGCCGCGTCGACGAGACGCGCCTTCGCGCCCTTGTCGAGGCGCTTCACCGCGAGCTCGAGCCGGAGCGCGTTGCCCTTCGTCGCGCACGCGCGGACCGCGAGGACCTCGAGCGGCCCGCGACCGCGCGTGTACCGTGCGCCCTTCCCCGCATCGTGCTCGGCGATCCGCGCGGCGACGTCGCGCGCGATCCCGGTGTAGAGCGACCCGTCGGCGCAGCGCGCCAGGTACACGAACCACCGCTCCCGCGTCGCCATCCAGCCGCCATCCTAGCGTTCTGGCGTAGAGTGCCGCCATGCGCGCCGTCGTCTACGCCTCGTTCGGAGATCCCGCTGCCGTCCTCGAGATCGCGGAGCGCCCCACGCCCGAGCCGGGCGCCGGGCAGGTGCGCGTGAGGATGCGCCGCGCGGCGATCCACAACCACGACCTCTGGATGATCCGCGGGAGCTACGGTCAGAGGCCGACGCTCCCCGCGACCGGCGGGAGCGAGGCCGCGGGCGTGGTCGATGCCGTCGGGGAGGGCGTCACCCACGTGAAGGTCGGCGACCGCGTCGCCGGCTTCGGAGCCGGCACCTGGTGCGAGGCGTTCGTCACGGCCGCGGCCGGGCTCGTCCCCCTCCCTGACGCGATCTCGGACGACGTCGGATGCCAGCTCGTCGCGATGCCGCTCAGCGCGATGGCGCTGCTCGACACCTATGGCGCCCCGCCGCCGGGTTTCCTCGTGCAGAACGCCGCGAACGGCGCGGTCGGCAAGACGCTCGCGAAGCTCGCGAAGGCGCGCGGCACGAACGTGCTCAGCCTGGTCCGGAGCGAGGACGCGGTGAAGGACCTCGCGAGCCACGGGATCGAGGGCGCGATCTCCACCGCCGCCCCGGACTGGCGCGAGCGCGTGAAGGCGGCCCTCGGAGGGGCGAAGGTGCACGCGGCGATCGACTCGGTCGGCGGCAAGGCGAGCGGCGATCTCCTCTCCCTCCTCGCGCCGGGCGGAAGGTTCGTCGCGTTCGGATCGATGAGCGGCGAGCCGATGCAGCTCGATCCCGGGCCGTTCATCTTCAAGCAGGTGAAGCTCGAAGGGTTCTGGCTCTCGAAGCAGAACGCGGTGCCGCCGGAGAAGTCGCGCGCGATGGTCGCGGAGCTCGTGCGGCTCGCGGCGACGGGCGTGCTCGACCTGCCGGTGGCAGGCGTGTTCCCGCTGGAGCGCGCGCGCGAGGCGGCGGAGGCGAGCGCACGCGCAGGACGCGGCGGAAAGGTGCTGCTCGAGGGCTGAACGCTCGGGTCGCGCCCTTGCCGCCGGAGTCCGGGCGCCCATGGAGGACGCATGCGCCTGCTCCACGCCGCTCTCGCGCTCGCCGTTGCGACGTCCGCGTTCGAAGAGCAGCTCGCGGCGAAGTGAGCGCGAGCGCGCTACGATGGGTGTCGTGACCTCCCTCTCGCGAAGGCAGCTCCTCGCGGCCGCGGCCGCGCCCCCGATCCTCGCGGCGTGCCGCAGCGTCGATGCCGAGCGCCTCCCCCCGCCGGGCGCGTCGGGCGCGGCACCGACGCCCCTGCTCGTGAAGGGAGAGCGCGGCGTCGCCCGGGTCGTGCGCGCGGTGCCGACGACGGAAGGTGCCGGCGTCCACCTCCGGCGCTCGCTCGGCGGACGCGCGCTCTCGGTCCTCGATCCGTTTCTCCTCCTCGACGAGATCCACTCCGACCGCCGCGAGGAGTTCGCGGCCGGCTTCCCGGAGCATCCGCATCGGGGCTTCGAGACCGTCACGTACGTCATCGACGGCGCGATGGAGCACGGCGACAGCCTCGGCAACAAGGGCCACCTCGGCCCCGGCGCGGCGCAGTGGATGACTGCCGGCCGCGGGATCATCCACTCCGAGATGCCCCGCTCCGAGAAGGTGATGTGGGGCTTCCAGCTGTGGGTGAACCTGGCGGCGCGCGAGAAGATGAAGAAGCCGCGCTACCAGGACATCCGGCCCGAGAACATCCCCGAGGTCAGCGTGTCGGGCGCGAAGGTGCGCGTCGTCGCGGGTGAGGCCGGCGGCGTCCGCGGGCCCGTCGACGGGATCGCGATCGCGCCCCGCTTCTTCGACGTCACACTCGGACGCGGGCAGCGTCTCGCGCATGCCCTCCCCGCGTCGCACAACGCGTTCGTCTACGTGATCGAGGGCGATGCGCTCGTCGGCCCCGACCGCACCCATGCGGGGTCGGGCGATCTCGCCGTCCTCGGCGCGGGCGAAGGGGCGCTCGTGAGCGCCGAGAGCGGGGCGCGCTTCCTCCTTCTCTCCGGCGAGCCGATCGGCGAGCCGGTCGCGCGCTACGGCCCGTTCGTCATGAACACGGACGAGGAGCTGAAGCAGGCCATCGCCGACTACCGCGCGGGCCGCCTCCTGGATGGGTGAAGCGCGCCCGCGCATCCGTCCCCGCCCCGCACGCCGACGCGCCCACCAACGCGATCGCGTACGCGAACGCCAACGCGATCGCGAACGCCAACGCCAACGCGTACGCGAACGCCAACGCGATCGCGTACGAGCCCGCGCCCCCGGGAAGAGTGCGCAATCGAGATGCGCCGCGACCGCGCCGCCCTCGAGCGACGCGGCCGCGGCTCCGTCCTACGACCGGCTGACTTTCACGAGCGTCGCAATCACCTTCGCGAACGCATCGCGTGTCTCGCGCGGGATGGGAGGGATGTATCCCCACGCCTCCGCCGTGCGCACCGCCATGAGCGCCTCCTGCGCCGAGCCGAGCGCGATCGAGTAGTGGCTCGGCCTCCGTCCTCCCCTCGATCCGCTCCCCTCCCCCACGTTCAACGCGACGCTCGACAGCGCGCGCCGGAGCTGCCGCGCGAGGTCCGCGTCGTGCCGCCCGATCGCCTCCACCGCCGGCCGCATGCCCGCGATCAGCTCCACGATCGTGTCTGCAATTCGAAGCATCTTCACTCTCCTCTGGTTCGTCCGAGCCTCTCCCGGACCGTGTCCGAACCGCGCCGCGCGCAGACGACGTCAAGGGCGCGAAGCGCCGAGCGAAGCGAGGGAACCCTTGACGTCTCCGAGCACGGCGCGATGCTCGAAGGATCCGAGGAGGAAAATCTCCGCGTACGCCCACGCGTACGCGTCCCCAGCTCAGTGCTGCGGCACCCGCTGGCGGATCAGGCCTTCCTGCGACGTCGTCGCGACGAGCTTCCCGTCGCGTGTGAACACCCGTCCCCGTACGAGCCCGCGTGCCCCCGACGCCCGCGGGCTGTCCATGACGTGGAGCAGCCACTCGTCGACGCGGAAGCGCGCGTGGAACCACATCACGTGGTCGAGGCTCGCGACCTGCATCCCGGGTGTGAGCCAGGTCACGCCGTGCGGGAGCAAGGCGGTCGTCACGAACGAGAAGTCGGATGCGTACGCGAGCAGGTAGGCGTGGAGCGCGGGGTCGTCCGGCAGTGCGCTCGCCGTCTTCAGCCACACCATCCGCTGGCCGGGCCGCGGCGGCGGGTGGAAGGGGTCCTCGTCGGCATCGACGGGTCGGATCTCGAACGGCCGCTCCGCCGTCGCGCGCTCGCGGAGGAAGCGAGGCAGCCGCGCCGCGTGCTTGGCGAGGCGCTCCTGCTCGGTCGGGCACGACTCCGGCGGAGGAGCGTCCGGCATCGGGTCCTGGTGATCGAAGCCTTCTTCCTCGCGCTGGAAGGAGGCGGCGAGGTTGAAGATCGCGTGGCCGCCCTGGATCGCCACGACGCGCCTCGTCGTGAACGAGCTCCCGTCGCGGATCCGATCCACGTCGTAGACGATCGGCTTCTTCACGTCGCCGGGCCGGAGGAAGTAGGCGTGGAGCGAGTGGACGTGTCGCTCGGCGGGCACGGTCTGCACCGCCGCCGAGAGCGCCTGGCCGAGGACCTGCCCGCCGAAGACGGTGCCCCAGCCGAGGTCCTGGCTCTGCCCGCGGAAGAGGTTCTCCTCGATCCGCTCGAGGCCGAGCAACGCAACCAACTCCGTCAGCACCGAGCTCATGCTGCCGGGCACCCTAGCACCGTCACGCCCGTCGCTTCACGACGCCGCGCGCATCGCCCCGGACGTCGACGACGGGAGGCGGAAACGCGGCCGTGAGGATCATCTCGCGCACGAGCGTCCGGTGACAGCGTGCCGCGTCCACGCAGGCGGACGAGCACAGGATGGTGATCCGCTCTCCTGCCTTCACCCGTGCGGCGAAACCCTCGATCCAGAAGCGCTGCCGCGACATCTCCTCCCGGAAGCGGCGGACGTACTCGTCCCACGGCAGGACCTCGCCCGTCTTGCCATAAGCGGCGGCGTGGAGCTCTTCGCTCGGGGCGAGCGCCTTGCACCAGGCATCCCACGTCTCCTCCTCCCGCGGTACGCCGCGCGGGCGGTAGCGGCAGACGAGGAGCCGGTAGCCGTCGTCCGGCTCGCGCGCGTCGTTCCAACGTTTCGTCCGCACGAGGTCCACGCCCGGAACATGGCTCGGCTCGACGAAGATCGCGAGCGCGAGCACGCTTCGGGAACAAGTCCGCCCCTCGGCGCGTAGGCATCTGCGATGAGGGTCGCTCCCGAGCAGGTCTCGCCCCTCCGGAGGTACGGGACGGCAGCGCTGCTCGCAGGCTGCGCGGTCCACATGGCTGCGCTCTCGATGGTACGTGGCGCGCCGCTGACCACGACCGTGCTCGGCGCCGGCGCGCTGGGCGCCGCCGCGGTCGCGGCGGCGAACACGAAGCTCCTCCCGCAGGTGTTCGCGCGCGCCGTGTCGTGGTTGCTCTTCGCGCCCGCCGCTCTCGCCGCTCTCCTCGCGCTCTCCACCGGTCGCTCGCCGCTCGAGTCCCTCCCCTTCGCGATGGGCGCCGGGATGGCGCTCCTCGCCGGCGCGCCCCTCCTCCACACGAAGGAAGCGCACGATCCGTTCGCGCCGGTCCGCTTCCGGAAGACGTGGATCGCGAGCGCGACCGCGTCGATCGCCGCGGCGGTCGCGACCGGTGCGCTCGCCGTCGCCGGCGCGTACTGGGGCGAGTGGCTCCCTGCCCTCGGCGCGACCGCCCTCGCCGTCGCGCTCGCGGCGTCCGCGCGCGCGGTCCTCCAGATGCGCGGCTACGGTGTCGTCCTCGGCGCGGCGACGTCGATCGCCGCGTTCGTCGCCGGGCTCGCGACCGGCTTTCCGCCGCTCCTGCTCGCAGCGCTGCCGGGCGTGATGATGGTTGCCCCGATCTTCCTCTCGCGGCTCGTGCCCGAAGCCGAGGAGACCGACGTGACCGAGGAGCCGCGCGTCCGCGTGCAGGCGCCGCTCCGCGTCGCGGCGGTCGAGGCCGAAGCCGCAACCGATGCGGCGGACGTCGCGATCGAGACCGAGGACGACGCCGCAGCGACACCCGCGAAGCGCGCCGGCAAGATCGTGTAGCCTCGGCGGCATGACCCGTCCCCTCGTCGAAGTCGAAACCAACCTCGGCACCTTCGTGATCGAGCTCGCGAACGACGCCGCGCCCAAGACCGTCGAGAACTTCCTCGCCTACGTCGACGCGAAGCACTACGACGGCACGATCTTCCACCGCGTCATCCCGCGCTTCATGGTGCAGGGCGGCGGCTTCGACGCGAGCATGTCGAAGAAGCCCGTCCGCGCGCCGATCCAGAACGAGGCGGACAACGGCCTCAAGAACACGCGCGGCACCGTCGCGATGGCCCGCACGAGCGACCCTCACTCGGCGACGGCGCAGTTCTTCGTCAACGTCGTCGACAACGGCTTCCTCGATCACACGGCGAAGGACGCGCGCGGCTGGGGCTACACCGTCTTCGGTCGCGTCACCGAGGGCATGGACGTCGTCGACAAGATCGCCGCCGTGCGCACGGGAGCGAAGGGCTCTTTCGACAAGGATGCGCCGCTCGAGGACGTGACGATGAAGAGCGTTCGCCGCAAGTGAGCCGAGCCGTCACGCACGGCTGAGCGAGAGCGTCCGGGTACGGGGCTTGCTCTGGGCGATCGGCGACGCACGTTGGGGGTGGAAGCTCCCACGGCCATCGTGCGGACCCCTCACCCCTCACCGACCCGAGGTCGCATGCTCGCGTCCGTACGCAGTCCGGCCGTCGCTGGAACGTTCTACCCCGCCGGGACCGCCGCGCTGGCCGCGGCGGTCGACGCTTATCTCGCCGAAGCACGAGCGCAGCTCCTGCGCAGCGCTGCCGATTCCGCGCCGCCGAAGGCGATCGTCGTCCCGCACGCCGGCTACGTGTATTCGGGGCCGATCGCGGCGAGCGCCTTCGTGCGGCTCGAGCCGATCGCCGAGCGCATCCGTCGCGTCGTCCTCCTCGGCCCTTCCCACCGCGTGTACGTCGACGGCATGGTCGCGCCCGAGGCGACGCTCCTCCGGACGCCGCTCGGGGACGTCGAGGTCGACCGCGCCGCCCTCGCGAAGCTGCCCGACGTCGGCGTGAGCGCCGCCGCGCACGCGCGCGAGCACTCGCTCGAAGTGGAGCTGCCGTTCGTGCAGCGCGTCCTCCCGAATGCGCGAGTCGTACCCCTCGCGGTCGGACGCGCCGCGCCCGCCGAGGTCGCGAACGTGCTCGAAGCGCTCTGGGGCGGCGAGGAGACCGTGATCGTCGTGAGCTCGGACCTCTCGCACTACCTGCCCTACGACGTCGGGCGCGCGGAGGACGAGCGGACGTGCAAGCGCATCGTCGCGCTCGACGGGCCGATCGACGGCGACAAGGCCTGCGGCGCGGGCGGGCTCAACGGCCTCCTCACCGTCGCACGGCGCCGGGGGCTGGTCGGCGAGGTCGTCGACCTCCGGAGCTCCGGTGACACGGCCGGGCCGCGCGACGAGGTGGTCGGCTACGCCGCCGTCGTGTTCCACGAGCGGAAGAGGGCTTCGTGACCGCCGCGGTGCTTCCGCGCGCGATCGATCGCGAACAGCATGCGCACGGCGCCGAGCTCGCGCGTTACGCGCGCGCCGCTCTCCGCGCCGAGCTCGGCGGACCTCCGGCCGAGGCTCCGTCCGGCGACTGGGCGGAGGAAGACGGCGCCACGTTCGTGACCCTCCGCTGGACGAACGGCGATCTCCAGGGCTGCATCGGCCGCCTCGAGCCGGAGCGCGCCCTCGCCGAGGACGTCGCGGCGAACGCGGTCGCGGCCGGCACGCTCGATCCTCGCGCGAAGCCGCTCACGCTCGACGATGTCGACGACCTCGACCTCGAGCTGTCGATCCTCTCGCCGCTCGAAGCGCTCGACGACGTCAGGACCGAAGAGGACGCCGTCCTCGCGCTCCGACCCGGGATCGACGGCGTCGTCCTCGCGACGAAGCATCGGCGCGCTACGTTCCTTCCTTCGATGTGGGCCGTCTTCGGCGACGCGCGAACGCTCCTCGACGAGCTGAAGCGCAAAGCAGGACTTCCCTCCCACGTCTGGCGCGATGACTTCCGCGTCCTACGCTACACCGTCGACAAGTTCGTCGACCCTGCGCCTTCGGGTGCAGGCCCCGCATCACGAGTCACGTCATGAACGACACGAGTTTCCCCGCGCGGTACTGGCACATGGAAGCCGACGGCCGCATCCAGTGCGACCTCTGCCCGCGCGACTGCAAGCTGAAGGACGGCCAGCGAGGCCTCTGCTTCGTGCGCATGCGCGAAGGCGACCAGATGGTGCTGACGACCTACGGCCGATCGAGCGGCTTCTGCGTCGACCCGATCGAGAAGAAGCCCCTCAACCATTTCCACCCCGGCTCGAGCGTCCTCTCGTTCGGAACGGCCGGCTGCAACCTCTCCTGCAAGTTCTGTCAGAACTGGGACATCTCGAAGTCACGCGAGATGGATCGCTTGATGGACCAGGCGAGCCCCGAGCAGATCGCGCGCGCCGCGAAGGACGCGGGCTGCCGGAGCGTCGCCTTCACCTACAACGATCCGGTCATCTTCGCGGAGTACGCGATGGACGTCGCCGACGCGTGCCACGCCCTCGGAGTGAAGACCGTCGCGGTCACGGCCGGCTACATGCACGAGGACGCGCGCGCCGACTTCTACACGAAGATGGACGCCGCGAACGTCGACCTCAAGGCGTTCACCGAGGAGTTCTACGCGAAGCAGACCGCATCGCAGCTCGAGCCGGTGAAGGAGACGCTGAAGTACCTCGTGAAGCACACCGACGTGTGGACCGAGATCACGACGCTCCTCATCCCCGGGCTGAACGACTCCGACGCCGAGCTCGCCGAGCTCTCCGCGTGGGTCGCGAAGGAGCTCGGACCCGAGGTCCCGATCCACTTCAGCGCCTTCCACCCCGATTATCGGATGGGCGACATCCCGGCGACGCCGCCGGAGACGCTCCGCCGCGCGCGCGCGATTGCGCAGCGGGAGGGGCTCCGGCACGTCTACACCGGCAACGTCCACGATCGCGACGGGGACACGACGAGCTGCCTCTCCTGCGGCGCGCCGGTGCTCGTCCGCGACTGGTACGAGATCGTCGAGACGAACCTCGGCCCGAACGGGACCTGCAGGTCGTGCGGCAGAGCCGTCGCAGGCCGCTTCGACGAGGCGCCGCTCGAGCGGAAGCGGACGTTCGGGCGCCGGCGGCTGCGCGTCACCTTCTCGGAGGCGTGATCACGTCGTGACGAGCGGACGGCCGAAGCAGACCGGCTCGGCCGGCCGCCGCTCGACCTGGGAGAGCGCCGCGAGCGCGGCCTCGAACGCGAACGGCAGCGCGCGCGCGGAGCGGACGAGCGCGCGATGGAGCAGAGGCCGCCGCGCGACCGCGAGGAGCGCCGACGTCAGCGCGTTCGGCTTCCGCGTGAGCGCGCGGTAGCGGGCCTCGTACTCCTCGGGGGCGCCGCGGACGATGCAGTCCACGGCGCACACGGCCGTCGCGAGACCCAGCGCGACGCCCTCGCCCGTCAGCGGATCGAGGTAGCCGGCGGCGTCTCCCACGAGGAGGACGCGCCCCTTCACGTGGGCGCTCACGCGCTGCTCGAACGGGCCTGCACCGCGCGTACGCGACGCGGGCGGCGCTCCCTCCAGGCGCGTCGCGAGCTCCGGGAACTGCGCGAGAAGCGTCTCGTACGGCGCGGGTTCTTCGAAGAGGAACGCGACGCCGACGACGTCGGGCGCGACCGGCGTGACGTAGGCCTCGACGCCCGGCGCGAACGTGACCTCGACGCGCCCGCTCCACGGCACCGTCCGATGATGGCGCCGGACGCCGTAGCGGGGCGTACGGCGCGGCGGGAGGTCGAGGCCGAGGGCGCTGCGGATCGGCGACCGGAGCCCGTCGGCGGCGACGAGCCAGCGCGCGCGGTACTCGGCGTCCCCCCGGGCGTGGACGTGCTCGTCGTCCTGCTTCGTCACGGCGACGCGGTCACGGAGGAGCCGGACGCCGAGCTCCTCCGCACGCGCGAGGAGGGCGGCGTGGAGCGTCGTCCGGCGGACGCCGAGCGCACCGCGCCCTGGGAAGTCCGCCTCCGCGACACACGATGGGTCTCCCGCGACCGCATAGCGGACGCCGACGAGCGGAACGCCCGACACACCGACGACGCCGAGGCGCGCGAGCGCTTCGAGGCCGTGCGGGAGGAGCCCTTCGCCGCACGCCTTGTCGACGACGCCGGGCCGCGGCTCGACGACGGCGACGCGGAGCCCGCACATCCGACCCGCGATCGCGGCGGCGAGCCCGGCGGGGCCGCCGCCGACGACGAGCAGATCGAGCGCGTTCATGCGACGCCTCGGAGCACGGCCGGCTCCGCCTCGTCGAGCGCGGCATCCTCCGCGCCGATGCGCACGGCGAGGAGCGCCGCGTTCGCGACGGTGAAGACGCCGGCGGTCACCCACGCCGAGCACGCGAGCGGCAGCGCGAGCCCCTCCGCGACGACGGCGAGGTAGTTCGGATGCGGAACGAGACGATACGGCCCCCGCGCGACGCGCGGCTCGCCGGGGACGACGACGACGCGCGTGCTCCACCGATCGCGGAGCGTCGCGATCGCCCACCAGCGGAGGCCCTGCGCGAGGATCGCGACGGCGACCATCGGCCACACGATCGAGGGCACGAAGGGACGGTTCGCGATCCGCGGCTCGAGCAGACAGCCGACGAGGAGCGCCGTGTGGAGCGCCACCATGACGGGGTAATGCGAAGCGCCGCGCTCGACACCGCCTCGCGCGATCATCGCACGCGCATTCCGGTTCGAGAGCACGAGCTCGACGACGCGCTCCACCGCGACGGCGGTGGTGACGACGGTGGCGAACGCAGCGGCGTCCATCGTCGTCACCACGTCACGAGCACGAGCTCGGCGCAGAACCCGGGGCCCATCGCGAGGACGAGACCGAGCTCGCCGCTCGCTGCCTCCGGCATGTGCTGCGACAGCACGTGGAGGACCGAGGCGCTCGAGAGATTGCCGACCTTCGACAGCGACCGCCGCGTGATCGCGAGCGCGTCCTCCGGCAGGTCGAGCGACTCCTCGATCGCGGTGATGACCTTCGGGCCGCCCGGATGGCAGATCCAGCGCGAGACGTCCGCGCGTGACAGGCCGTGCGAAGCGAGGAACATGTCGACTTCGCGCGGGAGGTGCTCGCGGACGATGTCCGGCACGTCGGCGGAGAGGACGACCTTGAAGCCCTTCTCGCCGATGTCCCAACCCATCACGCGCTCGGTGTCGGGGAAGAGCACGCTCGTCGATCCGACGATACGCGGGTGACGCCCGCCGCGGAGCGCCACGGCGCTCTCCCGCACGGTGTGCGCGCGATCGGCGCCTTCGAGGACGACGGCCGCGGCGCCGTCGCCGAAGAGCCCGGTCGCGACGAGGTTCGGGACCGAGAAGTCGTCCTGGAGCGTGAGCGAGCAGAGCTCGACGGAGAGGAGGACCGCGACGTGCTCGGGATACGCGCGGAGGTAGTCGGCCGCGCGCGCGAGCCCCGCCGCGCCACCCACGCACCCGAGCCCGAACATCGGCGTCCGGCGGACGTCGCGGCGGAGACCGAGCTCCTTCACGAGCCGCGCGTCGATCGTCGGCGTCGCGAGCCCCGTGACGGTCGTGAAGAAGAGGGCGTCGACGTCCGACGGGCGGAGACCCACCCGCTCGAGCGCGCCGGCGACGGCACGCGCGCCGAGCTTCGTCCCCTCCCGGATGAACGCGTCGTTCGCCTCCCCGAACGACGCGAGGCTCTCGTACTCCTCGAGCGGGAGCGCGAGACAGCGGCTCTCCACCTGCACCGCGCCGTGCATCTTGGAGAGGCGCGAGAGCGCCCGGCTCTTGTTCCCCCAGCGACGCTGGAGCGTCTCGAGGAGGCGCCGCTGGTCGTAGCGGTGCTCCGGGAACGCCACCTCCACCGATGCGATGCGAGGAGCAAGAGCGTCCTGGAGCGCAACGCGATCGCGCGGCGCGCTCCAGAGCGCGGCGGCAGCAGCAGCAGCTCGGCTCATGCACGGGCTCCAAGCAGATCACGTGCCCGCGACGGCTCGCCGAGAGCGACGGTGTGCGCGCGCTCGCCCCGTCGTGCGCGCGTCGACTACGGCTTCGGGACCTTGATCGTGCTCGCCATCAGCGCGCCGCTCACGAGGTACATGAGCGCGAGCGGATGGAGGACCCACGGCCCGATCTCGAGGTGCCCGCCCCAGAGCGCCGGCCCGATGCGGTCGGCCCGGAACGCGACGGCGAGCACGACGACGAGCACCAGGCTCGTCGGGATCGGCGTGCCTTCGTAGTGCTTCACCTTCCCGCGCTCGTCCGCGAGCGATTCGGCCGTCACGTTGTAGCGCGCGAGACGGGCGATGCCGCAAGCGACGAAGATGCAGAAGATGATCGCGTCCCACGCCCCCCGGAGCCCGAGCGCGTGACCGAGCGCGACGGGGGCGACGCCGAACGAGACGATGTCCGCCAAGGAGTCCAGATCGGCGCCGAGCACCGACGAGCGCTGGCGCCACCGCGCCACGGCCCCGTCCAACGCGTCACACAAGAGGGCGAGCGGCAGGAGCACGAACGCGAGCACGAGCGTCCCGCGGTCGCCGCTTGCCACGTACGACATGCTCCCGAGGACCGCGCCCGTGCCGCAGGCGGCATTCGCGACCGTGATCAGATCCGCCAGCACGAACGACCGCACGAGCGAGAACGGGCGGTTGCTGGGAACGAGGCTACGCGGCGGCTGCTTCACACGCGGCGGGCGCCCGCCCTGGCCGGACACGCTCTCCGAAGAGGGGGCGGGCGGCACGGCGTCGTCGCGCACGTGGTCGGAGGGCATGACCTTACGTTGTGCACGATCGACGCCACAGGTCAATGTCGCGATGGCAGGAGCTTGACCATGACCGGGGCTTGGGCGCTCATGAGGAGATGGAGCCGGCGAAGGTCATCGAGGTCACGCAGCTGCTCGATCGGCTCGCGGCACTGCCGCGGACGGGGTGGCTCCTCCGGGGCGTGCGGCCGGCGGAGTCGATCGCGGAGCACTCGTTCGGCGTGGGCGTCGTCGCCTCGATGCTCGTCGACGACCTCCGCGCGCGGGGGATGACGGTCGACGGAGAGCGGGTCCTCCGGATGGTGCTCGTCCACGACGCGGCGGAGGCGTTCACCGGCGACATCCCGATGCCGGCGAAGTCCGAAGCGCTCGACGCGGCGCTCGCCGATCAGGAGCGCGCGCTGCTCGCGCCGGCGCTCCCGCCCGCGATGATGGCGCTCTGGGAAGAGGCCGAAGCGTGCACCACGCTCGAGGCCCGGATCGTGAAGGCCGCCGACAAGCTCCAGATGCTCGTGAAGGCGCTCACCTACGAGGAGCAAGGGCAGGCGCGGCTCGACGACTTCTGGAGGAACCCGGGGAGCCGGAAGGACATGGGCCTCGAGCTCGCGCGGGCGGTCTTCGCGGAGCTCGATCGCCGCGCGGCCGCGATGCGGGCGTCGCGCTAGAGCCTCAACGCGACGACAGCCACGCGAGGATTCCGACGGCGGCCGCGAGCACGGCGAGGATCCCGCCGAGCCATGCGAGCAGCCCGCCCCACGCGCCCGCGAGCGAGCGCCCTCCCCTTCGATCGCAATCGAGGCAGACCGCCCAGGTCTTCACCCCGCCTTCGGTCAGCGTGCAGCAGTCGCCGCAGACCGGTCGGCGGCAGGAGGCACACGGGCCGGCCGCGGGGCTCGAACAGAACGAGCAGCGCGCGGGCGCGTCGTCCTCGACGTGACGGAGCTCACCGGCCACCGCGTGAGCGTAGCGCGCCTCCGCCGACGGATTCGTCCGGATTCTTCCGTCGCGCGAGGTTCCGACCGAAGATGACGCGGCGCCTGTGACCTTCTCCGCGATCCCGCCCGAAGTCCTCGCCCTCGTCGCGGCCCTCGCGATGCTGGCCGTGCTCGTCCAGGTGGTGTCGACGAAGCTCGCGGCGTGGGGTCGGTCGCGACGTGCACGCGCGCGCGCGGCGCGCGCCGGCGAGGGCGAGCGCGACGCGGCGGGCTGGCTCGAGGAGGCCGGGTTCGAGGTCGAGGCCGCGCAGGCGACCGGGTCGTACCACGTCGAGGTCGACGGCGAGGCAGTCGCGGTGCCGCTCCGCGCCGACTACGTCGTCCGTCGCGACGGACGGCGCTGGGTCGCGGAGGTGAAGACGGGCGGCGTCGCGCCGAGGATCGGGACCGCCGCGACACGCCGGCAGCTCCTCGAGTACCTCGTCGCCTTCGAAGTCGACGGCGTGCTCCTCGTCGATGCGGAACGCGGGACGGTGCACGACGTGCGGTTTCCGTCGCGCGAAGCCGCGCCGATCGCGACGCCTGCGCGCGGTCTCGTCTGGGTGTTCGCAGCCCTCGCCGCGGGCGCGCTCGCCGGCGCGCTCGCGACGACGTACGTGCAGGCTCAAGCCGCCGCGCGCGCTTCCTCGGCGGCGGGCGCCTTCGGCGCGGTCATCCCCGAGAGGACCCACTTGCGCGCCGCGAGCAGCGCGACCGGGCTCAGGCAGGCGACGCAGCCGTAGATGAACCACATCGTGCCGCTTCGCTGTGGAGCGTCGGTCGGCACGAACGTCTTCAGCATGTAGCCGGAGTAGAGGCCCGTCGTGAGCTTCGCCACGATCCACGGGATGTTCGCGACGCCCATGTACTGCGCGACGCGGCCCTCGGGCGCGATCTCCGCCGAGTACTCGAGGAAGCGCGACGACCAGAGCGCCTCGCCGAACGAGAAGATGACGAAGTAGAGCGCGAGCGTCCCCGGGTGCGGTCCGAACGCGAGGAGGAACGTCGAGACGGCGCTCACAGCCGACCCGATGATCATCATCGTGACCACGTGGTACTTCTTCGTGAACGCCGTCACGACCGGGACGAGGAGGAAGATGAGGATCGGGTTCGCCGAGTCGACGAACCACTCCATCTTGTCCGTCACCCACTTCGGGAAGCAGTTGAGGACGTACTCCGGCATCGTGAGCCACTGGTGCGCGAAGAGCGTGCGCACGGGCAGCAGCGCGAAGATGAAGAAGAGGAAGCGGACGTCGGTGAAGGGAGACGGGCCTTCGGACTTCTTCTCCTCGGCCTTCGTCGCGGTGCCCGAATCGGCAGCGGGCTCGGGCTTCGCCTCGCGGACCTGGACGGCGGCGACCTTCTTCGTCATCGTCAGCGCGAAGACGACGAGCGTGAACGCCGTCACGCCGAGGCACGTCCAGTTCACGGCGTTGAAGCCGGAGAGCGTCGTCGTCCCGGCCTTCGCCTTCGCGTCGAACGACGTGCGGACCTCCGCCGAGACAGGGCCGATCGCGCCGGCCGCGAGGTTCATGAGCGAGTAGAGCATCGCGTAGCCCATCGCTCCGTTCTTCTCGTCCGTGTACCGCTTGATTCCGGCGTAGGCGACGGGCTGGAGGATGCCCTCGCCGATCGCGGTGACGAGGAGCGCGACGGCGAGCATCCCGATCCCGCCGACGAAGGCGGCCGAGCCGTAGAGCGCGCGGCCGATCGTCGAGAGCATGAGGGCGACGATGATGCCGAAGCGGATCCCGAGCTTGTCCTCGATCGACTTGCTCATCCCGAGCATGACGAACGTGACGGCGCACGTGAAGGCCGACACCCAGATGCTCGCGTGCTCGCGCGCGATGCCGAGGTCCTCGCGCAGATACGAGGTCATCAGCGGCAGCACTCCGAAGTAGGCAGCGGCGTCGACGCTGAAGGCGAAGATCACCAGCCAGAGCGCCCACGGCGCTTTCTTCAGGGCCCGAAATGCCTCGAGGAGGTCCTTCACGGCGAGGTTCGTACCCGCAGGCGCCGGTGGAGGCAATGCCTGCGTCGGCGGTTGCGTCACGGACCGTGCTCCCCTACCACCTAGGCGTGGCTCTTCCGCTCGATCCCGCGGCCCTCCGGCCTCATTACAGCGCGTTCCTGACCGGCACCTCGACGCGGCGCATCCTTCTCACCGGGCACTCCCACCAGGCCTGGCCCGACGTGGCGCGCGACGCGCAGGTCGAGGCGTTCGAGCTCGCGGCACGGGACGTCGACGACAAGTGGGACGCCGTGTTCGTCGCGCAGGACGAGCTCCGCGCGCACACGGCGAAGCGGATCGGGTGCGAGGCGAAGGAGCTCGCCTTCGCGCCGAACACGCACGAGCTGGTGGTGCGGTTCCTCTCGGCGCTGCCGCTCGTCCGGAAGCCGCGCATCGTGACGACGACCGGCGAGTTCCACTCCGCCTTCCGTCAGCTCCGCCGTCTCGCGGAGGAAGGCGTCGAGGTGGTGTTCGTGGACGCCGACCCGGTGTCGAGCCTCGCGGAGCGCCTCGGGGCGGCGGTCGACGGGAGGACGAGCGCGGTCCTCGTCTCGACGGTGCTCTTCGGGACGTCGAGCGTCGTGCCGGGGATCGGCGAGCTCGTCGCGCTCGCACGATCGCGCGGCGCCGAGGTGCTGCTCGACGCCTACCACGCGTTCGACAACATGCCGATCGCCGTGCCGGACGGCGCATTCCTCGTCGCCGGCGGCTACAAGTACGCGCAGTGGGGCGAGGGCGTGTGCTTCCTGCGGGTACCTGCCGGCTGCACCCTTCGCCCGGTCTACACGGGGTGGTTCGCCGGGTTCGCCCATCTCGCCGATCGACGGACCGAAGGCGCCGTCGCGTACGAGGAGGACGGCGGGACGCGGTTCGCGGGGTCGACGTTCGATCCGACGAGCACGCTCCGCGCGCGGGCGGTGGCGCGCTTCTTCGAAGCGCACGACATGACCCCGGAGCGTCTCCGCGCGACGTACCAGCGGCAGACGGGGCGGATCCTCGAGGCAGCGCGATCCCTGCCGGGTGTCGAGGTCGCGACGCCGCGGGCAGAGGACGCCCGCGGCGGGTTCGTCGCGGTCCGGACGGAGCGGGCGCACGACCTCGTCACGGCGCTCCGGACGGACGGCGTGTTCGTGGACGCGCGCGGGGACCTCCTCCGGCTCGGCCCGGCGCCCTACCTCCTCGACGTGGAGATCGACGAGGCGATCGACAAGCTCCGCGCGCGGCTCGCCTGAGCCCGATCAGCGTCGGGTCGCAGAGTCACGCGCGGGCGCGTGGACCGGCACGTAGCTCGGCTCCCACACCGCGGCGCGGACGGTCTCGTGAGCGGGCGGTTCTAGAAGTACCGCGGACTCCTCGACGAGCTCGCCTTCTACGACAAGGCCCTCTCCGCTGGACGGGTGGCGGCGCACTTCGCCGCCGGCCAGCCCTAGCGAGCGAAAGGAAGTGAGCAGGCGAGCGTGCGCCATGTTTCCGCACGGCGACGGGTTCGTGGCGATGCCATACTCGCCTGATGGTCGCGGCGGACGACACCCACGATTACCCGTCGTCGGCTCGCCACGTGCTCGCGGGCGGTGGAGAGATGGGCGCGCTCATGCGCACCGTCGATTGGTCGAAAACCGCCGTCGGCCCCGTCGAGGGCTGGCCGCAGAGCCTCCGGACCGCGCTCTCGATCCTGCTCGAGACGGGCTTCCCGATGTACATCGCGTGGGGGAAGGACTTCACGCAGTTCTACAACGACGGCTACCGGCCGATCCTCGGCTCGACGAAGCATCCCGCGGCGATGGGGATCTCCACGCGCGAAACGTTCGCGGAGATCTGGCACATCATCGGGCCGATGTTCGAAGACGTCATGCGCGGCAAGCCCGTCACCGTGCGCGACTTCCTGCTCCCTCTCGACCGTCACGGCTTCGTCGAGGAGTGCTACTTCGATTTCTCCTACAGCCCGATCCGGCAGGAGACCGGGATCGTCGGCGGTGTCCTCGTCACGGTCAGCGAGACGACGGCGCGCGTGCTCGGCGCCCGGCGCCTCGAGACACTGCGCGCCCTCGCCGCCCGGACGCAGAAGGCGGAGACGGCGCGGGCAGCCTGCGCGCTCTCGGCCAAGGTCCTGCGCGACAACGCCGCCGACGTCCCCTTCGCGCTCCTCTACCTGTCCGACGGGGAGGAGATCGAGCTCGCCGGCAAGACGCACATCGAGGACGGCTCCCCGCTCACCGCCGCGTCGCGGTGGCCGATCGCCGAGGTCGTGCGCGACGGCACCGCGCGCGTCGTCGAGGTCCACGGCGGAGATCGAGCACGGTGCGCCTTCGTCGTCCCGGTCCGCACGCCGGGCGATCCGCGCGCGAGCGGCGTGCTCGTCGCCGCGGTCAGCCCTCGGCTCGTCCTCGACGACGCCTACAAGAGCTTCCTCGGCCTCGTCGCCGGCCAGATCGGCACCGCGATCGGCGCCGCGCTCGCGCTCGAGGAGGCGCAGGCGCGTGCGGCGGCGCTCGCGGAGATCGATCGCGCGAAGACGACATTTTTCAGCAACGTGAGCCACGAATTCCGGACGCCGCTCACGCTCATGCTCGGCCCGATCGAGGACGCGCTCGATCGACCCGACGGGACGATCGCCCGCGACGCGCTCGCGCTCGTCCACCGCAACGGCCTCAGGCTCCTCAAGCTCGTGAACAGCCTGCTCGACTTCGCGCGGATCGAAGCCGGGCGCGTCCAGGCCGCCTACGAGCCGACCGATCTCGCGGCGCTCACCGTCGATCTCGCGAGCGCCTTCCGCTCCGCGGTCGAGCGCGCCGGCCTCTTCTTCGACGTGCGCTGCGACCCGCTCCCCGAGCCGATCTTCGTCGACCACGCGATGTGGGAGAAGATCGTGCTCAACCTGCTCTCGAACGCGCTGAAGTTCACGTTCGAGGGAGGCATCCGCGTTCGGCTCCGCTCGCTCGGAGGCGGCGCCGAGCTCACCGTCGAGGACACCGGCGTCGGCATCGCGAGCCACGAGCTCCCGCGGCTGTTCGAACGCTTCTACCGCGTCGAGGGCGTGCGGGCCCGCACGCACGAGGGATCGGGGATCGGCCTCGCGCTGGTCCAGGAGCTCGTCCGCCTCCACGGCGGCGAGATCCGCGCGGCGAGCGACGTCGGTCGCGGAACGACGCTCACCGTCACCGTCCCAGCGGGCAAGCGGCATCTCCCCGCGGACCACATCGCCGCGCCGAAGGCGAATGCGACGACGGCGACCGGCGCCGGCCCCTTCGTCGAGGAGGCTCTCCGCTGGCTCCCCGACGCGGGCGAGGATGGCCTCGGCATCGGGACCCTCGCCACGCCGACGGTCGCGCGCGCCACGGCGGGCACCGTCCTCGTCGCCGACGACAACGCGGACATGCGCGAGTACGTGCGGCGCATACTGAGCGCACGCTGGCGCGTGGAGACGGCGCCGGACGGCGCGACAGCGCTCGAGATTGCGCGCGAGAAGCTCCCCGACCTCGTCGTCGCCGACATCATGATGCCGAACCTCGACGGCTTCGGCTTGCTCCACGCCCTCCGCGGAGACCCGCGCACCAGCCGGATCCCGGTCATCATGCTCTCCGCTCGCGCCGGCGAAGAGGCCCGCGTCGACGGGCTCGAGGCCGGCGCGGACGACTACCTCGTCAAGCCGTTCGTCGCCCGCGAGCTCGTCGCGCGGGTCGAGTCGCAGCTCGCGCATGCACGCGTCCGCCAGCTCGAAGAAGAGCGCGCGCGCCACCTCACGACGGTCTTCCAGAACGCGCCGGTCGCGATCGCGATCCTCCGCGGCCCCGCACACGTCTACGAGTTCGCGAACGCCGACTACCTGAAGCTCGTCGGTGGTCGCGAGGTCGTCGGCAAGCCCATTCGCGAGGCACTGCCGGAGCTCGCAGGTCAGGGGATCTTCGAGCTGCTCGACGAGGTCCTCGAGACGCGGCGTCCCTTCCGCGCACCGAGCATCCGCGCCGTGCTCGATCGCAGCGCGGAGGGCGCGCCCGACGAAGGGTTCTTCAACCTCGTCTACCAGCCGCTCCTCGAGGCCGACGGGCGCGCCAGCGGCATCGTCGTCGTCGCGACCGAGGTGACGGAGCTCGCGCGGGCGCGCGCGGACGCCGAAGGCGCGAACCGCGCGAAGGACGAGTTCCTCGCCATCCTCGGCCACGAGCTCCGCAATCCGCTCGCGCCGATCGACACCGCGCTCCAGCTGATGAAGCTCAAGGGCGGCGCCGATCGCGAGCGCACGATCATCTCCCGCCAGGTCAAGCACCTGACGCGCCTCGTCGACGATCTCCTCGACGTCTCTCGCCTCACGAGCGGCAAGATCGCCCTCAAGCGAGAGCGCATCGACCTGGGCGACGTCATCGCGAAGGCGATCGAGATGACGAGCCCGCTCATCGAGCAGCGCGGCCACGAGCTCACGGTCGACGTCGCGGGCGACGGCCTCGTCGTCGACGGCGACCCGACGCGCCTCGCGCAGGTGCTCGCCAACATCCTCACGAACTCTGCGAAGTACACGGATGGCGCCGGTCACATCGCGGTCGTGGCGAAGCGCGAGGGCGAGCACGTGGTCGTCGCGGTCGTGGACGACGGGATCGGGATCCCCGCCGAGATGCTTCCTCGCGTCTTCGACGTGTTCGTCCAGGAGCGCCAGGGCCTCGATCGGTCGCTCGGCGGCCTCGGGCTCGGCCTGTCGATCGTCCGCAGCCTCGTCGAGCTCCACGGCGGGACGGTGACGGCGGAGAGCGAGGGCCCCCGCCGCGGCAGTCGCTTCACCGTGCGCCTCCCGGCGGTGGAGGCCGAAGGGGTCGACGCGACGAGCTCGTCACGCGACGTCGGCGCAGAGGCGCGCGTCCCGTCGGGCCGGCGCGTCCTCGTCGTCGACGACAATCGCGACGCGGCGGAGCTCCTCGCGCTGTACCTCGAGACCGTCGGCTACGAGGTCGCGACGGTGCACGACGGCCCCTCCGCGCTCGCGGTCGTCGAAGGCTTCGTCCCGGAGCTCGCGCTCCTCGACGTCGGGCTTCCCGTGATGAACGGCTACGAGCTCGCCGCGAAGCTGAAGGAGCGCCCCGAGCTCGCTCACACCAAGCTGGTCGCGGTCACCGGCTACGGACAGGAGAGCGACCGGCGTCTCTCGCGCGAGGCGGGCTTCGACGCGCACCTCGTCAAGCCGCTCGATCTCGACGCGCTGAGCGCGCTGGTCGAGCGGCTCATCATCAGCGCGCCCAGCTGACGCGCAGCTCACCACACCCTGCACCGCGTCTGCGGCGCCATCGGCGTTCCCGGCGCGCATGCAAACGCGCGCGCGAACTCGGGCATGTTCGCGACGACGCCGTCGACGCGCGCGCGGCCTGGTGCGTGCTCGTCGTGGAGGGCCTGCCGCCGTGCCGCCTCGGGGGTGACGTTCTCGCAGCGGATCTGCGCCCAGCCGAGGAAGAAGCGCTGCGCCGGCGTGAAGCCTTCGATCCGCGGACCGGTCTCCGACGGCGACGCGGCGGCGTACGCGAGGCGGAGGCCGCCATTGTCGGCGATGTTCTCGCCGAGCGTGAGCTTCCCGTCGACCGGCGTGCCGTCCTCGGCGCGGAAGCGTGCGTACTCGTCGACGAAGCACTGCGCCCGCGCCTCGAAGCGCGCGACGTCCTCCGGCGACCACCACGCATGCGCGCGGCCCTCGTGGTCGTACTTGCGCCCCTCGTCGTCGAACTGGTGCGTGAGCTCGTGGCCGACCACGGCGCCGAAGCCGCCGAACGTCACCGCCGCGTCGCCGGCCGGATCGAACACCGGCGGCTGGAGGAAGCCGGCGGTGAAGCCCGTCGCGTTCGCCGACTTCGAACCGAAGCCGTCGAGCTCCTGCGGCAGCGACTGGAAGAACGCTTCTCGGTCCGTCGGGCGTTCGAGCTTCGCCAGATCGAGCGCGAGCGCGTGGCGGCGCGCCCGGCTCGCGTTGCCGACCGGATCGCCGGCATCCACGACGAGCCCCTCGAAGGACCGCGGTCGATTCGACGCGCCGATCACGACGAGACCACGTTCGAGCTTCGCGAGCGCCGCCGCGCGCGCGGTGGGGCCGAGCCACTCGCTCGCCGCGATCTCCTGCCGGAACGCCGAGACGACGCGAGCGACGATCGCGCTCGCCTGCGCGCGACTCGCCTCCGGGAAGTGACGCGCCAGGAACACGCGCCCGACCTCGTCGCCCACGTCACGATCGACGAGGCCGATGCACCGCTTCCACCGCGGCGGCAGCTCGCGCACACCGCGCAGCGTGCGCTGCTCTAGCTCGGCGACGACGTTCCCGACCGCGCGCGGAAGGAGCAGGGTGAAGCTGCTCACGAGCCGGACCCGCAGGTATGCGCGGAGGCCGCGGAGATCGCCGCGCCCGATCTCGGCGTCGACCGCCTCCAGCCAGGCCGGGTTCCGCACGACGAGGCGCTCGAGCGTCCGCGGTGCTCCGACGGCGGCGAGGTACGCCACCCAGTCGAAGCGCGGATACCGCGCGCGGAGAACGGCGAGCGTCATCGGATGGTACTGCGCCGTGCGATCCCTCCGCGCGGCTGCCGAGAGCGCGCTCCTCGCGAGCGTCGTCTCGAAGGCGATGAGCCGATCCGCGTTCGCCTCGGCGTCGACCGAGCCGATCGCGGCGAGGAGCGTCACGAGATGCGTCCGGTACTTGCTGCGGAGAGACGCGCTCTTCTCGCCCTCGCCGAGGTAGTCCTCGCGATCGGGGAGCCCGAGCCGCGCCTTGTCGAGCACCGCGACCATGCGTTGCGGGTCGGCGAGATCCTGATCGACGTCGAGATCGAACAGCGCGAACACGCCGCGGCCGTGGAGATCGGCGACGACCGCGGTCACCTCTCTCGGTCCCATCGTCTCGATCGCGTCGAGCACGTCCCGGAGCGGTGCGAGCCCGCGCGCCTCGATTCCGGCCTCGTCCATGCAGGCCGCGTACGTTCCGCCGATCCGCGCGTCGCCGGGCGCCTTCGACCGCGCGGCGTCCTCGAGGATCGCCCGTTCCCGCTCGAGGTTCTCGGCCTGGAGCTGGCTGTACCGGCTCCAGCGCGCACGGTCGGGCGGGATCGGGTGCGACGCGCGCCAGCCGCCGCACGCGAAGTCGTAGAAGTCCGTGCACGGGTCGACGCGCCGATCGAGCGCGCTCGTGTCGAAACGGATGTGCGCCGAGGCCGCGGCGCGCGGCGCGGAGGTCTCCACCTTCGTCGCCGGGGCGCAGGCGATCACCGCGAACGCAAGCACCGCAAGGGAGCGTCTCATCCGCGCGTCGCCGCTGCCATCCGCTTCACGGCCTCTTCGAGCAGCGCCGCCGTGGTCGCGATGTTGAGCCGCGCGAAGCCCGTGCCGCCGGTGCCGAACGTCGGTCCCGGCGAGAGTGCGACGCGTCCCTGCGCGAGGAACGCACGCGCAGGATCCTCCCCCAACCCGAGCGCGCGGCAGTCGAGCCACGCGAGGTAGCTCGCCTGCATCGGCGTCCACGTCACCGCGGGGAGGTGCTCGGCGAGGAGCTCACCGAGGAGCAAGCGGTTCCGCTCCAGGATCGCGAGCACCTCCGCGCGCCAGGGCTCGCCTTCTTCGAACGCCACCTTGGCCGCCATCACCCCGAAGTGGCCTGCGTGGTACGAGGTCTCGGGCGAGAGCTTCGCGAGCACCGCGCGCCCTTCTTCGCTCCCTGCGACGAGCACGGCGGACTTGAACCCGGCGAGGTTCCAGGTCTTCGACGCCGACGTGAGGACGATCGAGCAGCGGCGCGCCTCCTCCGACACGGTCGGGAACGGCACGTGCGTCGCCCCCGTCAGCGTGAGCGGCGCATGGATCTCGTCGCTCAGGACCATCACCCCGTACCGCTCGGCGAGCTCGGCGACGCGTGCGAGCGTCTCCCGCCGATGAACGATCCCCGAAGGGTTGTGCGGCGAGCAAAGCACGTGCGCTCGCGCGCCCGACGCGTACGCGCGCTCGATCGCCTCGAGGTCGAGTGAGAAGCCGGCGCCGTCCCGCGGCGGGAGCAGCGGCGCCTCGACGACGACGCGGCCCATCTCACGCACCGTCGACGCGAAGGGCGCGTAGACCGGCGGCTCGATCACGACGCGCTCCCCCGGCTTCGTCACGACGCCGAGGAGCGCGCCGAGACCGGTGACGACGTCCGGCACGACGAACACGTCGCCCTCGCCGACCTTCCACCCCCAGCGCGCATCGGCCCAGCGCGCGAACACGGAGGGCAGCCCCTGCGGGTACGCGTAGCCGGAGTCGTCCAGCTCGAGCGCGGTGCGGAGGGCGGCGCGGATCGGGTCCGCCAGCGGGAAGTCCATCTCCGCGACCCACGCCGGGAGGACGTCGGCCGGGAACCGAGCCCATTTCGCGCTCTGACGCCGACGGAGCGTCTCCTCCGTCACCGCATCGAATCGATGCGCGCTGCGGAACTTCATGGGGCGCGAGCATAGGCCAGGTCTATCCTGGGCGGCATGGCCGAGCGGCTCCTGGTCGTCGAAGAGGCATTCGTCGCCCGCGGCAAAGGTGTCCTCCTCCTCCCGCGCTTCACGACCACGGATCCGGCCCGCGGAACGTTCGCGGTGCGGCTCGTGCGACCCGACGGCACGGAGCTCCGCGCGTCGGCGACGATCGAGGTCGCGCACATGCGCGGGCCCCTCGCGCCGTTCGCGATGTACCGCCTCCTCGACGTCACCCCGGACGACGTCCCGGCCGGGACCGAGGTGTGGCAGGACTAGGCTCCGCTGCCCCGGCCGCCGCGCTCCGGAGCGCGGTGCGGAGCACGTCGGCGACCGCCTCGAATGCCGGCGCGAGGGGCGAAGCGGGGCGCCACACGAGCGCCAGCGTCCGCGTCGGCGCGGGCGCTGTGAACGGACGCACGGCGAGCTGACCGCGCCGGTTCTCGACCGGCACCGCGAGCTCGGGGAGGAGCGTGATGCCCTGCCCCGCCGAGACCATCTGCGCGAGCGTCGCGAGGCTCGTCGCGCGCAGCCCCGCTTCGTGTGCGCCCGCGCGCGAGCAGAGCGCGAGCGCCTGCGAGCGGAGGCAGTGCCCTTCGTCGAGGAGGAGCACTTCCTCGTCCTCGAGGTCGCCGAGGCCGAGCCGCTTCCTCCCGGCGAGGCGGTGCGCGTTCGGCAGCGCGGCGACGAACTTCTCCTCGAGGAGGTCCGCGTGGGCGAGGTCGCCGAGCTCCGGCACGCGGGCGACGAGGCCCGCGTCGAGCTCGCCGGCCTGGAGCCCGCGCACGACGTCGGCCGTCTTCTCCTCGCGGAACACGAGCCGTAGCCGCGGGAACCGCGACGCGAGCACGGGCGAGATCTCGGGGAGCACGTACGGCGCGACGGTCGGGATGACGCCGATGCGAAACGTCCCGGCGAGGGGATCCCGTACGGTCGAGGCGGCCGCGAGCAGATCGTCGACGTCCATCAGGACGCGCTTCGCTCGCGCGACGATCTCCTCCCCCGCACGCGTCACGAGCACGCGCCGGCGGTCGCGCTCGAAGAGCGTCACCCCGAGCACGGACTCGAGCTGCTGGATCTGGGCGCTGAGCGTCGGTTGCGAGACGCGGCAGCGCTCCGCCGCGCGATGAAACCCGAGCGTCTCCGCGACGGCCACCACGTACTGGAGCTGCCGGATCGAGAGGTCGTTCGCCGAAGGAGTGCTGATAGTCATCACCTATCAATGTAATCGCAACATCGTCTTGGAACAATCACAGGCGGAGACCCATGATGTCCTTCGTCGGCGGGCACGAAGCTCGCGACACGAAAGGTTCGACCCCCGAATGTCCACGCACTCCTCTTCCCTGCCCCGCCCCCATCGTGAGGTCGACGTCGCGGTCATCGGCGCCGGAACGGCTGGGCTCGCCGCATACCGCGCGGCGGTCGCGAGCACGCCCAACGTCGTGCTCGTCGAGTCCGGCCCCCACGGCACCACGTGCGCCCGGGTCGGCTGCATGCCGAGCAAGCTCCTCATCGCAGCGGCCGAGGCCGCGCACGAGGCGCGCGAAGCCGGACCGTTCGGCGTCCATGCCGACGTCCGCGTCGACGGCCGCGAGGTGATGGACCGCGTCCGCCGCGAGCGCGACCGCTTCGTCGGGTTCGTCGTCGACGGCGTGGAGCGCCTCCCCGAGGAGCACATGCTCCACGGCCTCGCGACCTTCCTCGCGCCCGACCTCCTCGACGTGGGCGGCACGCTCGTCCGCGCGCGTGCGGTCGTGCTCGCGACCGGCTCGGAGCCGGTCGTGCCGGCGATGTTCGAGCCCGTCCGGGAGCGCGTCGTCGTCAACGACGACGTGTTCTCGTGGCACGAGCTCCCGCGCTCGGTCGCCGTCTTCGGAACCGGCGTCATCGGGCTCGAGCTCGGCCAGGCGCTCCACCGCCTCGGCGTGCGCACGCGCATCTTCGGCCGTGGCGGCGCGCTCGGTCCGCTGACCGACCCGGTCGTCCGTGCGAGCGCGCTCGCGGCCATCTCCGCCGAGCTCCCGATCGACGTCGACGCGAACGTCCTCTCGATCGCCCCCGGCGAGGGCGGCGCGCAGATCACGTTCCGGACGCCGAGCGGAGAGATCCTCGTCGAGGTGTTCGAGGCGGTGCTCGTCGCGGCCGGTCGTCGTCCGCGCGTCTCCGGCCTCGGCCTCGAGCGCGCCGGGATCACGGTCGACCCGCGCACCGGCGGGATCCCCGTCGACTACCGCACGCTGCGCGTCGGGCACACGCACGTGTTCGTCGCCGGCGACGCGAACGGCGACCTCCCGCTCCTCCACGAGGCGGCCGACGAGGGCCGGATCGCGGGCGAGAACGCAGCCCGCCATCCCGAGGTCCGCGGCGGACATCGCCGGACGCCGCTCGGGATCACCTTCAGCGACCCGCAGCTCGCGGTCGTCGGCTCCCGTCATGCGGAGCTCGTGAAGGCGATCGGCGAGGACGGCTTCGTCACGGGCGCGGTCGACTTCGCGGACCAGGGCCGGAGCCGCGTGATGCGGAAGAACAAGGGCGCGCTCCGCGTCTACGCCGACAAGCAGTCGGGCCGCTTCCTCGGCGCCGAGATGGCGGGTCCGCGCGCGGAGAACATCGGCCACCTCCTCGCGTGGGCGCACCAGCAGAACCTCCGGATCGCCGAGATGCTGCAGATGCCCTTCTACCACCCCGTCGTGGAGGAAGGCCTCCGCACCGCGCTCCGCGAAGCGCATGCCGCACTCGCGAGCGTGGAGCGCCCGAGCAGTCGCGAACGCGCCGCGTGAGCGCGTCGAGTCATCCAGAGAAGTCATCGAAGAAGAACGGAGAACCAGAAGTCATGTTCGAAAACCTCGAAGGCAAGAAGATCCCCCAGCTCAGCCTCCGCACGCGTGAGAACGGCCAGTGGAAGGACGTCACCACGGCGGAGGTCTTCCGCGGGAAGAAGGTGGTCGCGTTCGGCCTCCCCGGCGCGTTCACGCCGACGTGCTCGAGCAGCCACGTCCCGCGCTACGACGAGCTCGCGGCGGAGCTCTCGAAGCGAGGCGTCGACGAGATCGTGTGCATCTCCGTCAACGACCCGTTCGTGATGGAGGAGTGGGGCAAGGCGCAGGGCACCACGAACGTCCGCTACCTCCCCGACGGCAACGGCGAGCTCACGAAGGCGCTCGGGATGCTCGTCGACAAGCGCAACCTCGGCTTCGGCCAGCGCTCCTGGCGGTACTCGATGCTCGTCGAGGACGGCGTCGTGACGAAGGCGTTCATCGAGCCGGAGGTCGAAGGCGACCCCTTCCTCGTCTCCGATGCCGACACGATGCTGCGTCACCTCGATCCGGAGGCGAAGACGCCGCACGACATCCTCATGTTCTCGAAGCCCGGCTGCGGCTTCTGCACGAAGGCGAAGAAGCTGCTCGACGAGCGTGGCTGGAAGTACGACGAGGTGCAGGCCTCGCCGCGCCGCCTCCGCGCCGTCAGCCAGAAGGCGACGACGCCGCAGATCTTCATCGACGGTCAGTACGTCGGCGGCTGCGACGAGCTCGAGGCGTATCTCGCGAAGCAGTGACCTTCACGGCGCGAGGTCGACGGGGCGGCTCCCGAGCACGACGCGGAGCGCGCCGTTCCTCGGCTGCTCGAGCGGGAGCGGCTCGAGCGATGGGACGTCCTTCGGGACCGTCCCGAGATCGCGCGGCTGCCCGCGCGGGGCGCCGTCGACCCCGTAGTGGAAGGCAAACGCGTGCTCGGCCTCGGTCGGGACGCCGCTCGCCGGCCCCGCCTGGACGATCACGAAGCCGTCGCCCTCCTGCGCGAGGGCGGCGGCGGCGCCCGTTCGCGAGCGCGCACCGATGTCGATCCCGCGCCCCCACCGGAGCTGGCCTTGCTCGGACACGAGCTGGGCGCGCGTCTGGCCGGGCCGCGACGCGACGACGAGCCATCCCTTCTCCGGCCAGTAGAGCGCCGAGGTCGCGGTGCAGTCCTCGACGTCCATCGCGTCGAAGTCGGCGAAGGCGGATCCGTCTCCGTCCCAGAGGCGGAGCGCGAGCCGCTTCGTCGGAGGGTCGCAGACCGCGAAGGCGACACGGCCGCGCGGGCCGGAGGCGATCGCGAACGGGCCGAACGGCGCGAGGATGCCCGCTGCCGGCGCGCCCTTCGTCCAGCGGAGATGATGGGCGGGGCCGTCCACCACGAGGACGAACGGCGAGGACTCGGCGGCGGGACGCGTCGCATCGCTCACCGTGATCGCGCGCGCGCCGGCCTCGGTGAGCGGGACGGTCTGCACCGCGAGCTGCGAGGCGGCGCGCTCGCGGAAGTGCGCGCGGACGATCTCGGCGTTCGCCGCGAGCGCGGGATCTTCTTCGAGGCGGACGAGACGGGCGCGCTGGGCGTGGAGGGGAGACGCGGCGGCGGGGCGAACGTCGCGCGAGGCGGAGGCGGAAGCAGAATCGGGTGCGGGTGCGGGTGCGGGTGCGGGTGCGGGAGGAGACGACGACGATGACGCGTCCGGCGAGCTCGACTGCGAGCGAGCGCATCCGACGAGCACGAGCAGCGCGACACCTCGAGCATTCATCGGCGCGAGCGTAGCGCAGCTTGCACCGTGCCCGTGCGCCCACGGGTCGTGCGCTGCCCCGCGTGTTTGCGGCGCGCCGCCTCGCGAAGCGGGCTTCCGCGCGACATCGCGTGCTCCGCACGAGCGCGAGCACGGACGGCATGCACGCTGCACGAAGAGCGCTCCGTGTCGCTCCGCGTCGGTGCTCGAGCCCATCTCGCTGCTGACTCTGCGGAGCCCAAGGAGAACATTCCGATGAACAAGACGAAGGTTGTCGCTATCGCGTTGCTCGCCCTCGGTGTGGCGGCGTGCGATCGACGGAACACGGACTCGACCCCCAGCCAGACGAACACGACGTCCGGCACCACGACCACCGGCGACCAGTCGGGCGCGGGGGACCCCACGCGCATGAGCGGGACCACGCCGGCTCCGACGACGACCCAGAACGACGGGACGCGCTGGAATGGGTCGCCGAGCGACATGTCGGGCACGACGAGCACGACCACGACGACGGGCGCCGATACGAAGGGCTCCGTCGAGCAGGGCTCGAGCACGTCGGACTACGGCTCGGGCTCGCTCGCCGCGGACAAGAAGGACGGCGGCGCCGCGGGCCGCATCGGCGCGAGCGACTTCGCCGCGTCCGACAAGACGATGGACAAGAGCGCCACGGACAAGAGCACGGACAAGTCGACGACCGGCTCGAGCGCGAAGGGCAAGACCGACAACAAGTCCACGACGCTCGGCGACGGCACCTCCGGCCAGTACACCGGCGGCAAGGGCACCTACGGCGGCAAGGCCACGCAGGGCACCGGCGGCACGAACGAGAAGAAGTGACGTGAAATGCACGTGCGGCGGCGCGCGAGCCTCGCTCGCGGCCGCCGCAGCACGTCCATCAGCTCACTTCTTGGCGCTGGTCGCGGGCGCCGGCGTCGTGCCGGCCGGCTTCGCGCTGCCGGCGGGCTTCGCGTCCGGCTTCGTCGCAGGCGCCTTCGCGTCGCCGAACGCGACGACGGGGCTTGCCACGGTGACCTTCTCCGGGAGGAACGCCACGACCTTGTAGTTGCCGGACTGGGGCGCGTCCTTCGACGACACGTAGAAGGACAGCTTGTGCTTGCCCTCCGCGACGGGTGCGATCGCGCCGTCCTTGCCGTTGAGGAGCTTGTCGCCCTCGTAGACGGCGAGGCCCGCGGTGAACTTCCCCTGGTTCATGTTCGCGCCGGCCTCGGCGGGGAGCTGCTGCGTCCCGACGAAGGTGTCGGCGGTGAACTCGCCGTTCGGCGTCCCCTGCGCGTCCGTCGAGACGAGGAGGAACGCCGTCGCCGAGCCGTCGAACTCGGCGTCGATGACGAGGTCCTTCACGCCGTCGCCCTTGAACGCGCCGTCGCCGGAGCCGACCTTGTCGACCTTGCCCGAGCTCGCGCTCTTCGTCGCCGACGTGAAGCTCGCCTTCGGCGCGGGCGCGGGCGGCGGCTCGGCGGGCTTCGCGCTCGTGGCCGGCGCGGCGCTCGAGGCGGCGGGCGCAGCGCTCGCGGAAGCGACCGGCGCTTCGCTGGCGGTCGGCGCCGGCGGCGCGGTCACCTTCTTGTCGTCGCCACCACATGCACAGAGCGCCGCGAGCGCGCTCACGGTCGCGAGGACCATCACGTTCCTGGACATCTCGAGCCTCCCTCCGAACCGAGCCGCGGCATCCCCGCGGCTCGCGGGCAGGCACGCTACTACGGTCGCGGTCGGTGGGGAACGTCTCCTACTTCGAGCAGCAGCGGAACCCGACCCCGGGGTTCACCGTGTCGGCCTTCATCGCCTGCCGGTTCGAGCACGCGAGGGTGCTCGCGATGTCGTAGAACGCGCCGCCGCGGACGAGGCAGCTCCGCTTCCGCGGGTCCGGGTCCTCGTCGCACGCGTCCTCCCATTCGCGGACGTTGCCGGCGAGATCGAACGCGCCCGGGATCGCGCCCTTGCAGTCGGCGAAGCTCGCGACGGCCGCGACGTCTCCCCCGCCGGTCGGGTGCTCGCCGTTGCAGCGTCCCGAGACGAACTCGTTGCCCCACGGGAAGGCGCGGGAGGGATCGCCGCCGGTGCACGCGCGGTACCACTGTCCGCGCTCGTCGCCGGCGCCGTCCGTTCCGTTCATCGGTCCGCCGGCGAGCGCGCCGCAGAGACGCTTGCCTGCCCATGCGCAGTACGCGCGCGCGTCGCACCAGTCGACGTTCGTGATCGGGTGGTCGTCGGGGCGGAAGAACTCCGGCGCGTACGACGTGTTCCACGCGCACGACGAGGGCTGGCCGCTGGTGTCGCCGCCCTTCGCGTCGACGAACGCGCGGTAATCGCCGGAGGTCACCTCGGTCGGATCGATGCAGGACGACGTGCCCGGGATCGGGATCATCGTCTGACCGTGGTCCGCGAGGCACCCCGGAGCGGCATCGCCGACCGATGCGGCGTCCTCCGTCCCGCCGCCTTCGAGCGTCGACGCGTCGGCCGCTCCGTAGTCGCGAGAGAGAGCGTCGACGTCACGGAAGAGCGAGCAGCTCGCGAGGACGAGCGCTGCGAACGACGACGGCGCGACGAGCCACGCAGCCCTGCGTGGCGACCGCGTCATCGCCGGTGCCTCGCCTTGAGCGCCTGGAAATACCGATGCGCGAGTCCCGAAGCCTTCGCCGCATGCGTCACGTTCCCGCCGTGCTCGCGGAGCACCTGCTCGACGTAGAGCTGCTCGAAGCGCGCGACGATCTCCTGGCGCGCCTGCGCGAGCGGCAGCCGCCGCGCGAGCACGTCGCCGAACGGATCGCCGGGCGGAGGCTGGCTCCCGAACGCGGGCAGCGCGACGGCGCCGCTCGGTGTCGTGCCGAAGGACGCGCGCGTGCGCGCCGAGACGTCGAGCTCGCCGGTCGCGAGGTGCCGCGCGACCGCGTTCTCGAGCTCGCGCACATTTCCGAGCCAGGGCTGCGCCCGGAACCGATCGACGAGGTCGGGCGGCGGATCCCCCGGCGCTCCCGCCGCGCGCCAGAAGTGCTGGACGAGGACCGGGACGTCCTCGCCGCGCTCGCGGAGCGGAGGGATCTCGATCCGCGCGCCGACGAGGAGGTAGAAGAGGTCCTCGCGGAAGGCACCGCGCTCGACGGCGCGATCGAGGTCGACGCGCGACGTCGCGATCACCCGCACGTCGAGCGGAATCGCGCGCTCGCTGCCGACACGCTGCACTTCCCTCCGTGTCAGCGCGCGGGCGAGCCGCCGCTGGAGGTCGGGCGTGAGGTCGGCGGGCTCGTCGACGAGGAGCGTGCCGCCGTTCGCCTGTTCGAGGAGGCCGGTCCGTCCGTCGGGCAGCGCGGCCGAGACGCCCGGCGCGACGCCGAAGAGCGCCGCCGCGCCGGCCTGCGGGTCGTCGGCGAGCGCGTCGAACACGACGAGCGGACCTTCGGCCCGCGCGCTCCGCGCATGCATCTCCTCCGCGAGGCGCTCCTTGCCGGTTCCGGTGTCGCCTTCGACGAGGACGGCGACGTCCGAGCGCGCGAGACGCTCGGCGAGCGCGAAGAGACGGCGCATCGACAAGCTCCTGCCGACCATGCGTCCGAAGGACTCCGGAAGCGGTCCTGCGTGCGCGGCGCCGGGCGCGACGTCGAACGCAGCGACGCGCGTGGCGCCGAGCTCGATCGCGTCGCCGGCCGGGACCCGCGCCTCGTGCACGACGACGCCGCGGATCTTCGTCCCGTTCGTCGAGCCGAGATCGCGGACGACGAGACCTTCGAACGTCAGCTCGAGCGCGAGGTGACGGCGCGAGACGGTGCGGTCCGAAAGCCGCATCGCACACGTGGGGCTCGTGCCGACGAGGAGCTTCGTCCCATCGGCTTCGAGGGTGAGCTCGAGCCCTGCATCCGGGCCTTCGACGACGCGCAGCACGACGGACCGGGGGGTTCCCTCCGGTCGATCCTGCCGGATCGTGGCTGCATCCGAGTTGAACGGCATTCGATGTGGCTCAGGATAGACTAGCGAAAGGCCGGATGCAGCCGGACACGACCTCACCTGCGTCTCCGGGCGGCGCGCTCGGGCGTTACCAGCTGCTGGCGAAGCTCGCCTCCGGCGGGATGGGGGTCGTCCATGTCGCGCGCTCGCGCGGAGAGCACGGCTTCTCGCGCATCGTCGCGCTGAAGCAGCTCCACGAGCACCTCGCCGAGGACGCGGAGGTCGTCGCGCGCTTCCTCGCCGAGGCACGGATCGCGTCGCAGATCGTGCACCCGCACGTCGTCTCCGTGCTCGATGTCGGCAGCACGGAAGGTCGAGCGTTCCTCGTCCTCGACTACGTCCACGGCGACTCCCTCGCCGAGCTCCTCCGCGCGGCGAACGAGCTCGGCGAGAAGCCCCCGCTCCCGGTCGTCGCCGCGATCCTCGTCGACGCGCTCGAGGGCCTGCACGCCGCGCACGAGACGACCGATCCCAACGGCGCTCCGCTCGGCCTCGTTCATCGAGACGTGTCGCCGCACAACATCCTCGTGAGCACGCGTGGGGCGGCGTACGTCACCGACTTCGGCGTCGCGAAGGTGAAGGACGCGCTCCGCCAGACGCGCTCGGGCTCGATCGTCGGCAAGGCGGGCTACATGGCGCCCGAGCAGCTCGGCGTCGGCCCACGCGTGACCCGCGCGACCGACATCTACGGCGCCGGCATCGTCCTCTGGGAGGCGCTCACCGGCGAGCGCCTCTACGAAGGGCTCGAGCAGCAGATCGAAGCGGCCGTGCAGCGGAAGACCGTTCCGCCGCCGAGCTCGCGTCGGGCGGACGTCCCCCGTGCGCTCGACGACCTCGTCCTCGCGATGGTCGCGCTCGACCCCTCGGCACGCCCGCGCACGGCGCTCGACGCCGCTCGCACGCTCGCGACCGTCGTCCCGAAGGCGAGCGCGCGGGAGGTCGGCGAATGGGTGCTCGACCTCGCCGGACCGAAGCTCGATCGGCTCGACGCCGCGATCCGCGAGACGCCGCTCGTCCCCGCAGCGCACGCGAGCGGCGTCCGGGAGGCGGAGCTCCCTCCCGATCTCGCGCCGACGATCGCCCAGCCGATGTCGTTTCCCGACGTGCAAGGGACCGCGACACGCTGGCGGAGACGCGCGCAGCTCTCCATGACCGCTGCGGTCTCGGCGGTGCTCCTCGCCGTCGTCGCGAGCGGGACGGCCCTCTGGGCCGCGTCGCGTCGTCCTGCTGCGAGCGCCGCGCCTCCCGCGAGCGTGGAAGCTTCGGGGAGCGCCGCCGCGCCCGACGCGCCGCTGCCGAGCGCAGAGCCGGCGGCGCCCGTCGCGGAGGCCGTCGATGCCTCTGCGCCGCTCGCCGCGGCGAGTCGGCCCAAGCCGACGACGCGGACCGTGGTGGCCAAGCCGCAGGGTCGAGCGAGCACGTCGGCGGCGTGCACGCCGCCTTACGTGGTCGAAGGCGGGATCAAGCGGTACAAGAGGGAGTGCTTCGGAGCGACGGGAGGTCGATGAGTCGGCGCGCGGGTCCGTCCGTGGTGGTCACCGCGCTCGTCCTCCTCGCCTCCCCGGAGAGCCACGCGCAGCGTCCGCGCGCGGTGGACGCGTGCATCGCGTCGTCCGAGTCCGCGCAGGTCGACCGCAACGCGGGGAAGCTCCATGACGCGAAGGAGAAGCTCGCCCGCTGCCTCGCCTCGGACTGCCCTCCCCTCATCCGGAAGGACTGCGAGACCTTCCTCGCCGAAGTGGACCGCACGATGCCGACGGTCGTGTTCCGCGTCCGCAGCGCAGACGGCGCCGACGTCGTCGACGCCGCGATCCGTGTCGACGCCGAGCCGAGACCCACCGCGGTCGACGGGCGTGTGCGCGAGATCGACCCGGGACCGCACGACGTCGAGGTGACGGCGGCCGGACGCCCGCCGACCCACTTGCGAATCGTCGCCGAAGAGACGGTGAAGGGCCGCGTCGTCGAGGTCACGCTGGCGGCAGCACCCGCACCCGCCCCCGCACCCGCACCCGAACGTTCTCCGTCTCGTGAGGACGCGCCTCGCGCCCCGATCACCTGGGCCGGCACGATCGCGCTCGGCGGCGTCGGCGTCCTCGGGCTCGGCACCTTCGCGGTCGTCGGGCTCGGGGCGGACAGCGACTACCGCGCGCTCGAGAGCAGCTGCGGAACGCGCTGCGCGCCGGAGTCGACCGCCGACGTGCGCGACCGCTTCCGCGTCGCCGACGTCGCGCTCGGGATCGGCGTCGTCGCGCTCGCCGCGAGCGCCCTCGTCTACGTGCTCGGCCCCCGGACGCCGGTGGATCGTCGCGTTCCCATCGCACGCGGCGACTCGAGCACGCGCGCGCGGTAGGGAGCCTCGAACCCCACGATACCTCATCGTTCCGCTCCGGCGAACGGCGCGGCAGAGCTGCGCATGCTCCTTGCTCCTACCCGCGCCTCGGAGGATTCCACGATGGCCCGGACACCGCTTCTTCGTCGATGGCTGGAGACGCTTCGCGCAGCAGAGAGCCCCGCGAGCCGGAATCCCTCGGAAGGCCTCACGCGTAGGCAGATCCTCTCCGCCGCCGGCGTCGGCATGGCCGCGCTCGCGGCTCCTTCGCTCGTCGGATGCGCGGCGGATGCCGATGCGGAGAATCCCGCGAACCGGCTCCGGACGTCGCTCAAGAAGGTGAACATCGACGTCGGCATCGTGGGCGCGGGCATCGCGGGCATCGCCTGCGCCTACGAGCTCCGTCGTGTCGGCGTGAGCGCCACCGTCCACGAAGCGAGCAGCCGCGTCGGCGGCCGCATGTTCTCGATGGGCGGGTCCTTCCCCGGCTCGGTCGACTGGCTCGGACAGGTGATCGAGCGGGGTGGCGAGCTGATCGACACGCCCCACAAGACCATCCAGGGCTACGCGAAGGAGCTCGGGCTCACGCTCGAAGACGTGACGAAGCCGGCGCGCGAGACCTTCTACCACTTCGGCGGGACGCGCATCCCCGAGAGCACGATGGTCGAGGAGTACCGCGTCCTCGTCGATGCGATGCGTGACGACCTCCGGCTCATCGGCGCGCCGACCGCGACGTCGAGCACGCCCGACGAGCGCCGGATCGATCGCATGAGCCTCGCCGAGTGGCTCGACCAGAAAGGCGCGCCGCCGAACATCAAGAAGCTGCTCTCGGTCGCCTACTGCATCGAATACGGCCTCCCCGCCGAGCAGCTGAGCGCACTCTCGTTCCTCCTCTTCGCGAAGGCCTCGCGCCAGGCGAAGCTGCGCCTGTGGGGTAACTTCAGCGACGAGCGCTACCACGTCGTCGGCGGCAACCAGCAGATCCCCGTCGGTCTCGCAGCGCGTCTCCCCGGTCAGCTGCGCCTCGGGCGGAAGCTCCTCGCCGCACGGAAGCGGAGCGACGGACGCATCGAGCTCACGTTCGACGAAGGCGGAAAGACCGTCACCGCGACGCACGACGCCGTCGTGCTCTCGATCCCGTTCCACCTCCTCCGCGGGGTGCAGCTCGATCCGAGCCTCGGGCTCTCGCCGGAGAAGCGCTATGCGATCCAGAACGTCGTCTACGGCGCGAACGCGAAGCTGATGCTCGGGTTCGCCGGTCGCCCGTGGGTCGAGCAGGGATCGAACGGCGCCGCGTACAGCGACATGGCCGATCTCCAGACGACGTGGGAGACCGATCCTTCGCTCGCGAACGACTCGCGCGCCGTCATCACCGACTACACGGGCGGCGCGCTCGCGACGTCGCTCTCGCCGAACCGCGTCCAGCAGGACGCCGAGCGCTTCCTCACGGCGTTCGACACGGTGTACCCGGGCGCGAAGGGGCGCGCGCGCCGCGATGGACGGGGCAGGCTCGTGTGCCATCTCGAGCACTGGCCTTCGAACCCGCTCACGCGGGGCGCGTACACCGCGAACCAGCCCGGCTACTTCACGACGATCGCCGGGCACGAGGCGACGCCGCAGGGGAACCTGTACTTCGCCGGCGAGACCACGGACTCGTTCTACAGCTGGCAGGGCTTCATGGAGGGCGGTGCGCTCTCGGGCGTTCGCGCAGCCGCCGAGATCAGTCGGGATTACTGAGCGGCAGACCCCCGCCGGAGACCCAGATCACCCCGCCGCGGCCGACCGGGAGGACCAGGAAAACCCGAGAAATCTCGAGATCGCGGCGGCCGTGACGAGCGGCACGCGGGTTGTACGGAGGGAGGGCAGATGCACCTCCCGCTCACCTCCCGGATCGGCGCCCTCGTCACCGTGATCGTGGCAGCTCTCGCCCCCGTCGGGTGCTCGGACGCGCCGGGCACGGAGGGGACGGAGACGTCGGCGGATGCGTTCACCGTCGAGTCGGGTGACCGGTTCGTCGTCTCGGCGACGCCCGAGAAGGTCGTCGTCCTCAAGCGCGCCGGGAGCGCGAAGTTCCCGTTCGAAGGCGACGGTCTGAAGGACAAGGTCCTCGTCGTCCACCCCGTCGCGAAGAAGGCCGACACCGGCGTCGTCGCGCGCGCCGTGGCGGTCGAGGACGCAGGAGACCGCTGGGTCGTCGAGACGAAGCCGCTCACGCTCGACGAGATCGCGGCGGTCGGGGAGGACGAGATCGTCCGCGTGTTCGTCGCGGCGAGGAAGCTGAAGGGCGCGACGCAGGTCGGCACGCGCTCCGCCTCCGACCTGCTCGTGCCCGGTCGCGTCCAGCCCGCAGGCCTGAGCGGGTTCGTGTTCGACGGCTTCGACATCGCGTCGGCCCTCCAGCTGAAGAAGGGCACGCACGTGCGCGCCGGCGTGACGTTCTCGCACAAGATCGAGAAGTGCAGGTTCTCGCCGGAGGGCCTCGTCGACTACTCGCGCGACGAAGGCCTCGAGCTCGGGTTCCGCGGCTCGCTCGAGTGGCAGTCGAAGCTGACCGTCGGCGGCTCCGTGAGCGGCGAGCTGTTCCGATCGGAGACCGCGAGCACGCCACCCGTGTACCTCACGGTGCCGGTCGGGTTCATCCCCGTCCCCGTCGTGCTGAACGGCGAAGCCACCATCGTGTGCAACGCGACGGTCGCAGGCCCGATCGAGGTCGAGGTCGGGCTCTCCGCGACAGCGAAGCTCGGCGGGTCGGTGAAGATCAACCCGAGCACCAGCACGTCTCCCTCCGATTGGGTCTCGCAGGGGCGCTGGGCCCCCGAAGCCGACGGGTCGGTGGACGTCTCGCTCGGGGCCGCCCCGAAGCTCGACGCGACCGTCGCGTGCTCGCTCCCCCGGATCGATCTCAAGGCGACCGTCGCCGGTGTCGCCGGCCCCTACTTCGCGCTCATCCCGACGATGAAGGTCGGCGCCGACGGCGCGACGTTCGAGGGCAAGGTCAACGCCGGCGTCGGCGCCGGCATGTTCGGGCTCGGCACCGGCGTCGAAGTGAACCTCTACACGTGGACGCCGTGAGAGCGCGAGGGTGACACGCACGCCGCGCGGACGTCGTGTGTGACGCGCGCGACGAAGGGGCGGCTCCTCCGCAGGAGTGGAGACGAGACGGCGAGAGCTTCGCACGACGGCCGGAGCGTGGGGTGCGCACGCGGGTTGCAGCCGCGCCCCCCGAAGGAGGCCCTCATGCGTATCCACGGAATCGCGGCCGTCGTTCTGACACTCGCGGGTGTCACGGCGGCGGCGGCGTGCAACGACGACAACTCACTCGACCTCGGCTCGGGCGCCAACGGCGGCACGACCACACCTGGAAACGGGAGCGGGACCGGAAACGGGAGCGGGACCGGCTCCGGCTCCGGTGTCGGCGTCGCGACGTCGGAGCAGGCGGCCGTCTTCGTTCCGTCCGAGGTCGCGAGCGTCGCGTTCGTCGTCAACGAGGGGGAGGTCGAGCAGGCACAGCTCGCGATCCAAAAGGCAGTGAACCCGGACGTGAAGGCGTTCGCCCAGCGCATGTTCGACGAGCACACGCAGGCGGTCGCGCGCCTGACGCCGATCGTGCAGAACGCGGGCGTCGTCCCGACGAACGATCCCACGTCGGCGGTGCTCGCCCGTCAGGATCGCCTCGTCGGTCAGGACCTCGCGTCGCTTCCGGCGGAGCAGTTCGACTTCGCGTACATGACCGCTCAGGTCGCGGCGCACTCGAAGGCGGTCGCGATGGTGGAACGCTCGCTCCTGCCGAGCATCGTCGCGGCCGGGAACAACGCGAACGGGACCGCGGGGACCGGGAGCGGCAGTGTTCCGGCGCTCGGCGGTCCGGACGCTCAGCTCGTCGTCCCGCTCCAGACCGAGCTCACGAGCATGCGCGGCACCATCGCGCGCCACCTCGTCGATGCGCTGAGGCTCCAGCAGTCGCTCCGCGCCACGACGTCGAGCGGCGGCGGAACCGGCGACGGCGGCACGAACGGCGGCGGAACCGGCGACGGCGGCACGAACGGCGGCGGAACCGGCGACGGCGGCGCCGCCGGTGACGCGAGCACGACGACGGACGCCGGCGACACCGGCGACACCGGCGCAGGAGAGGAGACACTTCCATGAGCACGGCAGGACAGAGCCCCCAGAACGAGCAGCCGCTCCGGAGCGGCGAGCGCGGTGACGCGAACCAGCAGATCGAACCGAAACCCGAGGAGCGCGACGAGCCGCGCGACGACGAGCCGAACGAGATCGAGCCGAGCTCGGTCCAGCGGCCGCCGGCGGACTCCTGAGCGCGGAGCGTCGGCGATCGCGTCGTGCGCTCGCGGGCGTCTACGCGTCGAGCTCTCGACCTCGACCGAGCCGTCCGCCGACCAGCACGAGCGCGACGAGGAGCAGCGCCGCCCCGGCGGGCACGAGCGCGACGGAGACGCCCGGGTCGGCGCCCTTCGCGGTGAGCCCGCCGAGGAAGAACCCGAACGGCACGAGCACGGTCGCGCCGAGGAGGCACGACGACGCCACGCGCGAGCACGTGTGCGGACGAACGTGGAAGGCCGCCGCGAACGCGACGTTCACGAGCGCGAGACCTGTCCCGTGCGCGTGCGCGAGGCGGAGGAGGAGCCGGACGGTCTCCTGGCCCGCGTCGAGGAACGCCGGGCTCTTCACCGCGTGGAGCAGCTCGAGCACCGCGCCGAGCACGACGAAGAGCGCGAGGCCCCAGAAGCCGACGCGGAGATGACGATCGACCAGCGATGCGCCCTCGGTGCTCACGGTAGCATCCTAGACGCTCACTCTGCGATCATGACCGGCCGCGTGTCGCGGCGCGCGAAGAGCTCACGCAGCTTCGCGTCGACGAGCACGTCGACGACGTTCCCGTCGCGCTCCGCCGCCCCGTTCTTCGTCGCGACGTAGCGGACGGCGGCGTACGGGTCCCGAGCGAGCACGCGGCGTGCGAGGTCGAGCACGCCGCGATCGACCACCGGAGCCGTTTCGGGACGAGCGAGGGCATCCGCCACGATCACGCGGACCGCGGCGTCCCCCACGAGCGCGCTGCGGACGCCTTCGGCGACGTCCTTCCGCGGGTCGCCCGCGGGCCAGTCGAGCGCGTCCGTGCCGTACCACCGCGAGAGCCATTCCGCGGTCCAGGCGAGCGAGCGATCGAGGTGACAGAGGTTGCACGCGTTCGGCTCGCCCGTCTCCGACGTGCGGCGCGCGCTCGGCGAGGAGATGCGATGCGAGCGCGTCGCCGAGAGGAGCGCATAGCTCGTGCGAGGCATGTGGCACGCGACGCACGCGTTGCCGGAGGAGCCCGCGGCGTGGTGGCCGTGTCCGCGAGCGCGGGCGTCGTCGTGGCACGAGGTGCACGCCGCGTCACCGACCCGAGACGGCGCGAGCTGACCGCGGGGATCCCCTTCGTGCATCGCGTGGCAGGACGTGCACGTCATCTTGCGCTTCCCCTCCCCGCGCTCGAAGCACGGCGAGGCGACGAGACCGTTGTACTCGCGTCCACCGACGCGGACGGTGCCGTCGGGCCAGAAGAGGCCCGCGACGTCGGCCTCGATCCGCGGCGCGAGAGGGTCCTCGAAGGTCGCGGGAGAGAGCAGGAACCGAGACCGCTCGAGCGTGTCGCCCGCGCGGAATGCGCGCGCGTAGCCCGTCTTCCACCACTCCCCCTCGTCACGCGGATACGCGTACGCGTGGCACTGGCCACAGAGCGCGGCAGAGCGCGCCGGCGAGAGCTTCCGCGGATCGACGATCGTCGGATCGACGTCGTCCTTCGCCGCCGCGCGACGCGCGTAGCGCGCGAACGGGTCGCGATAGCGCTCCACGTGCGCGCGGCCGGGGCCGTGGCACGCCTCGCACGTGATCCCGAGCTCCGCGACGCGGGTGTCCCATCGATCGTGCTCGGCGTCGCGCCGAGGCTCGCCGGCGACGGCGTGGCACGCGATGCAGCTCGAGCCCCAGCGCACGTCCGGCATCGGCGCTTCGGGAGGCAGGAGGAAAGCCTCGCGACGCGCGACGAAGCGGCTGTCCCGCGCCATCCAGACGAACGGGAAGAGGACGAGCTCGCCGGGACGATCGCCCTCCAGCCAGTACGCCTGCTCCCGGTGCGAGCCGGTCACGAGCGCCACACGGCGCGAGCCCGCCGCCGAATGCGCGACGACGTCCTCACCCTCACGCACGAGACGGTGGGCTTCCCCCGACACGACGAGCTCGCGGCCGTCGAGCGGCGCGAGCACCGACGCGAGCGACGCACGCTGCGTCATCGTCCGATGGAACGTCCGCGCGAAGCTCGCGTGCTGCCCCGGATGACACGCGAGGCACGCCGACGACGTGACCCACTCGGGCGCTTCCGAAGCGCGTGGGCCGAGCGTCGAGCGCGCGCCGGCCGCGGCCGGGCGTGACGCGAGGAGAGCCCATCCGCCGCCGATCGCAAGGAGGACGGCGATCGCCCCCGCGAGCTGCTCGCCACGCGACGCGCCGCGCGCCGCACGCACGACGAGAGCGCATGAGAGCGCGAGCACGAACGAGGCGAGCACGACCGCGAGCATCGGCGCGAACGAGCATACGCGAGCCGCGAAGCGCTCGCCGCATCGAGCCCGACATTTCCGATGCGTCGTGGTGTGAGCGCGAGCGCAAGACTGCCTCGCTCGTGGCGTTATCGCTCCATCAGCGTGCATGTGCTCACGCGTCGCTGAAGCTCCTGCCTATTTCCCTGCTCGCGCTTGGTGAGTCGCGATCGCGACCGATACCGTCCCGCGTCGCGAAGGACAGGGGCGGTGCGTAGACCCGCCTGAACCGCGTCCGAGCGCGAGCGCCAGGGGCAGCTCGTGCGTGGGCTCGGTCCGTCTCGTGTGGTGCGTCCGCGCCACGCGATTGGTGACGCTCGTCCTCTCGCTCGGCTGCCCCGGGAGCACGAGAGATGAAGTACCGAGCGATCTCCCTCACCCTCGCAGGGTTCGTGGCCGCTGCCGCATGCTCCGCGGTTGCGTGCACCGTGTCCGAAGCCTCGCCGGCGAACGAAGCCGACACGCTCGGCGCGACGGTGGAAGTCCCGAACGTCGAAGAGGGCCAGCCCGAGATCACGCGGCGCAAGGTTCGCTTCCCTGCACGCAAGAACGCGACGCAGGAGACGACCACACCGGCGCCCGCGCCCACGACGACGCCCGAGCCCGCGCCCACGACGGAGCCGGCGCCCACCGAGCCGACGCCGATCCCTGCGCCGACCGCGACCGCGACTCCGACTCCGACGCCACCGCCTCCGGCGCCTGCGCTCCGGCCGGTGCCGTTCCGCGGCGTGAACCTGGCCGGCGCCGAGTTCGGCTCCGCGATCCCCGGCACGGAGAACATCGACTACCAGTTCCCGACGAACGCGGAAGTCGACTACTTCATGGCGAAGGGGATGAACGTCTTCCGCGTCGGGTTCAAGTGGGAGCGCCTCCAGCGCTCCACCTACGCGGCGTTCGACGCGACCTACGCTGCCCACCTCGACGCCGTCGTGTCGTACGCGGCTGCGAAGGGCGCGCGCGTCATCCTCAACCCGCACAACTTCGCGCGCTACAACAACAACCTCGTCGGTTCGACGACGGTGCCGAACGGCGCGTTCGCGGATCTCTGGAAGCGCCTCGCGGCGAAGTACGCCGGCAACACCAACGTGCTCTTCAACCTCGTGAACGAGCCGAACACGATGCCGACGGAGCAGTGGGTCTCGGCGGCGAACGCAGCGATCGCCGCGATCCGCACCGCCGGCGCGCACAACACGATCATCGTCCCCGGCAACGCGTGGACCGGCGGCCACAGCTGGAACCAGACCTGGTACGGCACCTCGAACGCCGTCGCGATGCTGAACATCGTCGACCCCGAGGACAACATCTGGTTCGAAGCGCACCAGTACTTGGATCAGACCGCGGGCGGCACCGACACGACGTGCGTCAGCACGACGGCTGGACGCGATCGTCTCGCGCCCTTCGTCAACTGGCTCCGCGCCAACAACAAGAAGGGCTTCATCGGCGAGTTCGCCGGCGGCAACAACGCGACCTGCAAGACCGCCGTGCAGGACATGATGGCGTACATGAACGCGCAGGGTGACGTGCTCATGGGCTGGCTCTGGTGGGCCGCGGGCCCGGGCTGGGGCGACTACCCCTTCAGCATCGAGCCGACGAAGACGTCGAGCGGCATGGCCGACCGACCCCTCTTCGCGTGGCTCACGCCTTATCTGTGAAGCTGAGGAGCCGGCGACCTCAGCGGCTGCCGGCTCCCCGCACGACGGCGGCCACCGAGAGGAGGCCGCCGACCGCGGCCTCCATCCCGCCACGCGCGATCAGCGCCTGCGCGAAGGTGTGGAGGTCGTCCGCCGTCGCGATCGCGCTGATGCCCGCGTCGCGCAGCGCCTCGGCGAAGACGCGCGAGGCGTGCTCCTCACCGAGCACGCGCGCGAGCTTCTGCATCGCGAGGTCGCGGAGAGAATCGCCGCCTTCGTTTCGTTTCGAGGACGGGTTCATCCGCGCCTGCCTTCCAGAGCCGCGACGGCACGGTCTCGCTCGGCGCGGAGCTCGAGCAGCGCGCGCTCGGTGGCGCGGCTCTCCTCGAGGATGCTCTCCGCCATCGCCTCGGCGGCACGGCGGGCACGCTGCGTCGCCTCGAGCAGCGCAGCGCGCTCGCGCTCGCCCTCGACGCGCTCCGTGACGTCGGAGTGGACGCCGACCCACTCGCGGATCCGCCCGTCGGCTTCGCGCACGGGCACGGCGCGCACCTCGAAGTGGCGATAGACGCCGTCGTGCCTCCGGATGCGGTGCGAGCAGAGGAAGGTGCTCCCCGTCCGCACCGCTTCGCTCCACTTCGCGAGCGTCGCCTCGCGGTCCTCGGGATGGAGCGCGGCGGACCAGCCGAAGCCCTCGTACTCCTGACTCGACTGGCCGGTGAAGCGGCTCCAGCCGGGCTGGGCGTCGGTCATCCGGCCGTCGGGCGTATTCGTCCAGACGATCTGCGAGGTCGCATCGATCAGCGAGCGGTACCGCTCTTCGCTCTGTCGCACGCGCGCGACGAGCTCGGCGTTGTCTATCGCGGTCGCGATCCGCGCCGCGAGCTCGACGCCGAACGCGACGTCGTCGGTGCCGTACTCGCGCCGCGACTCCGCGGCGACGAGGGTGATCGCGCCGAGCGCGCGATCGCGCGAGACGAGCGGGATGCACATCGACGAGTGGAGGCCGAGGCCCTTCACGATCTGGAGGATGTCGGCCGGCAGCCCCGCTTGATCGACCATCGTCTCCGGGATGAGCGGGAGGTGCACCGGACGGCGCGACTCGGCGACGGCATACGGCCCGTTCGGGTCGTCCCGACGCGGTGGAACGCGACGCCACAGCTCGTGCGCCAGCTCCACCTTCGCGGGATCGACGTGCGCGACCGCAGCCCGCGTCAGGTTCCCGTCCTCGCCGAGGAGGTCGATCGCGAACCAGTCGGCGACGTGGGGCACGAGCAAGCGCGCGACCTCCTGGAGGGTCACGGCCATGTCGAGCGACCGAGCGAGCACCGTGCTCACTTCGTTGAGGTGACGCTGCTTGCGCTCGGCAGCTGCCGCCGCGTCCTCCGCGCGCTTGTGCGCCGTGACGTCCTCGCACGTCGCGCCGAGGCCTTCGACGGCTTCGGCGCCACGGAGCGGGAAGTACCGGACGCGCCAGCAGCGCGTCTCGTTCGACGCGGGCGTCCGGCCGGACACCTCGTGTACGATCGTCTCTCCCGTCTCGACGACGCGGCGCATCGCGTCCATCACGGCGCGGTGATCGACGTCCGGCAGGAGCTCCGCGACGGTCTTGCCGACGTGCGCCTCGGGCGCGGCTCCGTTGATCGTCGCGAGCTCGCGGTTCACCCAGACGAACCGGAGCGCCCGATCCCAGATCCCCATGCCGACCGGGGCCGATTCCACGAGGAGGTCACGGGAGGCGAGGAGGGAAGGTTGGCGCGGGGAGCTCATCGTCGGGGGTCGGCCGGGCCCTCCGGGAGAGGAGGTTCGGGCAGACGAACGTGTGTAGCCGCTCCGCGGCACTGCTTCCATGCGGCGCGTTGCTCCACCCCTCGCGACCGAGGGTGGACGCCGGAGCCTGCCCGCTCGTACCCTTTCGGCGTGTCCATCCGCGCGATCGAGCCTGGCCTGTTGCTCGCCGCTCCCGGCCTGGGAGATCCGAATTTCGAGGGCACGGTCGTGCTGCTCGGTCTGCACGACGAGGAAGACGGCTCGCTCGGCTGGACCGTGAACGGGCCGTTCGTGGAGAACGCGGGGACGATCGTCCGCGCCACCGGGCTGGTGGGCGCGAGCGAGCCGCTCCCGCCCGGGTTCGAGCGGCCTGCGGTCCGCGGCGGGCCCGTGTCGCCCGAGTCCGTGTGGATCCTGTACCGGCGCACGCCGGGCGCGGAGCTCCTCCCCGGGTCGATCGAAGTCGGGAGCGAGATCGCCGTCACCGCCACCGCAGCGGCGCTCGAGAAGCTCGTGAAGGGCGAGGGTCCGGAGGACTTCCACCTCCTCGTGGGGTACGCGGGGTGGGGCCCCGGACAGCTCGCGCGTGAGCTCGCGACCGGGACGTGGCTCCCCGCGAATGCCGATGCCGAGCTCCTCTTCGACACGCATCGCGACAAGCTGTGGGAGCTCGGCTATGCGCGGGTGCTGGGCAGCGTCCCGGCGGCGTTCGTGACGACCAATCGCGGCAGCGCGTAGCCGCGACGAAGGCTAGGATGGCGGCGTGTCCGGGAACGAACCTCGTCGTTCGGCCGAGGAGATGCTCGACGAGCTCGAGCGCCTCAACGAGTCGATCCTTCTGAAGCTCGAACGCGCGAAGCCCGAGCTCCGCCGCCGTTATCACGAGGAGCTCGTGCCGCGCCTCGAACAAGCGCGCGAGCTCACGGCGCGGGCGACCTCCCGCGCGCGGAACGCGTGCGAGGACGCGCTCGCGGTCTTCCGCGAGGTCGCATTCACGGCCAACGCGACGGTCACGAAAGCAGTATTCTGAGGACGAGGTCGGCGGCCGCGCGCGTCGCGGCGGCGCCGGCCTCGCCGATCGGCGCGCGCGGGAACGTGGCGAGGACGGGCCCGAGCCCGAGCGTCTCGAGCTCGGCCGCGTTCGTGCCGGTCGAGTCGTCGGTGACGGCCGGCGTCGAGAGGACGACGAGCGGCGCGCGCATTCCGCGCGCGAGCGCCCCCGCGCGCGCTGCGCCGACGTCGTGGAGGACGCCGAGCCGATCGAGCGCGACGAGGAGGACGGCTGCGGGCGCGAGCGAGAGCACGAGGTCGAGGTTGGTCGTCTTCGGGCCGAGCGGCGAGAAGAGGCCTCCGGCACCCTCGACGACGAGGACGTCCTTCCCCTCCTCGAGCTCGGCCGCGCGCGCAGCAATCCGCGCGAGATCGATCGCGACGCCTTCCTCCCGTGCCGCGAGGTGCGGAGACACGGGACGGCGGAAGCCGAACGTCGGCGCGACGTAGGCCGCGCCGAGGGCTTCGGCGTGGCGTTCGGCGTCCTCGCAACGCATGTCGAAGCCGGTCGCGACCGGCTTGTAAGCTGCCGCCGCGATGCCACGCGCACGCATCGCGGCGAGGAGCGCGCTCGTCACGTGCGTCTTGCCGACGTCCGTGCCGGTTCCGATGACGACGACCCGCTTGGTCATGCTCCGCGGCGTTCTACGGCGCGTGGCGCGAGCGCGTCGAGCGCGATCACCGTCCAGTCGTCGTGGGCATGGCCGCGCGCGAGCATCGCGTCCATCCGCGCGGCGATCGCCGGGAGCATCGGCAGGGACGTTCCCGCGCGCCTCGCCTCCTCCTCCATCAGCCGCGCGTCCTTGCGCGCCATCGAGAGCTCCCAGGAAGGCTCGGCGAAGGTACCGGCCAGCATCCGCTGCGCGCGCGCGCCGAGGGTGGTCCCGGGATTGAAGTGCTCGAACAGCGTCGCGGCGTCGGCGGGCTCGACCTCGAGCGCACGCGCGAGCGCGAACACCTCCGCGAGGCCGCCCGTCATGAACATGAGGAACAGGTTCCCGAGCAGCTTGAAGGCCGCAGCCTTGTCGGCGCGGTCGCCGAGGTCGACGACCTTGCCCGTCATCGGCGCGAGCGCCGGCTTCACCGCCTCGACACGCGCACGCTCGCCCGAAACGAGCATGATCCCGGTCGACTCGAGCGCGTTCTGCGGTCCCATGAAGACGGGCGCGTGCACGTAGCGGATTCCGTGCTCGTTCCAGCGCGCGACGCGCTCGACGCATCCGCTCGCGGTCGTCGTCGTGTGATCGACGACGAGCGCTCCTTCCGCGATGCCCGGACGCGCGCGCTCGAGCACGTCGTCGACTGCCGCGTCGTCCGACAGCGTGAGATGCACGCGGACGGCTCCACGCGCGGCTGCGGCGGGCTCTTCGTAGGCGCGCGCGCCGACGCCTTCGAGCGCCCGCGCCTTCTCGTGCGTGCGGTTCCAGACCTGGACGTCCTCCCCGCGTCGCCGCAGCGCGCGCACGAATCCCGATCCGAGGAGCCCGGTTCCGAAGAAGGCGATCATGCGGAGGAGGCTACACTCTCACGCCGTGAGCGACGACGATCTCCCCGACGCCCGCGACGGCCTGACGCGCAAGGAGCGCGTCGTGCTCTGGGTGATGGATGGCCTCGAGAAAGAGCTCGGGACGCGCGCCTCGGGCCGGACGATCCCGGTGCCGATGATCTACGGCCGCGTCGTAGAGCACGTCGACATGAGCGTCGCGGAGCTGCAGCGGATCCTGCAGCGTCTGGGCGCGCTGCGCTAGGTCTGCGCCGGCGTGACCCACTTCGGCAGCGGCAGCGGCCTCCACGCTTCGAGCTTCGCGACGAGCGCGGCCGGGTCGCTCGCGGACTGGAGGATCGTCCGGTGCTCCGGTCGCACGAAGCCCTCCTCGACGAGGTGATCGAGGAACGCGACGAGCTTGGTGTAGAAGCCGTCGACGTCGAGGAGCCCGACGGGCTTGTCCTGTCCGCCGAGCTGCGTCCACGTCCACACCTCGAAGAGCTCCTCGAGGGTCCCGATCCCGCCGGGCATGGCGATGAACCCGTCGGCGAGCTCCGCCATCTTCGCCTTGCGGGTGTGCATCGTGTCGACGACGTACATCTCGGTGAGCCCGCGGTGATCGACCTCGCGGTCCTTCAGGATCCCCGGGATCACGCCGATGACTTCCCCGCCATTCGCGAGCGCCGCGTCGGCGACGACGCCCATCAGCCCGACGCTGCCGCCGCCGTAGACGAGGCCGATCCCGCGCGACGCGAGCAGCTCGCCCATCGCGCGCGCCGCTTCGATGTAGGCCGGGTTCTTGCCGGTGCTCGAGCCGCAATACACGCAGATCCGCTTCATCATCCTGCCTTCAGCCCGTCGTAGAACTCCCACGTGATCCGCTCGTAGAAGGCGCGCGCCGGCGGGCTCTCGAGCAGCATCTTCACCGTCGGCCAGAGAAGATCGGCGAGCGCTTCGAGCTCGGGCTTCGCCGTCACGCCGAAGCTCGCGAGCACGTCGCAGAGCGGCTCGTCGCCGTGCTCGCGCAGCAGCGCCTCGAGCTCCGCGCGGAGGCGCGCGCGCGGCCGTTCGTGCCCGAGCGTGGCGACGAGGATCTCCTCGGTCGCGACGTCGGCCTTCGCGCGCGCGGCGTCGTCGAAGCCGGCGACGATCTCGCCGATCGTCTGCTCGTAGAAGAACGCGACGACGCTCCGCCGGAGCGCGACGAACGCAGGGTCGCCGCCCTTGCTGATCACGAAGTCGGCCGTCTTGCCCTTCGCCCGCCGCGAGAAGGCGAGGAGGAACTTCCGGATCTCGGGCTCGAGCCGCTTGTCGAACTCGGTACGCACCGCCGAGATCGACTTCAGCACCGCGCCGGACCCGATCGGGACGAACCGCTTGATCAAGGCGGGGAGCCCCCAGTCCGCGAAGAATGGATTCACGGTGTCGTTGAACTCGACGAGCGCGTCGTAGAGGACGTCGCGCAGGATCTCCTCGATCGCTTCCTGCTCGAGCACGCGACGGACGAGCGGCTCGGGGACGAGATCGGCGCGACCGGCGAGCTCGTCGATCGCCGCACGCGCCTTCTCCGGCACGTACGTCCCGAGCTTCACGTCGTCGGTGCGGAGCGACACGACGACGCGGTGGTGCACTTCGCGCGCGATCGGCATGACGAGCGCCCGCACCGCCGGCTCGGTCAGCACCTTCTCGAGACCGGACACGAGCGCTTCGGGATCGACCAGCTCACGGACGGGCTTCGTGAGCACGTGCTCGTAGGCGTTCGCGAACGAGAGCCGGAAATCGTTCTTCGCGCGATCGTCGACGAGCCGCTCGGCGAGGTAGGCGACGTGACGAGCACGCAGCGCGGAGATCACGGCGGGAGAGAGCGTCGACAGGTCGTCGGTCACGGCGCGGACCCTAGCACGGCGTCCCCGGGCACCGGATCGGCGGTTCGGGACTTGCCTCGATCGACCGTATGACTCGCTCGTCCCTCGTTCTTCCCGCGTTCCGGAGCCTTCCACCGCTCGCGCGCGCTGTCGTGCGCGGCACGGGCGCGGGGCTTCTCGCCACGGTCGCGATGTCCGGCGCCATGCTCGCGCTGCAGAAGCTCGGCGCGATGGGCCGCATGCCGCCGCAGATCATCACGGACAACGCACTCGCCGCCGCCGGCGCGAAGAACGAGACGCCGCGCCCGGTCGAGAAGGCGGCCGGCGTGCTCCTGCACTTCGGGTTCGGCGCCGTCGCGGCGGCGCTCTTCGAGCTCGCGCGGACGGAGAAGACGCGGCGGACGTCGTGGTTCCGGAGCACGCCGGCGAAGAGGCCGCCGTACGCGGCCGGGATCGCGTTCGGCGGTCTCGTCTGGACCGTCAGCTACATGGGTTGGGTCCCGGCGCTCGGGATCATGCCGCCGGCGCACCGGGATCGTCCCGGGCGCCCGCTCGCGATGATCCTCGCGCACGTCGTCTACGGCGCTTCGCTCGCGCGCGCGCTCGGCTGACCTTCAGGGGATCGGCATCGGGTCGGCGGCCCAGAGCCCGTGCAGCGTGCACCACTCGTAGGCGGTGACGGACGTGACGCCCTTCGGCAGCGTGAACTTCACGCTCGGCGGAGCAGCGTCCGTCGACCTGAACTCCCACAGACCGACGACGGTGTCCTTCCCGTCGACCATCGCGCGGATGTAGATCGTCGTGATGTAGTGGACCGGGAGGCCCGCGGCGTCGACGGCAGGCGCTGCGTCCATCCGCGCGGCATCGGCCGCGGCGTCCGAAGCTGCGTCGGCCCTCGCAGCGTCGGCCGCGGCGTCGGCGGCCGCGTCGTAGGCCGGCGCGCCGGAGTCGAGCTGGTTGCTGCCCATCACGTGCTGCACGAGCACGACGACCTTGTTGTACCCGTTCTCGACGAGCTTCGAGACCTGCGGGGTGTGGCTGCGCTCCTTGCCCTTCATCGTGCCGGGCGCGAGCATCGTGAAGACAGGACCGTAGAGCCGCGCCTGCTCGTCCTCGAGCTGACGCGCGCGCGCTTCCCACGTCTGGTTCGGGACGGTCGGTGGCTCGTCGCCCGCGTTCGTCGGGGGCGCGCCGGTCGGCGGCTGGAACTCGTCGTCGTCCGTCGGCGTCGACGGAAGGGGCGCGTACGGATTCCCGCGGCCTCCGAGCGATCCCGAGTCTTCGCTCGAACAGGCCGCGAGCAGGCGACCGAGGCCTCCTAGCGCGGAGCCCATCATCACGAGCGGCAGTGCACGCACCACATCCCTACGCTTCAGGCGGGAAGTCATGGGGACAGCGCGGCTACACGATGCGTGCCGCCCCCAGGGGGTCGTTGCTCGCCATGCAACTCCGCGAAGATCGACCGATCCAGCCGTGATCAACCCTCGAACCGGCGGATCGCGCGCGATCCGATCGATGCCACGAAGTCTCTACCGCTCGGACGTTTTGACCGAGGAGGGCTTCCGCGCCGGTGTCGGGCGGGCTAACCACCTTTCCTGCGATGGATGTGGCCGCGACGCTCGGTCGGATCGAGGAACAGTTCGAAGGCGGAGATCCGCACGGCGCGCTCGGCGAGCTCGGCGAGCTCGTCGCCGAGGTCGCCAGCCAGGGCGAGGCGGTTCGCCGTGCGCTCCTCGCCGAGCTCGTCGCCCGCGTCGATCACGAGCAGCCCGCCCTCGGCGCGCACTTCGCGCTCGCGGCCGGCGCGCTCGTCGAGGGCGGGCTCGACGCCCGCGACCTCGCCGAAGCGCTCGTCGCGCCGGTCACCCGCGCGGTGACGTCGGCGCGTCGCTTCGTCGAGCTCGCCGAAGCCTATCCGGACGAGCCGAGCGCGATGGCGGACGACGACGACGCCGTCGAGGTCGGGACGCGCACGCTCTCGGGCGAGAGCCTCGCCGCGATCGCCGACGAGGACGACGACGCGGTCGCCTCCTACTTCGCGCTCGACACCTGGCACCATCCCGTCCTCACCGCGTGGACGCGCGACCTCCGCGCGCTCGCGGCCGCGCAGTCGGACGTCGACATGGCCGCCGCCGTGGCCGAGCTCGCCGGGCGCTCGGAAGGCGCGCAGTGGCTCTCGATGCTGCTCCGCGTCCCGGTCGAGGCGCCGTTCGTCGTCCTCGTCCCCGAGCTCGAGGAGGCGTACTCGATGAAGGTGACCGGCACGACCGAGCTCGGTCAGCTCCTCGTCCTCCTCGCCGAAGCGCTCCCCGACGTGTTCGCCCGCCTCGGCGCCGAGGCGCCGGCGGCCGAGGTCGCCTCCGTCATGCGAGGCGCAGGCCCGCAGCAGCTCGAGGCGTCCTATCCCGCGACGGTGCGGCTCCATCCGTGGGAGTCGATCGACCCGGCGACCGGCCTCCCCGCCCGCGCGTCGAGCCGATGGGCGATCGCCAGCTCGCACGGCACCGAAGCCGACACGAGCCTGCCGGACTCGGCGGCGCCCGGCGATCTGCGTCCTTTCGCGGACGGCACGCGCGTCCTCGTGCTCGCGAAGTCGGGCACTGCTCGCCCGATCGCCGCCGCGCGGACCTTCCCCGCGCTCGCCGCGCGCTTCACGCACGTCGCGCCGCTCGCGCCCGAAGCCGTCGCGAGCTGGAAGCGAAAGCTCGTCGCGTCGAAGACGTCGTGATCAGCGGCTGACGAGGAGCGAGACGTGCGCGAACAGGCACGCGCTCGCGACGACGACCATTGCGTGGAAGACCTCGTGGTAGCCGAACACGCGCGGGAGCGGATCGGGCCGCTTCGCGGCGTACACGATCGCGCCGCTCGAGTACGTGAGCCCGCTCGCGACGAGCAGCGCGATCCCCGGTGAAGCCACCCGCGAAGCGCGGTCGATCACTTCGCCGACCGCGACCCACCCGAGACCGACGCAGAGGAGCGCCGTCACCCACTTCGGCGCCGACGGCCACGCGAACGACTTCACGACGCCGACGAGCGCGCCGATCCACACGACGGCGAGCGCACCGTGCCCACCCGCGCTCGATGGCACGAGCGCGAAGAGCGGCGTGTAGCCGGCCGCGATGAGGACGAAGATGGCGGAGTGGTCGGCGCGACGCACGCGCTGGCGTGCGACGGGTGACCAGTCGACACGATGGTAGAGCGCGCTCGTCCCGAAGAGCGTGACGAGCCCGACGCCGAAGACGGCTGCGGCGAGCGACGGCCTTCCAGCGGGCGCCCGCAGCACGAGCAACGTGCTCGCGACGAGCGCGACGAAGAACGCGATCTGGTGGGAGACGCCGCGGAGCAGAGGCTTCTGCGGGGTCGAGACCTGCGTCGTGGCAGCGGTCATGGCAGGGCGCCCTTACCTCGACTCGCTCGGTGCGTCACTCCGATCAGCGGTCCCCCGCCGTCGGTCGGGAAACCGAGGCCGGAACCCCTCGATCCTGAGCATGACGCAGCGAGCCGACGAGGGTCGCGAGCCGCGATCGGATCGAAAATTTGTCCCGATCCGCGCGAGTCCGTTAGCGGGCGGAGGACACCGGAACGAACCCGAGGAGGTCCCCCATGCTGCGAACGTCCTGCATCATCATCGCCGCCGCGCTCGCCGTGGCGGCCATCGGCTGCGCGAAGAAGCCCGTCGCCAAAGACGACTCCGAGACCGTGCTGACCGGCGCGAAGGTCGCCCGCAGCGTGAAGCTCTCCGACGATCTCGCGAAGCTCTGCAAGATCCAGTTCAGCAACGTCGAGCGCGCGCCGAAGTTCGACTACGACGAGGCCGCCCTCCTGCCCGAGGACCGCTCCGTCCTCGAGCAGGTCGCGAAGTGCATGACCGAGGGCCCGATGAAGGGCAAGAAGCTCGCGCTCGTCGGCCGCGCCGACCCGCGCGGTGAAGGCGAGTACAACATGGCGCTCGGCGAGCACCGCGCCGACAGCGTGCGCGTCTACCTCGCGAAGCTCGGGGTCGAAGGCGACAAGATGGTCCTCACCTCGCGCGGCGAGCTCGATGCCGAAGGCACCGACGAGGACTCGTGGCGCAGCGATCGCCGCGTCGACCTCCTCATCGACTGAGCGCGAGCACGTCGCGCGTATGCGCCTTGCAGGCCTTCCGCACATGCGAAGGCCGAGCGAAGCGCTGGGAACGATGGCGGGCTGGCTCGTCGCGCCGCTCTTCGGCGCGGCGAGCATCGTCCGGCGCGCGCGCCCCGTGCACCCGACGGGCGAGCTCTACGAGGGGCACGTCGAGCGCGAGGTGCTCGGCGGGCCGTACGGCGACCTCGCGGAGCGCCTCCGTGGGCCGGCGCTCGTCCGCTTCTCGCGTGCGTTCTTCCGCGCGAAGCATCGAAGGCCGGATCTGCTGGGATGCGCGATCCGCTTCCGTTCGGACGTCGTGCCGACGGAGCGCCCGACACCGGGCGACCAGGACCTGCTCCTGACGACGCTGCGAAGCCTCTGGACGCTGCCGATCGCGGCCTTCGCGACCGACCACGAGGACTTCCTCGCGAACGACTACTACGGCGTGTCGCCGTTCGAGCTCGAGGACGTGGGAACCGTCTACGTGCGGCTCGAGGCGGACCCGGTCGAGGCCGAGGGCCCCGACGCGGAAGCGAAGCTCCGCGATGCCGTGCGCCGCGGAACGGCGGTGCTGCATCTCGAGATCGGTCGCGAGCCCCGCGGCGCCTACGATCGCGTCGCGAGCATCCGGCTGACGAAACCGTCCACGCTCGACGGTGAAGCGGTGCGCTTCCATCCGATGGTCGCCGGACGCGGCATCCGCCCGACCGGGCCCGTCCAGAGGGCACGAAGCGCTTCGTATGCGATCAGCCAACGCCTTCGTCCGCGCCACGCACGGCGCTGACAGGTTGCTCCGCGCGCATCGATCTTGTCGGGTTGCGAGGCCCAGCTCGGATGCTACGCCGCGCCCCCATGAAGACCTTCCCTCTCCTTGCAGTCAGCATGTTCGGGCTCGTCTCCGTCGTCGGTTGCGCGACCGAGACCGGAGCCGACGTCGCGAGCAGCGAGGAACAGCTGTGCACCGCGCCGCCGCTCTGGCGCTCCGCCGTCATGCGCACCGACGAGGCGATCGCGTCCGCGGACTCGGCCGTCGTCCACGCCACCGGCTGCGCGACGTTCGTGATGGATCGGAACGCGGCGCGCTCGCCGATCCGATTCGACTTCCCGGAGGATTCCTACGGCGCGTCGCTCACGACCCTCGCGACGCCGGCCGCGACACTCCGCGCGCTCGAACACGTCCTCTCCGAGTCCCCGTTCGACATCGTTTACCTCACCGAGCCGACGGAGGACGCCGCGCAGATCCCGTTCGCGTTCGTGCGCCGCGCAATCTTCCCGCGCCCGAGCATCCGGATGACGTCGATCGCCGTCCCCGCCGGGATGGTCATCACGAAAGAGCTCGCGGCGGGCAACGAGGTCCGCCTCTCGGGCGCTGCGACGCGCGAGGAGGGCGACCGCGTGTGCCTCACCGTCGACAACGCGCAGGTCTGCGCCGAGGTCGCCTTCGGTGACCGTCCGTTCTTCGTCGCGCGCATGCTCCAGAAGAACCTCCCGGCCGACCTCGGCGGCATCGTCGTCCGCACCGACGAGGACATCGACGCGCCCGTGACGCTCCGCATCCACCGCCACGCGGGCGCATGCGGCCGCCCGGTCTCCCTCGGCGGGACCGTCGTCGACGCGCGCACGGTCGAAGACGTGTGCCGCTGACGGTTTCGCCACGCGCGAAGCAGAAAGGCACGAGCGCGTGCGGCGTAGCCGAGCAGCTTCCGCGGCGCGCGCTGCCTTTCCCGCGGTGCGAGCACCTCTCGGAGCACGGGCACACGCACTGCTAGCCCGGCGGGCATGCGTGTGCTCAGCCGGAAGGGCCTCTGGTGCGGCCTCGCAGGGGTCGCACTCGTCATCGGATGCGGTGCGAACAAGAACGTCGCGGAAGAGATCGCGACGCGTCCGGCGCCTCCGCCGGGCGTCGAGCCCGCACCGACCGCGCCGACGAACGAGCCGCCGTCGAAGGACGGAGGCGTGTCGTCGGTCGACGGCTCCGCGCCTCCGTGCGCAGCGACCACGACGCCTCCCGCACCCGACCCGAATGCGCCCGCGCCCGAGGTGACGATCACGATCGACGGCGCGGTCGGTCCCAACGGCGCGCCCGCGCCGGTCCAGGTCGACCGCAAGCTCTACGGGATGAACGTCGCCGACTGGATGCCGCAGGACTACTCGCCGGCGCCGAACCCGTCGTTCCTCGCGCTCCTCACCGCACTCGAGCCCGGCGTGCTCCGCTGGCCGGCAGGGCACCGCTCGCAGGAGTACAACTGGCCGACGGGCGGCCCGGGTCAGTCGGGTGACTGGACGCTCACGCCGGACCTGGTCGACACGTTCATCGCGCTCGCGAAGCAGGTCGGCTCCGAGCCGCTCCTCGCGATCAACATGAAGCGCGGGACGCCGGCGGCTGCCGCCGACCTCGTCCGCTACGTGAACGTCGAGAAGAAGTACGGCGTGAAGTACTTCCAGATGGGCAACGAGCCCGATCTCACCGACGGCGTCGTCCCGAGCCCGGAGGCCTACGCCGATCAGCTCGCCACCTTCGCGGACGCGATGAAGGCGGTCGACCCTTCGATCCAGCTCGTCGGACCCGAGCTCCTCACCGGCGCGCACGTCGGCGGCATCAACGGGACGCGCGACTGGATGGGCCCGATCCTGACGCGCGTGGGCTCGCGCTTCGTCGGCCTCTCGTGGCACTACTACCCGCTCGACTCCGGCCAATCGAGCCCGACGAGCAGCGCGGTCATCTCCTTCCCCCACATGTTCCAGGAGACGGCCGCCGACTGGCCTCCGGCGGCGATGGGGTTCACGAACACGATCATGCCGTCGCTCCACGCGTTACGTGACGCGCACGCGCCGGGCGCGAAGGTGTGGATCACGGAGATCGCGGAAGACCCCGGACCGCTCGCCGGCCAGGGGATCTCCGAGACGCTCGCAGCCGCTCTGTGGACGGCCGACATCTACGGCCGCTACGCAGAGTACGGGCCCGGCGCGGTCCTCCGCTGGATCTACAAGACGGTCGCAGAGCACACGTACGGCATCCTCACGAGCGCGAACGAGCCGCGCTCGACCTACGGCGCGATCTGGATGTACGCGCGCCACTTCGGCGACCGCTTCGTGAAGACGGAGACGACCGCCCTCACCGAGGTCGCCGCCCATGCCGCCGTCCGCGGGGACAACGCGCTCACGGTGATGCTCGTCAACAAGACGAACGCGCCGAAGAAGGTCCGCGTCACGCCGACCCGGATCTGCCCGGTCACGGGCGCCACCCAGCTCACGCTGACGGGAACGGAGCTCGGCACGACGTCGTTCACGATCAACGGCCAGGCGCTCACGAGCGCGAACGTGGCGGGCGGCATCGCGCCCGCACCGGTCACGGGCAGCCTCTGGGACGTCGAGCTCCCGCCGCTGAGCGCGAGGGTGGTGGTCTACAAGTGAGCGGTCGCGACGTCGCTCGTGGCCGTCCGTGGACGGATGGTGCGCGACGACGGAAGACGAACGTCAGAGGCCCATCTGCTTCGCGATGATCGTCTTCATGATCTCGTTCGTGCCCGCGTAGATGCGCTGGACGCGCGCGTCGACGTAGGCGCGCGCGATCGGGTACTCGAGCATGTAGCCGTAGCCGCCGAAGAGCTGCACGCACGCGTCGACGACCTCGCCGAGCATGTCCGAGCACCACATCTTCGCCATCGAGCACTCCTTGACGAGGATCTTGCCCGCCGAGTGCTGCGCGAGGAGCTTGTCGAGGAACGCCCGGCCGACCTCCACCTTCGTGGCCTGGTCGACGAGCGAGAACTGCGTGTTCTGGAACGCCGAGATCGGCTTCCCGAACGCCTTCCGCTCCTTGGTGTAGACGACCGTGTCGTTCACGATCTGCTCGGCGAGCGCTTGGCAGAAGACGGCGACGACGAGACGCTCCTGCGCGAGCTTCTCCATCATCATCTTGAAGCCGGCGCCTTCGCGGCCGAGGAGGTTCGCGGCGGGGACGCGGCAGTCCTCGAACGCGAGCTCGGCGGTGTCCTGCGAGAGCATGCCGACCTTCTTCAGCTTCTTGCTCTTGATGAACCCCGGGCGGTTCGCCTCGACGAGGAACAAGCTGATCGAGCCGTGCTTCGAGTCGGCGGCGTTCTCGGTCCGCGCCGCGACGAGGCACAGGTCGCAGAGGATGCCGTTCGAGATGAACGTCTTCGCACCGTTGATGACGTAGTCGTCGCCGTCGCGACGCGCCGTCGTCGTCAGCGCGGCGAGGTCGCTGCCGGTGCCCGGCTCGGTCATGCCGATCGCCGTCACGATGTCGCCCGACACGCAGCCCGGGAGGAAACGCTGCTTCTGCTCGTCGTTGCCGTACGCCTCGATGTACGGGACGACGACGTCCGAGTGGAGCATCAGGTTGAGGCCCGTCTCGTAGACCTTCGCGAGCTCCTCGGAGACGATGCACGAGTAGCGGAAGTCGCCGCCCGCGCCGCCGTACTCCGGCGCGACGGACGCGCAGAGGAAGCCGCCCTGCCCTGCCTTGCGCCAGACTTCGCGGTCGACCATGCCACTCTCGATCCAGCGCATCTGGTGCGGGACGATCTCCCGCTGCACGAAGCTGCGGAAGGACTTCCTGTAGAGCTCGTGTTCCTCTTCGTAGAGCGTGCGGTCCATGGCGGCGCAGCATAGGCGCGGCCGCACGGCCTTGGAACCGTCAACCGCCGAACGTGATCGCCGGGCCGAACGCGAGCGACTGCATCTCCGTCCCGACGATCGTCTGGTACGTGATCTCGCCGCCGATCGCGACGACGCGGCCGAAGTGGATCATGACGCCGCCGCCGCCGAGGAAGGCGGGGCCACCTTCGGACGGGTTCGAGAGCCAGCCGCCGCCGATCCCGCCGAGCACGTACGGCGCGAACGGGCCCGCCGGCAGCGTGAGGCGCACCGTCGGCATCGCGGTCCCGATGAAACGCTCCGAGAGGAGGTAGCCGGACAGACGACCGCCGGGCGCTACCACGGTCGGCCCGAGCGCGATCCCATAGCGTCCGTCGAGCATCAGGCCACCGCCCACCGGGCCGTTGTCGGTCGGGAGGAGCAGGACGGGCGCGAGCCCGATCTTCAGGCCCGTGTTCGCCTGGAACGCGGGGGTGTCGTGCTCCTCCTCCTGCGCGAGCGCGGACGGAGCGAGGGCGAGGATGGCGGCGACGACGGCGAGGGTGGAGAGACGGCGCATGCCCTTCCGAACGTTCGTCGCGCGCGCGCGCGGTCAACGCGGAGAAGGACCGCGCGCGGAAGCGTCACGGACGCTGGTACGTGCCGACGAGATCGCCCCACGCGATCACGTGACCATCCATCGCATCGAGCACGGCGGAACGACCCGCGCCGACCTCGAGCGTGATGGGCGTGTCGAGCGCGAAGACCTGGAAGTGGTAGTGGTGCACGCCGTGTCCCGGCGGCGGCGCGGCAGGCGCGAAGCCGACGTGCATCGCCGTGTTCTTCCCTTCGACGAAGGACGCGCCCTGGCGGACCGCTTGCTGATCGCGCGGGATGCCGTAGACGAGCCAGTGCACGAAGGGCTCCGGAAGCGGCGCGTCGGGATCCTCGACGAGGACCACGAGCGACTGCGTTGCGTCCGGGACGGAGCTCCACTGGACCGGGACCGCGACGCCTGCACCGTCGACGGTCGCGACGAGGGGCAGCTGACCGCCGTCGGTGAAGAGCGGACACGTGACCTCCAGCGTCTTCGGCGCGCGCTCCGCTACCTTGTGCCACGCGAGCGCGTCGTCGCCTGCGTGGAGCTTGCCGGCGGCGCGACCCGCGACGCGCGTGATGCCTCGAAGGACTCCCATGATCACCTCCGCGCGAGGAGGGAGCACGAAGGGTGCCGCACGGCGTCACGATGCACGCGCTGTGGGCTCCGCGGTCGAACGCGAACCGGTCGGCGACGCTAGATCGGAAGTGAGCCAGGGAGCCCGCACCGAGGACCCCAAACCGCGGGAATCACACAGCTCGGCCATGGGCATACGACATGCAATCCGATGTGGCATGACGTCGTTCTTGGGGCGCCTCGGCGCGCTTACGGGGCTTGTGATTGCCGCGCTCGGCTTCGGGTGTACCGCTGCCGACGGTGCCGCGCCCGACGACGACGTCGAGGACGCCGACGCCGCCCAGACCGTCAACGGACGCCAGACCGTCTACGGGGCGTCGACGAGCTCGTGCTCGACCCTTGCGGTGCGAGGCCTCTCCGAGCAGCTGGTGCAGGAGATGATGTGCCTCAGCCCGCAGCTCCTCGCGCAGCTGAATCCGAGCGACAACGTCGAGCTCGCCCCCGAGGTCTTCCCCTATCTCCAGACGAGCGCCGCGCGCGCGCTCGAGCGTGGGCTGGCGACCTACGGCAAGAAGGTCACGATCAACTCGGCGCTCCGAACGCTCCCCCAGCAGTACCTGCTCCGGCGCTGGGACGCGCGGAACCGCTGCGGCGTCCGCATCGCGGCGGCCGTCGGCGAGAGCAACCACGAGCCGGGCCTCGCCGTCGACATCAAGCTCCTCACGACGACGGAGAACCGGAAGCTCCGCACCGCGCTCGACGGCGTCGGCTTCAAGTGGATCGGCGCCTTCGACCCCGTCCACTTCGACTACAAGGGCGACGGCGCGACCGAGGACGTCGGGCGCCTCAGCGTCCTCGCGTTCAAGCGGCTCTGGAATCGGAACACCGCGAACGCGCGCGATCAGCTCCCGGTCGACGACACGTACGACGCGAAGGTCGAGACGAAGCTGAAGAACGCACCGGCCGCCGGCTTCGAGATCGGCGCCGACTGCAGCGACGTGCCCCCGCACTAGTCAGTGACGCGGGAACTTCGGCGTCTTCGCCGGCTCGACGTGGATACGCGTCGTGATCGTGCGCTCGGCGGGTGAGAGCCCGAAGAGCGGCACCTCCACGCGGACGGTGTAGTCGCCGCGCTCGAGCGGCAGCGGCAACGTCTTCGTGATGATGAGGTGCCCGGCGTCGTCGCGGAAGTTCGGATAGGGCGCCGGGATCCGGAGCGCCCACCACGAAGCGACGTGGGTGAGCTTTCCTCCGGGCCTGAGCCGCACGCCGAGGTATCTCGGGACGAGCGTGCTGCCGCCCGTCATCGGCGTCGCGTCGACGTTGCGCTGGTAGCCGTCGAGCGTCGTCACGACGAGCGGCACGTGGAGTCCGCCCTGCGCCCCTCCGCGGACCTCGGGCATCCCGACGATCCGCTTCCAGTCCGGCTGCGCGACCGCACCGGCGGGCACCGCCTCGAGCACGACGAGCGTCTCCGTCGCGGCCGTGTTCGTGATCGCGAGCCGGAGCAACGACGTCGCACCGCCCGTCGTCTCGGGAGGCTCCGCCTCGAGCGACAGAGCGAGGCGTCGTGTCGCGTCGCGCATCGCGTCGTCGCGCACGCGATCGAGCACGCAGGTCGGATCCTGCGCGACGGCGTCGATCGCGCCGACACGCGCACAGCCCTCGCGCACCGCGCCGAGGGCCGGTCCTTCCGCGTCCGGCGCGAGCATCCCGGAGCGCGCGGTGCTCGAGACCTTCACGGTGCCGACGAGCCCACCGTCTCCTCCCTCCCGCGCGCGCTCGTCGCAGCCGGTCGACGAGAGCGAGAGCGCGCTCGCGAGCGCCATCGCGGCGACGAGCAGGCGCTTCGGAAGAGGGCGGACGAGCATGACGCCGAGCGCGTCTTACCACGCAGCGCCACATGTGCTCGCATCGTCCGATTCGGTGTACGCTACGGGCCGTGGACCGCGCCGAAATCACCGCCAAGCTCGATCGCCTCGTCACCCTCCGCGGCGACCCCGCGAAGGGTCTTCCCGCGACCACGTGGGCAGAGCAGCTCGAAGGGATCGATCGCGACCAGCTGCTGCGCGCCGCGATCGAGGCGGTGCGCTCGCTCGTCATCCAGGACTGGGCCGACAAGCGGAAGACCGACAAGCGCCCGCAGGACGCGCTCGCCGCCGCGGAGTCGTGGCTCGCGGGCGGCGGTCAGGACGCGCTGACCGCGGCGAAGAACGCGGCGAAGGCGTGCACCGCCGCGAAGAACGAGACCTTCGGGACCGACCACCGCGTCGCCGAGGCCGCGCGCGCCGTCGCGTGGGCGGCGGGCGACAAGGACGCGACGCACATCTACGAGGCGTTCGCGCTCGTCGAGCACGAGCTCCTCTCGCGGATCGCGCTCCTCTCCGAGTACCACCGCGGGCCCGAGATGCGCCGCGCAGTCGTCGACGCGATCCGCAAGGTGCTCGTCCCGGCCGAGCAGGCCGCGCCGGCCGCGCCGGTCTCGAAGGGCGACGGGCCGCCGGTCCCCTACAACGCGGACGGCCACTTCGAGCTCGGCCAGCGCCTCACCCACAAGAAGTTCGGCGAGGTCGTCGTCACGAGCGTGGGAGAGACGTGGATCGAGGTCGAGCTTCCCGACGCTTCGAAGAAGCGCCTCGCGCACAAGCCCTGAGCGGGCTTCAGCCGCGCGCGACCTTCTTCAGGAGCACACTGCCGATCGAGTAGCCGGCGCCGAACGAGCAGAGGACGCCGACGTCGCCGTCGGCAAGCCCGCTCCGGTGGAGGTGGAACACGATGATCGAGCCCGCCGAGCTCGTGTTCGCGTACTCGGCGAGCTCGGAGGGCGCTTCCTCCGCGCTCGCGTCGCGGCCGAGGACCTTGCGAGCGATCCACTGGTTCATCGTGAGGTTCGCCTGGTGGAGCCACATCCGGCGGACCTGGTCGCGCGCGACGCCGGCCTCGTCGAGATGCGCGGAGACGAGCTCCGCGACCATCGGCGAGACCTCCTTGAAGACCTTCCGTCCCTGCTGGACGAAGAGCTTGTCGGTCGCGTCGCGGTGCTCGGGGGCGGCGCGGTTGAGGAAGCCGGCGTTGTTGCGGATCGCGTTCGAGAAGTGCGTGCCGAGGCGGGTCGAGAGGATCTCGAACGGCTCGTCGGCGACGCAACCCTCGAGCCGTTCGACGACGACGGCGGTGCACGCGTCGCCGAAGATGAAGTGGCTCTCGCGATCGCGAAAGTTGAGGTGGCCGGTGCAGATCTCGGGGCTCACGACGAGCACGCGGCGCGCGCTGCCCTGGGCGACGAGGTCCTTCGCCATCGAGATGCCGAACGTCGCCGAGGAGCACGCGACGTTCATGTCGAACGCGAAGCCGCGCGCGCCGAGCGCCTGCTGCACCTCCACCGCGATCGCCGGGTAGGCGCGCTGGAGGTTCGAGCACGCGACGATCACCGCGTCGACGCTCGAAGGATCCGCCTTCGCCTGCGCGAGCGCCTGCTCGGCGGCGGCGAGCGCCATCTCGCATTGCAGCGAGCGCTCCTCGTTCGAGCGCTCCGGGATCCGCGGTGCGAGCACGGTCGGGTCGAGCACGCCCTTGCGATCGACGACGTGACGGCGACGGATGCCCGACGCGCTCTCGATGAACTCGGCGCTCGAGGTCTCGAGCTTCACCTTCTCGCCGCGCGCGATCGCGTCGGCGTTCGCGCGGTTCTCGGCCTCCACATAGGCGTTGAACGCCGCAACGAGCTCGTCGTTCGACACGACGTCCGGCGGAGCGAAGAGACCCGTTCCCGAGATGACGACGCTGGGCGAGGGCATGCGAAGCCACGCATTACTTGCGCCCCCATGGGTTGGCAAGGTGACGGAAGGAAAGAACGCGCCCGGAAAATGGGCGGCGCCCCCTGATCGACTCGATCAGGGGGCGCTGCGGACTCCGGGCTGCGCTCATCGCGGGCCGGAATTTCCCGGTCGTCCCGTGCGCTCACTACTCGCGGCGCGAGCCGAAGAGCCGGAGCAGGAACAGGAACATGTTGATGAAGTCGAGGTAGAGCGTCAGGGCTCCGACGAGAGGCAGGTTGCCGTGGACCTCGCCGCTCGCGAAGAGGTTCCGGAGCTTCTGGGTGTCGTACGCCGTCAGCGCGCCGAACACGAGGACGCCCGCGATCGTGAGCAGGAGGTGGAGCCCCGTGCTCGCGACGAACATGTTCACGACCGTCGCGAGGATGATGCCGATGAGCGCGAAGATCGCGAACCGGCCGATGCCGCTGAGGTCCTTCTTCGTCACGAGGCCGACGACGGAGAGACCGCCGAAGGCGCCTGCGCTCACGAAGAACGTCGTGGCGATCGAGGTCTTCGTGTAGACGAGGAAGATCGTCGAGAGCGTGACGCCGGTGAGGCCGGCATAGGCGAGGAACATGGCGGCAGCCGCGGCCGAGCTCACGCGATGGGCCATCGTGCTGAACGCGACGACGAGGCCGAGCTGCGCGAAGAACAGGCCGTAGAACAGGATCGGGCTGCCGAGCAGGACGCCGATGAGGGACGAGCTGGCGACGCCGAGGGCCACCAGGCCCGTGAGGGCGAGCCCGAGCGTCATCCAGCGGTAGGTCACCCAGAGCGCGTCCGAGACCGTTCCGGCGGTCGGCCGCGTGAGGGGCGCGCGCGTTGCGTAGTTCATGCCAGCCAATCTAAGGCCGACCGACGCAGGGGGAAGGGTCGCAAATCGCGACGCCACCTTGCGGGAAACCGTCACGCTGACAGCTGAGGTCGCCGCGAAAATCTCCGAGAAAGCTCGGCCTCTTGACCGTCCTCCGGGCGAGGTGCGACCTTGGAGAGGATGGTCGACGGGCCGCCGGGTCGGAATGGCGCCGTTCCGCGCCTTGGCGGGTCGGAGCCGCCTCCGGAAGACCTCCTCGAGGTGACGGAGGTGACGCGCGTGCCTCCGCACGCGCCCGTCCCGGGCACGCCCGTCGGTCCGCCGACGGCTGCCGATCTCGCAGAGCGCGCACGGCTCGCCCAGCAAGCGCGCGACGAAGCGACCTACGACGACGAGACCGAGGTCTCGAAGCGGTCGCTCGGCGTGCCGGAGGACTCCCCGGCCCGGGCGCTCGTCGGGCGCGTCGTCGCCGGTCGCTTCCGGCTCGCGTCGGTCCTCGGCGAAGGCGGGATGGGCGCGGTGTTCGAGGCGGAGCACCTCGAGCTCGGCAACCGCGTCGCCCTCAAGGTCCTCACCGCCGTCGCCGCGCGCGAAGCGAACGCGACCCAGCGCTTCGTCCGCGAGGCGCGCTCCGCGGCGAACATCGACAGCGAGCACGTGGTGAAGGTCTTCGACATCGGCGAGGACATCGACCTCGGGCTCTACATGGTGATGGAGCTCCTCCGCGGCGAGGACCTCGGCGCGCGTATCGCGCGCCGAGGGTTGCTGCGCGCGCGCGAGGCGGTGACGATCGCGGCGCAGGTCGCGAGCGCGCTCGACGCCGCGCACAAGCACGGCGTCATCCACCGAGACCTCAAGCCCCAGAACGTCTTCTTGTGCAAGCGGCCCGACGGCACGCTGCTCGTCAAGGTCGTCGACTTCGGCGTCGCGAAGCTCGTACGCGATGCACGGAGGAGCGCGCCCGGCGCGATCACGCGCTCGGGGATGGCGGTGGGCACGCCCCAGTACATGTCGCCCGAGCAGGCGCAGGTGATGATCGTCGACACGCGCGCCGACATCTACGCGCTCGGCGCCGTGCTCTACGAGATGCTCGTCGGGGTGCCGCCCGTCCCGCTCCTCCCGTACGAGCAGACGATCGTGCACATCGTCCTCAAGGGGGCGGCGAAGCTCCAGCCGGGGCCGGCGATCCCCGCCGCGCTCGCGCGGCTCGTGAACGAGATGCTCGCGCCGCGGAAGGACGATCGTCCGGGCTCGGCCGGCGAGGTCCTCACGCGCCTCCAGGCGATCGCCGCCGAGCTCCCGCAGACGGATCTCGACTCGCGTGCACCGCCGTCGGTCGTGCGGAGCGGCGCGCCGCCGGCGGTCACGCCGGTTCGCTCGCAGCCTGCGGACGGACCGAAGACGCAGCCACGGCGCCTGATCGTCGAGGAAGCGGAGCCTTTGGCGACTCCGGAGGACGACGAGGACTTCGTCGACGTCGTTCCGCCGGTGAAGCCGCTCGTCGGACGCATGCCCCTCCTCGTCGTCGTCAGCCTCGGCATGTTCCTCCTCGTGCTCGGGATCAAGGGTGTCGTCGGGGCGAGCCCGCGCGCCGACACGTCCGCGAGCGCGAGCACCACGAGCGACACGACGCTCCGGCCGCCGCTCCCGTCGGCGCGGAACGCGATCGGAGCCGCACCGGCGTCCGCCGCACCGTCTCCGGTCGCCACCGCGCCTTCGGCGGTCGTGGCCTCGGCGTCGGCGGCGCCGTCGGCTTCGGCTTCCGCGGCGCCCGTCGCGGTCGCCGACGCGGGGGTCGCCGCCGCCGCGTCGGCCGCTCCGACGTCGACCGCGAGCACCGGCTCGCGCGTGCAGGATGCACGCATTGCGATCGAGCGTGGGGACCTCGCCCGCGCGATCGCCATCTCGCGCGACGTCGTCGCGAGCGACCCCACCCGCGCCGACGCGTGGCTCATCCTCGGCGCCGCCCACGAGATGCAGGGTCGCGCCGGCGAAGCCCGCGCCGCCTACAAGAACTGCGCGGAACAAGGGCGCGGCGCGGGGCGCGGCGAGTGCGCCGCGCTCCTCGCGCGCTGAAGCGTCACGTGAGCCCCTGCGCGGCGCGACACGTCTTCGCGTAGAGGTCGCGGAACACGTTCTTCGGGTCGGTCCGCTTCTTCACGGCGTCGTAGTTCGCCTTGTCGAAGATGCTCCAGAACGTCTTCTCGTCGTAATAATTGTACGCGATGAGCGTCTTGATCCCGTGCACGCGCTGGAGCGCGTCCTCGATCTCCTTGTAGAGATTCCGGCCGCGCGGCTGCTCGAGCCCGTAGATCGCGATGTCGAAGAACAGCTTGTCCGGGAGGCTCCCGAAGACGTCCTTCGAGACCCATTCGTAGTCGCGGACGCGCCGGTACGGCACGCACCAGAGCGGGTAGTGCCCGATCGCGCCGTCGTACCACTCCATGAACGCGTCGACCTGGGAGTACGGGATGAACGTGTCGAGGGTGACGGTCGGGCGGTCATCGTCGATCAAGACGTGACGGAGCCGACGCGCGATGCGGAGCAGCCGATCGGAGCCGAAGAGCTTCCCGAACAGGAGCCGGGCGAGCTTCGACTTCGGGTGGACGTTCGTGACGCCGTGGTCGTAGCGGAAGAAGTAGTCGCGGGTCGCGAGATAGTCCTCGGTCCGTTCGGCGGTGCTCTGCCAGTAGATCTTCACCCAGTCGTACTTGTTCGTGTACGGCGCTTCGTCGACGAAGCGGCCGAGTGAGAGGACGTACTCGTCCTTCGCGTGCATGATCCCATCCATGAAGTCCCAGTCATGGGACTCGAACACGCGGTGGATTGCCTGTTTGTACGCGGCGAGCGTCGTGTACGTCTCGTACACGACGTGGACGTACGGCTTCGCGGGCACGAGTCGGAAGACGAGCTTCGTGAGCACGCCGAGCGTCCCGAACGAGCCGTGCGTCATCTGGAAGACGAGCGCGTTCTCGTTGTCGGGCGTGGCGTGGAGGATCTCGCCGTCCGCGGTGAGCACCTCGTAGGCGAGGCAGGTGTCGTGGAAGCCACCGTAGCGGAACGACATCGACTCGAGCGAGCACCCGGCGACGGCGCCGCCGATCGTGATCGTCTCGAGCTCGGGGACGACGATCGGGACGAGCCCGTGCTTCATCGTCGCTTCGACGAGCTTCGTGAAGGTGACCCCGGGCTCCGCGGTGCAGGTGCGCGCGACGGGATCGATCGCGAGGATCTCGTCGAGGTCGGAGATGTCGATCTTGGGGTCGTCGTGCCGGAGATCGTTCTTCTTGGGGACCTGGTGCGAGACGGCCTTCTTCCGGAGGGACACGGGACGCGAGCCGTCGTGGGCCCGCAGCTGCTGCGCGACTCGCGCGACTTTCGCCGCATGGCGCTTCGTCGCCGCATCGTCGGTCCGGCCCAGGCCGAGGCCCGGAACGAACGTCGTCGGGATCGTCACGCTCATGGGCGGCGCGTTCTGCAAGCGACGAGCCCATCCGGAGACGCGTGAGGAGACCTCGTTTCCCATGCCGGCCGAGAGGCGAGCGTGCAGCACCGGCGCGTCTCGCCACACGATGGGCTGGTAGGTACGCGCGGCGCCGCGCGTCAGCTGAAGTCCAGGAACGTGTTCGGTGTCGGCGGGTACTCCTTGGCCTCGACCGGGAGCATCGCGACGCCGAGCAGCCATGACGCGACCGTCAGGTGGTTCACGACGGTGAGAGCCCTCCCGCCGGGGAAGAGCCAGGCCGAGACGAAGAGCCAGAGACCGAGCGGGACGACGAGGTAGCGCGCCCAACGGCCGTTCGGCGTGTGGCGCAGAGCGAGCCCCCCGAGGAGGATGCTCCCGATCCCGACCGCGGCCGCGTCGATCGCCTGCCCGGTCGTGTGTCGCCAGAGGAACGCCGAGACGAGCAGCCAAGCGCCGGCGACGATGATGCTGAGGTTGTACGGTCGCGCGGTCTCCATCGTTGGACCTCCCCTCACGCTGTCGACGCAAGGCTCGTTCCGGGCGGGCGAGCTCGTGCGTCGCGTCGTGCTATGCGGGGAGACGATGAGTGACGATCCGATCCTCGCCGTGCGTCCCCTCGGTTTCCCGTGGCAGACCGACGACCCGTTCCTGTTCTGCGTCCACCACAAGGACGCGTATCCGGCGGGCACGCCCGAGCTCGGTCCGAAGGCTTCGCTCGCGGGGCGTCGCATCGGCCAGGACTTCGAGGGCAAGGACGGCTGGAACATGTACCACGGCGAGGAGGTGCCCGGTTTCCCGCAGCACCCGCATCGTGGGTTCGAGACGGTCACGATCGTCCGCCACGGGCTCGTCGACCACAGCGACTCGCTCGGCGCCACGGCGCGCTTCGGCGGCGGCGACGTGCAGTGGCTCACCGCTGGCGGCGGCGTCGTCCACTCCGAGATGTTCCCGCTCGTGAAGGAAGACGAGCCGAACCCTCTCGAGCTGTTCCAGATCTGGATGAACCTCCCGAGCGAGGACAAGATGGTCCCCGCGCACTTCGCGATGCTCTGGGCGGAGGAGATCCCGAAGCACGTCGCGAAGGACGAGCAAGGGCGCGAGACGGACGTCCGCGTCATCGCCGGCCGCCTCGAGGGCGTCGCCGCCCCTCCCCCGCCCCCGCCGAAGTCGTGGGCCGCGCGGAGCGACACGCACGTCGCGATCTTCACGATCGCGATGCAGCCCGGCGCGACCTGGACGCTGCCGGCGGGCCCGCGCGCACTGAACCGGACGCTCTACTTCTTCCGCGGCGGCTCGCTCGTGATCGGGGAGCGCACGTTCCACGAGCACTCGGCCGTGCGCGTCAGGAGCGACCTCCCGGTGAGGCTCGAAGCGGACGCGTCGACGGAGACGGAGGTCCTCGTCCTCCAGGGTCGCCCGATCGCCCAGCCGGTGATGCAGTACGGGCCGTTCGTGATGAGCTCGCGGGCGGAGGTGCAGAAGGCCTTCGAGGACTACCAGCGTACCCGCTTCGGGGGGTGGCCGTGGCCGAGCGACGCGCCGACCCACGGCAAGGACCCGACGCGGTTCGCCCGACACGCAGACGGCCGCGTCGAACGACGCGGCCGCTGAAGAGAGACGCGGGAGAGTGACGTCGCGGAGTCAGAGCTTCGCGGCGTTCTCCTTCAGGTAGGAGGCGACGCCCTGGGGGTCGGCCTTCATCGCGCTCTTGCCCTTCTGCCAGCCGGCGGGGCAGACCTCGCCGTGCTCTTCGGTGAACTGGAGCGCGTCGACGAGGCGGAGCGTCTCCTCGATCGAGCGGCCGAGCGGGAGATCGTTGATCGTCTCCTGGCGGACGATGCCCTGCTTGTCGATCAGGAAGGTGCCGCGGAGCGCGAGGCCTTCGTCGAGGAGGACGCCGTAGCTCTGGGCGATCGTCTTCCGGATGTCGCCGAGGAGCGGGTACTTGATCGGGCCGATGCCGCCGTCTTCGACCTTCGTGTTGCGCCACGCGCGGTGCGAGTGCGCGTTGTCGACGGACGCGCCGAGGACGACGACGTTGCGCTTCTCGAACTCCTGGATGTGGTTCGAGAACGAGAGGATCTCCGTCGGGCAGACGAACGTGAAGTCGGCCGGGTAGAAGAAGAGCACCACGTACTTCCCGCGGAACTGCGAGAGCGAGAGCTCCTTCGTCTCGCCGTTCGGCATGACGGCTTCGACCTTGAAATCGGGAGCGGGCTTCTGGACGAGAGACATGTGGCTTCTCCTTGAACGGAAAGGGGGGAAACTTGCCCTTCCGTCTTTCGTCGATCGGCGCGTGGAGATCCAGCGGGACCGACCAAGGGGCGCGCGTCTACGCAGCGCGGGCGAACGGAGACTGCGCGAGATGCGCCAGGAGATCGCTCGCGTCCGCGTAGACCGCGGCCGCATCGCCGAGCGACGCGTCGTCCCAGCCTCCGCAGCGGAGCGCGATGCACGGGACCCCGGCCTTACGAGCGGCTTCGACGTCGTACGGCGTGTCGCCGAGCATGATCGCCTCGTCCGGCGCGCAGCGCGCGCGCTGGAGCGCGGCCGCGACGATGTCCGCATCCGGCTTGGAGCTCTCCGCGTCGTCGGAGGTCGTCTGCGCCTGCACGAGATCCTTCACGTTCGCGATCTCGAGGAGCTTGTCGACCTCCTCCTCCTTCGCCGACGTCGCGACGACGAGGCGGAGGCCGCGCTCGCGGAGCGCGGACAAGAGCTCGCGGACGCGCGGGAAGGCCTTCAGCGTCGGCATGTATCGCGTCTGGAAGATCTCGGTGCGTCGCTCCGAGATCTTCTTCCCCTCGGGGGACTCGTCGCTCAGCCCGACGAGCTCGGGCAGGAGCTTGTCCCCGCCCTTCCCGATCCCTGCGCGCACGCGCTCGAACGAGACCTCGTGCCCCGCCTCGGCGAGGACGTCCACCCAAGCGTGAGCATGGGCGTCGTTACTGTCGACGAGCGTTCCGTCGATGTCGAGGAGGACGGCGCGGAGCTTGGAGGAGCGGAGCATCGCCGCGTGCGGTGCAGGAACCGGTCCGGCGCGGTGAATGTCTCGGCCTCGAGGCTGTCGAACGCGGCGGATGAAGCTGAACCGAACGATGGCGCTCGGCCTCGGGCTCGCGGCATCGGCCTATGCGACCTCGGCCGTAGCGGAGGCTCTCGCGATGGAGCCCGAGTCCGCGGGCGGGCTCTGCGAGATCGACCCGAGCGCCTGCCCCAAGCAGGGGGACGTCGAAACGCTGGCGGCCCGGCAGTTGGTGCGCGACCTCTGGGACATCGGCGGAGCGCGGCTCGAGCCGAGGCGCGGCCGGACGGAGCTCCGCTACCAGACCTTCGGCTCCCCCACGGCGGAGGCGATCGGGCCGCGCATGGCGATCGACCGCTGGAGCTCCGACCGCCTCGGCTTCGGCGCCGACGCGAGCTTCGGCTGGTGGGGCGCCGGCCCGCCGAGCGCAGGCGGGCTCGCGACCGCGAGCGCGTTCGCGCACGCGCTCTGGGTACCGTGGTCGACCGAGCGCTGGGACGCGAAGGAGCAAGAGCTAACCGCGTGGGACCTCCTCCTCCAGGTCGGCGCCGGCGCAGCCGCGCGTCCCGAAGCGGAGCGATTCCCGATCCGCCCGGCCGTCGAGGGCACGGTCGGCGTCCGGACGTTCCTCACGCGCTCCGTCGCGCTCTTCGTCGACGCGCGCGCCGCGACGTCTCTTTCGGCGCCCGAGCTCGAGCTCTCGGGCGCGGTCGGGTTCGCGGTGTTCGTTCCGCGCGTCGTGACGTTCCGGTCGTGGTGAGCACGGCCGTTTGCGAACGAAGCGAAGCGCGGATCGCGGAGACAAAAAGCGAAAAGCCCGTCAGGGGGTACCTGACGGGCTGTCCGGGAATAATCCCGGCGGCGTCCTACTCTCCCA
>JBDHVE010000021.1:0-78441 GCA_039809485.1 Polyangiaceae bacterium | reverse complement strand
CTACGACTACTCGCACTTCCCTGATCAGATGAAGCCGGGGATGCAGGAGCTCCGCATCACGGCGACGATCGCGCTGCTCTGCGTGCTCGCGGCGCAGCTCATCTTCCTCGTGAACTTCTTCTACAGCATGAGAAAGGGGAAGAAGGCGGAGGCGAATCCGTGGAACGCCAACACGCTCGAGTGGCAGACGTCGTCCCCTCCACCGCACGGCAACTTCCCCGAGGGGCTCCCCGTCGTCTACCGCGGACCGTACGAGTACAGCCACCCCGATCGCGAAGAAGACTTCTGGCCGCAGAGCGCCGCGAGCTGAACGCCCGGAGACGAACGAGATGTCGACACGACCGATCGCCACGACTCGCTCTGCCATGGGCATCCCCACCGGACGGCTCGCCATCTGGTGGGTGATCGCCTCCGAGATCATCATCTTCGGCGGCCTCCTCGGCTCGTACGTGATGCACCGCATCGGGCATCCCGAGTGGGCCCACCAGTCCGTCCACACGAACACGGCCGCCGGTGCGTTCAACACGCTGGTGCTGCTCACGTCCTCGCTCGCCGCAGTGCTCGCGCACCAGGCGGCGCAGGAGAACGACGGCCCGAAGGCCGCTCGGTTGCTCCGTCTCACGGTGCTCGGAGGCGGGGTGTTCCTCGTCGTGAAGAGCCTCGAGTGGACCAACGAGATCCGTCACGGCTTCACGCTGACGTCGAGCACGTTCTGGTCGTTCTACTACACGGCGGCGGGCCTCCACGGGCTCCACGTGATCGCCGGCATGATCATCATGCTCGTCGTCGCGGCGGACGCGGAGAAGGGGCGTGAGCTCCAGCGTGTCGAGAACGTCGGCCTGTACTGGCACTTCGTCGACATCGTGTGGATCTTCCTCTTCCCCCTCCTCTACATCGCGAAGTGAGACGACCATGACCGACTCGACCATCACCGCGCAGCCCGCCCCGGCGCCGCCCCGCGCCGGCGGAGATCACCCGAGCTACGTGAAGATCTGGGGCATCCTCGTCGTGCTCCTCGTCGTGAGCGTCATCGGACCGATGATCGGCATCCGGGTCGTGACGCTCATCACCGCCTTCGGGATCGCGATCGTGAAGGCGTTCATCGTCGCGAAGCACTTCATGCACGTGAACCTCGAGAGGAGGTGGGTGGGGTCGCTGCTCGTCGCGATGGTCGCGCTGGTGCTCCTCTTCGTCGGCGGAACCTCGGCCGACGTGATGAAGCACGAAGGGGCGCGGTGGGAGAACACCGCCGCCAAGAGAGTCGTCGACAAGGGCCTCCAGGAGGGCGCCGCCGAGCACGGCGCGGACCACGAATGACGACCCACCCGACGTTCGAACGCGGTGGCGCCGTCTCGAAAGCGCGCGACGCCCTCGTCCCGAGCGCCGTCCTCGGTGCGCTCATCTTCGTCGCAGCGGAGGTGATGTTCTTCTCCGGGATCATGAGCGCGCTAACGATCAGCCGCGCGGGGGCGGCGCCGGGGACGTGGCCGGCGCCGGGCGTGCCGACGCTCGCCTCCGGGGTCGGCGACCTCACGGTCGCCGTCGTGCTCGCGAGCGGCGCCGCCCTCGCTCTCGCGCGTCGCCTCCTCCGGCACGACCGAGAGCGCGGTCGTCATGCCCTCCTCGCGTCGGTGCTCCTCGGGGCGACGTTCGTCCTCCTCCAGGTCAGGCATGCGACGCAGCTCCTCTCCTCCGGGCTCACGCTGACGTCGAGCCAGCAGGCGAGCTTCCTCTTCCTCCTCGGCGGCCTCCACACGGCGCATGCGGTGGCGACGCTCGCCGCGCTGCTCGTCGCGTGGCGTCGGCTCGGGAGCCGCACGCTGTCCCCGGGATTCTTCGCGGCGACGCAGGTGTTCTGGGCGTTCGTCGTCGTCATGTGGCCGATCGTCTACGCGCGCGTCTACACCTGATCCCGAGCTGGAGAGGCCATGCACCGAGCTGTCGCATCCCTGATTGCCCTCTTCGCGGCGGTGACACCGTCTCTCGCGACCGCCTGTCCGGTGTGCGGCCAGGGCCGCGAAGGCAGCGAGGGCGCGCTGCTCGTCATGTCGGGCGTGATGTCCGCGCTGCCGCTCGCGATGGCGGGCGGGATCGTCGCGTGGCTCGTCGTCCGTGCCCGTGCCGCCGCGCAGGAGCGGAAGCCCGATCAGGGGTGACACGGGTCGGCGGCCGTCCGCGCGAGAGGGCTCCCGTCCTCGGCCGAGCGCCTCCGACCACGAACGCATGATCTCGCTTGTCGCCATCATGATCCCCGCGTCATCCCGCGGCGGCGAAGCGTCCTCCTCGTCGGGGTGCGGGGCCGCGGACCACCCATGACGCGCCTTCCGTCGCTGGCCCACCGGTTGCTGCGACGACAACCGTGGCCTGTACATTCCTCCGCGCAGCCCTCGCGTCAGCCCTCGTCCTCGCGGTCGCCGCTTGCGCCGCGCCAGCGGGGCTCGACGAGGACGTCGACGCCGACGAATCCGAGCTCGCGGTCAACGAGGTCTGCACCGACGGCACGGCGCTCCGGGTGACGGCGACGAAGCTCAATCTGCGTGCCTCCGCATCGACGAGCGCCGCGTCGCTCGCGATGCTGCCGAAGGACAGCGAGGTCACCTGCGTCGGCAGGACCGGCGAGAACGGCTGGGTGAAGGTGAAGACCGGAGACGGCGAGACCGGCTGGGTCTTCGGCAAGTACGTCGTGCGCTCGGGTGGAGGCGCGGAAGACGAGGAGGCGCCGGTCGCCTCCGGCGGGACCTGCGCGCCGAGCCGCGCCGCGAACGCGGTCGGCCGGTTCCAGAAGGCGCTCCACGACTCGATCGCGTGGGCGGAGGGCACGCGTGGCCGCTCGAAGGACGGCTACGACGTGATGTTCAACTTCAAGATCATGTCGAGCTGCGGGCGACACCCGAACCTGTGCCAGTCGTTCGGCAGCACGTGCACGACCGCGGCCGGCCGCTACCAGTTCCTCACGACGACGTGGAACGGCGCGGCGAACGCGCGCGGCCTCCGCACGTTCGAGCCCGACAACCAGGAGCGCGCGGCCGCGTACCTGATCGGGACCGTGCGTCGCGTCACCGTCCCGCAGGACCGCGCGATGACGGCCGCGGAGTTCTCGAACGCGATGAGCAAGCTCTCCTACGAGTGGGCGTCGCTCCCGCCGGGGCGCTACGGGCAGCCGAAGAGGTCGTCGGCGGCGATGCGGAGCACGTACTGCAGCGTCGCGGGGTGCTGATGAAGCGTCGCCTGCTCGTCGTGTCGCTCCTCGTGCTCGCGTGCACGGCCGGCGTCCGGGCGACGCGAGCGCCCGGGAAGAGCGTGACCGCACCGGGCATCTCCGTGACCCCGAGCTCTCCGGCGCCCGCGCCCCACGCCGTCGAGGTTTCTCGCCACGAAACCGAGGATGCTCCTCGCCGCGCGGCCGAGCCCCCCGAGCGGAACCCCGATACGCTCCTCGCGCGCCTCGCCGCCGCCGACGACTACGTCGTCCTCGACGCCGCCGACGCGCTCGCGGCGCGGAAGGTCACCGCCGCGATCCCGATCCTCGCCGCGATCTCGCTCGCCGACCGGCCCGACGCGGCTCCGAGCGTGATCGACGCCGTCGGTCGTCTCGCCGGCGTGGCGACCGGACGCGAGCACGACCTCGCCGTCGAGCGGCTCGGCACGTGGCTTCGCGAGGAGAAGGCGCGTCGTGCCCCGGAGAGCGCGGGCAACGTCCTCGGTCTCTACGAAGCGCTCGGCCACACCCGTGACCCGGACGCCGTGCGCAGGCTCACGGCGGAGCTCCGCGATCCGAACGTGACCTACGCCGCGAAGACCGTCATCGTCGACGCGCTCGTGCGCCTCGCGGACCCGGACGCGCGCGCGTCGCTCACGGCAGCGAGGGCCGAGGCCGCGTCGGCGGCGATCGACGACCCCTTCGAGGACGAGATCCGGCGCGACCTGCTCGAGGCGCTCGATCGAGCGCTCGCGAGCCTGCCGACGTAGGTCACTCGTACCGGAGGCCGTCGACCGGACGCAGGCGCGAGGCCGCGTAGGCCGGGTAGATCGTCGAGAGCGTGCAGATCGTCATCGCCGCGAGCGCGACGGCGAGAAAATCCCACGGGTTCACGGTGATCGGCAGCTTGTCGATGTAATAGACCTCGGGATCGAGCCGGAGCCCGAACCACTTCAGGCCGGCGCAGACGGACAAGCCCGTCGCGACGCCGAAGACGGTCCCGATCCCGCCGATGATGATTCCCTCGATCATGAAGATCGTCAGGATCGCGCGGTCGCTCGCGCCGATCGCCTTGAGAATCGCGATCTCCTTCCCCTTCTCCGTCACCATCAGGAGCAGGGTGCAGACGATGCAGAAGCTCGCGACGAGGATCGCGATGAGCAGGATCACGAACGTCGCGAACCGCTCGAGCTTGAGCGCGCTGAAGAGGTTCTTGTTGATCTCGCGCCAGTCGCGGACGCGCAGATCCGGGCGCGCGACCGCTTCTTCGACGAGCGGCGCGATCTGCTCGGCGCGCTCGGCGTCGTCGACCTTGATCTCGAGCGTCGAGACCTTGCCCGGGCTCTGGAAGTAGTCCTGCGCGACGTCGAGCATCGTGTAGACGTACGTCGCGTCGTACTCGTACATCCCGCTGTAGAAGACGCCCGCGACGCGGAACTTCTTCGTGCGCGGCAGGATCCCCATCGGGCCGAGGTCACCGAGCGGAGAGACGAGCGTGATCTCGTCGCCGACGTAGACGTGGAGCGTCTTCGCGAGCTCGCGCCCGAGGATGATCCCGGGCCGATCGGGCTTGTCGATGAGCACCTTGCGGACGCTCTCGTCGATGTCGTCGGTGAGCGGCGGCAGCTCCGACTGCTTGAAGTACTGCTCGCCTCCGGGACCGATCCCGATCGGCTCGTTCGGAGGAAGCCGCGAGAGCTTCTCGGGGTGCTCGAGGTAGTCGAGCTTGCCGACCTCGAGGCTCGTCGCGAGCTCGTTCACCTTCACGATGTCGGCCGGCTCGACGCCGCTGACCATCACGCCGGCGATGTTCGAGGCGCTCGAGGCCATGACCTCGCCGTGCATGACGGCGGCTGCGCCGGTGACGCCCGGCACGCCGCGGACGCGCTCGAGGGCCTCCTCGTACCCCGCGAACGGCGTCCCGGCCGTCATGTCGACGACGATGTGCGCATTGTTGCCGAGGATCTTGCGCTTCAGGTCGGCGCTGAAGCCGCCCATCACGCTGACGACGCTCGACAGCGAGCACGACGACATCGCCACGCCGCAGATCGAGAGGATGCTGATGACGGTGAGGAAGCCGCTCTTCGGCGAGCGGACGTGGCGGGCGGCGACGAACGCCGAGAAGGAGGGCTTCCGGTGCCACAGCGCGAACGCCAGACGCCCGAGCAGGACGATGAGGGCGACGACCGCGGGGACCGCGCGGAGGCCAGCCGCCTCGGCGTTCTTCGCGAGACCGGCCGAGACGAAACCCGCGACGACGATCGCGACCAGCGAGAGCGTCGTGAGGACGCGTGCGAGCGTCTTCCAGAACGCCGGATTCGCCTTCTTCCCCTCGAGCGCGTCGAGGAGGTACGGCAGGACGAACGCGAGCGCGACGATGATCGCGCCGACGCCGGTGAGAATCGCGCTCGCGCGGATCGCCGTGTCGCGGATCGACCACGCCGAGCCGCGCATCGTCGGAAGCGTGCTGACCCATCCCGAGAAGAGGACGAACAGCGCCATCAGGACGGCGAACGTCACGCCGAGGTAGCGGCGGACCGACTTCGTGGCGAAGTCGGCCTCGAGCCACGGGATCTCGTTGCGACCGGTCGCGCGCACGTACGTGAACGCGAGCGCGAGCACGATGAACGGAATCGCGACCGCGAGGAGGACGACGGTGCCGACGCCGAGGAGGACGACCGGGAGGAGCGCGAGGCCGAGGATGAGGATCCCGACCCAGTACTGGCCGGTGACGCGCGTGCTCTTCGCGAGCGCCTCGCCGATCGAGGCGTCTTCGTCGATGACGAAGAACGGCGCGTAGACGAGCCGCGTCGTCACGATCATCAGCGCGCCGAGCGTCAGCGCCGCGAGCGTCACGAGGACGAAGCTCGCCGACGTCTGGAAATTGGCTGCGCCGACGTCGATCGCGACGGTGAACGCAAGGAGCCCGGCCGAGCAGAGGTACAGGACGAGCACCTTCGGCGTCCGCGCGAGCGCACGAACGAGCGCTCCGGGAGGCACCTTCTCGTCGCGAACGGCGGCCAGCGAGGCTTCGGAGAGGTAGGTCGTCGCGAGCGTGAGGAGCACGACGACGACGAGGAGGCCGGTCAGGAGGATGCCACCGACCTGCGGCGTCACCGGGTCGTAGCCGTACATCCGGTCGCGCGACGCGAGCAGGAGCGCTTTCGCGACGAGTCCCGTGTTCGTCGGGCCGGTCACCTTCACCGCGCCACCGAGCCCGGATGCGTCGAGCTTCCCGAGGTCGGCGAACGGAGAAGGCGCGGCCGAGAGCGCGAGGACGGCGGTCGAGGCGAGGACGCCGAGGGTCACGAACCAGAAGAACGCGAAGCCGAGCGCCACGCCGGGGCGGCGCAACATCGCCCTCAGCGCGATGCCGATCGCGTCGCCGACCGACCACGGCTGGTCGATGCCTTCGCTCGTCCAGGTCTTCACCTTGCGGGCGACGTCACGTGCCGCGCCGACGAGCACCTCCGTGAGCGATCCCTCCCCCTTCTCGCCGGAGAGTCCGGCGAGGAGGAAGAACCAGAGGCCCGTGAGCGCGATGCCGTTCGCGGCGAGGTGGGCGAACGCGCTCCCCTCGAGGTCGAGCAGGCGATACTCGGCCGCGAGCCAGAACGGGATGATCGTCAGCGTGAAGCCGAGGAGGCGCCGCTGTTGGCGGAGCGCGCTCGCACGGTAGCCGAGCACGAACCCGGCCGCGTAGAGCGCGACGCAGAGGACCGTGATGCCGAGGTTGCGGGAGTTGCCCTCGTGCGGAGGAAAGCGCAGCGAGACGACGACGCTCGCCACCCTCAGCAGCCTTCCGACCCACTGCTGGACGGGGCGGGCGTTCATCCGCCGTGCGACTCGGGGCGGAGGAGCGGGAAGAGGATCACGTCACGGATCGACGGCGAGCTCGTGAGCATCATCGTCAGCCGGTCGACGCCCATGCCGAAGCCCGCGGCCGGCGGCATGCCGTGCTCGAGCGCGCGGATGTAGTCCTCGTCGAAGTCCATCGTCTCCTCCGCGCCGGCGGCCTTCTTGCGCACCTGGTCGCGGAAGCGCTCGGCCTGGTCGTCGGGATCGTTCAGCTCGCTGAACGCGTTGCACAGCTCCCGCCCGTGGACGAAGAGCTCGAACCTGTCGACAAGCTCCGGGTGCTGATCATTCCGCCGCGCGAGCGGCGAGACCTCGGACGGGTAGTCGATGACGAAGACCGGGAGGCTGCGCTTGCCGTCCTTCGCCTTGTAGTCCTCCGGCAGGTACGGCTCGCACAGGTACTCGTAGGCGGCGAACAGCTGCTCGCCCTGGTTCTCGCACTTCAGCCAGCCCTTGCGGAAGTTGCCCCAGTCGAGGCCCTTCGCGCGCGGCGACGCCTTCGCCCACTCCTTGATGTGCTCGCCGAAGTCCTTGCCGAGCAGGCGGAGGAGGCCGGTGCCGCCGTCCTTCTCGACGACCTCGATCCAGGCGGGGATCTTCGTCGCGCGCGCCGCGTTCGCGACCGCATCCTCCATCGGCACCCGCGCGAACGGCTCCTCGAACGTGAAGGGGCGCTCCGCCTTCCAGCGCGCGTGCGCCTCGGGCATCGCCTTCTCGAGGTCACGGTCGATCGCGCGCAGCATGACCTCGGTGAAGTTCATGAGGTCTTCGTAGTTCGCGTACGCCCAGTAGTACTCGAGCATCGTGAACTCCGGGTTGTGCCGGGTCGAGATGCCCTCGTTGCGGTAGCAGCGGCCGATCTCGTAGACGCGGTCGAGGCCGCCGACGAGGAGGCGCTTCAGATAGAGCTCCGGCGCGATGCGCATGAAGAGCTCCATGTCGAGCGCGTTGTGGTGCGTCTTGAAGGGCTTCGCCGCGGCGCCGCCGACGAGCGTGTGCATCGTCGGCGTCTCGACCTCGAGGAAGCCGACCTCGTCGAGCACGCGGCGCATCGCGCGCACGATGTAGCTCCGCGCACGGAAGACGTCGGCCACGTGCGGGTTCGCGACGAGGTCGACGTAGCGCTGGCGGTAGCGCGTCTCGACGTCCTGGAGGCCGTGCCACTTCTCGGGCGGCGGGCGGAAGGCCTTCGTGAGGATGCGGACCCGGTTCGGCTCGATCGAGAGCTCGCCGCGCTTGCTGGCGGTGACCGCGCCTTCGCCTTCGACGATGTCGCCGAGGTCGATCTCCTCGAGCTTCGCGTACCCCTCCCCGAGCTGCGCCTCGCTCACGAGGAGCTGGATCTCGCCCGTCCGGTCGCGGAGGCGGAGGAAGGAGAGGCCGCCCGTCGACCGGAACGCGACGACACGCCCACGGACGTGGACGCTCTGGCCGCTCGTGACCTCCTTCACCTTGTCTTCGGCGTACTTGCCGTCTCCGCCGCGCGCGGCGGCGGCGAGCGCGCGCACGTCCGCGATGTCGAGCGTCTTGGCCCCGCTCTTCGGGTGGACGTCGTTCGCGAACGGGTTCTCGCCGCGGGCGCGGAGCTTCTCGGCCTTCGCGCGGCGAACGCCGATGAGCGCCTCTTCGGCGGAGTGGGTGTGCGCTTCCGGGGAGGTGCGGTCGGAGGACATGCCGAGGGCCGGTCTAGCGCCCCTCCTATAGGGCGTAAAGCGGCGGCTGCGCTCGGTCACCGCCGCGCTCTTCGAGCTCGCTCGTCCTCGTGCCCGGCGATGGCGAGGCACACCGCGATCGAGTACGTTGGAAAGGAGAGAAACGTGGGCGACGGCGGGGACGCCCACTGCATCTTCTTCTCGATGCACAGCTGCGCCGCGCTCGCTCGCTCGCTCGTCGCGCTCCGTTCGGAGCGGCGGACGGGTGTGCTCACCGTCGAGATGGCCGGCGCCCGGACGTTCGTCTACCTCCGCGCGGGCATCCCCGTGTTCGCGGAGGAGGGCACGAACGGCGAGACCCTCGGGCGGATGCTGGTCCGCCGCGGGGTGCTCACGGCGGAGCAGCACGCGACGATCATCGCGAAGATGACGGACGCGCTCGTGCTGAACGAGCAGCTCCGCTTCGGCGAGCTCGCGGTCGAGCTCGGCTACCTCTCCGCGCAGCAGGTCGACAAGGCGCTCGCCGATCAGGTGCGCTGGAAGATCGTCGGCTGCCTCCAACGCGCGCAGGTCACGTGGACGTTCGAGGACTCCGAGGCGCGGCTCGAGGACGTCGGGAACTTCCCGATGCGGATCGAGGCGCTCGTCCTCGACGCGATGCGATGGCTCGACGACGAGCAGAAGTCCGAGCTCGGCCTCGAGCGCGTTCGCGACACGCTCCTCGTTCCTGCCGAGCCCACGGCGGAGATCGCAACACGGTTCGAGCTCTCCGCGCCCGAGCGGACGTTCGTCGAGGCCCTCGACGGCCGCCGCACGGTCCGCGAGCTGCTCGCGACGCGGGATGCGACCGAAATCGATGCGCTGGCGCTCGTGACCGCGCTCGTCGTCGTCCGCGCGGTCACCGACGCCGCCGCGGTGAAGAAGCCTGCGCCCGCACGTCCGGTCACGCCGGCCCAGGCGATGCCGCCTCCGCTCGCGCGCCCGGCGACGCCGATGAATCCGCTCCCGCCTCCGAGCGTCCCGCTCGCGCGCCCGGCGACTCCGATCAACGCGGCGCCGCCTCCGAGCACGCCGCTCGCGCGGCCGCTGACAGGCGGCGCGTTCACCCCCGCCGCGCCGCCCGCGCTGCAGCGGCCGGCGACCGGCGGCGCGATCCAGCCGGCGCGGCGCGACGGGAGGAGCCGTGCCTCGCAGATCCTCGCGGCGCTCGAGCAGAAGCGCGTGAAGGCCGACGTCTCCAAAGCGCCGGAGAACGATCACGAGGCGAAGCTCCTCGCCGAGCGCGCGTTCCAGGCCGGCCTCGCCCACGCGAAGGCGGCGCGCTGGGCGGCGGCGGCTCCCGAGATGCAGCGCGCGGCGCAGCTCCTCCCCGCCTCCGACGAGTACAAGCTCTATGCGAAGTGGGCCCAGCTCCGCGCGCGTTCCGAGGAGATGCCCCACAAGATCGAGCGCGCCGAGGTGGCGCGGCTGGCGCTCGCCGCGATCAAGACGGACCCGAGCTTCGCCTTCGGCTACTACCTCGCCGGGAACATGGCGATGCTCGACGAGGAGATCGTCCAAGCCCACCGCCTGCTGGCCAAGGCGGTGAAGCTCGACCCCGCGAACCTCGACGCGCAGCGCCTGCTCCGCGTCGTCGAGCGCCGCGTGAAAGGCGGGTCCGATCCGGGCGAGGGCGGTGGCGGAATCCTCGGCAAGAAGCTGTGGTGAAACGTGCGCTGACAAGCGCTGCCTCAGCGTCTCGCTGAGGTCTGTAAGACGCTGAAAGATGTAGGTCGCAGCGGTTGCCCTGCTAGCAACGGCCCCATGCGGCGGACTTTGTCTTGTGCCCTGGGGACGATGATCCTCATCGTGGCGTGCGGCTCGGAGAATCGTGACGGCTTCGACGTGTCGGCGACCGATCCGAGCGCGGCCGGACCGGGCAGCAGCGGAGGATTCAACCCGGCGGCCGGCTGCTCGGCCGGCGGCAAGACGTGCGTCGGCAACGAGGTGCACGAGTGCGGTGCCGACGGCGGCGCCGGCGCGTTCGTGAAGAGCTGCGACGACACGGGCAACTTCTGCATCGGCGGCGAGTGCGCATCCGGCTGCGAGGCGGCGGAGAACCAGCCGACGAACGTCGGCTGCGAGTTCTGGGCTGTCGATCTCGACAACGAGTACAGCCAGATGAACGACGCCGCGGCCGCGCCGTGGGGGATCGTCATCTCGAACTTCGGTCAGACGACGGCGCAGATCATCATCGAGAAGAACGACGCGCCGCCCGGCGCCCCGCCCGCGACGTCGATCGTGTCGTCGACGACGCTCGGCCCCGGCGAGCTGAAGGAGATCCAGCTCCCGACGCGCGAGGTCGACGGCAGCACCGCCGCCAACAACGGGACCGGCACCGCGCTGACGTCGAACGCGTTCCGCGTCAAGACGAGCGCTCCCGTCGTCGCCTACCAGTTCAACACGCTCAAGAACTCCTTCTCGAACGACGCGTCGCTCCTCCTGCCGAAGAACGCGCTCGGTAACGTCTACCGCGTCCTCGGCTGGCCGACGGCGAACGCGATCACGGTGCCGGGCCTGCCGGTCATCCCCGGCATCCCCGATCACTCGTACGTCACGATCGTGGGCACGGTCGCGAACACGCACGTGAAGGTGCAGCTCGGCAACGCGATCGTCGCGGGCGGCACCACGATCCCGGCGAAGAAGAAGGGCGAGATCGTCGAGGCCGTGCTCGGCCCGTTCGACGTCCTGAACCTCGAGTCGGACGGTTTCCCCGGCGACATGACCGGCACCGTCGTCGAGTCCGACGGCCCCGTCGCGGTGTTCACCGGCGGCGAGCGCGGGATCGCGCCGGGCAACACCGACAAGATGCCGGCCCCGCCGGACTACGGGCAGGGTGAGGGCTCGAAGCTGTGCTGCACCGACCACCTCGAGGAGCAGCTCCTCCCGGTGACCTCGTACGGAAAGCGATTCGTCGTGACGCGGAGCCCGATCCGCTCGACCGGCGGCTACGCCGAGCCGGACGTGATCCGCTTCATGGGCGTGGCCGTCCCGACGACGGTGAAGACCTCGCTTCCGAAGCCGTTCGACCTCTTCACGCTCCAGCCGGGCGAGGTGAAGGACGCCTGGGCGCAGGTCGACTTCGTCGTCGAGGCGACCGAGCCGGTCGCGATCGCGCAGATCACCGTCAGCCAGGGCTTCACCTACTATCCGCGGTGGGGCGGAGACCCGTCGCTGACGATCTTCCCGCCCGTCGACCAGTACCGCCGCGACTACCTCTTCAACGTGCCCTCGTCGTGGGCGGCGAACTTCGTCGTCCTCTCTGCGCCGGAGGGGGCGAAGATCACGATCGACGGTCAGCCGCCGGCGGGGTGCGTCGTCGAGAAGGCCGGCGTCGTCGAGGGCACGGCGTACGAGGCGCGTCGCTGCGAGGTCTCCCAGGGCGCCCACCGCGTCGCGGGCGACGCCGCGTTCGGCATCGTCACGTACGGCTACGGCAACGTCGGCTCCTATGCCTTCGTCGGTGGCGCGAACGTCCGCAAGATCTACGAGCCGCCGCCGCTCGTGAAGTGACCGGTCGCGCTCGCCCGAACAGCGCAGCGACCAGGCGACAGGCGGCGCGCGTCCGATATACTCGCGTCTCGTGTCGGGAGGGTGCGACGACGGCGAGCTCATCGGCCGCAAGGCCGACGTCGCTCGGCTCTGTGATCTGCTGGCGAAGAGCCGCGTCGTCCTCGTGTACGGCGTGGAAGGCGTCGGCAAGACGACGCTCGTCCTCGCCGCGTGCCGCGAAGCCGCACGCGAGGGGCGCATCCCCCAGCCCGTCCACGTTCCCCTCGGCGGCGTCGTCGATCCGAAGGAGGCGTTGAAGCGGACGCGCAGGGCGCTCGGCGAGCCGCTCGAGTCGGTGCCGCCGTCGAAGGTCGAGAGCGCGTTCGTCGCGCTCCTCGCGCGCGTACCGCGCACGGTGATCTGGGACGACGTCGACGAGCGCTCGTCCGAGCTCGCCGCCACCGTCCGGCGGTTCGCGGAGGAGAACGGGCCTTCGCGCGTGGTCGTCGTGTCGCGCCGGTTCATCACGTCGCGCGAAGCGCGCCTCCAGACGGCCGCCTTCGAGGTCCAGCCGCTCGCGCTCGAAGCCGCCGTGCAGCTCGTCGAGCACCTCGAGCAGCTGCGCGGCCGTACGCTCGCCGAGGATCTCGCCGCGAGCACCGGGTGCAAGCCGGCCCTCATCCGTGCCGCGATGGCCGATCGGGACGCTTCCGGCTCGGTCCGCGCCGCCGGGGACGAGGATGCAGGCACCGTCCAGCGCGTGCTCGAGCGCGCGAAGGGCGCGAGTCGCCGCGTGCTCGCCCTCCTCGCCGTCGCCGATGCGATGCTCGTCGAGAGCGACGTCGTCTCGGCGCTCGGGCGTGGCGCTCGCGACGCGGTCGAGGACCTCCGCAAGCAGCTCGTCGTCGTCGGCGCGGGCGAGCGCATCGGTCTCTCCGCTGCCTTCGCGCGACACGCCGCGCGCGTGCTCGGCCCGCCCGACGAGACCGTCGCTGCCGCTCTCGCCAAGGTCGCCGAGAGCGCGCTGGCGGCGTCGCCGGGCGCCGGAGACATGCTCCTGCTCGCCATGCGCGCAGAGGTCGAGCGCGGAGCTCCCGACGCGGCGCTGGAGGTCGCGAGCCGGCACCCGCTCGCGCGCGCGTCGGCGCCGATCGGCGACCTCGAACGCTTGCTTCGCACGATCGCCGCGCGCGCGCCGCGGCACGCGAGCGCCGCGCTGCTGGTCCTCGCGCGCGAGCTCGTCCGCGCCGGCGACTTCGAGGCCGCGAAGCGCGTGCTCGACGAGATGCCGCGCGCACCGAGCGCGAAGCTCGTCGAGGCGATCGCGATCCTCCGTGCCGAGTGCCACTTGCGCGGCGGCGAGCCGGAGGCCGCTGCGCGGATCCTGTTCGAGGTATCGTGCGACGCGAAGCAGAAGAGCCCCGCCGTCCGGCTCGCGCAGGCGTCGCTCGCGGTCTTCCGCGGAGACCTCGTCGCCGCGCGAGAGGAGCTCGAGGCCGTCGCTCCCCTCGTCGCGCGCAGCCCCGTCCTCGAGGCGCGCCGTGCGAGCTTGCTCGCGACGAGCTACTTCTGCGAGGAGCGCTACGACGTGACGCTCGCCTGGGTGCTCCGTGCGCGCGCCGCGCACGCGGCGGAGGGCACCCCGGTCTCGCCCCTCGTGACCATCATCGAGACCTATGCGCGCCTCGGTCTCGGCGAGATCGACCGCGCCGACGAGCTCATCTCCCGCGAGGCACGAGGGCGCCCCGACGGGCAGGCGCTCGAGGTCGCCCTCTTCGTGCGCCGCGGCGACTTCGTCCGGGCCGTCGATTCGAGCGACGCCGCCCTGGCCGCCCTCGAACAACGCGGAGACCTGCTCCTCCGGTGTCTGCTCACGCGTGACATCGTCCGCGCGTGCTCTGGCCTCGGCCTGCTCTCGCGGGCCGCGCGCGCGCTTCGCCTCGCCGAGGCGGGCGTCGACGACCCCGGGCTCGCCGTCCTCCGTCCCGTGTGCGACCTCGAGGACGCGAGGCTCGCCGAGGCGGAAGGCGAGCTCGCGCGCGCGAGGAAGTGCGCGGAGCGCGCGTACACGCTCTCGCCTCGGTCGCCGATCGTCGCGATCGAGCGGGCGGTCCTCGACGGCCACGCGCCGGAGCTCGGCGGCGACGTGCCGGAGGCGATCCGCGCGTACGCCGACCTGCGAACGGCGGAGGTGTCGCTGCGCACGGGCGATCCGGACGGCTCGCTCGCGCCGGCGACCGCTGCCGAGCGCTTCTACACGGCGTCGCGCCTCGACCACGAGCTCGCGCGTGCGCGCCTCGCGCGCGGCGAGGCGCTCGCGCGCATGGCGCGCAGCGCCGTGGCCGACGCGAGCGCCGACCTACGCGCACGCGCCGATCAGGCGATCGCGGCGTGCGAGTCGGTCGCGCTCGCACGAAGGTATCGTCCGATCCTCGTCGCGGCGTCGCTCGTCCGCGCCGCCCTCGCGGAGGACCGTGGCGACCTCGCCGGCGCTGCGCGCGCGATCGAGGCAGCCGTCCGCCACGCCGGCGACGAGGTCGGGAGCGCGCTCGCACGTGCCGCCGCGCGCGTCGGCTTGTCGGCCCAGGTGATGCGTGGAGACGCTCCGCACCGGCCGTACGCAGCACGCATCGCGCGGCTCGGGCTCGATCGCGACGCCGACGTCGCGTGGACCGTCACCGACCGGACGTGGCTCCGCGCGGCGGGCCAGCCCGCTCCGGTCGAGATCGCGGGCTACGTCGACCTCGACGGGCGCTGCCTCGTGTCGGGGAACGTGACGATCGAGCTGCCCGAGCAACGCCTCGCGCTCCTCCGGCTCCTCGCGGAATCCGGGGCCACGGGGGTGACGCTCGAGGACATCTTCGAGCGCGTGTGGGGCGGTACGTTTCATCCGCTCCGCCATCGGAACGCCGTCTACGTCGCGCTGACGCGTCTGAAAGAGACGCTCCGGCCGGTCGCGGCCGAGATGCGGCTCACGCACGAATCCGATCGCTACCGGCTCGAAGGCGACCGGCCCGTCGGCGTGCGGCGGCGGACGCCTCTCGTCAGCGTCGGAAGCGATCCGTCGCGCTGACGAGCTCGTGGACGATGCCGGGCTCGCTCGCGGCGTGGCCCGCGTCGGGGACGATCCGCAGGTCGGACTCCGGCCAGGCCGCATGGAGGTCCCACGCGCTCTTCGCCGGGCAGACCACGTCGTAGCGGCCCTGGACGATGACGGCCGGGATCTTCCGGAGCCGGTCGACGTTCCGGAGCAGCGCCCGCTCGCCGAGGAGCCAGCCGTCGTGGACGAAGTAGTGCGCTTCGATCCGCGCGAACGCGAGCGCGAACTCGTCACCGCCGGTGCGCGCGATGAGCTCGGCGTTCGGCACGAGGCAGCTCGTGCGGCCCTCCCACACGCTCCAGACCTTCGCCGCGGCGCGCTGCTCGGCGCGATCGGGGGACGTGAGACGCTTGTAGTATGCACGCAGCATGTCGCCGCGCTCCGCCTCCGGGATGTGATCGCGGTAGGCCTCCCACGCGTCGGGGAAGATCCAGCTCGCGCCGTCCTGGTAGAACCAGCGGATCTCCTCCGGCCGGAGGAGGAAGATGCCGCGGAGGACGAGCTCCGTCACGCGCTCGGGATGGGTCTCGGCGTAGGCGAGGGCGAGGGTGCTGCCCCAGGAGCCGCCGAACACCTGCCAGCTCTCGATCCCGAGGTGGACGCGCAGCTTCTCGATGTCCGCGACGAGATCCCACGTCGTGTTCTCCTCGAGCGACGCGAAGGGCGTGCTGCGCCCGCAGCCGCGCTGATCGAAGAGCACGATCCGATAGGTCGCCGGATCGAAGTACCGACGGTGCTTCGGCTCCGTGCCGCCGCCGGGACCGCCGTGCAGGAAGACGACCGGCTTGCCCTTCGGATTGCCGCTCTCCTCGAAGTAGAGATCGTGGACCGGCGAGACGCTGAGGCGTCCGGTGCGATAGGGCTCGAGATCCGGGTAGAGGGTCCTGCGGTCCGGCATGTGGACCGTCTCTTAGCAGGCGCGTCCACGCGAGGGTAGACGCGCCGCCTCCCTCACGGACAGGCGGTGAGGCCCTGGATCCAGCTCGCGAGCAGCGCCGTGCCCTGCGCGTCGACGACGGAGCTCGCGAGCGGAGGCATCCGGACGGCGGCGGCAGCGGCCGACGGGCGCACGGACACGAGCGAGGCCGCGGGGTTTCCCGGAACGAGCAGCTTCGAACCGGCGATGCCGAGGTCGCCCGCTTCGGGGTCCGCGTTGCACACGGCCGCGTTCGCGAGGGGCGTCGCGAACCGGAGGTCCATGTTGCCGCGCCCTCCGCCCTGCGGCCGGTGACACATCGAGCAGTTCGCGTGGAGGTAGGCGCGTGCGCGCGTCTCGACGGCTGCCTGCCCGAGCGGATCCGGATAGGCGACGATCTGATCCACCGGCTTCCCGAGCGGCGCCGACAGCACGTTGATGTGCTCGAGCGTCTTCAGCTGGTTCGCGATCCGGTTCGTGCTCGCATAGACGAAGTCGCCGTTCTGCTGCCCGAGCTCGAGGCCGAGCGACCGTCCCGCCGCCTCGGTGTGGCAACGCATGCATTCTGCACGGCTCGGGTAGTACCAGGTCTGGGTGCCCACCGTCTTCGACTTGCTGCCGGCGAGGAGGACGGCGTCCTTCTGATCGTCCTGCCACTCGTAGGTGTAGCCGCCCCACTCGCCGTCCTCGTGGCGGACGAAGAGGCGCGTCTCGACGAGCTTGTCGCCGACCGTGAACGTCTTGCCGAGCACCGTCCCCACCGGGAAGACGAAGTCGCCGTCGTCCTTCACGTCGATCGTCTTGCCGTCGGGCAGCGCCATCCAGCGGTCCTTCCCGGCGCCGTCGGACCAGAGCTGCGCGTTCGGCGCGTAGGGGATGACGCCGGAGGCGGGTTTGCTCGGCTCGTTCGGATCGGCACAACCCGTCTTCGAGAGGCGATCGGGGAACGGCGCTCCGCCGCCGGACGTATCCGCGTCGACGAGCTTGTAGATGCTGCCCTGGTTCAGCGCGACGCCGTAGACCTCGCCGTCGGCGTCCTCCGCGAAATGGACCCAGTTCGCGGTCGGAGACGGGTCGTTGATGCGCGTCGACTTCGCCGCGCCGGTGACCGGATCGAACGAGAGCACGTGGACGACCTGCTGCTCGTACTCGCCGTACACATATGCGCCCTTCAGCGCGGGGATCGCCTTGCCGCGGTAGACGACGCCTCCGGTGATCGATTGGAAGTCGGGGTGCGCGTGCTCGAAGACGGGCTCCTGGAGCGTCGTGCCCGGCGCGCACTTCGCGGGCGCGAAGTCGTGGAGGCCTTCGCGGCACGGCCACCCGTAGTTGCCGCCGAGCTTCACGCGATCGATCTCCTCCCACTTGTCTTGCCCGACGTCGGCGACCCAGACCTCGCCGGTGTCCCGATCGATCGAGAAGCGGAACGGATTGCGGAACCCCCGCGCGAACGTCGCCGGCTCGCCGCCGCCTTGCGCGAACGGGTTCGTCGTCGGGATCCCGTATTTCTTCCCGCCGGACGGATTGTCCACGTCGATTCGGAGCACCTTCGAGAAGAAGCCGTCCGTCGTCTGACCGTTGTTGTACGTGTCGCCGCCGCCGCCGCCGTCGCCGAACGAGAGATAGAGGTAGCCGTCCTTGCCGAACGCGATCCCTCCGCCGTTGTGGTTGCCGGCGGGCTGGTTGAACGGGCCGAGGATCGTCTCGTAGGTCGTGAACGTCGCGCTGCCCTGCGGACGCGTGAGCACGCCGACCTCGGAACGGAAGTTCGACGTGCCGCCCGTCGTGACCCACGTGACGTAGAGCTTCCCGTTCTGCGCGAAGCCTGGGTGGAAGGCGATGCCGAGGAGACCGCCTTCCTCCGCCTGCTGCACCGGTCTGCCGGCGAGCTGGCCGACGTTCGCCACGACCGTCGGCGCGTCGGCCGGGTTCTGCGAGGCGAACGTCACGATGCGACCGTCGCGGAGCGCGGCGTACCACGTGGAGCCGTCGCCGGGCGCCTGCACGAGCATCATCGGCGCGGCGAGCTGCACGTTCGCGTAGACGCGCTCGAGCTTCACCGCGACGGTGCTCGGCGGACGCGGCGGCGCCTTGCAGGTCGTGTTCGTCGGGCGCGTGTCGAGGCCGAACTCGGCGCGCTGCGGCGGCGTGCTCGTCGTCGTGCCGCCGTCGGTCGCCTCGGGAGGCGGACCTTCGACGGCCGGATCGTCGGAGCCGCACGCCAGCAGGGCGGCGACGGCGACCACGGGAGCGAGGACGACGGCGGTGAAGCGCGAGGAAGGCATGCGCGAACCATACCCGACGCTCTGCCGTTCGGTCACGGCATGCGCCAGCGTTCGCGCGCGGCGCGCCTCAGCGCGAGAGCATCGCCGCCGCGAAGAACGCGGCGATCACGGCGCCGACGACGAGCAGCATCGCCAGCATCGTCTTCGGGTTCTGCGTGGTGAGCGACGGGCGCTCCGCGAGCGGCCCGGCGTTCGGCGGCGTCGAGAGCGCCGGCTCCGGACGAAGGCTCGTCGCCTCCGGCGGGCGCGAGACGATCATCGGCTCGGGCGTCGGCGGAAACGCGGGCGCTTCCGAGGTGGTGCTCGTCTCCGGCGTCGCTGGGGGCGTCGCCGACTTCCGCTTCGCGGCCGGCGGCAGCGGCGGTGCGAGCGCCTTCGCCGACGGCGGCGCAGGCTCGAGCGCGCTGCTGTCGAGCTCGTCGAGGGACGTGTCGGTGAATGCCGCATCGATGTCGACGTTGTCGACCACGCCCGCCGTCGGCGGTTTGGTCGGCATGTCGTTCGGTCGGTCACCGGCGAGATCAGCAGGAGGCGGAGCGAGGCGGATCCCGGTCGACTCCTTGAGCGCCGCCTTCATGTCGTCGCTCGGCGGCGGCGCCGGAGGCGTCGGCAGGTTGTTGCCGCCGCGCGGGCCGAGGTCGACCTGCTTGCCCTCGTTCTCGAGCGCCCGCTGGATTTCGTCGCGGCTTCCGACGCGCGTGACCTCTTCGCCCTCGCCCTCCGGCGGTACGGAACCGAGCTTCGGGATGTCCTCGTCCTTCGCTGCCATCATTCGTCCGGGCGTCGTCATCCGCAGCGCATCCGTGAATCCTGCGATTTGCCCACGTTCTTCCGAGCGTACCACGGGCGACGGTCCGCGCGTGAGGGAGAAGGGCCCGCCGCGGACATGCGGGGCGGGTTCTCCGGCTCCTCGCGTTTGCCCGCGTTTCTGCACATTTCGCGGCGCTCGGACCTTGCCTCGGCCGAAGGCTTTCCCGATGGGGCAGGAGGGCGCACCCTCGATGTCTGACGCCTCGCGCGCAGGCTGCCTCGGAACCGCGTGCAACCGCGCGTAGAACGGAGCTCGACGATGCGGCCGAAGCCTTCGCGCTCCGTGTTCTCTCCCGCGCTCGCGCTCGCGCTCGTCGCGCGGAGCTTCTTCGCCCCACCGGCGAACGCGGCGCCGCCGACGAGCAGTGCGGCCTCCATCGAGGACCTTCCGCCGCTCCCGCCGCCGCCGCCTCCGCCTCCGCCTCCGCCGCTTCCGAAGCCCCCGCCGCCCTTTCCGCCTTTTCCGCCTTTTCCGCCGCTCCCGCCGCCGCCGCCGCCGCCGACCACTCCGCGCCCTCGGCCGACGGACACCGCGAGCTCGTTCGGCCTCGCGCGCACGCTCGCGGGCAGCGTCCCGACGGCCGCGACGCTCGAAGGGAGCTGGTCGCTGTCGCTCCACGTCCTCACCCAGCTCGTGAACCGCACGTGGGACGCGCCGTATCCGTGGAACTGGGTCGGTCAGTACAGCGCGCGCATCCTCTACGGCACGTCGTGGACGCTGATGCTCGGTCTCGAGGGCATGCTCCTCCTCGTGACCGCCGGCCCGGAGCTCGACGGCATCGCGGAAGCGAGCTGGCGCACCGACTGGGTCGTCTCGTACGACCTCCCCGCGTGCCCGTCGCCGGGCGCGTTCGGCGGGTGTGGTGTCGGCGTCGGCGGCTTCAGCACGGTCGCGCTCCGTCTCGCCCGCTCGAAGTGGTGGCTCGAAGCGGGCGGCGGATGGGTCCAGCAGCGCGTGCTGAACGACGAGAACCGCACCGTCGGCGAATCGATCTGGGTGCTCTCGCCGCTCACGGCGACGTACGCGCTCTCGTCCGGGCCCGGCCCTGTCGAGCTCCGCGCGCGCTTCGGTCCGGGTATCTACTTCGGCGCGCACCAGGCGCACGTCCACCCGACGCTGCGCGGACGTCGCGCCGGCGTCGACCCGCCGTGGACGGAGATGTATCCGCTCGACGCCGGGATCGGTCCCGGCGGGCGCGTCGAGCTCGATCTGCGTCTCGCCGAGCACGTGTCGCTCGACGCCGAGCTCGTCGTCGCGCCGTTCCTCCTCGGCGGTCCGACGACGCGACGCGACCCCGAGATCGCGCCGCTCGACTTCGCGCGCGACGGCATCTCGACCTGGCGTCGCAGCACGGTCGCGCTCGGGTGGGTGGGCTCGAAGAGCTTCCAGATGAAGACGTCCTTCGCACTGAGCGCGATGGAGCTCTCCGATCGGCCGATCACGCGCGCAGGCCACCTCTCGGGGATGCTCCGGTTCGACATCCCGCTCGACCTCGCGCGTGCGCGACGCGACCGCTGATCGCGCCGAGTGAGCTATGCTGCGCGCCTCGCCATGACCAGCTTCCAGTACCAGGACATGCTCCCGCTCGGCGCGGACGAGACCCCGTACCGCCTGCTCACGAAGGACCACGTCTCGACCGTCTCCGCTGCCGGCCGCACCTTCGTGCAGGTCGAGCCCGAAGCGCTGACGCTCCTCACCTCGCACGCGATGCGGGACATCGCGCACCTGCTCCGGCCGGGGCACCTCGCGCAGCTGCGGAAGATCCTGGACGACCCCGAGGCATCGGCGAACGACAAGTTCGTCGCGCTCGACCTGCTGAAGAACGCGAACATCGCCGCCGGTGGCGTCCTGCCGATGTGCCAGGACACCGGCACCGCGATCGTGATGGGCAAGCGCGGACAGAACGTCCTCACGCGCGGGAACGACGAAGAAGCGATCGCGCGCGGCGTGTTCGACACCTATCTCACGTCGAACCTCCGCTACTCGCAGATGGCGCCGCTCGACATGTACCGGGAGAAGAACACCGGAAGCAACCTCCCGGCGCAGATCGAGATCTTCGCGACCGACGGCGACGCCTACAAGTTCCTCTTCATGGCGAAGGGCGGCGGCTCCGCGAACAAGAGCTACTTGTTCCAGGAGACGAAGGCGCTCCTCAATCCCGACAGCCTGATGAAGTTCCTCGAGCAGAAGCTGAAGTCGCTCGGGACCGCCGCGTGCCCGCCGTACCACCTCGCCGTCGTCATCGGCGGCACGAGCGCGGAGTACGCGCTCAAGACCGCGAAGCTCGCGTCCGCGCGCTACCTCGACACCCTCCCGACGACCGGCAACGACCTCGGTCGCGGGTTCCGCGACGTCGAGGTCGAGCAGCGCGTCCTCGAGCTCTCGCAGCGGACGGGGATCGGCGCGCAGTTCGGCGGCAAGTACTTCTGCCACGACGTGCGCGTGATCCGCCTGCCTCGCCACGGAGCCTCGTGCCCGGTCGCGATCGCGGTCTCGTGCTCGGCGGATCGCCAGGCGATGGGCAAGATCACGAAGGACGGCGTCTTCCTCGAGTCGCTCGAGCACGACCCGGCGAAGTACCTCCCCGACACGACGCACGAGGACCTCGAAGGCGAGGTCGTGAAGGTCGATCTCTCGCTTCCGATGAGCGAGATCCGCGCGCTCCTCTCGCGCTACCCGATCAAGACGCGTCTCTCGCTGACGGGACCGCTCATCGTCGCCCGCGACATCGCGCACGCGAAGATCAAGGAGCGCCTCGACGAAGGGAAGGGCCTCCCGCAATACCTGAAGGACCACGCGGTCTACTACGCGGGCCCCGCGAAGACGCCGGACGGTTTCGCATCGGGCTCGTTCGGTCCGACGACGGCGGGACGGATGGACGCCTACGTCGAGCAGCTCCAGGCGAACGGCGGGAGCTTCGTGATGCTCGCGAAGGGCAACCGCTCTCCGCAGGTCACCGAAGCGTGCAAGAGGTACGGCGGCTTCTACCTCGGCTCGATCGGCGGCCCCGCCGCGCGGCTCGCGCAGGACTGCATCAAGAAGGTGGAGGTCCTCGAGTACCCCGAGCTCGGGATGGAGGCGGTGTGGAAGATCGACGTCGTCGACTTCCCCGCGTTCATCGTCGTCGACGACAAGGGCAACGACTTCTTCGCCGCGCTCACGGGCAGCGGCGACGGCAAGCGCGCGCTCCCCGTGAAGTGATCTACGATGACCTCGTGACCGACGAGGACATCGATCTCGACGAAGAGCGTCGCCGCTACGTCGACGACGTCTTCGCGCGTCTGAAAAGCCTGTCGCACTACGAGGTGCTCGCTATCCCGCGCTCGGCCGACCGCAAGGAGATCAAGCGGGCGTACTTCCACCTCGTCGGGATCGTCCACCCCGATCGCTACTTCGGGAAGAAGCTCGGGTCGTACAAGCCGAAGCTCGAAGCGGTCTTCGCGCGCGTCACGACCGCGTACGACACGCTCTACGACCGCGACAAGCGGAAGGCCTACGACGCCGCCTTGCCGGCCGCGGGGGCTTCGCCGCCGGCACCGATCGGCGGCGCTGCGTCGGCGCCGAAGCAGGCGGCGCCGGTCGACCCCGTCACCGCGGCGAAGCGGAAAGAGGCGATGGCGGCGCTCCAGGCCCGCTTCGCCGACGCGGGCGCGCGCGCGAAGACGCATGCGGAGACGGCGGCCCGGGCGCGTGCCGCCGGCGATCTCGTGGCGGCGGCCGAAGCGTACAAACAAGCGCTCGTCTTCGCGCCGAACGACGCGTCGCTGCGCGCGGCGCACGACGAGGTCGCGCGCCTCGCGGCCGAGAAGCTCGTCTCCGCCCATGCCGCCAAGGCGGCGATCGCGGAGAAGCTCGGGCAGTGGGCGCAGGCGGCGGAGGCGTGGAAGCGGGTCGTCGAAGCAAGTCCCGGAGACGCGGCGGCCCGGGCGCGCCTCGAAGCGGCGCTCGCGCGGTCGCCCCGCTGACGACCTCATCCGTGAAACCCAACTGATCGGCCGGGAACGTGAAGGTGCGGGCGCATGCCGCTCCTCTCGCGTTATGATCGGCGCCTCGTGCAAGGAGCGCCGACCGTCACGTCGATGCACGAGCGCGCGCTCGTGGAGATCGCGCAATGGTTCGCGCGGATGCAGCAGTACTCGCCCTCGCATCCGGCGTGCGCCGACCTCGGGACGCGCGCGCATCGGACGCTCGCGATGGCGCTCGAGCAGAGCGCTCCGCTCGTCGTCACCGTCACGAAGGACAGCCTCCAGGTCGGTGACGCGAGCGCGGGGCATGCCGCGCTCCGCGGGCGCTTCGCACCGTACCTCCACGAGCGCGGTGTCGCCGTCCTCCGCTTCGCCGGTGGGGTCACCGTCGAGGAGCTCGCGACGCTGCTCGACCTCCTGACGCTCCCCGTCCAGACGACGTTCGATCGCGGCGGCCTCTCCGAGCTCGTCAAGGAGCGAGGCGTCGCGCGGATCGACGTCGAGGACATCGCGCACGACATCACCTCCGAAGAGCGCGAAGCACAGCGGCTCCGGACGCGGATGCGCGTCTCCTTCGGTGACCTCCTCCAGCTCCTCCGCGCTCGGAAGGAGCACGTCGGCCTCGGCGACCACGTCCGCGAGCTCCTCGACAACCCGCAGGTCGCCGTCGCGCTGCTCGAGGAGAATCCGCTCGCCGTCGCCGAGGCGGTCGCCGGGCTGTGCCTCCTCGTCCGGGAAGAGGAGCAGAAGATCGGCGAGAGTCTCTATCCGAAGCTCCGCGTCATCCTGATGGCGCTCTCGACCGCCGCGCGCGATCGCGTGCTCCTCGGCCTCGCGCCGCTCATGGGCGAGTTCCGCGACGCGCTCGTCTGGGCGCTCGAAGGTCTGTCCGAGGAGGAGCTCGCACGCTTCGCGCTGCCGGCGTTCCGTCGCAACGCAAGCGACCTCGAGATCGTCTTCTACGCGCTCGGCCTCGCCGCCCCGCACGACGGGCGGCGCCTCGCGACGCTGCGGTTCCTCGGGCTCCGGCTCCACGACCTCCCCCACGACGACCCGGCCGTCACCGAGCTCCTCACAGCGCTCGCCACGCGTCCGGAGGAGCGCGGGTCTTCGTGGCGAGAGCGGGAAGAGCTCTTCCCCCACGCGACGCGCGCGCTCGCGATGCGCGGCGCATTCCTGCAGCCCTCCACCGAGACGAACCGCGACTCCGCACGCGTCCGCACGCCCTTCGATGCGAGCCGCATCACGTTCGAGCTCGTGAAGATGGCGTCCCGGACGCGTCGCTTCGGTCAGCTCTGTCAGTCCTTGCCGAGCGTCGCCGCGCGCTACGCGAGCGAGGGATCGACCGACGCCGTGCTCGGGATCGTGCGCGGTCTCCGTGACGTCACCCGCATCGACGTCGCCGACCTCGCGCGGAGGACGCTCGCCGAGGTCGTCTCGCCCCCGGTCGCCGCGCAGATCATCCGCGAGCTCGACACCGTGAGCGCGCTCGCGGAGGGAACCGAGCTCGAGGACCTCGTCGCGAACGTGAAGCTCCTCACCGAGCTGAGGCCGGAGGTCGTGCTCGAGCGGCTCGAGATCTCCGAGAGCCGGAAGATGCGCCGCGTCCTCCTCGACGCGCTCTCGGCCGCCGGTCCGCGGATCGCGCCGTTCCTCCGTGCGAAGCTGCACTCGTCGAGCTGGTTCGTCGTCCGAAATGCCGTGACGCTCCTGCCGACGGCCGGCGGCACCGCCTCCGACTACCTCGTCGTCGCGCGTCACCCGAACGAGAAGGTGCGTGGCGAGCTGCTCCGCGCGCTCCGGACGGTGACGCTCGACGAGGGAACGAACGGCGTTCTGGCCGAGATGGCCTCCGACGCGTCCCCGGAGCACCGCGCGCGCGCGGTGACGATGCTCCGTGGAGACCTCCTCGCGCGGACGGGGGTGGCGAGGCTCGAGGAGGTCCTCCGTGACGCCTCCGCATCCGAGGAGCTGAAGCGACGGATCGTGTTCGTGCTGAGCCGGTGTCCGCACGACGCGGCGGCCGCGGCGCTCTTCGACGTCCTCCAGCCGCGCGGGCTCCTCGATCCCGGCGCGCTCCGTGACGCCGCCGCGGACGCGCTGCGCGCGTCGCCGGCTCCTGCCGCGAAGCGGTTCTTCGACGAGGGCCTCCGATCGTCGGTGTGGCGCGTCAGGCGCGCATGCGAGAAGGCAGCCGAGCGCGGGAGGACGACCTGATGGACTCGCGGGCGCCGAAGGGCGGCGAGTGGAACGACGTCCTCGAGGTTCTCCACGCGGTGGCGAACACGATCACCGTCCGTGCGCACTACGGCGAAGGACACCCCGCGGTCGCGCAGGCCGATGCCGCCGTCGAGAAGGGCTTCAAGCGCGTCCACGAAGGGACGCCCGAGGTCGTGCTCGCGCTCGTCGACAACGAGTTCGTCGTCTCGGAGCGTCCGCTCCCGCAGCTCCGCGAGCGCCTCCACGTGCTTGCCGACGCGATGCTCCGCCACGGCGTCGAGTGCATCGTGTTCCAGCGCGGCGTCCGCAAGGAGGAGGCAACGACGCTCGCGCAGGTGCTCAGCGCGCAGGCGGATGCGAGCGGCCGCCTCCGCGACCTCGCCCAGCAGCGGATGGCGCACGTCCTTTTCCGCTTCGTCGGAGCGAAGGCGGAAGGCGCCGGCGCCGGCGCGGGCACGGGAGCCGCCTACCTCGTGCCGGCGACGGAGGAGGTGCTCGTCGCGTCCGCGCGCGCGCTCGGGGCAGGGGAGGCGCTCGACACCGGCAAGGTCCTCGATCTCGCGACGCGGATCGTCGGTCTGGCGAAGACGCACGCGCTGCGCCTCGATCAGAGGGCGTGGGCGAGGAGCATATCGGACGAAGCGGCGCATGCCTCGAACGTCGCGCAGATCACGGCCGCGCTCGCGCTCGATGCAGGATACACGGAAAAGGAGTGCGTCGACGTCACCGCCGCGGCTCTCCTCCACGACGTCGGCCATCTGTTCGTGCCGGAGGAGATTCGCGGGATCCCCGAGCCGCTGCTCGAGCCCGCGCAGCGACCGGTCTTCCGGAACCATACCTACGCGGGCGCCTCGCTGCTCCTCGGCGCGGGCTGTCCCCCGCTCTGGGTCGCCGCAGCGTTCGAGCACCATCGCGGCGTCGACGGTGGAGGCTATCCCGGGCTCGAGTCGAAGACCGCTCCCCACGACCTCGTCCGGATCGTCGCGCTCGCGAACTTCTTCGACCGGAAGCGGACGCGGATCGAGGGGAGGGCGGACGAGCCCGAGGACGTCCTCCGTGCTGCGACCGATCTCGAGAGCCGCTTCTTCGGGCGCGGGCTCGTCCAGCGCTTCGTGCGGGCGCTCGGCGTCTTCCCGCCCGGCACGACGGTGGAGCTGTCGGATCGCGAGCCTGCGCTCGTCGTGCGCACGCACGGCGGCGACCCGCTGAGACCGCAGGTCCAGATCCTGCGTGGTCCGCGTACGGGCAAGCTCGTCGACCTGCGCGAGGTCGTGGCGCCGGAGGGCCGCTTCGATCGCTCGATCGTGCGGAGCGTGCTGCCGCCGCTGTTCCTGCCTTCCGACATCGTCGTCGCCGAGGACTCGGCTCCGCCGGTCGCCGTAGCGGAGGAGGAGCTCGACGATCCGTGGAGCATGGTGACGCCGGTCCGGCGTCGCCCCGAGCGTTCCGCGACGGCGAGCTCGGGGCCGTCGAGCGCGGAGGTCGCGCGGCAGGAGCTCGCGGGCATGGGCGCGCTGCTCGACGACCTGCTCACCGTGCCCGCGACGGTCATCGATCCTCCGCGCGCGGCGACACCTTCGGTGCCGGCGATGCTCGCCGTGACGATGCCGACGCCGACGATCACGGTCGCCCCGACCGAGCCTCGCCCGGCCGCGCCTCCGCCTCGGATCTCGCAGCGGATGCAGGCGATCCCCGGCGTCGCCGTCACCGTTCCGCCCGGCGCGATGGACTCGCAGCGGCCGGGCGCGCCGTCGCGCGAGGTCCCGGCCGTCGGCCTCGCCGCGCCGAAGCCGCCCGTGGTCGTCGCGCCGTCGACGCCGCCTGCCGATGCGGCGGGGCCGGAGGAGATCGAGATCCTCATGATGGTCGGGCGCTGGGACGAGGCGCTCGCCGCGTGCGAGGCGTGGCTCGGCGCGCACGCGGCCGATGCCGACGTCCTCGAGCTCCGCGAGCGTTGTCTCGCGAAGCTCGGCGGTCCGGCGCCGGTCGTGCCTTCGGCACCGCCGAACTTCGACGTGCGCGCGCATCTCGCATCCGTGCCCGCGCTCGGAATGGCGGAGGCCGCGACCTATGCGCTGCCGCTCGGCTCCGAAGCGCGGTTCGTCCTCACCCTCGTCGACGGTGTCTCGTCGCTCGAGACGATCGCGGACGCGAGCGGTCTGCCGACCGAACAGGCCCTCTCGATTCTCTCCGACCTCGTCGCGCGGGGTGTGTTGGCCGTTCGATAGAGGCCTGCTCGCTGCGGCGCCCACTCCGTGTCCGCGCGCTCGCGCTCGCGCCACGGCCGAGCCTCGCCACAGGCGAGGCAGACCGCCACGCTCCCCGCCGGCGCATGCACGGAATCGCGCGTCATCCGCGACGGTACGGCACTTGAACGGCAGAGACCCGTGGCGGCTGTTCTCCCGACTCCGAGCCGGCGATCGCGATCGCAGGCACCCCTCTTCGCCGGAAAGTGGGTCATCGAGCGCGTGCTGGGGCACGGCGGGATGGGCATCGTGTACGCCGCTCGGCACGGCCGCCTCGGGCACCGTGTCGCGCTGAAGGTGCTCGGCGAAGGGCTTCGCGAGCATCCCGAGCTCGTCACGCGCTTCGAGCGCGAAGCGCGCGCCGCATCGGCGCTCACGAGCATCCACGCGGTGAAGGTGTTCGACATCGACATGACGGAGAACCGCACGCCGTTCCTCGTCATGGAGCTGCTCGAAGGCCTCGACCTCGCGCGGCTGCTCGACCGCGACGGCGCGCAGCCGGTCGGGCGTTCGGCACGCTGGATCCTCGAGGCGTGCGACGCGATCGCGGAAGCGCATCGCCGCGGGATCGTCCACCGGGACATCAAGCCTTCGAACCTGTTCCTCGCGCAGCAGGACGACCGCGTCGTCGTGAAGGTGCTCGACTTCGGCATCGCGAAGCGCCTCGCCTCGAAGGGGCGGGAAGCTGCCCTCACGGGCGACATCGCTCCGCTCGGAACGCCGCACTACATGTCGCCCGAGCAGATCCGCTGCGCGAAGGACGTCGATGCGCGCTCGGACGTGTGGTCGCTGGGGGTGACCCTCTTCGAGCTCGTCACCGGTGAGCCCCCGTACACGCAGGTCGAGCCCTCCGCGTGCATCGCCGCGATCGCAGCGGACCCCGTGCGTGACCCGCGCGTGCTGCGGCCGGAGCTGCCGGAGCCGTTCGTCGACGTCGTGATGCGCGCGCTCGCGAAGGACCCGGCCGCGCGCTTCGCGAACGCCGAGGAGCTCGCCGCCGCGCTCGCGCCGTTCGTGGAGCTCGATCCGGAGCTCGAGCAGTCCGCGGTCGTGCGGCTGGGCAGCGCGCGGAGCAAGCCGCGGCTCCTCCTCGAACCGACGATGCACGAGCTCGACGACGTCGCGTCCGTGCCGTCGCCCGAGGAGCCTGCGCCGCCGTCGCCACTTCCGATCGTCGGTCCCGATCTGCTCGGACCGGTGCGCGCGATGCGCCCTGCGTTCGGGTCGGAGCAGACGGTGCCTCCGGCGATCTCGTTCGGGGGCGAAGGTTCGTCGACGCGTGGCCGCCGCATCCGGCGCGCGCTCGCCGTCGCCGGCGCGGCCGCGCTCTTCGCGACGATGATCCTCCCGAAGTGCGTCGGCCACGAGTCGGCGCGCGCGCAGGACGTCGCGCTCACGAACGCGGCCGTCGCTCCCGCGCCGCGGCCCGTTCCGCCGCCGGCCGCCGCCGTCCCGGCGCGCGTCGCGCCGGACAGCGAGCCCGCACGTGGCGAGACGGCGCTCGTGCGCGAGGTGACGGACGTGGCCGAGAAGCCGGTCGCGCCGGCGACGACGGCAGCGAAGCCGGTCGTGCGGAAGGCGCCTGCTCCGGCCGCGTCTTCGAAGCGGACGTCGAACGCCCACGGGATCGAGATCCCGCCGGCGAGCGCACGCCCACCGAGCGTAGCGTCGAGCGCGGCGGACACGACCGAAGGGCTCTCGACGCCGGTGCACGGCGGACTTCGCGGCCCCGGGTTCTGAGCGCGGTCCCGAGCTCGCACGACCCACGCTCCACGCGGGGGCGTTGCCTCAGAACCGGAAGCTCGCGCTCGCGCCGAACCCGCCGAGCGTCGGCCCCGCACCGATCCGGACGCGGGACGGCGACCCGACCGACGGCTTGTCCGGCTCGCCGGCGCGGAGGAGCATCACGCCGCCGATCGCGGCCGCCACGATGCCGCCGCCGCCGACGATCGCCGCCGCGGTCTGCTTCATGTTGCCGCGCGATGCGGCATCCTCGGCCTCCTGCCGCTTCATCGTCGCCGCCGTCGTCTCCGGGGTCGTCGCCGTGTTCCCGTTCGTGCAGGCGGTCTCGGTGCACCACGCGCCCATCGCGGCGTCGCGATCGCTCGAGTCGCCGAGGGACGAGATGAACAGGGCGGCGCTCGTCGCGACGAGCGCGGCGCCGCCGCCGACGAGGATCCACGGCAGGACGGGCTCGCCGCCGCGTTTCCGGTCGGTCGCCCCGTCGTCGCGCTCGGCCGAGCGCGGCAGCTCGTCGATCCGCGTCCCGAGCGTCCCGGGCGCCTCGACGACCTTCGTCTCGCCTCGGGACACGTAGACGATCCGCTCGATCGGCGCCGTGCCGGTGTGCTCGACCCGCACGACGCGTGCGCCCGGATTCGCGTTGATCGTCGCGCTGCCGCTCTGGATCGAGGCCTCGCGGCCGTCGACGGTCACGCGCGTTCCCGTGCGCCACGAGGAGGGGACGACGACGCGCACGACGGGCATCTTCGCGTCGAGCTCGGCTCGGCGCGTTCGCGCGAGGGTCTCGACGTCGTCGGCCGTGCCGCGCGCCGTGCGCTCGGCGGTCTCGTACTCGCTCCGGGCCTCGAGGAGCTTGTCGTCGTTCTCGAGCGCCCAGCCGAGCGCGTAGCGGAGGTGCGGCGTCTCGCGGATCCGGAGCGCAGCGCGGAGCTTGTCCGCCGCGAGGGTCCACTGGCCGCGGCGCTCGAGCGCACCCGCTTCGTCGAAGAGCGCACGGGCGCGGGCGAGATCTCCGTCCTGGGCGCGTGCGGTCGAAGAGGACGCGGCAGCGACGAGGAAGACGGCGACAGCGAGGCGCGAACGGACGACCACGTGCCGGAGGCAAGCATGAGCTGCGCCAAGAGAGGACGACAGACCGCCCGTCGTTGTCTCAGGTGATGCTCGATCGCGGAGCCGAGGTGCGGGCACGTGCGTTGCTGCACCGAGCCAGGTCATGACTTGTCTTCGGCGATCGTGCTGGCTCCTGCCCGCAGGTCCTCTCGTGCTGGCGGCCTGTCTCGCGGAGCCGACGTTCATCACGTCCGGCCAGTCGACCTCGGCCGCGGAGCCCGAGCCTGCGTTCGACGGACGCAATCCGCCGCAGCCGGTCGACGAGCCGATGGTGCGGATCGCCATGACGCAGCTCGGAGCGGCGGGAGGCGTCGCGCCGAAGGCCGAGGACGCAGCCCCGCACGGTGGTCAGGGGAACGGCAACGGGAAGGGTAAGGGGAACGGCAACGGGAACGGCAACGGGAAGGGCAAAGGCGGCGACGGCGGGGGGGGCGGCGACGGCGGGGGCGGCGACCCGGGAAGCTCTCCGAGCGGTAGGAGCGACGCCTCGGCGCCGCCGGCCACGCGGCTCGTTCCCGCGTTCTGGATCGACGCCTACGAGGTCGGCGTCGCGAGCTACGTCGCGTGCGTGACGGCGGGCGCTTGCCCCCCGCTCCCGACGCTGGACGGCTGCACCGCGTCGGCAGGGCTCGCCGCGCATCCCGTCACCTGCGTCCCGCTCGAAGCGGCGCATGCATACTGCATCTATCGCGGCAAGCGTCTCCTCACCGCCGACGAGTGGCTCGCCGCGGCCGGTGGGGCTCCCGGCCGGAGGTTTCCGTGGGGGAACGAAACGCCGTCGGCGGAGCGCTTGAACGCGTGCGGTCCGGAGTGCAGCTCGCGCGCGATGTACACGGTCTCGGACGGCTACGCGGGGACGGCGCCGCGCGGCATCTTCACCGCCGGCCACACCCCGGAGGGCGTGTTCGACCTGGCCGGCAACGCCGCCGAGTGGGTCACGTCGAGCGGTGGCGCGCCGGCCCTTCGCGGCGGCAGCTTCGAGGACTCCGACCCGAGCGCCGTGGCGACGAGCGCGTTGCACGACAGCGACCCGACCCTGGCCCTTCCCACCGTCGGCTTCCGGTGCGCGCGCGACGACCGATGAAGCTCACCGGAGCGGGGCTGCGCTCGGGACGATGACCGTCGTCCCGGTGCGCGACGGCTTCGGTCCACGGAGTGATGCGAGTACGACGAGCACGAGCCCACACGCACCGAGCACGCCGAAGAGCGCGAAGAGGAGCCACGTCGATCCCTGGCGCGGGGCGGGCGCGGCGGCGCGCGGCTCCGGAACGATCGGCGGCGTCGGGATCGGCGCCGCCACCGCTGTCGGTGCAGGCGGCGCCGGCAACGGCACGTGCGAAGGGCGCGGCGTCGGCGCGACGCTCGGAGAGCTCACGAGGCGCACCGTGCGCGTCGGCGCAGGCTGCGGGAGCGAGGCCGCGACGACGTTCTCCGCCGTCGCGGCCCCGACGCTCCCCTTCGGCGCGAACGGGGCGAGCGCGAAGACGACGTCGCGCATGCTCTGCGGACGACGCGCGGGATCCTTGTGGATCATCGCTCGCACGAGCTGCGCGACGGCAGGGGGGACCGCAGCGACCTGGTCGAGTGGCGGCGGCTCGACGGAGAGGATGCTCGACGCGATCTCGGCCGACGATCCCTCCCACGGTGGTCTCCCCGCGAGCAGCTCGTAGAGGATCACGCCGAGCGACCAGATGTCCGAGCGCGCGTCGACGTCGCGCGCTGCGCGGATCTGCTCCGGCGCCATGTAGAGCACGGTCCCCATCACGGCCGAAGGCGCCGTGAGCTTCGTCGGCTCGCCGATCACCTTCGAGATGCCGAAGTCGAGGACCTTCACGACGCGTTCACCGGCCTCGTTCGCGAGGAAGAGGTTCGCTGGCTTCAGATCGCGATGGACGATCCCGCGCTCGTGCGCGTCGTGGACGCCCGCGCAGGTCTGGATCGCGTAGTCGACGACTTCCGCGACCGGGAGGGCGCCGCGGTCGACGAGCTCCGCCTCGAGATCACGACCGTCGAGGAACTCCATGACGATGTAGGGCGCTTCGCTCGCGCGCGCCGTCCCGACCTCGATCACGTGGGCGACGTGCCGGGTCGAGAGCTTCGCGACCGCGCGCGCCTCGCGCTCGAACCGCGCGACGAGCTCGGCGTCGCGCGCGAACGCCTGGGCCAGCACCTTCACGGCCACGCGCGTCCCCAGCCGGTCGTGATGCGCTTCGAAGACGGAGGCCATCCCGCCCTCTCCGAGGAGCCGCACCAGACGGATGTGGCCGTCGAGGCTGTCCCCGACGGCGGGCGGCCGCATCATGCGATCGAGGATAGACGAGCTCGCGCAGGCCGGTCACGCCGTAGCGGCGTGGACGTTCGCCTCGAGCTTGTCGCGGAGAGCGTGGTCGATCTCCTCCGCGGTCGCAGGCCTCACCAGCTGGAGGTCGAACCCGGCGGCGAAGATCCGATCGCGGATCCCGTGCTGATTGCCCCACGTGAGCACCGCTGCGACGAGGGGCTTCTTCGCCATCGAACGGAGGAGCCCGAACGCCGAGCCGTCCGGCAACACGAGGTCGACGAGGAGCACATCGACCGGTTGTTCGTTCATGCGCGCTCGCGCCTGCTCGCACGTGTGTGCGCGTACGACTTCCCAGCCGCGTCCCGCGAGGGACAGCTTGAGGAGCGCCGAACGCTCGCTGTCCTCCAGGACCGCGAGGACGACAGGAGATCGGCCCAGACCGGACACAACGGCGGAGCATGCGACGGACGTGCCTGTGGAGACGTCTGTAGCCCGTGCATGAGGTATGGAGCCGCAAGATGGCGCGGCCCGTGCAGCCCGTACCTCGCGATGGCCCTCTACACGAAGCACGACGTCTTCAACGTGGGCCCTCACTCGCTCGCCCGCGGTGAGGAGAGCCGGGGCTCCGGCGGGATCGACCTAACGAGGCACTTCCTGCCCGAAGCGCTCTCCGGAGCGAGCGCGCTGCGCACGATCGACGAGCCCGATGCGGTCCGCCTCAACCAGATTCGCTCCGCGAGCTACCTGCATCTGTTCGAGGTCCTCGAGTCGGTGCTCGCCGAAGCGGCGCGCGCGCGCGCGTCCGACGACACCGACATCCGTGCGCAGCTCGCGCCGATCTTGCGCCTCGACGTGTTCGACCATGCGAGCCTGTTCCACGGCTTCCTCCGAGAGCTCGAGAAGGTGTTCCCGGTGCCGATCCGGAAGATCCCGTACCCGGCCGATCTCGCCACCGCGATCTCACATCGAGCCCCGCTTTCCCTGCTGGTTCTCGCGCTCCACCTGAAGCTCGTCACGCAGCAGCACTACCTCGCCTGCGTCCGGGGGGACGAGCCGCTCGACCCGACGTTCGTGAGGTTGCTCAAGGATCATTGGAACCTCGAGTGCGGCGGCGAGCGTACCTGCAGCTCGGTCGTCGCGATCCAGACGGAGCTCGCGAAGGCGCTGCCGGGACGCATCCCGTCCGCCCTCCGCGACTACAAGCAGCTCGTCTTCGCGATCGACGACGTGCTCCGCCGTCAGGCCGAGCTCGACGTCCAGACCCTCGAGCAGGCGCGGGGCAGCGCCTTCGCGTCCGCGCTCCGCAGGACGGTCGTCGACGTGGAGGTCGCGGCCCATCGCAAGACGTTCTTGACGGTCGGCATCGTGAACGCTGCATTCGTCTACGCCATGCGGACGCTCGGCCCCGCGGCGCCCTCGATGCTGGCCGGCGTGGTCGCATCGCTCTCCTCGCGCACGTGACCGCGAGAAGCGCCGGCGGGTCATCCTGTCTCGGCCGTGGCCGTTCGCCACGCTTGGCTGCGACCCGTTCCCGCGAACCGCGCCTGTGAGCCACGGCGCGAGAAGAAGAGGCAATCGCTCTGGTCCCGCCGTGCGGCCGGGTCACCTCGCCACGCTGCGGCATGAGCCGTGCTACGTCGAGCCCCGCGATGACGGAGCGTCAGATTCTCGTAGTCGATGACGAGCAGGAGACCTGTGACCTGCTCGGAATGGTCCTCACGCGTGAAGGTTTCGGGGTGACGTCCAGTACGTCCGCCAGCGAGGCCCTGGAGCTGGTGGCGACGCGAGATTTCGATCTCGTGCTCACCGACTTGAGCATGCCCGAGATGGGCGGCCTCGAGCTGTGTGAGCGCGTGCTCGGCACGCGTCCCAACGTTCCCGTCATCGTGATCACCGGCCAGGGCAGCCTCGAGACCGCGATCGGGGCCATGCGCGCGGGTGCGTACGACTTCATCACGAAGCCGGTCGACCCGAAGGTGCTGATGGTCACGGTCTCGCGCGCGATCCAGCACAAGGGCCTGCAGGACGAAGTGAAGCGTCTGCAGGCAGCCGCGCCCGTCGAGGACGTCGCGCTCGAGAGCGTCGTCGGATCGAGCTCCGCGATGCGCCGCGTGTTCGCGCTCGTCTCGCGCGTCGGCGACAGCGACGCCGGCGTCCTCATCCACGGCGAGACCGGCACCGGCAAGGAGCTCATCGCACGCGCGATCCACGAGCGTGGCCGCCGGAAGGAAGGCCCGTTCGTCGCGATCAACTGCGCGGCGGTCCCGGCGTCGCTCCTCGAGAGCGAGCTCTTCGGGCACGAGCGTGGCGCGTTCACGGATGCGAAGCAGAGCCGGACCGGCCTCTTCCTCCAGGCGAGCGGCGGTACGCTCTTCCTCGACGAGATCGGCGAGCTCCCGCTCGAAGTGCAGCCGAAGCTGCTGCGCGCGCTCCAGGAGCGCAAGGTGCGTCCGGTCGGGTCGAACAAGGAGATCCCGTTCGACGCGCGCGTGATCGCCGCGACGAACCGCGTCCTCGAGGACGAGGTCTACGAGAAGCGGTTCCGCGAGGACCTCTTCTACCGGATCAACGTCGTGAAGATCGACGTGCCCCCGCTCCGCGAGCGCGGTGGCGACGTCCTCCACCTCGCGCGTCACTTCCTGAAGGTCTACGCAGAGCGCCACGGACGGGCCGAGATGGAGCTGTCGCCCGGCGCGGCCGAGAAGCTGCTCGGCTACGCCTGGCCCGGCAACGTCCGCGAGCTGGAGAACTGCATCGACGGCGCCGTCGCGCTCGCGCGAGGGAATCGCGTCGAGATCGACGACCTCCCGGAGAAGGTCCGCAGCTTCCGGCCGGAGAAGTTCGTCGTCACCGCGAACCAGCCGGAGGAGATCGTCACGATCGACGAGCTCGAACGGCGGTACATCCTCCGCGTCCTCTCGCTCGTCGGTGGGAACAAGTCGCGCGCCGCGCAGGTGCTGGGCTTCGACCGGCGCACGCTGTACCGCAAGTTGGAGCGGTACCAGGCGAGTGGCCAGCCGGTCGTGGTCCCGGACGCAGGCGCGCCGGCTCGTCTCTGAGCTCGAGGCGCTCGTTCCCTCTCCGGCGCTTCGCGTTCCAGGCGCTCGTTCCCTCTCCGGCGCTTCGCGCCTCCGGGAAACGAGCGCCCGAACGTCTTTGTCCCGAGGGGGACTTCGTCCCCTCGGGACCTTCGCTCGCTTCGGTCGCTCTCGGTCCCGAGCCTCCCCCTACTCGCCTTCGGCGAAGCGCGCTTCGCGCGCGGGGGAGAGGAAGAGAGAGAGAGACAGAGAGAGAGAGAGAGAGAGAGAGAGAGGACGACGCGACGAGCGCGGCATTCGCTCTCCTCGGAAGGCGGCCTTCTTTCTCCTACGGAAGCCGGAAGACGGAAGACGAACGTCCGGGCTGCTCGGACGAGCTCTCGCCGCATCAGCGGAGGTCGTCGCCAGGGGCGCGCCCAGCTGCCGACGGCTCGCGCAAGCCATGCGCGGCATTGCAGTCGTTGCGCGGGGAATCCCGCACGAACGTCGTGTAACTACGCCGAACATGGCGCGAGCCTCGCTGGCTTTGGCATTGCAGTCGCGCCTCTGGGAGGTTCGACGTGACGGCGTTGTCGAAGAGCCAGCCGAAGCAGGCCGCGTATCGGACGATTGCCCCGCGCGCGGTCTACGACACGCTCGGGACCGCGAAGCTGATCGACGTTCGCGAGCCCCACGAGTTCGTCGGGGAGCTTGGACACGTCGAGGGCGCCGAGCTGGTTCCGCTCGAGACGCTGGAGGTCGCATCGAAGGCGTGGGAGCGGGACACGCCGTTGGTGTTGATCTGCCGCTCGGGGGGAAGGTCGGGTCGTGCTGCCGAGCACCTCGCCGCGCAGGGCTTCGTCGCCGTGATGAACATGGTCGGCGGCATGCTCGCGTGGACCGAGGCGGGCCTTCCGGTGAATCGCTAGTCGCTCAGCTCTGGAATCCGCCGAAGCCGACGCGGCGCGGGCGGACAGGGCTCACGTTCGCGCCGAGGACCTCGAAGTGGCCCTGGCCGGTCGTGTCGATCACGGGCGCGTGGCGGAGCCCGAGCTTCAGGTGGAGAAGGCCGCGCGAACGCCCGGGCGTGCTGATCTCGAAGCCGAGGCATGCCCAGTGCGCCGCCTCGAGCGCGCTCGTGTACGGCTTCACGACGAGCTGGCAGCCACTGCCGAGCGAGTCGCTGAGGCGACGGACCATCGCGAGGTCGAGGTTCCTGCCGCGGACGCGGTCGTCGACGTCGACGTTCTCGAGGTAGAGGAGATCGATCCCCGCGCCGTCGGCGAAGTCGTCCTTGTACCAGCCGTCCTCGAAGTACGTGTCGTGGATGTGCCCGAGGCCGGCGGCGTGGAGAGCACGCCACACGTCCCCGTGGTCGTCGGCGATCTCCCCGACGTGGACGACCGCGATGCGTGCGTGTCCCTGGACGACGGCGCCATCGCGAGCGCTCACGTCCAGCCAGGTGACGAACCGATCATCGGAGCGCGGATCGAGCTCGATGTCGGAAGTGATCGAGAGCTTCATGTCCATCACGTTCCAGCGGTCCCTCCCACACGTCAACGCGCGCCTCCGGCTGTGGTGCATTTTTGCCACAAGTGTCGCACCCGACGTGGCGATCTTGCGCACGTATGCCGCAATGGATCGCATCTGTGCGACGCCAAATGCCAGAAACCCCGTCGGATCGGTCGGCGTTTGAGCTCAAAATATTGCAGTCTGCACCCAACTGGGCGCCGTAGCTTTTCGTCACGGTGGTCACGGCGCGAGACAGAACGCCTCGACGTCGGAAGCGTTCGACGGCGGGATTCGAGTGGTACGTCCCGTGCTCGAACACGCTGCGAGGTGACCATGGTCGACGCGCAGACGAAGGACGGTGACGCGACGCGCGAGATCATGATCTCGCCGCGCGCGAACGTGTCGGCGCAGCTCACCGTGCCGGAGGACGCGCACGCCGTCGTCGTCGTCGCGCAGGCCGGCGCTCCGGACCTCGCCGCGCTCGGCGCCGACGCGCTCGCGCGTGCGCTCCGGCAGAACGGCAAGGTCGCGACCGTCGTCCTCGACCTCGTCGCCGAGGGAGAGATCACCGGGGACGAGAAGGAACGCGAGAGCCTCCTCGAGCACGCGATTCCACGACTCGCGGAGCGAATGTCCGGCGCTGCCGATTTCGCGGGAGCCGACGCCGCGACGAAGCATCTGCCGATCGCGTTCGTCGCGACGGGGGCCGCGGCGGCCGCCGCTCTCCTCGCGTCGACGACGCGGCCCTCCGTGCGCGCGATCGTCGCCATCGACGGTCGGCCCGATCTCGCCGGCGATGCGCTCGAGACGCTGACCGCGCCCGCGCTCTTCGTCGTCGACGAGCGCGACGACGCGCTCCTCGCGCGCAACCGCAGCGCGCGCGGACGTCTGCGCGGGAAGAACGAGCTCGCGGTGCTTCCCGGCGGACCTCCGAGCTCCGGCAACGGCGGGCGCGCGCAGTCCGAAATCCTCCGTCGCACGTGGACGTGGCTCGAGCGCTACCTCGGCTGAGGCTTCAGCGCTTGCGCGCGAGCGCGCGCTCGGCAGCGCTCGCGAGCAACGGACCGAGCGCGCGCTTGTCCATGTCGGGCGAGAGCGCGAGGAGCTCGGCGCCGATCGCGACGCATCGATCCGTGAGCTGGTCGATCTCCGCGGCCGCGAGCGCGGTCGACGTCACGACCAGCTGAGGCATGACGACGGGCAGGCGCTCGCACGCGGCCGGCACGTGCTTCACGCGAACGACGCGAAAACCCGCGTCGTCGAGCAGCGAGATGCACTGGCCGACCACGGCTTCGTCGAGTGCGACGAGCATCGCCGTGGCCACGTCGATCCGCGGGAGCGTCTGGCTCATTCGCTCTCTCCCTCATACACGACCGACCTCGGTTTCACCATTGCGGTCGCGCGTTCCGTACCAACTACTGTACGAGCGGACCTCAGCCGCCGTGGTGCCACGCGGCGACGATGACGGCATACGACAAGAGCAGCCGCGGGATCCGCATCAGCGCGAGCACGCCGTAAGCGCGCCAGGGGAGCCGGAGCGCGCCCGAGAGCGCGCAGAGCACGCAATACGAGATGGGCAGCGTCGCCGCGAGCGCCACGCCGACGTAGCCGTGCCTACGGAAGAGGCCTTCGACGACGCGCCTCGGGACGCGGCCGCGGTGCGCGAAGCGCGGCCCGGACGCGAGCCTCCGCGCGAGCGCGAACGCGACCAGACCGCCGAGCATGGAGCCGACGAGCGCGCTCGAGAGCGCTGCCCCACGCGCCATCCCGCCGGCTTCTCCGGCGAGCAAGTAGAACTGCGGCGGGAGCGGGAAGTGGATCCCGTCGGCGAGGAACGAGCCGCCCGCGACGCCGAGGGGGCCGAAGCGCGTCACGAACGCGGTGCCGAACTGCTCGAGCGGTGTGCGGAAGCGCCACGACAGGAACGCGACCACGATCACGAGCACGACGATCCCGGTCACGAGATGCACCACCGCGGAGACGGCCTCGAACCGCGTCATCCGCTCTTGCGGCACCACTTCGGGCTCGGTGTCCTCCACGCGCGACGACGCTGCACGAACCCTTCCAGAGCACGAGAGCGCATGCGCCGCAGTGGAGGTGGTGCACATCTTGGATCGACCCCAGGCGTGAATCACTCCCGCGTCCTCCTGCCCCTCGTGCTCGCGCTCGGCGCGACGGCGCTCGCTCCTGCCTGCAACGCCGTCCTCGACAACCATGCGGGGGTCCTCGTCGACGTCGACGGTGGCGCGGCGCGTCCGAGCGACGACGGCCCGAGCGACACGGGGGACGAGGGCGCGCGCGCGCCGAGCGGGACGGGCAGCAACTCCTCCGGCGGCGATCCCGACGGGACCGGCAGCAGCGGCGCGCCTCCTTCACCCGGCCCCGACGCACCCGCCGACGCCGGCGCCGATGCGACGGTGGACGCGGCTCCGCCGTGCCTCGCCGTCTGCGCCCTGCCGCACGCCGTGAGCTCCTGCGTCGCCGGTCAGTGTGAGGTCACGGCGTGCGATCTCGGTTTCGCGGACTGTGACAAGGCTCCGGCGAACGGCTGTGAGGCCGACCTCGCGAGCCCGGGGTCGTGCGGCGCGTGCGGCGTCGTCTGTCCGGTCGTCCCTCACACGCAGGCGGCCTGCGTCGCGGGCGCCTGCACGCTCACGTGCCTCGTCGGCTTCGCCGACTGCAACGCGAAGGCGGAGGACGGCTGCGAGGTGAACCTGATGAAGGACAAGCGCAACTGCGGCGCGTGCGGCACGCGCTGTCTCATCGGCAAGTGTGAGGAGGGCGTCTGCAGCTTGTGACGTTCACGCCGACTGCGAAGGAGGCAGCGGCGTCGTCCCGAGGAGCCCGCGCTCGCGCACGATCTGGAGCGCTTCTATCGCGAGGCGCACGACGAGCGGGCCGAGGAGGAGCCCCCAACCGCCGAAGAGCGCGATCCCACCGAAGATCGCGAGCAGCACGACCGACGTGTCGAGACCGACGTGCGCCTTGCGCGAGAGATACGGACGGAGGAGGTTGTCCGCGCTGCCGACGATGACGACGCCTACCGCGGCCAGGATCGCCGCCTTCCCTGGGTGCCCGGTGAGGAGCAGCCCCGCCGCGACCGGGATCCACACGATCGTCGGGCCCGTCATCGGGACGAGCGCGCCGACGACGCTGAGGAGACCGAGCAGGAGCGCCCGCGGCACGCCGAGCGCGAAGTACGTGATCGTCGCGATCCCGCCCTGGACGAGCGCCGTGATCCCGTTGCCGACGAGGAGCCCGCGACCCGCCTCGAAAAACGCGTCGCGAAGCCGCGTGAGCGCGTCGGAGTCGATCGGTGCGTTCGCCTCGAGCCAGCGCCACGCGCGGGCGCCGTCGACGAGCGCCGCGAAGAAGACGACGAAGAAGATGAACACGCCGACGATCGCCTCGAGCGACGCGCTCGCGACGACCGCCGCCGCCTTCGACGCATTCATGCCGTGCTCCTTCACGAGCTGCATCACGTTCGGGATGCCGCCGGGGGCGTTCCCGTCGGACACGAGCGCGGCGAGCGCGCCTTTGCCGCCGCCGGCGCTGCGAACCTGGTCGTAGAGGGAGCGCGCGGCAGGGACGAGCGTCGTGATCGCCAGCGCGACGGGCGTCGCGACGAGGATGACGAGTGCGCCGGTGAGGAGCGCCGCGGCCTTCTGGCGCCCGCGGAGCGCGCTGCCGAGGCGGCGGAACACGGGGCGTGCGAGATGAGCGACCCACGCGCCGAGCACGATCGCGGTCGCGAACGGCCACAGCGTGCGCACCGCGCCGTAACCGAGCACGACCGTGAGCGCGAGCAGCGCGAGCGTGCGCGGATCGGTGGAGCGACGCGGAGATGGCGAGCGCGCGGGCACCATCGTCGGCGACGGGAGGCCTTGGCGTGGCGCGCTCGGATCGAGGCTCATGCCTCTGCTCGAGCAACGCGCATGCCGCGCTACTGGATGTTCAGCGTGACCTTCCAGTCCGCCTTCGCCTCGGCGCGGATCTCGACGAGGTAGGGGCGACCCTTCACGAACGGGATCGGCTGCGTGCTGCCCGCCTTGAGCGTGACGGCGTTCGCGCCGTCGACCGACACGCGGAGGACGACCGAGCCCGAGAACCCGAGGTTCACGCCTTTCGCGCTGCTCGGAAGCGTGAACGTGAGGAAGTCGACGTCCCCGGCGCTCGTGATCGTCCCGCACAGCGACGTCACGAGCGTGTTCGCGGAGCCCTGGTTGTCGTTCGGCTCCTTCTCGCGATCACAGCTGGGCCCGCCCGAGCTCGTGCCACCCGCGTCGATCCCGCCCGTGGACGACGCCCCGCTGCTCGACGCACCGCCGGTCGAGGAGCTCGACGACGTGCTGGTGCTGCTGGTTCCCGATGTCGCACCGGGTGCCTCGTCGAGCACGTCCTGCTTGTCGGCCCCACCGCAGGCAACCACGAGGATCAGCGCGAGAATCGCGGTCGATGCTGTCGTCGCGAGAGGCGCGAACCGGGAGCCACGAAGGCGAAGAGGCATGACATCACTCCGAAGGTGAGAGACCCGCGGTCCGTGAGAGCGATACGTCATCGTAGCTCACCCGCGTCGAGCCGCCCAAGGTCCGTGTAGGATCCCCGGTCATGACGGGCTCGGACCCTTCGATCGAACTTCCCTCGTCGGATCTCCTCGACGACGACGCCGTCGGCCCGGAGCGCGCTTCACTGCTCTACGCGGCGCAGAGCGCACCGAACATCGCGATGCTCACCGGGACGTACGGTGTCGTCGTCCCGCCGCTCACGCGTCCCGATGCGAAGCTCCCCGATCCGCGCGCCGTCGCCCCCGAGGGCGCCTTCGAGCCGCGCGACGGCGAGGGGCCGGTCGTCGCGCTCCTCCGCGCACGCGTCCTGTCCGTCGACGCGAGCGCCGATCCCGTCGGCGCGGTGCGCGCGCGGCTCGAGCTCTCCCGCGCGCTCCGCGACGAAGGCGATCGAGAAGGCGCTGCCGCCGCGCTCGAAGAGGCGACGCGCGCCGCGACGGCCCCGATGTACGCGATCGAACGCGAGCGCCGCCTCGAGCTCGCGGGGCGTGAGCGGCTCGAAGAGCAGCTCGCGTGCGTGTCGACGCTCGCCGCGACGGCGACCGATCCGCGCGTCCGGGCCGATCACCTCGCCGAGCGCGGTCGTCTCGTCGTCGCGCAGAGCGGCGCATGGGAGGAGGCGGAGGTCGCGCACCGCGAGGCGCTCGCGCTCTCGCCCGACCACGCTGCTGCGTCGTACGGCTACGAGGTCGCGGTCGACATGGCCGGGCGATGGCGCGAGCTCGAAGCGCACCTCGGGCAGCTCGCCGATCGCGCTGCCGCGAGCGGCGCGCATTCGAACGCGGCCGCAGCTGCAGCGTCGGCGGCATGGCTCCACGTCGAACGCGCGCAGCTGCTCGACGATCGCGAGAAGGACGCCGCCGGCGCGCGCAACGCGCTCCACCGGGCGCTCGAGCTCGCCGGTGGCAAGGGCCCGGTCCGCGACGCGTGCGTCGACCACGCCGCGAAGCATCGCGACGACGCATGGCTCGCCGAGCTCCTCGAAGGGGAGGCGGCGCTCGAGACGGAGCCGGCGCGCGCGGCGCGCCTCGAGCTCGATGCCGCCCTCGCGCACGAGCGCGCGGGCGCCGACCACGCGCGCGCGACGCGCCTCCTCGAGCGCGCGCTCTCGCGGGCGCCGACCGTGCCGTTCGTCGACCACCGCGTCGCGACCGAGCTCGCACGGCTCCTCGACGCGCAGCACCGGTTCGACGACGCCCTCCGCGTCCGGAAGCTCGCGCTCCGGCAGTCGAGCGACCCGCGCGCCGAGCTCGTGCTCCTCCGCGCCATCGCGACGTGCGCCGAGCGCGGAGGCGAGCTCGACGAGGCGGTGCTCGCGCTCGAGCGCGCGCGCGTCCTCGAGGCGGACGACCCGACCCTTCTCGCCGACCTCGATCGCATCCTCACCGCGGCGCAGCGTCACGAGCAACGTGCCGTCGCGTGGGTGCGCGAGGCCGCGCTCGTCGACGAGCCGGAGCGGAAGGCGCGCGCGCTCGTCGAAGCCGCTCGCGCTTCGCGCGCGGCGGGGCGCGAAGAGGACGCGCGCAAGCATCTGCAGACTGCATGGATCACGGCCCCCGGCGCACCCGGCGTCTACGACGCGCTCGCCGGCGAGCTGGCCCCGGCCGGCAGCCGGGAGCTGGTCGCTGCCCGCGTCGCGCTCTACGAGCAGGCGGTTCGTGGGACGCGCGATCCCGACAAGTGTGTCCACTGGCTCGAGAAGATCGCGTGGCTGTGGGACGACGTCGCCGGTGATGCCGTCCTCGCGACGCGGGCCTACGAGGACGTGCTCGCGATCGAGCCGGGACGACCGAGCGCGATCGCGGGGCTCGCCTCGAGCGCGATGCGGGCAGGGGACGACCGCGCGCTCGCGCGGGCGCTCCTCGCCGAAGCCGACGTCACGGCCGACTCCGCCGCGCGCGCGCACGTCCGGCTGCGCGCCGCCGAAGTGCTCGCTTCGGTCGACCGCGAGCGGTCCCTCGCGCTCGCGAGCGAGCTCGCTTCCGACGAGCGTGTCGGCGCACGTGCGCGCGCGCTCGTCACGCGCCTGCACTCCGAAGCGGGCCGCTGGGAGCAGGTCGTCACGTCCCTCGCCGAGCGCGGTGAGCGCGCGAAGTCGACCGAAGAGCGCGTCGCGCTCGCGCTCGCCGAGGCCGACGTCGCCCTCGGCAGGCTCGCTTCGCCCGACCGCGCCGTCGCCGCGCTCGTCCGCGCGCGCGCCGTCGCGGCGGACGACCCTGCGCTCGTGAACGCGACGCTCGGAGCGCTCGAGGTCCTCGGCGATCCCGATCGCATCCGCGAGGAGCTCGGCGCGCTCGCCGGAGCGGCGCGCGAGCCGTCACGTCGGGCTGCGCTCTTCCTGCGGCTCGCCGAGCTCGAGGAAGCGCGCGGCGAGGACGAGAAGGCGCTCGAGGCCTACGGGCGCGCGCTCGAGGCGCTGCCGGGCGAGCCGCTCGTCGTCGATCGCATCATCCGCCTCGGCGCGCGGGCGCGGGACGCGGTCGACGCCGTCCACCCGGAGATCGTGCCGCCGGTGAGACGCGCGCGCCGCGAGCTCGAGGTGACGCGTCGCACGAGCGCCGAGACGTTGCTCGCGTCCCCCGATCCGGATTTCGCCGCGCTCAGGCTCGCCGAGCGCATCGCTCGTCGTGCCCGCGCGGCCCCGCAGCTCGCGAACGCGCTCGCGCTCCAGGTCGAGGTCGCGCCGCCCATGCTCGCGATGCGCGCGCTCGCCGGAGTCGCGGAGCTGGTCGCCTGGACGCTGCCGCCGGCCGACGACGTCGAGCCGTGGGATCGACTCGTCGAGCGCGGGTCGGACGACGTCACGTTCGTCGACGAGCTCGTACGTCGTGCGTGGCCGCGGCTCGAGCACGAAGGCAACCGCCTCCTCACCCTGGTCGGTCGCGCGCTCGAGAAGCGCACGGCCCGTGCGCTCGGCGACACCGAGCAGCTCCTGCTCCTCCTCGACGTCGCCACGGTGAACCGGAAGCGCAGCGATCTGCGCGCGGCGGAGCTCGCATGCATCACGGCGCTCGGGCTCGAGCCCGCGTCGGCGACGGCCGCCGCGTGGCTCGCGCAGCTCGCGGCCGAGACGCGGAACGCGAGCGCCGCGATCCTCGCCGCGACGTCGTTCGCGAACCTGTGCCGCGACGCGCGCGCCGCGGCGAAGTTCCTCTCGGATGCGTCGGATCTCGAGCTCGCGCGTGGCGAGTCGACCGCCGCGGCCTCGCTCCTCGAGCGCGCGCTGGCGGCCGATCCGGACAACGTCCTCACCGCCGCCCGCCTCGCCGAAGTCCAGGCCAAGCGCGGGGCGTGGACGGAGCTCGGGCGCGTGCTCCGGACCGCGCTCGCGGCGGCGCGGTCGCCCGACGCGATCGTGCCGATGGCGTCCGAGCTCGCGCAAGTGGCGCGCGAGCGCCTGAAGGACCCGCACCTCGCGATCGAAGCGCTCGAGCGCGCACGCGAGGTCGCGCCTTCGCACACGCCTTCGCGCTTCCTCCTCGCGGAGCTCTACATCGGGCAGCGCGTCTGGGAGCGCGCGCTCTCCGCCCTCGGCGAGATCGTCGAGCGCTCGACGGAGAAGAGCGAACGCCTCGTCGCGCTCACCGGACGCGCCGCCGTCCTCGCGCGCGGGCTCGGTCGGCCCGAGGCCGCCGAAGCGGATCTCCGCGCCGCGCTCGAGCTCGAGTCGCACGACCCGCGCGCGCTCCGCCTCCTCCTCGACACCGCGAAGGGACGGATGGCCGGCGAAGAGCGCGCCGCGCTCCTCTCGCGCCTCGCGCTGAGCGAACCGGTGCCGGAGCGCCGGCGGGTCACGTTGCTCGAGCTCGCCGACGCGCGAAGGGCGATCGGCGACAGCGACGGGATGGAAGGCGCCCTCATCGAGGCCGCCGCCCTCGCGCCGGAGCCGGCGATGCTCGATCGGATCCGCGAGCTGACGCGCGACGACCAGGGCGCGTTCGCCCGCGTCGTGAGCCGCGCGATCGCGCGGGCGCGCGAGTCCGGACAGGCGACGAGCCCCGCGTGGCTCGCGCGGCTCGGTCAGATCGAGGCCGACGTGCTCGGCAAGCACGACGAGGCGATCGAGCACCTGCGCGATGCGCTCGAAGCGGATCCGAAGCGGCTCGAGCTGCGCCCGCTCCTCGTCCGCGTGCTCGTGTCGACGGGGCGGAACCCCGAAGCCGCGGCCGAGGCGATGCCGCTGTTCGGATCGCCCGCCGGCGCTTCGCACGTCGACGGCCTCACGCTCCGCCTCCTCGAGGCGGCCCTCGCCGGTTCGGGGCGACCGGCGGAGGCCCGCGTCGCACGGGAGCTGCGCGCTCTCGCCGGGACGATGGACGCGCGCGAGCGCGCGACGCTCGACACGGCGCGAGGCACGTTGCCGAGCGAGCCCGACGCGCTCTCGTCGTCGACGCTCCGCGCGCTGATGCCCACGCTCGGACGGCATCCCCTCTGGGACGTCGCGCAGATCTCGCTCGGTCTCGCCGGCAAGCTCGCGCGGGTCGGGCTCTCCGAGCTCGGCGCCTCGGCGCGCGATCGCGTGAAGCCGCGGACGCCGCATCCGCTGCGTGCGCCGTTCGAGCGTGCGCTGCGCGTGTTCGGGCTGACCGAGGTGGAGCTCGCCGTCTCGGAGGGCGCGCCCCGTCCGGGCGTTGCGGTCGAGGACGTGCCGTGGGTCGTCCTTCCCGCCGCCCTCGCGGACACGAACGACGCGACGCTCGACGCCGCGCTCGTCCGGCCCCTGACGCTGATCGCGCTCGGGGTCCCCGCGGCCGACGCGCTGTCGGCGGCCGACGTCCTCGGCGCGATCGTCGCGTTCGGACGCCAGGGCGCGCCTTCGTTCGGGAGCGGGACGTCCGGAGCCGTCGAAGCGGCGGCGGAAGCCTCCGAGCTCCGCGCGCGCCGGGCCATCGATCGCCGCCGCAAGCGGATGCTCGAGGACATGCGCGACACGCTCGAGAGCGCGCCTCCCGTCTCGGACACGGCGTTCGCCGAGGAGCTCGCGCGCCTGCTCGCGCGCGTCGTGCTCCTCGTGACCGGCGACTTCCGCGCCGCGCTCGGCGCGCTCTCGGGCGCGCAGCCGGCGGGGCTCGAAGTGCTCCGCGCGCCGCATCCGAACGCGATCCCGATGCTCGTCGGGAGCGCGCTCCCGCGCGACCTGCTCGCGTTCGCCCTCGGCGGCGAGGCTGCGCGGCAGCGGCAGCGGCTCGGGATCACGAGCTAACGCTTCCGGATCACGATCGCGTGACGGACGGGGCCGCGCGGGAGCTCGCGCGCGACGCCGCCGTCCTCGATCCGCATCGCGAAACCAGTCGACGGTCCACCGTCCAGGTTCAGTGCGTCCTCGCACCCGCGCGCGGCGAGGTGCTGCGCGAGCGCGTAGAGCGAAGGTCCCGGCGCCTCGCCCGCGCCCTCTTCGGCGGCGCGGGCGACGACGACCTCGAGCGTACGTCCGCCGTCGCGGAGGCAGAGCGCGGTGCGCTCGGAGCGCTTGCCGTCGTCACGCTTCACGTTCGGCGTACCGGCGACGACGAGCCGGGGACGGCACTGGACGGCGAATCTCGTCCCTTCCGGGAGCTGGAAGCTCTCGGTCTCCCAGAGCGCAGCGCGCGTACCGTCCCAGGTGAGGACGCCGCCCGAGGCCGCGCGCGCGAGGCGCGAGAGCACGGCGCCGCCCGAGATCGCGAGGCCGAGCGGCTTGCCCTCCGGGTCGAAGAACCCCGCGTTCACGACGAACGCCGCGCTCCTCTTCTCGAGGACGGCGTCGAGCGTTCGCGCCATCCCGACGTCCTCGATCGCGAGCTCGTGGTCGGCGAGCGCGAAGGAGAAGCTCCGGACGTCGTGGCGCTGGCCGTCCTCGACGAGGTCGTCGGGCGCCGCGTCGACGTGCGGCGTCGCTCGGACGCTCGCAGCGCCTCCCGCCGGAGAGGCGCGCGAGCCCTCGGCAGCCCGCGCGGGGGCGCGGCGCGCACGCGCTACGACGAACAAGGCGACGAGCACCGCCCCTGCGACGACGAGGGCGAGGACGACACGGCGCCGCGAACCACGCCTCTTCCGCTCACCCATCGCGGACGTGCTCCACGAACGCGGCGAGCTCGCGCTTGTAGCGGCGGGGGTCGTCCGGGTAGAGCGCGACGTGCTTCGCGTGGCCGAAGCACCGCGCCGTCACGGGGATCCCGCGGGCGCGCTCGAGACGGATCCACGCCTCGACGTCGCGGAGCGGGACGAGCGCGTCGTTCCGCGCGTAGAGGAAGAGGTGCGGGACGCGCGGCTGCGCCCGGGCGACGTGCTCGGACGCGCGCATCATCATCCGCACGGCGCTCGGCCGGACGACCTGGTAGACGAGGAACGCGCCCTGGAGCACGGCTCCGACGCCGGGCATCGGCTCGGTCGCGTCGCGCCCGAGAGCGCGCGCGACGAGCGGCGTCATCGCGCCGGCGAAGCGCTTCGCGAAGTCACGCTTGCCGGTCGAAGCCCAGAGGCCCGGCGACGAGTCGTAGACGACGCCGCGGATCGCGTCGCGCGCCCGCGCGCCTTCGGCTCCGGCGCGATCGAGCCGCTCGAGCAGCGCGGCCCACGCGATGAAGCCGTTGTCGCTGAAGAGGTGGACGATGTCGACCTGCGTCCGGGCCGCGACGAGGTCGTCCGCGACGGGCACGATCGCGCGTCGGTACGCCTTCGGGTCGAAGAGCCCTCTCGACGTGCTCGGCAAGACCGCGCGCGGCGACAGCCCCAGCGATGCGTGGAGCCGCTCGTAGGCGGCGAGCTGCGAAGCCGTCGCATTGCCCCACCCGAGGAGCAAGGAGGTGAGCGGCCGAGATTCCGGCATGGCGCGCGATGGTACACTCGCCGCCATGCCGAAGGCGCTGGTCCTTTCCTACTCGGGCTGCGGAACCTGCAAGAAGGCGCTCGCCTGGTTGAAGGCGAACGGCGTCGAGGTCGACGTCCGACCGATCGTCGACGAGCCGCCGACGAAGCGCGAGCTCGCCGAGTGGATCCCGAAGAGCGGGAGGTCCGTCCGCAAGTGGCTCAACACGAGCGGTCAGAGCTATCGCGCGCTCGGCAAGGCGAAGATCGACGCTGCGGGCGACGACGAGCTCACCGCCCTCTTGGCGGAGGACGGCAAGCTCGTGAAGCGGCCGGTCGTGATCGTCGGCAAGCGTGTCCTCGTCGGCTTCGACGAGGAGGCCTACGCCGAGGCGTTCGCGCGCTGATCGGGCTCAGGCGCGTCTTCGAAGACGCCGCGCTTGGCCTGGTCACGTTCGATCGAGCGGAACAGCGCACCGAAGTTCCCTTCGCCGAACGACAGGTGGTTCTCGCGCTGGATGAGCTCGATGAAGATCGGGCCGCAGAGCGGCTGCGTGAAGATCTGGAGGAGGTACCCTGTCTCGTCCCCGTCGACGAGGACGTTCCGCTTCCGGATCTCCGCGCGGTCTTCCTTCACCGTCGGGCAGCGGTTCCAGATCTCGCGGTAGTACTCGTCGTCGATGTCGAGGAAGCGGACCGGCGTCCCCTCGAGCGCGCGCAGCGAGCCGAGGATGTCGGTCGTGAGGAACGCGAGGTGCTGGATCCCGGGCCCCTTGTACTCGTCGATGAACTCGTTGATCTGCGACTTCTTCTCGTCCGCCTCGTTGATCGGGATGCAGAACGTCCCGCACGGCGAGCGGAGCGCGTAGGAGGTGAGCCCCGTCTTCGCGCCGCGGATGTCGAAGTAGCGGACCTCGGTGAAGCCGAACACGTCTTTGTAGAACGCGGCCCACTTCTGCATCGTGCCCTTCTCGACGTTGTTCGTGAGGTGGTCGATGGCGGTGAAGCCCTTCGTCGGGACGCGGTCGGGGCGATCGAGCGGCACGAAGCCGAGCTGCGTCCACTTCTTCGGGTCGTCCCAGCGCTCGACGAGGTAGAGGAGGCTGTCGCCGATCCCGCGCAGTGCGGGGACCGCGGCGCCTTCGCGCGCGAAGTCCGCCTGCGAGATCAGCGTCGCGCCGCGCCGGAGCGCTTCGTGCTTGCCGGCCTCGGCATCCACGACGCGGAGGCCGAGCGAGCAGATCGACGGGCCGTGCCTCCGCGCATGCCGCTCGCCGAACGACGCCGGCTCCCGGTTGAGGAGGAACGTGATGTCGTTCTGCACGTAGAGGTCCACGTCGCGGGTGACGTGGCGCGCGACGCGCGAGAACCCGAAGCCGAGGAACAGCTCGTGGAGCGCGGCCGGGTCGGGGCTCGCGAACTCGACGAAGTCGATCCCACGCAGGCCAACCGGGTTCTTCCGATCCATCGTCATCGCGCTCCTCCGTTCCAGCTCTTCCAGTAGTCGACGTTCTCGATCTGCTCGGCGCCCGTCGTCGGGCGGAGCTTCGCCTTCGTGTCCACCATCACCGCGACTTCCTCCGTGCGCGTCGCCTTCGCAGCGCGCTCGTTCGCGCCGGGCTGCGGGCCGTGATGGATCCCCTGCGGGTGGAGCGTGAGCATCCCCGCGTGGATGCCGGTCCGCGAGAAGAAGTCCCCCGAGTGGTAGAAGAGGACCTCGTCGTAGTCGACGTTCGCGTGGAAGAAGGGGACCTTCAGCGCAGCGGGATCACCGTTCTCGAGCGGCCGCGGGAGGAACGTGCAGATGACGACGTCGTGCGCGACGAACGTCGCGTGTGCCGGCGGCGGCAGGTGATAGCGGTCGCTCGAGACCGGCCGGATGTCGCGGACGTCGAGCGCGAGCGGCGCGAGCGTGCCCTTCCACCCGACTGTGTCGATCGGGCAGTGGGGGTAGAACACGCGCGTGACATCGAAGCCCTGCAGGATGCGGAGCTCGTGCTCGCCGTCCGCGTTCGGCACGGCGGAGGAAGATTCGCCCGGCGTCGGGACACGGAGGACGGCCGGGTCGAAGAGGGCGTGCTGACCGAGGAGGCCGCGGTCGGGGACCGCGAGCGGCCCGCGCGTCGACACGATCAGCATGCGCGTCGGGCTCGTCGGCCCGAGGCGGTACACGGTGCCGCGCGGCACGACCAGGTACTGGCCCGGCGCGTAGGCCAGGGGACCGAAGTCGGTCTCGAGGCGCCCGGCGCCCTCGTGGACGAAGAGGAGCTCGTCGGCGTCGGCGTTCCGGAAGAAGTAGGGCATCGGCCGGGACAGCGTCCCCATCTCGATCCGGCAGTCGCCGTTCTCGAAGAGCGACGTGCGCGCCGCGAGCCAGTCGCCGGCGAGCGCGGGCGCGCTCTCGGGGAGCTTCGCCGTGTCGTAGGCGCGCGGGCGGAGCGGTCCTTCGATCCGCGTCCAGCCGACCGGCGAGTGCTTCCGGTAGAGGTGCGCGTAGGCGCCGAAGAAGCCTTCGCGCGCGTACTCCTCCTCGACCGTCCCCTCGGGCAGCCCGACATGCGCCTGCGCGGCGACCTTCCCCCGGATCCACGGCACGTGCATCGCGACCTCCCTGCCAGCTGGCGTCTCGTTCGTACGTCGCGGTCCAGCTCACGGAAAGAACGAAGATCCGACATCTTGGTCAGTTCCGTGCACAATGATGTCCGATGGCCGTCACCCTCGAGCAAGCCCGCGCCCTCGACGCCCTCGCGCGCCACGGGACGTTCGCGAAGGCGGCGTCCGCCCTCCGGAAGCGCCACACCGCCGTCCTCTACGCGGTGAAGACGCTCGAGGAGCAGACCGGGCTCGCGCTGCTCGACCGCGCCGGCTACCGCACGCGTCTCACCGTCGCCGGCGAGCGCATCCTCGTCCACGCGCGTGCGCTGCTCGATGCCGAGCGGCAGCTCGACGCGGCGTGCGCGGAGATCCGGACGGGGTGGGAGCCGGAGCTCCGCCTCGTCTTCGACGGCATCTTCCCGGTCGAGCCGGTGCTCGACGTCGTCGCCGAGATCGCGCGCGCGGGCGCGAGCACGCGCGTCGACGTGTCGAGCGAGTTCCTCGCCGGCGTCGAGCGCGCGTTCGTCGAGTCCGAGGCGGACATGATGATCGCCGTCCTCCCTCCGTCCTCGCCCGACCTCCGCGTGATCCGCCTCGCGCCGATCCGAGCACGGCTCGTCGCGCACAAGGACCACCCGCTCGCTGCGCGGTCGAAGAGCGGCGCGGAGCTCGAGGAGACGGAGCTCGCCGCGCACGTGCTCCTCACCGTCCGCGGTTCGGATCCGCGCCTCCAGCTCAGCACGCGCGGCCTCGAGCCGCCGATTGCGGTGCGGCTCGCGGACTTCCACGCGAAGAAGGCGGGCATTCTCGCGAAGCTCGGGTACGGATGGATGCCCGAGCACCTCGTCGCCTCCGAGCTCGAACGCGGAACGCTCGTCCCGCTCGTCTGGAAGAAGGAGAACGTCCACGTCTTCGAGCCGCGGCTGTACCTCCGCGCCGGGCGGCAGCACGGGCGTGCCGCGCGTCTCGTCGTCGACGCGCTCCGTCGCGGGGCGAAGCGCACACGTACCCGAGACCACCTCGAGCGGCCGTGAACGCGGCCGCCCCGCCGCGCCACGATGCTAGAGTGGTGGCGATGGCTTCGCTTGTCAGGCGCACCGCGCTCGTCGCGCTCGCCGCCGCTCTCTCGTTGCTCGGTGCTCGGCCTGCGCACGCGTACTGCCGGACGACGACGACGCCGATCCCCGCGAACTACAACCCGCGGAACGGATGCTTCACGGACGGGCTCTTCCTCTTCTGGAGGAACGCGTGCGTCAGCTACAGCATCAACGGCGCCGCGACGTCGAAGGTCGCGTACGAGGACGCCGCCGCCGTCATCGACAAGTCGTACGCGACGTGGTCGGCGTCGACGTGCCCGACGGGCGGGCAGCTCGGGATCGCTTTCTCGAGTCGGAGCCCGGTCGAGGCCGATCAGGTCCGCTACAACACGGACGGGCCGAACCAGAACCTCATCGTGTTCCGCGAGACGGAGTGGCCGTACAGCGACCCGAACAACACGCTCGGCCTCACGACCGTGACGTTCGACAGCACGACCGGCGAGATCTTCGACGCCGACATGGAGATCAACGCGACGGGGAAGAATCTCACCGTCGGCGATCCGGTCCCGGCGACCGGCTACGACCTCGAGAGCGTCGTCACGCACGAAGCCGGGCACTTCCTCGGCCTCGCCCACGCGACCGACAGCCGCTCGACGATGTACGCGAGCTACAAGCCGGGCTCGATCGCGCTCCGGACCCTCACGCCGGACGACGTCGCCGGCGCCTGCGCGATCTACCCGAACGCCGAAGCACGCATCGTCGACCCGAGCGTCGCGCCGGGAGGTGAGCTGAAGGCCGACGCGTGCAACGACGAGCCCCGGCACGGCTTCGGGACCGGCAACGGCGCGCCGCCGTCGTCGTCCGGCGATGCGAGCAGCAACGGCTGCGTCGTCGCGCCCACGGCGAAGACGGGCGAGGGCCCGGAGCCGGGTACCTTCGCGGTGATCGGGCTCGCCGCCGTGGCCGCGGTGGCCTCACGGCGCGGGCGCCGGACCGCGGGGTGATGTGCGACGATGTGAGGTGGTGAAGATCCACCAACCACCCCCACATAGGGGGTGAGCTTGTCGTACGCACCTCCGCGAAAGCAGCGGGTTTCAGGGTTGTCGGGCGGGCGGTCGGGGATGGACCGGGGTGTGCATCGCACCTCGGCGTACCATGCAGCACGCTTTCCCGACCTCCGCGATCGCGCTCTCTCGTCACGATGATTTCATCGCGCTGACGCACGACGAAGCGCTCCGGGTGCGGCGTCTGCGGTCGCTCCTCGCGCTGTTCGTGCTCTACGCCGTGGCGCTTCTCACCGTGATCGTGATCTCCGACGGTGCGGACGTCGGCTGCATCCTCGCCGGCATCGCGGGCCACGTGCTCTATGCGACCTATCGACTGGTCGCGACCTGGCGGGACGACTGCTGGCTCGAGGACGCGCGCGCCCGGACCCGGTTCACGCGTCTCGTGCGCGCCCGCGCCTGACCCGTCAACACCGCTTCACGGGACCCACGCCGATCGGTTCACGATGCGCTCTTCGGGTGACATCGTCGCCCCGGGCTCGAACGCAGACATCTCGGCAGGATGACGGTGGAAACTCCGCGGGCGTGGTCGACGCCGCAGCGGAGGCACGGGCGCTGCTCCGACGGGGCTCGCCATGCGCTCGTCCGTCGTCGTCGCTGCCCTCCTCGCCGGTCTCGTCGCTCCCTCCGTCGCTGCTGCGGACGACCGCGCGCCGGCGCATGCGGAGACGGCGAAGGACGCCGAGCTCGCGCGGCTGCTCGAGGCGAAGGACACGCTCCGCTGGACGCAGCTCTGGGCGGGACAGCGGTACGGACACGCGGAGACGCTCGTTCGTGCGCCCTTCGAGAGCGTGAAGAAGGAGCTCGCCGACCTCGGGCGCTTCCACCAGCTGCACGATCGCTTCGCCGGTGCACGGGTCGTCGCGAGGGTGCCCGAGCGCACCGACCTCTACCTCCCGCTCCTTTCCGCGACGCCGAAGGAGACCGGGAACGAAGTCTGGGAGATCCTCCGCTTCGGCACGCCGCGGACGACGACGGGGTACGCCGTCGTCGAAGGACGAGCGACCGCCGGCAACACGCGCCAGGGGCACCTCGTCATGTCGGCGCGGCAGGTCGACGACAAGCACACGATCGTCAAGGTCGACATCCTCGTCGTCCCGAACCGCGCCCTCGAGGCGACCGTCCTCGACGAGCAGATGCGGACCTTCGCGTCCGACCTCGCCGGCGGGCTCCGCCGTCGCGCGCAGGGGACGAGCGAGCCGGTGACGTCGCTCCGCCCCGAGCCGATCCGCGTGTCGTCCCGCTAGGGCGTGCCTCTGAACTCTCTCGGTCTCTCCCACGTGCCCGTGCCCGTGCCCGTGCCCGTGCCCGATGGAGGCAACGAGGGCGCTGAGCGGCCAATGCGAGATGCAAGCGCTCGATCACGAACGACTCGACGTCTACCACGTCGCGTTGGACTTCCTCGTCCTCGCCAGGCCGACCAGTTCACGTTGCCGAGGGGGGCAGGGTGTCGAAGGCGACAAGCGGCGCTACGACCAACAGCAAGTTCCGCTCTCGCAGCACCCCAGACCGCCGGGCACGGGCACGGGCACGGGCACGGGCACGGCCGAGAAGGAGCGGAGCTGGATTCAGGGACACCCGCTAGCGCCGTTTGCCCTTCGCGGTGCCGCGCGGTCGCGCCAGGTTCTGCGGCCTCGCCTCGAGCGACGTGTCGGCATGGCGGTGCTCGAACTGCTCGCGCGCGCGGAGGAAGCTCGGGGTCGGCCGCTCCTTCGCCGGCTCGAGCGTCGGCTCCGGCCGGAACGCGAGGACGGGCTTCGCCATGTCGCGCGTCAACGTGAGCGCCCGTGCGCGCGCTCCGGTCACGGCCGCGATCGTCGCGACCCCACCGGCCGTCGCGCGGGCCCGCTCGCGTCGCGCCGGCTTGGGCTCGTCCTTCGTCTCCGCGCTCGACGCGTCGGCTTCGGGCGACGAAGCGCGTGCCCAGCCGATCCCGACGCGGAAGAGGAGCGCCACCCCGATCACGACGACGAAGAACAGGACGAGGCCGCCCTCGAGCGCGGCCGCAATGCCCCGCCCGATCCGACGAACCGCGCGGCGCGCGAGGATCCCCCACACGGAAGGCTTCACCAGGGCTTTGGACCTTCGCCGCGCCCGGAAGTTCCCCGCCATCTCCACTGTCCTACGTTCGCGGACCGGTCGGAGTCGCCCTTCGTCACCCGAACGGGTGACACGCGGTGGTGATATGGTGGGGCCCTCCATGAAGCGGAAGCCCCAGCTCACGAAGCGTGAAAAGAAGGCCCTGAATCCCCGTCCGGCGGCGGCGGCGCAGCAGGGGCACAACCATGGCCACATCCACTGCGTCGCGTGTGGAAAGCACCTCGATCCCGCGGACTTCGAAGCGCCCGCGACGGCAACGACGATCACGTGCGACCACGGCTCGACCTTCGCATCCTGCGTCCGCTGCGTGCCGAAGTCCCAGGCGCTGATCCAGGAGCACGATCGCACCGGTCAGCCGGTCCAGGCCGCGGGCGCCTGGCACTGAGCTTCATCGTAGCGCGTGCGTCATGAGCCACGCGTTGCCGCCGTCGCCGAACCGCGCAGCGGAGTAGAAGCGCTCGATCAGGCGCTCCTCGCGGAAGCCCTCGCTCCGGTAGAGCCGGACCGCGGGCGCGTTCGCGGTCGAGACGTGGAGCTGCACGCGGACGAATCCGCGTGCGCGCGCGTCGGCGAGCACGGCGCGGAGGAGCGCGCGGCCGACGCCCGTTCCGCGATGGGGCTTCGCGACCGCGAGGCTCTCGACGTCGAGGACCGAGCCGTCACGCCCGACGGCGGCGAAGCCGAGGACGTCTGCGCCGGCGCGCGCGACCCAGAGCGAGGTGACGCCGCCCAGCACGTACGGGAGGCTCGGGAAGGGGAACGTCGACGCGTCGAGCGCGTGACACTTCGCGAGCGCGACCAGGTCGGCGCCGATCGGGGCGACGTGGACGACCGGCGTCTCGCTCATGGTCCGTCTCCGTAGCACTCAGCGCACGCGGATGCTCGCGCGCCCGAGGCGTGCCGCGAGCCGTCCGTCGGCGGGGCGAACCTCGACCATGTGATCGCCACGCGAGACGGGGACGCGCGCGCGGTACGGCGCGTCGAGCGCGGAGACGACTCGGCCGTCGACGACGACCTCGAGCCGCGTCGAGGTCGCGAGGCCGAAGGTCTGCACCGTCACGTCGATCGCGTCGTTCTGCCGATCTCCGGCCTCGAACGACGCACCGTCGTGCGGCGAGAGCACGACGATCCGCGGCGCTCCCGACGCGGCCGCCGCCTCGCAGCCCGGAACACGCGATGCGGCGAACCACGCGAGGCCGTGGGCGTCGGCGCCGGGAGCGCCGGCCGCCTTCGTCGCGAGCCATCCGTCGAACGCCTTCGGGAGCACGACGATGCGCTCGGTGCCGGTCTCGTCGCACCGGAACGGGGCCTCGCCCGCGGGCGCCGTCCGCGGCGACGCGTGGACGTGGACGTGACACGCGGCGTCCGGCGCGTGCCCCCGCGGGAAACGGCGCCTGACGTGGTCGTCGCACGCCGGGCCGGCACGGAGACCGGAGAGCGGGCAGACGTCGGCCCACTCGAGGGTGGTGTCGTCGACGAGCGGCGCGCGCGAGGGCACGTCGCGCATCGCGCGGAGCATGACGTCCGAGAAGAGGGGACCGGCGCCGACGCCGCCGGTGAGCTTCTTCGTCGGCGAGCCGTCGGCGTTCCCCGCCCAGACCACGACGACGCGCTCGCGCGTGAACCCGGCCGTCCATGCGTCGCGGAACGCGGTGCTCGTCCCCGTCTTCACCGCGGTGGGGAAGGGGAGATCGAACGGGCCGCGGGCGCGGAGGCCGCGGATGCGTGCGAACGGATCGGACAGCGCGTCGGCGATCACGGCCGCCGCGCCCGCGTCGAAGACGCGCTTCGGCAGAGGCGGAGGATCGGACGCGCGCGTCCGCACGGCGACGTGCTCGCCGCCGCGCGCGAGAACGCCGTACGCTTCGGCGAGCTCGAGCGGCGTGACCTCGCCGCTGCCGAGCGCGACGGAGAGGCCGTAGCGGGCCGCGCCGCCGGTGAGCGAGAGGCCGGCCGCCTGGAGGACGCGCACGACCTCGGGGGCGCCGAGCTCGTGCGCGAGCCGGACGGCCGGGACGTTCAACGAGCCCGCGAGCGCTTCGCGGGCGGAGACGGGCCCGACGAACGTGCCGTCGAAGTTCTCCGGCGCATAGCTCGCCGGCCCCGAGCCGAAGTCGCTCGGGACGTCGGCGAGCATCGCCATCGGCGAGAGACCGCCCTCGACGGCGCGGGCGTACACGAAGGGCTTGAGGGTCGATCCCGGCTGCCGCTTCGCGCGCACGACGTCCACCGCACCGGCGATCGACGCGTCGAGGAAGTCCGCGCTCCCGACCTGGGCGAGCACGTCACCGGACGCGACGTCGAGGACGACGACGGCGGCCGTCGACGCGCCCTTCTCGCGGAGACGCGACGCGTGGGTGCGGACGAGCGCTTCGACGTCGCGCTGCAGCTCGAAGTCGAGCGTCGTCCGCACCTCGCGCTCGGGCGCGCGCGCGGCGGAGAGCACGACGTGCGGCGCGAGGAGCGCGGAGGGCCTCCGCTCCTGGAAGACGAGCGGCTCGGCGAGCGCGCGCTCGAGGTCCTCGGGAGAGATCACGTTCGCTTCCGCCATCCGCTCGAGGAGCGCACGCTGCCGCTTCACGGCGCGCTCGCGATGACGGTACGGATCGAGCGCGCTCGGGGCGCGCGGAAGGACCGCGAGGAGGGCAGCCTGCGCGAGGCTCACGTCCCGCGCGCGCACGCCGAAGTAACCTTGCGCCGCGGCTTCCGGACCGGCGAATCCGCGTCCGTAGTCGAGGCGCGCGAGGTATGCGGCGAGGATCGTGCGCTTGTCGACCGCCGCCTCGAGGTTCTGCGCGCGCGCAGCCTCGACGAGCTTCTCGCGGAGCTCCCGCGGGCGCGGCCGCCCCTTGTGGTCGAGGCGCTTCACGAGCTGCTGCGTGATCGTGCTCCCGCCCGAGACGATGCGGCGCTTGGCGACGTTCGTGAAGAACGCACGAATCACGGCGGTCCGGTCGACGCCGTCGTGGACGTAGAAGGAGTGGTCCTCGCTCACGAGCGTCGCGTCCAGGAGGCGCGGACTGACGTCCTCGAGCGGAACGGGGCGACCGCGGAGGCCCTCCGGCGACGGCCGCTCGCCGAGGAGGCGTCCGTCGCGGGCGAGCACCTGCGTGCCGCGCGTCCATGCGTCGTCGCCGAGCGAAACCGCCGGCGAGCCGCACGCATGTCGGAACCCGCGCCACGCGACCCAGAGGATCGCGAGGCCGAGCGCGAGCGCAGCGAGCTTCTTCGTCCGAGGCTTCACGGCGCGATCGTCACCTTCGCCGCGTCGGAGTAGCCGTCGCTGCCGGGCTCGTACATCAGCTCGCTGTGCGCGGGCGGGAGTGCGAACGAGCCTGGCGTCGTCGCGCGCGCGAGATAGCTCGCGAAGACGTACCTCCCGTAGGATTGGTCGAAGTAGATCTGCACGCGGTCGTCGCGCAGATCGACGTGGCTCGCCGTGCCGTACCAGCCGTGGAGGCCGGCGTGGAACGGGTGCTCGGGGCCGAGGTCGTCGACCCGTGCGACGGTCTCGAGATCCGGATCGACGGGCTCGAAGCCGGCCGGCAGCCGGTCGGTCAAGGCGACGTACGAACGACGCCACGAGGAGAGCTCGTCCGGGAATTCGACCCGCAGCGCGACGCGGACGACCTGCCCTGCCTTGACGGCGGCGAGGTCGAGCGGCTTGCCCTTCGGGTCGGTGTAGACGCGGTGGACGCTCGCGCCCTTCTTCGCGTGGCGGGCGATGCGGCCGTCCTGTGCTTCGAGCGGTCGCTTGTAGACTGCATCGATCGTGAATGCGCTCGGCGTCTTGCCGTCGCCCTCGAGGATCAGCGTGCGCTTCTGCCCGGCGAGGTCCTTCAGCGGGATCCGGATCTCCTTGTTGTCGCCTCCGAGCTTCCGCGTCGTGTCGAGGATGCGGCCTTCGAGCCGGAGCTTCACGTCGACGGCACCCTCGGGCTTCTTGCCGCCCACGTACGCGGAGAGCGCGAGGAGCGACCAGGCCGTCGACTGCGTCGTGTAGCCCTCGACGCCGCTTGCGAGCCGCGTGGCGAGCAGGGGCGCGAGCTTCGTCCCCGGCCGGTGACGGAGGAAGGCGAGGAGCGCCTGCGCGCGGTCACGATCCCACGATCCCCAGGTGGACCAGTCCCGCTCGTCGTGGGGCTTCGTGAGCTCGCCCTTGTCGTCGAATGCCTTCTCGACGTCGTCGAGCAGCTCGCGCACGCGGTCGTCCTGCTTCGGGAGACTGCCGAGCGCGAGCGCGAGACTCGCTTTCCCGAACACGTCGAGGTCGCGCCGGAGGTCCCAGAGCGAATCGGCGGCGCTCTCCGGCAACTTGCCCGCCTTCGCGAGCGACTCGGCGACGAACACGCGCGTGTCGCGATCACCCTCGTCGAGCTGGCCGACGAGGAACGTCGCGATCGCGTCGACCAGCTTCGGCCGCTCGATCCCGAGCTCCCGCGCTCCGACGAGTGCGCGGAGCGCATAGGCGGTCCCGAAGGTGTTGGGATCCTGCCCGCCGGGCCAATAGGCGAGACCGCCGCTCGCCGTCGTCATCGTCGCGAGGCGCTCGACGCCGACGCGGATCCGCTTGTCGATCTCCTCGTCGGAGAGCGGCGCCGTGCCGGTCCACGGGAGGAGCGTCTTCGCGGCGACGAGCGGGAGCATGCTCGACGTCGTCTGCTCGACGCAGCCGTGCGGGTAGTCGAGAAGATAGCCGAGCCGCTCGCCGAGCTCCGGGTAGAGCGCAGAGCCCGTCTTCACCGAGACGGCGGCCCCTTCCTCGAAGACGGCGTCGGCCGGGACGGCGAGCGTCACCTCCTGCTTGTCGGTGAACACGCCGGAGACGGCGGGATGCTCTTCGAGACCGGGCGCTTCGATCCGGAGCGGAAGCTCGACCCGGTCGCGCACCTTCCCGAGCGCCTCGACCGCGAAGAGGAGCGGACGGGTGCCGGAGCGCTCGGCGACGATCGGGACGCCCACCCGCGTGTGCCCTTTCGCCGGCACCGTCACCTCGCGGAGCTGGCCGGCGACGGTGACCTTCGCCGCGATCGGCGCGTCGGTCGTGTTGTGCACCATCGCGGCCGCCTCGAAGCGATCGCCCCGGAGCGCGAACCGCGGCAGGACGGGGTCGAGCATGATCGGTTTCGTCACGACGAAGCTCGACTCCGCATTGCCGCCCGCGCCGGCGTCGTCGACGACGACCGCCATCATCCGGAGCTCGGTGAGGTTGTCCGGGAGTTGCACCTTCACCGTCGCGCGGCCCTTTGCGTCGGTGACGAGGTCGGGCAAGAACGCGACGGTCTCGAGGAACTTGCGGCGCGTCGCTCCGTCCTCGTCCCCGCTCTCGCCGCCGCCCGCGACGTGCGCTTTCTCGCGGCGTCGCACGAGCCAGCCGCGCGTGTCGAAGACGCGGAACCCGAGCTCGCGACCGGGATGGAGCGCGGCGACCGGATCCTTCGCGTGGTGGTTCGTGAGGCGGAGCACGCCTTCGTCGACGACGGCGAGGGTCACGTCGGCGTCCTTCACCGGCGCGCCGTTGCGCTTCACCTCGACGGTGATCTCCGCTTCGTCGCGGACCTCGTAGGAAGGCTTGCCGCTCGCCACCTTCACCTCGAGCCGCGCGCCCTCGTTGCTGACCGGGATCCGGGCGACGCCGACGCGCCAGTCCGCTTCCGCGGAACCGATCGGGAGCAGCGTCACGACCGCGTGCACCCACGGCGTGCTCGCCGAGGCGAGCGGGACGTCGAACGTGGCGCTCGGGCCGTCGACGCGCTTCGTCTCGTGTCGCACGAGGCCGCCCTGCTCGACGGTGAGGAGCGCGGTCGCCGCCGTGAACGGGCTCTGGACGAGGACCTTCGCCGTCTCGCCCGCCTCGTACTTCGCCTTGTCGAGGACGAGCGGCACCTTCTTGCCTTCGGACGGGACGGCGTCGCCGGGCTCGCCTTCACCGCCCCAGGCGTAGAACGACGTGCGCGCGCCGTCGCGGCCGTCGACGCGCGTCACGATGCGGTAGCTCCCGTTCCTCGGCACGACGAGGTCGCACGAGACCGGCTTCGCCGCGCTGGTCGCTTCGCACTCGCCGATCACGGTCGAGACGTCCTTCCACTGCTCGACGAGCGCCCCGCTCTCCGCTTTCTCGGCGGTGCGGGTGAACGTGAGCCGCTCGAGGCGCGCGCCGACCTTCGCGCCGACGACCGCTTCGCCCTTCGTGTCGACGACGCCGAGGTCGACGCGGAGCGGACCCGGTCCGCCGAACCGACGCGCGAGGCGGACGCCGGCGTAGCGTGGCGCGGTGTGCTCGACCGCGCGCGCGACGCCTGCGACGTGCCGGTTCGAGGCGTCGGAGACGTCCGCTTCGAGGACGAGCTCCGTCGGGCTCCTCGCCGACAGCTCGCCGTGCGTCGCGTCGACGAGGAGCGTGCCTTCCTCGTCGAGCTTCCCTTCGCCGACGACCGGCTTGTCGTCACGCTTCGCGATGTCGTCGTAGAACCATCCGTCGTCGCCGAAGGAGAGTCCGGCGTCTCCGAGCGCGCCGCCGTTCACCGACGCCGGGCTCATCCGGAGTGACCAGCTCACGTTCGCGCCCGCCATCGCGCCGCCGAACAGATAGCGGCCCATCACCTTTGCGCGGAAGTGGTTCGGCGGGGCGCCTTTCTCCGGCTCGACGTCGACCTTGAACCGAGGCGCCTCGTACGACGACACGCGCACCATCTCGTCGGCCAGGACGAGCCGCTGCGGCCCGTCGATCTCGAGCTTCACGTGCCAGCGGCCCGTCTTCGCGGCCTTGTCGACCGCGACGTCGCGCGCGAAGGTGCCGTGCTCGCCGGTCACGACCACGTCGTCGACGACGACCTGCTCCGTGCCGTCGAGGACGTGGAGACGTACCTTCGCGCCCGCGACGGGCCGGAGCCCGGCGGTCTCGAGGCGACGCACGAAGCCCTTCAGCGCGATCTTGCTTCCGGGCCGGTAGACGCCGCGATCAGTGACGATCATGCCGACCATGTCGGGCGGCGCCGGCTCGCTCTCGGTCGTGCGCGACGTCGCGAGCTCGGGGAAGAGCGCACGTGCCGTCGTCGCGTGCGAGGCGCCGAACGGCACGAACGTCACGGCGGCGCCCGCCTCGATCCGCGCGACGACCTCGTCCCCGGCGGCGGGGCGCGGCACGGCGATCGACGCGGCGCCGGTGGCATCGGTCGTCGTCGCCGTCGCTCCTCCGACGGTCACCTTCGCACCCGGCGTCGGCTCGCCGCTCTCGAGCCCGAAGACCTGCACGATCGCCTTCTCGCCGGCCTGGTGCACGTGCGCGCCGACCGCGCCCGGCGCGGGCGCGACGAGCAGCGACACGACCGCGTTCGGTCCTTCGTTCGGAGCCGCGTACTTGTCGCGCTTCGTGTCGGGCGACGGCGCCTTCGGCGTGAGCTGCGTCGCGACGAGCTGCGCGACGTACACGCGCCCGCGCTCGACCTTCGCCGAGACGTCCACCGTCACGTCCGCGAACGCGTCGCGCTTACCGGTCGGTGTGAACGACACGACGGCGGACGGCTCCCCGCTCGGCACCGTCCCGGCGCGCGCGTCGCGGAGCGCTCTCGTGAATGCCTCGACGTCGCCCGGCGGCAGCGCCCAGAGGCGCATCTCGGCGCGCTCGACGTTGCGGGCCGTCACCGGAATCGCGCGGAGCGCGGCGTCGTTCGCGAGGAGCGGACCTTCCGCCATCGTGAGGCTCGCCGGGAGCGGCCTCGTCTCGAACGTGATCGTCAGCGGCGCGACGGGGCCGCCGTAGTCGTCTCGGCCTCCTCCGATCTGGATCGAATAGGTCTTCGAGGGCTCGAAGGCGCCGGCGATCGTCGCGGTATCGCTCCAGCCGTAGACCCAGAGGTTCTTCACCAGCGGCGTCACGCGCACGTTCTCGGTGCGCATCACGCGCGAAGCCGGGTTCGACCACTTCACGAGGAGGTCGGCGTGCGCGCTGCCGAGCACCTTCGTGCCGTTCGCCTCGCAGTTGCTCCCCTCCCGACAAGAAAGGGAATCGAGCACCGTCGGCTTCGCGACCGCGAGCTTCCGGGTCTGCTCCTCCTCGCCTTCCTTCTGCGACTTCGCGCGGAGCACCAGCTCCGTGCCCGGCGAGAGGGGACGCACCGGCCGCACGACCACGATCATGCGCGGGTCGACCTTCTGCCCCTCGAACGTCCCGCCCGCGAGATGCGAGATCGTCGACGCGATCGGCTTGCCTGCGGGATCCTCGAGCGTCACGAGCTTCCGCGCGAGGTCGAGAGCGACGGGCTGATCGAAGACGACGTCGATCTCCTGCGCGCCGCCGATCGGCTGGTCACCGAGCGGGACCGTGGCGAGGACACGTGGCTTGCCCTTCTCCGGCACGTACGTGAGCGTCTTGCCGGAGACCTCGAGCGCGAGCTTCGGACGGAAGCGCACGCGGAAGTCCTTCAGCGTGCGTCCGCTCGGGGTCGTCAGGTCGGGGAGCGAGAGCGTGTACTCTGTGCTCGGATCGAGCGGCGCGTCGGCGTGGAACTCGACCGAGCCGCCGTAGGGCCACACGGTCTTGCCGCTCACCGCCGGCGCGATGGTCAGCCGGGGTGCCTTCTTCAGGTCCTCGACGAGCGTCTCGTCGAAGTGGAGGCGCACTTCCTGGCCGCTCACCTCGATCCACCCGTCGGCGTCGATCGAGGGTGAGCTCAAGCGGACCGCCTTCGGATCGCCCTTCGCGTCGTCCTTCGCGAGCGGCGCGCGGGCCGTCCACCCCTCGAGCGGCGGAGGGAAGACGAGCGGACCCGTGCTCGTCGGGCGGAGACCGACCGGAGGCGGCTCCTTCTTGCGGCATGCGCCCGAGACGACGACGAGAGCGACGAGCGCGAGTAGCGCGGGAGTCGCGCGGCGATTCATGGGAGGGCCTCCGTGGGGAGCAGCAGGGTCGCGCGAGGGGCGCTCGCCGGCAACGACGCGGAAACGCAGGCGCCGAGGAGGCGATTCCGCGTTCGATGAGATCCGATCTTTCCGCGGGATTTCCGGCACGTGATGCTGCCGGCAAGCCGCAGGTTCGGGGTCCGTGATCCATGAACGAACCCGCGACCAGACCGGTACGACCGGGGTCTCGAGTCCACGTCACCGCGGAAACTTCGCAAAGGCGGTCATGTGGGATGCGCACGATCCGGTCGGAACGGGGGTTGCTCCTCTCCCCGGCATGAGCGCGTCGCGTCCTCCGGTTCCTCGCCCGACCTTCCGTCCTCGTTCCGAGCCCGCCCCGAAGGCCGCCGCCGGCGAAGAGGCCCCGAAGAGCGAGCGCCCGTCCGCACCGCAGGAGACGGTGAAGGCCTACTCGGTGACGCCGCCGGTCATCCGCGAGCGCGCGCCGACGCTGAGCCTCGAGGAGGACGACATCGTCGAGGAGGCGCCCGCCGCGGCGAAGGCTCCGTCGCGGCCCTCGTCGCCTCCGCCGCCGTCGTCGCGCACGTCCGCGCCGCCTCCGGTGCCGTCGCGCGCGCGTTCGAGCTCCGTGCCTCCGCCGCCGCAGAGCGAGGTGCGCGCGCTGACGAAGAAGCATCCTTCGTCGTCGTCCCAGCGTGTGTCGCCGCCCATCGTCGTGATCCCGCCCGCGGCGGCCGTGCCCGTCGACGTCGCGCCGATCTCGACGCCCGCGCCGATGTCGCGTCCGATCGCGATGAAGTCGTCGATCCCGACGCCGCCGCAGTCGTTCGTCGTCGGCGACGCCCCCGTGCCGGCGGCGACTCCTGCGCCGGTGTCGGTCGCGCCGCCGCCGGTGTCGGTCGCGCCGCCGCCGCCGTCGACGATGCCCGCTCCGGCGTCCGTCGCGCCGCCGCCCGTCGTCGTCCCGGCGCCTGCGCCTGCGCCCGCTCCCGTCGCGGCGTTCGACCCGCATCGCCCGAGCTCGCTGCTCGATCCGACCGACGTCCTGTTCGACTCGATCTACGACATGCAGTTCGCCGAGACGTCGTGGCAAGCGGCGCGCGTCTGCGCGCAGGCGCTCGCGACGGCGCTCCGCGCGAAGGCCGTCGTCGTCCACGAGCACGACCTCGTCCGACGCGAGCTCCGCACGATCGCCGCGCACGGCGCCGGCGACATGGATGTCCTCGGCTCGAGCGCCGCGAGCGACGACGATCTCGTCGCGAGCGCCGTCCTCAGCAACGGCAAGCCGCTCACGATGCGCTTCGAAGGCGAGCTGCCGCGGATCGCGCCCGAGCGCCTCTCCACCGTCGGAGCGCAGCGCTCGCTCGTCGCGGTGCCCGCCTTGTCGTGGGGCCGCTGCATCGCGATGATCGAGGTCATCGACGCGGACGAGCGCCTCGCGTCGCGCGTGTCCGATGCCGCCGCGTACGTCGCCGAGCACCTCGCTGCGTTCCTGATCCGCGCCGCCGCCGCCTGACCGCTTCCGTGGTGCTCGGGTGCGGGCCTAAGATGGCCGCCGTGAGCACCTACGAATCTCTGGAGATCGTGCGCGACGGTCACGTCGCCGAAGTCGTCCTGAAGGGCCCGGGCAAGGGCAACGCGATGGGGCCCGCGTTCTTCCGCGAGATGCCGCTGGTGTTCGACGCGCTCGATCGCGATCCGGACGTCCGCGCCGTCGTGCTCTATGGCAGCGGCGGCGTCTTCAGCTACGGGCTCGATCTCCGCGCGATGGCGCCGGAGCTCTTCCAGCACATCGCACCCGGGAATCTGGCGGCCGAGCGCACGAAGCTTCTCGAGCTCATCGTCGAGCTCCAGAGGGTGGGCGACTCGATCGAGCGCTGCCGTACGCCGGTCATCGCCGCCATCGCGGGACCGTGCATCGGCGGTGGCGTCGACGTCATCTCCGCGTGCGACATCCGCGTGGCCGCGCAGGGCGCGAAGTTCAGCGTGCGCGAGGTGAAGCTCGCGATCGTCGCCGACCTCGGCAGTTTGCAGCGGCTGCCCCGCATCATCGGCCACGGGCACACGCGCGAGCTCGCGTACACGGGGCGCGACATCGACGCGGACCGCGCGCTCCGGATCGGCCTCGTCAACGACGTGTATCCGGACGAGGCGAGCATGCTCGAAGCCGCCCGCGCGCTTGCCCGCGAGATCGCGAAGAACCCGCCGCTCGTGGTCCAGGGCACGAAACAGGTGCTCGCGTTCGGCGAGGGGCGCTCCCAGACGGACGGGCTCCGCTTCGTCGCGGTCTGGAACGCTGCGTTCCTCGGCTCACACGATCTCCACGAGGCGATCGCCGCATTCATGGAGAAGCGCGAGCCGAAGTTCACGGGACGCTGAGCGCGCGACGCGCCTCCGCCGGCGAGCATCACAACGCTCGGTGTAGACATGAAAGCGTTGATCACGGGAGCGACGGGCATGATCGGTCGCGCGCTGCAAGCGCGGCTGAATGCCGAGACGGTGATCGTCAGCCGCGATCCGGCATCGGCGAAGCGAGTCTTCCCCCGATCCGAGACGCTCGCGTGGAACGGACGTGACGACCTGCCCGCGCGGTCGGTGGAGGGCGTCGACGTCGTCTTCCACCTCGCCGGCGAGCCTGTCGCGGAAGGCCGCTGGAACGACGAGAAGCGTGCGCGCATCAGGGACAGCCGCGTCTTCGGGACGCGCGCCGTCGTCCGCTCGATCGCGTCGATCGACGAAGCACGCCGGCCGCGCGTCCTCGTCTCGGCCTCCGCCGTCGGCTACTACGGCTCGCGCGGAGACGAGGTCCTCACCGAAGAGAGCGCGCCGGGAGAAGGGTTCCTTCCCGACGTCTGCAAGGTCTGGGAAGAGGAGGCGCTTGCGGCCGAGGCGTACGGCGTCCGCGTCGTGAGCCTCCGGATCGGCATCGTGCTCGGCCGCGAGGGTGGCGCGTTCGCCCGCATGCTGCCGATGTTCAAGATGGGCGTCGCCGGCAAGCTCGGCGACGGCTCGCAGTGGATGCCGTGGATCCACCTCGACGACGTGGTCGCGCTCTTCGTGCACGCGGCCCGGACCGACACCCTCCGCGGGCCGCTCAACGCCGTCGCGCCGGCGCCGGTGACGAACGCCGACTTCACCCACGCGCTCGCTCGCGCGCTCCGCCGTCCGGCGATCTTCTCCGCCCCGGCGCCGGTCCTTCGTCTCGCGCTCGGCGAGATGGCGTCCGTCGTGCTCGCGTCGCAGCGCGTGCTGCCGGAGCGCGCCACGTCGAGCGGCTTCGCCTTCGCGTTCCCGACGCTCGAGGACGCGCTCGTCGACCTCTGCGGGACGGTGCCAGCACGCGCGATTGCGTGAGGTCTACACGGATTCGATCTTCGACCAGAGGGCGGTCTGATCGCCTTCGTAGACCAGCGTGTCGTTCTGGAAGAAGCGGAAGCCGTAGCGCGCGAGCACCGTCTTCGAGCCGCGCCGCAGCTGGGTCGCGCGGCACTCGAGCCGGAGGGGTTCGCCCGGCGGCGCGAGGTTGTGGAATCGAGCCGAGTGGATCCGTGCGCCGTAGCCGGTCCAGCCCTCGGCGTGGCGCAGCTCGAGGACGTAGTAGGCGTGCACGAAGGCGACCATTCCGGTCATGTGCACCATCAGGCCGCCCGAGACGTGTCGGGGGTGCTTCTGCGGGTGGACGCGCTGCGTGCGGGTGAGGGGCAGGTCCGCGCTCGTCGGCATCCGCGCGACGACGAGGCTCTCCTCGGGGCGCACCTCGAGGAGCTCGTCGAGCAGGACGCCTTCGGGGCCGTAGGGGCAGTCGTCGAGGAACGCGGGGTCGAGCGGCATGCGGCGCGCAGGATGCCGCTGCATGGCTCGGCTTGGCAACGGGCGCGACCTGCCATATCGGAAGAACGATGTTCTGGCGGCGGCAGCCCTCGCGGCTCATCCACGCGACCGAGAAGCTCACGCGCTACGTGCTGAACCGCGCCGGACTCACGAGCCGCGTGATCAAGGCGGGCTGCGCCCAGGTGCACGTCTACGACGGCGCGGGGAAGGGCGCGCTCCCCACCGTCGTCCTCCTCCACGGCCTCAGCGCGAGCGCGTCGACGTTCGCCGCGCTCGTCGCGAGCCTCCGGCCGCACGTGAAGCGGATCGTGGTGCCGGAGCTACCCGGCCACGGGTTCACCGAGCACCCGGGGGTCGAGGTCACCCCTGAGGTGCTCGAGGAATGCGTCGTCGAAGCGCTCGATCTCCTGATCGACGAGCCGGCGGTCGTCGTCGGCAACTCGCTCGGCGGCGCGCTCGCCCTTCACTACGCGGTGACGCGACCGGAGAAGGTCCGCGGCCTCGTGCTCCTCTCGCCGGCGGGCGCACGGCTCCCCGACGAGGAGTGGGATCAGGTCCGGAAGGCGTTCCACATCCGGACGCGCCGCGAGGCGATGGCGCTCATCGAGCGCATCTACCATCGCCCGCGCTGGGTCGTGGCGCTCCTCGCCCACGAATTCCCGGAGCTCATGAGCCGCCCGGCGGTGAAGGAGATCCTCGCGACGGCGACGAACGAGCACGCCGTCACGCCCGACCAGCTGTCGGCGCTCGCGATGCCGGTGCTCCTGATGTGGGGTCGGTCCGAGAAGCTCCTGCCGCGCGCCGCGCTCGAGTACTTCCGCGAGCACCTGCCGCCGCACGCCGTCGTCGAGCAGCCGGAAGGCGTCGGCCACGTGCCGCAGGTCGACGCCCCGGAGCGGATCGCCGCGCGCATCCTCGCCTTCGCGCGCTCGTGCGAGACTTCACGCCCTTCGGAACAGGGGGTCCGTGCAGGAACGCACGCCCCCTAGACGATCCAACGATCTCGATGCGTTCGCGATGCGCGATGGTTGGCCCGAACCATGCATTCGGTCGAGCCCATGCGTACGGTCGGAACGATCGGGCTCCTGCTCCTCGCCGCGTGCACGGCCGAAGTGCACACGGACACGGCTCCCACCGAGCCCGCCAAGCCCACGGTCGTCGCCGATCTCCGGGCCGATTCCAATCGCGACGGTGAGGTCTCGTTCGACGAACGCGACGCCGAGAAGCTCGCGTGGGACGCCGCGCACGGCGCGGTCTTCCTCGCCAACATCGACGACGACACGCGCCGCTGCAAGTCGACCGGCGGCGACTACGACCTCCCGAAGTGCAACGACGCCGCCGACGAGGTCGTCAACGGCGAAGCGGACGCGAAGGACCTCGCGCGCCTGAAGACGAAGCCGTGGGCGGAGGCGCCCGATGACGCGACGGCGACGATCACGATCGCGGAGGGTGCCACGACGGCCGTGCGCCTCTTCAAGAAGCTCGGACCCGGCGCCGACGAATTCGAAGTGCTCGGCGAGGACGGCGCGCTCTCGCTCGACGACGTCCGCGCCGGCGTGGAGCTCGGCATCGAAGCGAAGGACATCGTCCGCGACCCTGCCGCGTGGGACGGCTACGTCGTCGTCCGGCTGACGGTCGTCGCGAAGGGCGAGACCGTCACCGACGACGTGAAGCTGCGGGTCGCTCCCGTGCTCACTTCGCACCATCTCCAGCCCGCGGAAGAGATCTTCGTCAGCAACACGCGTCAGCCCGGCAACGCGGAGATGCGGAAGGACCTCGCCGCCGCGTGCTCGGCGGCGTCGGCGCCGACGCCGACCGAGGTCGACGAGGAAGATCCCTGGACGCAGGACTTCTTCGAGACGGCATGGATGAGCATGCCGGCGCCCGGCGGCGAGCAGCACGTCGTCCGCGTGAACCTCCGCTCCGCCAACGTCTACGACCCGACCGACAAGAAGAACCCGCTCCGGCCCGCCGGCGCGTTCGTGTTCACGTCGCTCCGCGGACCGGACACGGCGGCGATCCAGCAGTTCGATCCGCGGCACGACCCGCGGACGGACTCGCTCAACTCGTTCGGCAACCTCGAGACGATCCCGCCCTTCACGAAGGACGGCCAGATCTTCCCGTTCGGCCGCATCCTCCGCGGCTCGACGCCGAGCTTCAAGCCGGACGTCTCGTTCACGAAGATGCTCGAGGCGCAGGCGGTCCAGCCGCCCGTCTACGTCGACACGTCGTGGCTGCTCGTCGGGCACGTCGACGAGACGATCTCGTTCGTGAAGGCGGCGACGCCGCGCGGCTGGATCGTGCTCGTGAACGACGCGCGGCTCGCGAAGTCGATGCTCGAGGAGCTCGTCACGAAGGGCCTCGGCGAGACGCCGATGTTCGTCGGGAAGTCCTGGTTCGACGACAACGGCAAGGCGCTGCCGGCGCAGGCGACGATCAAGGAGATCCTCGCCGACACGGACGTGATGAGCGCGAGCGCCGAAGCCGCCGCCGAAGTCGACGCGCAGGTCGCGATCCTGAAGAAGGAGATCGGCCTCACCGACGACGAGATCGTCCGCGTCCCGTACCTCCACCACTCGTACGAAGGCGCTTCGGTCGCGTTCCAGCCAGGCACCGTGAATGGCATCTACGTCTCGGACGGGCACTTCGTCGCCCCGAAGCCCCACGGGCCGATGATCGACGGCAAGGATCCGTTCGAGACGCAGCTCGTGAGCGCGCTCGGAAAGCACGGCGTCACCGTCCACTTCGCCGAGGACTGGGACGACTACCACGCGCAGCTCGGCGAAGTGCACTGCGGGACCAACGCGGCGCGGAAGATCCCCGACGCCAAGTGGTGGGAGAGCGGACGATGAGCACGACGATGAAGACCTTCTCCCGTATCGCGGCGTTCGCTCTCGCGACCGCGCTCTGCCCCGCCGCTTTCGCGCAGGCGATTGAAGCTCCACGCGCCGGTGCCACCGCGGCGCGCCTCGAGCGCGCACGGCTCGCCCCCGAGGCGCAGAAGGTGCTCCGCGACATGGTCGCCGCCGCGCGCGCCTCCGATCCCGGCGCGTTCAAGGACGTGCACGCGCTCGTCGCGCGGACGCCGGAGCTCGACAAGAAGGCGCGCGGCGGCAAGGCGCCCGTCGCGCTCGCCCTCGCGAAGATGGGACCGCGCGCGGTGATGCCGCTCGCGGAGCTGGCCGCGCTCGACGCGCCCGCGTCGATCCCGCGCGATGCGCTTGCGGCGGCACGGCTCGACGTCGTCGAGGCGCTCGGCATCCTCCGCGACGCGCGCGTCGCGCCCGTTCTCTACGCGTGGCTCGACCAGGCCGACGCGAGCGCGGTGGCCGTCGCGGCCGAAGCCGTCGCTCGTCTCGACTCCGACGAGGCCGCCTCGCAGCTCCTCGCCGCGCTCGGCCGCTCGACCGGCGAGCGCACGCTCGGGATCCTCTCCGGGATGGGGATGTGCCATCGCGCGAGCATCGCGAAGGCGCTCTCCGACCGGCTCTCGTCGGCCCCCGACGAGGCCACCGCGCGCGTCGCCGTGAAGTCGCTCCGGCGTGTCGCGAGCCCGTGGGCATGGCAGACGCTCGCGCGTCTCGACGACGAGTCCACCGTCCGCGACGTCGCGAGCGAAGCGCTCGTCGCGGCGTTCGTCCGCTACGAAGGCGAGACCCGCGACGCCGCCGAGAAGGCGATGTTCGTCGTCGACGACGGACGCGTCTCGCAATTCGTGCAGTCTGCACGTGCGCGCGTCCCCGCCGACAAGCAGGTCGTGCTGGACGGCCTCGCGAAGAAGCTGGCGACGAAGCCCGCTCAGCCCTGATCGCTCATCAGGCCGACGTAGCGTTCGACCTGCGCGAGCGTGTCGGGCGACACGCTCGCGAGCTCGACGCCGATCGCGCGGAGCCCCGCGTCCTTGTGCGCCGAGCGCGCCCACTTCACCGTCGCGGGCTCGGTCACGACGCGGCCGTCGACCGGGAGCGCGAAGCGCACGTTCAGCTTCGTCCCCGGCTGTACGTCGGCGCGCGCGACGACGAGGAGACCGCCGACGGAGATGTCCTCGCTCCGCCCGTCGACGGACCCGAACCCGGGCACCTCGAGCCGCACCGGCGTGCGGTACGGCGCGCGTCGGAAGCGGCGCTGCTCGGCGCCCGGAGGACGGCGCGAGGGCACGGCGGCGCCGGAGGCGACCGGCTCGAGGAGGGACGAGCGTGACGACGCCGGCAGCGCGTGCGCGAGCGCGCGCGTGAACGAACGCGCGTCGAGCTCGCCCGCCGCCGCGCTCGCGAGCAGCTTCGCGAGCGCCGGATCCGCCTTGCCCGCGAGCAGCTCGAGGACGCACGAAGCGAGCGCCTTCACGTCGCGCTCGACGTCCTCGCGCGCAGCGGTCGCTTCGCGCGAGGACGCCCCGGCCGCGTTCTGCCACCCGACGAGCTTCGCGCGCTCGGTCCCCCACGGGTCGCGCACGACGATGACGTTCGCGAGCTTCACGTCACGGTGGGCGATCCCGGCGGCATGCGCCGAGGCGAGGAGCTCACCGAGCTGCACGGCGATCGCGGACGCGTCCTCGGCCGGGACGCTCCCGCGCGCGGCGAGCAGGCCGTCGAGCGAGCGGCCCTCGACGAGCTCGAGGACGAGATACGGGTCACCTGCCTGCGTCGTCCCTCCGTCGCGCAGCTCCGGCGCGCCCGGATGCGTCACGCGTGCGAGCGCGACCTGCTTCGCGAGGATGCTGGTCGCCGCCTCGCCGATCCCGATTTCGAGGAGCGCCCTCCGCGCCGTCCGCGTGTGGCGCACTTCCCATCGTGCACGCGGGACGCGGCAGTCGAGCTCACGGAGCAGCTCGTAGCGACCGTCGACGAGGGCGCCCGGCTCGTAGCTCGCCCGCGCCGCGCGCAGGATCGCGTTGGTGAGGAGCGGCGCGAGGTGAGCCGCCTCGGCGTCCTCGTTCCAGGCGACGAGCGAAGCGTCGCGGTCGAGGGCGAGGCGCTCGAGCCCCTCGCGATCGAACGCGTAGACGTCCTCCGTCACGACGATCGCGCACGGCTGGTGCTCGAGCGCGAGCTCGGCAGCGCGGACGAGGCTGCCGTCGATCACGTCCGCGCCGAGCGCGGCGACGGCGGCGCGACACGCGGCGAGGAACTTGTCGGGCGCGTTCAGCGCGAGGACCGTCGTGCGCGAGCGCGTCGTGCGCGCGGCGAGGACCTCGACGAGGTCGCCGTCGTCGAGCACTTCGATCGGCGCCTCCCCCGGCTTGAGCGACGTCCGCGCACGGGTCGGGGCCGGCGGTGCGCCGTAGATGCGGGTGATCGCCGCGCGGAGGTCGTCCGCGAGCGCGACCATCGGCTTGACCGGCATCCGCGCGCTGCGTGCGCACGCTTCGAGCGCCACCGCGTCGGTCGGGTCGTCGGCGGCGACGTAGAGGCGGGGGGCGCCGTCGGCGGTGCGAACGTGGACGGGTAGCACGTGGTGCGCGACGGCGACCTCGCGCGGGACGAGGGCGACGACGTCCGGCTCCACCTGCATGTGAGCGAGCCGCACCCAGGGGACGCCCAGCTGGTTCGAGAGGAGCTGCGCGAGCTGGTCGGGGCGGACGAGACCGCGTTCGACGAGGAGGTCGCCGAGCCGCTTGCCGCTTCCGCGCTGCGCCTCGAGCACGCCGTCGAGCGCGGACGACGTGAGCACTCCGGTGTCGACGAGCAGGCGGCCGAGCGGCAGAGAGGTCATGCGTCTGGCATCATCGCCGGGCGCTCGCCGCGCGTCACCTCTGCTCAGCGCGGAGCGAAGACGTTGTCCTCCTCGCCGAAGACCGCGACGAGGTGGATGCGCGAGAAGTCCCGGAGGATGGCGTTGAAGTCCTTCGGCCGGTCGGAGCCGACGAGCGCGTCGTAGAGGGTCATCGTCGTGCGACCGTCATCGCCGTAGGCGGGCAGGGCGTTCGCGACGATGTCGAGGTCCTTCGTGCCGGCCGGATCGGCGGCCTTGCCGTTCGCGGCGATCTTCGCGTCGTGGAGGTCGCGGCCGAGGTACGCGAAGGTCTGGCAGCCGTTCAGGTAGAAGAGCTGGTACTTGTCCTTCGCGACGGTGGCGCGCTTCGCGATCGCGGCGATGTTCGCGCCGAGACCGGAGTGGCCGCTGTAGACGACGAGGTCGGCGTCCTTCGTCGACTTCTTGTAGAGCGCATCGAAGTCGGAGCCGGCGCTCGCGACCTCGGAGACGAGCATCGCAGAGACGTTCACCTTGCGGGCGCGCCCGCCGACGTCGATGTCACCGGAGAGCGCCGACGTCTTGATCAACGTGCCGCTCGCGGCCGTGTCGGTCCGGACCGGGTTCGTGAGCGTCCGTGCGATCGCGCCGAGCGTCGACTCCATCTCGCGCGCGCCCTCGTCGTCCGGCGTGTTGCTCGAGATGATCCCGAAGACGATCGTGACGTCGAGGCGGTCGTCGGCCCAGACGCGGTCGTACTCGGGGTACTTGCCCTGCGTGCTCTTCGGGTGCGGGGCGACCGTCGCGGTCGTGCGGAGGACATCGCCTTCGACGGGCCGGCAGCCCGGCGCGCCGGGGTTCCAGTCGTGCCAGAAGGTCTCCTGGCCGTATTCGTTCCGGCCGCAGGTGCCGTCGTACTTCGCGTTGAACGCGGCGAAGGTGGTCGTATCGCGCGGGAGCACGAGCTCGTAGCTCGCGGGGGCCGGTCGGCTCTTCGGCCACACGACCGGCAGCGCCGCCTTGTACGAGACCGTCTTCCGGTCGCCGGCCTGCCGCTCTTCGACCGCTTCGAGCGAGACCATCCCGACCTGGCCGTTCGCCTGCGCGGCGGTCGTGAGGATGCCCTGGACGTATTGCAGCTGCGCGACGACGGCGGCGCGCGCTTCGGTCCGCACGTCGGTCACGATCTGGCCTTCGAAACGGAGCTCCAGGGTCGCGCCGTCGTTGCTCGTGAACGCGTCCTCGCCGCTCTCCCGGCTGTCGGAGGGCTCGGCGCTGCACGCGAGGAGGCCGACCGGGAGGGCGAGGAGGAAGGAGCGAAGCCACGGGCGAGCGCGCGTCATGACCGGGGCCCAGCAAGGCGTAGGCCGCTGTCCTACATCGGAGCTCGCCAGGAATTACCTTGGGTTGGCGGCGATGCGTGGTCCGCGCACAGCGGCCTCTGCCCATCGCGCTCGGTTCGGCGTCGATCCATGACGCCCATATGCAACGCGCTGCGTCGAGTGTACATCGGAGCCCTCGTGCACGACCGTCCCATCGGAATCGACGCCCTCTCGCTCGCCGTCCCCGAGCGCTATCTCGAGCTGACCGATCTCGCCGTCGCCCGCGGCGTCCCGCCGGCGAAGTACGTCGAGGGGCTCGGCGTCCGCCGGATGGCGGTCGCTCGAGCGCACGAGGACCCCGTCGCGCTCGGCGCCAACGCCGCGCGCCGCCTCTTCGCCAAAGCCGACGTCGACCCGAGCACGATCGGGCTCGTCGTCGTCGGCACCGAGACCGCGGTCGATCACTCGAAGCCGATCGCGGCCTACCTCCACGGCCTCCTCGGGCTGCCTTCACGCTGCCGCGTCTACGAAGCGAAGCACGCGTGCTTCGGCGGCACCGCCGGCCTCCTCACCGCGATGGACTGGATCGCTTCCGGGAGCGCTCGCGGTCGCTCGGCGCTCGTCGTGTGCACCGACATCGCGCGCTACGCGCTCGGCGGAGCGGGGGAGCCGACCCAAGGGGCCGGCGCGGTCGCGATCCTCGTGAAGTCGTCGCCGCGCCTCCTCGCGCTCGAGCCCGGGGTGACCGGCTCGTACGCGCGCGACGTCTCGGACTTCTGGCGTCCGCTCCACAAGAAGGATGCCGTCGTCGACGGCCACCTCTCGGTGCAGTGCTATCTCGACGCGCTCGCGGGCGCGTACGAGGGCTGGGAGCAGGCCTCGCGCGACGCGGGGCTCGATCCCGACGACATCGTCCGCCGCTGCTACCACGTGCCCTACGGCAAGATGGCGAGGAAGGCGCATCGCCACCTCGCCAGCGTGCGCGGGCTCGCCGAATCCGACGCCGACGCCACCTTCGACGCGGAGGTCGCGCCGTCGCTCCGGCTGCCGTCCGAGGTCGGCAACGTCTACACGGGGTCGCTCTACCTCGCGCTCGCATCGCTCCTCGATGCGCAGGCCGCGCAGCTCGAACGGAAGCGGATCGGTCTCTTCAGCTACGGCTCGGGCTGCTGCGCCGAGTACTTCGCCGGCACCGTCGTCCCCGGCGCCGGAGCGTTCGCCGAGGAGCTCGCCCTCGGTGCGCCGCTCGCGGACCGCAAGCCGCTGTCCATCGCGGAGTACGAGGCGGTCCGCCGGGCGGACGTCGAAGCGGATCAGAGGCCCGCTCGCGCCGAGGTCGCGCCCGAGAGCGCCGTCGTCTCGTTCCTCGGCGTCGAAGCCGAGCGTCGCGTGTACCGCGCGTGACCGATCGGGCTGCACGTCGAGTGCAGCCTCGTTCACTCGATGTCCGCCCACCGGTCTGCGAGGACCCATGATCGCGTGGATCCACGTCGGCGCGCGGCGTGCAGCGATGCGTCTCTCGTGAACGCCCGCGATCCCGAGCTCTATGTCGACAGCTGCCTCGAACGCGTCTGCGAGCAGATCGGCATCCCGGACGAGGGCCGGCGCTCGGCCCCGTACCTGACGAGCGAGATCGCCGTCGACGTGGACTGGGAGGACGACGCGGTCGCCCCGCACACGGTGCGCCTCGGGATGCTCGGACAGCGTGCGGCGCACGTCGTCGCGTCGTACTGGTCGGACTCCGGCGCCGTGCCCGTCGTCGTGGGGCCCCCGGCCCCGGTCACCCGAGCTGCCAGGACGCAGCCGAGAGCGGATCGCGGCGTGCATCCCGCCGTGGTCTGCTGTGCGATCGTGTCGATCCTCGCGTTCGCCGTGTCCTTCGTGACGAGCCCGTACAAGGCGCCGGTCTCGAGCCGGGCCGGCCGCGTCCTCTCCGGCCTCGTGGCGACGCGCTGATCGAAGGCAGCGGTGGTACGCTGGAGGCGGCGCGCTGCGCTGCCGTCCCATGATGCCCGCGTCGTCGGAACCGATGCCCGTCCAGCCGGGCGAGCTCCTCGCGGGGAAGTACCGCGTCGACGGGATGCTCGGGTCGGGCGGGATGGGCGTCGTCGTCTCGGCCGTGCACGAGACGCTGCGCCAGCGCGTAGCGATCAAGCTGCTCCGCGCGAACGCGCTCGCCGACGACGAGCTCGTCGTTCGCTTCGTCCGCGAAGGTCAAGCCGCCGCGCGGTTGAAGAGCGAGCACGTCGCGCGCGTCCTCGACTCGGGCACGCTGCCCGACGGACGACCGTACCTCGTCATCGAGCACCTCGAAGGGCACGACCTCTCGCGCGTCGTGAACGATCCGCGGATGTTGCCGGTCGGCGAAGCGCTCGACTACGTGCTCCAGACCTGCGTCGGGGTCGCCGCGGCGCACGCCGCCGGCATCGTGCATCGCGATCTGAAGCCGAAGAACCTGTTCTGCGTCGCGGCGCCGAACGGCAAGCCGATCGTGAAGGTGCTCGACTTCGGGATCTCGAAGATCGCCGGCGAGCCGCACGACCCGTCGCTCACGACGACGAGCCACATGCTCGGCTCCCCGAGCTACATGTCCCCCGAGCAGCTCCGGTCGTCCCGCTACGTCGACGTACGCACGGACATCTGGGCCCTCGGCGTCATCCTCTACGAGCTGCTCACGAAGCAGCTGCCCTTCCGCGGCGAGAACCTGACCGAGGTGATCTCCGTCGTCCTGAGCGACGAGCCGGTCCCGGTCCACGCGCTCCGTCCCGACGTCCCGCGCGAGCTCTCGGCCGTCGTGACGCGCTGCCTCGCGAAGCGGCTCGATGATCGCTTCCAGAGCATCACCGACCTCGTCGCCGCGCTCGAGCCGTTCGCGACGCGGCCGGGAGTGACGAGCGAGAGCGCGTCGGCGCTCGCACGCGTGCGTGCGGCGACCGAGCCGATGGCGTTCTCGCCCCTCGCGCACGTGGGCGTGCGTCCCTCCGCGCCACCGCTCCACGAAGCGCCGCCCACGATCGCGATCGGCGAGCCGACCTCCGTCGCGTGGGGGACGTCGCCCGTCGCGACCCAAACCGAGAGCGCGGGCTGGAAGAAGCTCGCCGCCGCGGCCGCCGTGATCGCGCTCGTCGGGGCCGGCGCGGCC
>JBDHVE010000020.1:0-79050 GCA_039809485.1 Polyangiaceae bacterium | reverse complement strand
GCCGCCGCCGCCGGCCGAGCCCGCCGTGTGCGCGCAGGCGCGCGCCGCGCGCGCTCGCGGACAGACCACGATCGCGCAGGCGCTCGAGCGCCAGTGCCGGATGGCCGGCGGCACCCCCTGAGCTCGCGGGAGGTCACGGCGTCGATCTTGCTCGCACCGCGGGCATGAGGCTCTCGTCGTATTTGCTCGTCTCCCTCGCCTGCGCCGCGTGCGGCCGCGCGGACGCGCCCGAGAAAGCTCCGCAGCGAGGCGATCTCGTCACGACCGGCGCAAAGGTGCCCGGCACACGCGAGCTCCCCACGGCGATGCCGCAGGGCTCGCTCGAGACGGTCGCGCTCTTCGACGGTGCGATGCCGACGGGCGTCACCGTTTCGCGGACCGGGCGCGTCTTCGTGAACTTCCCGCGCTGGGGCGACGACGTCCAGTTCACCGTGGCCGAGGTCAAGGGGGGGAAGGCCGTCGCGTTCCCGAACGCGGAGATGAACCGCGTCCCCCCGGCCGGGCAGCTCGACAAGGGCTTCGTGTCGGTCCAGAGCGTCGTCGTCGATCCGAAAGACCGCCTCTGGGTGCTCGACACGGGGGCGCCGCTGATGGGCACGAGCGAGCTCGGCGGACCGAAGCTCGTCGGGATCGATCTCGCGACGAACGCGGTCGTGAAGACGATCGTGCTCCCCCGCAACGTCGCCGGACCGACGAGCTACGTGAACGACGTCCGCTTCGACCTCACGCGCGGCAAGGGCGGCCTCGCGTTCGTCACCGACTCGTCCGCGAGCGGACCGAACGGCATCGTCGTCGTCGATCTCGACTCGGGGCGGAGCTGGCGGAAGCTCCACGATCACCCGAGCACGAAGCCGGATCCCGTCTTCCAGCCGATCGTCGAAGGGCGGCCGCTCGTCCAGAACGAGCCCGGCAAGCCCGCGCAGAAGATCGGGATCGGGAGCGACGGGATCGCGATCTCGAACGACGGCAAGACCCTCTACTACTGTCCGCTCTCTAGCCGGCACCTCTACGCCGTCTCCGTCGACCGCCTCGCCGATCCGAACACGCCGGAGAGCGCGGTCGCCGCGACGGTGAAGGACCTCGGCGAGAAGGGCGCCTCCGACGGGCTCGAGTCGGACGCGGAGGGCCGCGTCTATCTCACGAGCTACGAAGCGACCGCGATCCTGCGACGAAAGACGGACGGCACGCTCGAGACGATCGCGACCGACCCGCGCCTCCTCTGGCCCGACACGCTGTCACTCGCGCAGGACGGCTTCCTCTACGTCACCGCGAACCAGCTCCACCGCCAGGCGAAGTTCCAGGGCGGACGCGACCTCCGCCAGAAGCCGTACGTGCTCTTCCGCGTGAAGACGGACGGTACGCCGATCCGCCTCGGCGGGTGATCACGGCACGGCGACCCACCTGCGCGTGCCGTGCTCGGAATCGAGGAAGAGCCCCGCCGCGTCCGCGTGGATCGAGCTCCAGGCGAGGACGGACCCCTCGGCGCCCTCCGTCGTCCCGAGCGAGAGCGCGCACGCCGGCGTCGTCTCGTCGTCGTCGGGCTTCGTCGAGAACGCGCCGCCGTTCGGGCCGACGACGCAGGCGAGCCCCCAGCGACCTGCCGCCGCCGGCGTCGTCCACGTGCCGTCGCGTGCCAGCGTGAAGACCTGCTCCGGCACGCCGTCGTGCGGGCACTGCAGCCAGGTACGCGCGAGCGCCGACCGGACGTCGCCGACCGTCGCGGGCAGGAGCGGCACGCCTCCGTCGCTGGCGATGTCACACGCGGCGCGTGCCGCTGCGAGGTCCGTCGACGTCGCGGCCTGCCGCGTGGAGGCCGTGTCGTCCTCTCGGCCGAGGCACGCGAACGAGGCGAGCGCGCAGCCGCACGCCACCGCGACGACGAGGCCGATCTCTCGAGTCTTCATGGGTCATCTCCCTTCCGCCAGCGCTGATGGCCGAAGGTGGGGATCCCCGTCGAACGTCAGTCCTTCCAGCAGCGCGCGAGCTCGGCGAGGACCGTCTCGGCGTTGCCGAGGCCGTCCGAGGCCGACGGAGGGGCGGCCTGCTGCCTTGCGGCCTTCGGCTGCGGATGCGCCGGTCCGTCGAAGCGCCGCGTGAGGCGCATGTCGGGCGTGATCTTCCACGGGCACTTCGGGAGCTTCACGAGATCGAGGATCTTCTTCGGATCGAGCGGCGTGTCCTCGCGGAGGTGGAGCGTGACGCTCTTCGCGTTCGCTTCGCATCCGAGCGCGCGGAGCTTCCGGAGCTCGCACTTCAGCGTCATGAGACGCACGAGGCACTTGGCCTCCGGCGGCGGCGGCCCGAAGCGGTCCTCCATCTCGACGCCGAGCTCGGCGACCGCGTGCTCGTCGGCCGCGCTCGCGAGCCGCTTGTAGAGCGAGAGCCGCACGCCGACGTCGGAGACGTAGTCGTCGGGGAGGAGCGCGGTGACGTCGAACGAGAGCTCCGGATCGACGTCGTGGACGACCGGCTCGCCGCGGAGCTCGTGGACGGCTTCGTCGAGCATCGACGCGAACAGATCGAGGCCGACGCTCGCGACGGTGCCGGATTGATCGGCGCCGAGGAGGTCACCCGCGCCGCGGAGCTCGAGATCGAGCGACGCGATCTTGAAGCCGCTCCCGAGCTCGGTGTGCCGCTCGAGCGCCTCGATCCGCGCGCGCGCCTCGTCGGTCATCGCGTTCGGCGGAGGCACGATCAAGTAGCAGTACGCGCGCTCCTTGGAGCGGCCGACGCGGCCGCGGAGCTGGTAGAGCTGCGCGAGGCCGAAAAGGTCGGCGCGATCGATCACGATCGTGTTCGCGCGCGGGATGTCGAGACCGCTCTCGACGATCGCGGTCGCGCAGAGGACATCGTAGCGGCCCTCGACGAAGTCGAGCATCGTCTTCTCCAGCGCGCCTTCGGCGGCGCTGCCGCCGTCGCCCTCGGGCGCCGTCGACGTCTTCTTCGCCTTCTCGTTCATCTGCCCGTGGGCGACCGCGATCCGCGCCTCGGGGAAGAGCTGGTGGAGGCGCTGCGCCTTCTCGTAGAGGCCCTCGATCCGGTTGTAGACGTAGAAGACCTGGCCGCCGCGCGACAGCTCGCGGCCGATCGCCTCCTTGAGCACCTGGTCGTCGTAGCGGGTGACGACCGTGCGGACCGCGCGCCGATCGACCGGCGGCGTCGTGATCAAGGACAGATCGCGGATGCCGCTCACCGCCATCTGGAGCGTGCGCGGGATCGGCGTCGCGGAGAGGGTGAGGACGTCGACGTTCACGCGGAGCTGCTTGATGCGCTCCTTGTGGACGACGCCGAAGCGCTGCTCCTCGTCGACGACGAGGAGCCCGAGCGACTTGAAGTGCACATCCTTCGAGAGGAGGCGGTGGGTGCCGATGACGACGTCGACCTTGCCCTCCTTCAAGCGCGCGAGCGTCTCGTCCTGCTCCTTCTTCGACTGAAACCGGCTCAGGTTCGCGACGGTGATCGGGTAGTCGCCGAGGCGCGCCTCGAACGTGCGGAAATGCTGCTGGGCGAGGACGGTCGTCGGGCAGAGGACGGCGACCTGCTTGCCGTGCATCGCGACGCGGAACGCCGCGCGGAGGGCCACCTCGGTCTTCCCGAAGCCGACGTCGCCGCAGACGAGGCGGTCCATCGGGCGCGGCGTCTCGAGATCCCGGTTCACCTCGTCGATCGCGCGGGCCTGGTCCTCCGTCTCGTCGAACGGGAAGGTCGCCTCGAAGGCGCGGTAGTCGTCGTCCGCGGTCGGGAGCGAGTCGCCCGGCTGTGCCTGGCGCTCGGCGTAGAGGCGGAGGAGCTCGTCCGCCATCTGGCGGACGGCCTTCTTCACCCGCGCCTTCGTCTTCGCGAAGGTGGAGCCGCCGAGCCGGTCGATCTTCGGCTCGCCGCTCTCGCCGCCCGAGTACTTCTGGATCTGGTTGAGGCGGTAGACGGGGAGATAGAGCTTGTCGCCGCCGGAGTACTCGACGACGAGGAGGTCGACCGTGAGCCCCCCGACGTCCTTGTGGACGAGGCCGAGATAGCGGCCGATGCCGTGCTCGACGTGCACGACGTAGTCGCCCACGTTCAGCGAGCGGAGGTCCTCGAGGAACGGGCGCGCGGCGTCGCGCGCCTTCCGTTCACGTGCACGATGCACGCGTCCGCCGAAGATCTCCTCCTCGGTGACGAGCGCCCAGCCCTCCCCGGGGAGGACGACGCCGCGTGCGAGCGGGCCGGTCACGATCTCCGCGTCGGGATCGTCGTCCGAGCGCGGCGCCACGAGCCACGCCGGATCGAGGACGCTCCCGCGGATCCGGCACCGGACGCCCTGGTGGGAGAGGAGGCCGGCGAGTCGCTCGGCCTGCGTCTGCGCGCGCGCGGCGAGCACGACCCGGAGCCCGCTGTCCTTGAAGTGATGGATCCGCCGCGCGACCGGGGTGAGCGTGCTCGCGCGCCCCTTCGAGGCGCGCGCCGTCTTCACCGCGCGCGTGAGGTCCTCGTGATCGAGCGCGGCGAGATGGAGCGGCTCCGAGCCCGCGGGCGCCGTCTCGTACGTCGCGAGCCCGTCCGCCTCGCCGCCGACGATCGCGGCGCCGTGGAGCACGACGACCGCGCGCGCGGCGAGGTCCGTGACGACCTCCGGCTCCTCACGATAGAAGGTGCCGGGGAGGAAGTGCGGCGAGCCCTCCTTCGCAGCCGCGTCCTCGACCGCGCGCGCGAGCTCCTCGCGGACCACGTTCGTCGTCGTCGCCGGCGAGGTGAGGACGACGCACGCGCCGTCCGGCACGTAACTCGCGAGCGGCGCGAGGTGGTCGTAGTACGCCGGTAGATAGGCATCCGCGCCGAAGAACGCGCGACCCTGGACGACGTCGTCGACGAGCACGCGCGTCTTCGTCGTCGGCCAGTCGATCATGTCCGCGAGCTGGGCGACGCGATCCTTCGCGCGCGCGACGTTCTCGGGCGACAAGATCGCGTCGCGCGCAGGAGGGAGCCACAGCTCGCGAGCGGTCGCCGCGTTCTCGCGCGTGACCTGAGCGCTCGCGTCGAACGGCTTGATCGAGAGCACCATGTCGCCGTAGAGCTCGATCCGCGAGGGCGCCTCGGCGCCCGGCGGCCACACGTCGAGCAGCGCGCCGCGCACGGCGAACGACCCGGGATCCTCGACGACGGGCACGCGGAGGTAGCCGGCCTCGGTCAGCGCACGGACGAGGTCGTCGCGGTCGATCTCCGACTCGTGCTCGACCTTGCGCGTGTACGCGCGCACGACCTCCGGCGGGACGAGCTTGCGGACGAGCGCGCTCGCGGCGACCACGAGCACGCGAACCGGACGCCCGGCCGCGAGGTGCGCGAGCGTCGCCATCCGGCTCATCGCGGTGCGACGGTCGGGGTTCACGTCGGCGTACGGCGAGGACTCCGGCGTCGCGAGGACGAGGACGTCGTCCGCGTCGTCCATCTCGCCTTCCTCGTCGTCGCCGGGCCGCGCAGGACCGAGGAGGAAGCGGACGTCCTGCGCGAGCCTCCGTGCCGCGTCGATGTCCTCTGCGACCGCGACCACGGTGCGCGCGCTCGCGCGGGCGAGCGCCGCGATCACCGCGGCATCCGCGCACCCGCGGATCCCGGCGACGTCGACGCGACCGCGTCCGCCGAGCGCCGCCACGGCCGAGGTGACCTCGGAGAGGCGACTGACCCGGATGCCTTCGGGCGGGAGGACCGACGGCAGCGGATCGAGCTCGGCCGCCTGGGCCCGCGCAAGCCCCTCGGCGGTGAGGCCCGTGCGATCGGAGACGGTGGCGCGCAGCTCGTTCGTCATGACGCCCGCCACACCGGCGGACGTCCTCTAGTAGTGTCCTGTCGCGGGCTTCGCAAGGTAGGACGAGGCCGCGCGACGCGCGGCTGCCGCGTTCGTGGTTTGCCGATCGCGCCGGCTGTGTCACCCTTCCGTCGCATGAAACGTGGCGCCGCGCTCCTGCGGATCGGTCTCCCGGCGCTGGTCATCGTCGGTCTCGCCTGCGGCGAGATCCGGAGCGCGGACGAACCCGGCCCGGGCACGACCGAGGACGGCGGGAGCGAGCCGATCGACGAAGGCGACGGCGGTGGCTCTTCCGGCGCTCTGCCCCCGCCCGACGGCTCGACGAAAGAGGACGGCGCGGCGCCTCCGCCGGACGGAGGCGACCCGTGCGCGGCGACGTATCCCGCGGATGCGGCTCCGCCCGATCGCGAGTGGGCGCGCTGGCGTCTCCCCGAGTCCTCCCCGCCCGCCGCGAGCTATCGCGTCGAGCAGACCGTCGTCTGCGATCGGACCACCGGTCTCCTCTGGGAACGCAACGTCGGCGACCTGAAGACGTGGGACGACGGCGTCACGTATTGCGACACGCTGAGCCTCGGCGGGTACACCGACTGGCGGATGCCGACGCGGATCGAGTTGCTCTCGCTCGTCGACTTCGACAAGTCCGTTCCCGCGATCAACACGACGGCGTTCCCGAACGCGCTCGTCGACGCGGGCACCCAGGGCGGCAGCCAGTACTGGACGTCGTCGCCGTACCAGTCCCAGTTCCTCCTGCGCCGGGTCGTGAGCTTCGACTACGGGCAGGCGACGACGGCGTCGAAGAACGAGAAGCGCGCCGTCCGCTGCGTGCGGGGAGGCCTCTGATGCGCTTCGCTCGTCTCCTCGCGCCGCTCGCCGTCCTCTTCCTCGCGCGCACCGCGGGTGGCGATGCGCCGGTCGGCCAGTATGTCCTCGGCACCCAGACCGCCCTCGACACGAAGACCGGCCTCCGCTGGCAGCGTGTGTCGAGCGCCGGTGTCCAGTGGCAGACCGCGCTCACGACGTGCTCGACGATCCAGCTCGACGGCCAGACGGGCTACCGCCTCCCCACCGTCCGCGAGCTCGAGTCGATCTACGACATGAAGACGAACACCGGGCCGCTCTGGGACAAGACGGTGTTCTCGGCGGCGAACCAGACGATCAGCGCCGGCTCGCACTGGGCGTCGAACGTCGACGGCGACTACGCGTTCCTCGTCTCGTTCGTCCCGACCCAGGGCGCGTACATGGGCGCGGCGAAGAAGGACGATTTCAACGGAGCGCGGTGCGTCAAGGGACCCTGAGCGCCGCCGCGGCCGTCGCCTTCGCGATCCTCGCGGGCGCGGCTGCCTGCGGCGAGCTGAAGGAGGGGCGCGACGATCCCGACGCCACGAGCGCACGCGCGGACGCGACGACCGACCCGCTCGGGGACGGCGCCGCCTCCACCTCCGGCGGTCCCGACGGAGCGACGCCGGAAGGCTCGCGCGACTACGAGTGGGCGATGTGGCCGCTCCCCGCGGCTACTCCTGCAAACGGCGACTACGCGGTCACGACCGAGACGGTGCTCGACGAGAGGACGCGTCTCGTCTGGCAGCGCGCGTCGACCTCCGGTGCATCCCTCGCGCAGGCGCGCGCGTCGTGCGACGCCCTCGATCTCGAGGGCGCGAGCGACTGGCGCCTCCCGACGCGGATCGAGCTGCTCTCCCTCGTCGACTACGGACGCGGGGCGCCTTCGCTGAATCCGGTCGCCTTCGCGCCGGCGACCGAGACCGGGACGTTCTGGAGCACGAGCGCCGACGCGCGCGACCCCGCCGGCAAGGCTTGGACGGTCGCCTTCGGCACCGGCACGACGGAGGCGAGCGCCACCTCGACGGAGCAGCGCGTTCGCTGCGTGCGGGGCACCCCTCCGGCGCGTGTACACTACACGCAGAGCGTCGAGACCACGAAGGACGAGTGGACCGGCCTCACCTGGCAGCGCGCCGTCGCTCCGGTGCGCACGACGTGGGCGGACGCGGTCGCCGCCTGTCAGAGTGCGCGGACGGAAGGAAAGACGGGTTGGCGGATGCCCACCGTCCGCGAGCTCGAGTCGCTCGTCGACGTGCGCGCGGCTTCGGCGCCGACCTGGGACACGAGCGCGTTCGCCGCGAACGAGGCGGGGATCGTCCTCTGGTCGATCACGACGGTGCCCTCGCAGCCCGACCACGTCTTCGTCGTCGAGTTCTCGCCCGAGCGCGCGACGAGCACGCTCGAAGCGAGCGCCCTCGCGCGCACGCGCTGCGTCACCGGGCCGTGAGCCTCAGGGCGTCGTCGGCGTGTCGGCCGACGGCGGGGGCGTCTCCGGCGGCGGCTGCACCGGCGGCGGCTGCACCGGCGGCGGAGGCGCGACAGGTTGCTCGACGACGGTCGCGTCCCGCACGACGGCATCGCTCCCACGATCGACTTCGTAGACGTGCGCGCCTTCGGTCCCGGACGGCGCCGCGACGCGGTATACCTTCCCGGGCTCCGCGTTGAACGCGAGACGCGGGCGGCGGCCGGGCCGATCGCGCTCCTCGGTCTCGGACGCGACGACGAGCGTGTGCCGCGCGGGGAGCATCTCGATGTGGAGGCGCGCATCGTGATCGAGCGGCGCGCTGATGTCGCGGTCGTCGAGCTCGACGACGCGGAGGTCTTCGTTCCCGTTCACCCGCAGCACGGCGACGGACTCGGGCGGGCGTGCCGGTCCGGTGTACTGCTGCACGACGAACGTCGCACGGCCGCAGGCTCCCACGAACAACAGGGACAGGAGGAGGAGAGACGCTCGCATGAAACGAATGTAGATCGCCGCCTCGTGGCGCGCCCTAGAGCGTGCCCTCGAACACCATCGCGGCGCCCGACGGCAGTGGCGCGATCCGCGTGCGCGCGGTCTTCGCGGTCTTCACGTCCCCGCCCTCGCTCGGGCTCAGCAAGAAGAGCGTCACGCCCCCCGCCGCGAGCACGCCGCCTGCGACGAAGAACACCGTCGAGAGGTTTCCCGCGCTCTGCGCATCGCGGAGCTTGCCCGCGGAGGTCTCGTCACGACAGCGGTTGTCCGGGCACCCGGCTTCGTCCTGCAAGCTGCTCGCCCGGAGCCCGAACACGGTCCCGAGACCGAGCCCGACGACGCCGAGACCGGCGGCGCCGAGCCCGACCCACCGGAGCGACGAAGAGCGCGCCTCCGCGGGCGGCGGCGACGGGCCGCGATCGGTCGTGACGGCTGCGGCGGGGACGGTCGGCGGCACGTTCACGTCCTGGAACCGCGCGCGGACGTCGACGTTCTTGCGGCCCGCGGTGAGCACGACGTTCATCTCGACCCGCTCGCTGCCGCGCACGAACGCGACCTTGTGCGCGCCCGCGTCGAAGCTGAGCGGCAAGCCTTCGAGCTTCTGGGCGACGGTCACGCCGTCGACCTCCAGCCGCACGTCGAGGAGCGCGCTGCCGGTCGCGTCCTCCGCGACGGGAACGATCGTGGGGATCGCGCCTTCGACCTCGGCGAGCAGCTTGCGGCAGTCGTCGCGGATCTCGGTCGGGCAGTCGTCCGCCGCGCAGACGCGGAGCCGGTCTCGCGCGGAGACGAGCTTCGTGACGTCGCGACGGAGGACACCGCCTTCGTTCGCGGCGCTCACGCACGTGCTCACGTCGGCGTGGGCCGCCGAGGCGAGCGTCACACCGGCGACGACGAGAGAGGCGAGGATCGGCGTCTTCACTTGAAGCATTCGGCCTTCCAGATCTTGTTGCCCGAGGCGTCGAGCGTGTACGGCGGCGTGCAGCTCGGCGAGGGCACCGGAGCCGTCGTGCTCGCGCTCGCGGCCGGCCGCGCCGATGCGCTCGCCTTCGGCGGCGACACGAGGCTCACCGGCTTGACCGGGCTCGGCGTCGTCGCCGTGTGGCCGTGGCCGGCGTCCGGCATCGCGAGCAGCGGCAAGGCGCTCCGCGCCGGCGTCGCGGCGCCGGCGGCGACGATCTCGGTGCTCACGGCCGGCGCGGGCAGCGGCGCGCTCTCCGGCGTCGCCGGCGCGGCCTTCTGCACCGGCTCGTCCTCGACGAGCTTCCGGAGGCCGAAGGAGCCGGCGCCGAGGATCGCGACGGCGAGCATCGCGAGCCCGACGACGGCGGCTCGCGAGCCGGAGCGCTCGGCCGGCGGTGGTCCCGAACGCGCGATCCCCGGCGTCGTGCCGGAGCCGGGGACGAGCACGGGCTCCATCGGACGGGTATGCGGCGGCGTCGACGGGGTCACCGGCGTCATCGGGTGGGTGCGGTCGAGCGCGCCCGACGAGAGCGCCGCCATCTGCGCGACGCTCGAGAGGCCGGCGGCGCTGACCGCCTTCAGCGCATCCTGCATCGATCGTGCGTCCGGCCACCGGTCCGCCATCTCGACCGCGAGCGCGCGATCGACGACGGCCGCGAGCGCCGCGCCGGCGTCCGGCGCGAGCTCGGTGAGCGGCGGCGCGCACTTCGTCGCCGCGTGCACGACGGTGAGCTCCGGCGTGTCCGCGACGTGGACCTGCCTCCCGGTGAGCATGCGGAAGAGGACGGCGCCGACGGCCCAGAGATCCGTTCGGGCATCGATCTGCTTCACGAGGCCGCGCGCCTGCTCGGGAGCCATGTACGCGGGCGTCCCCATCAAGTGCCCCGTGCGCGTGGCGGACGTGGCGCTCGTCACGCGCGCGATCCCGAAGTCGAGCAGCCGCATCGAGCCGTCACGGACGATGAACACGTTCTCCGGCTTGATGTCGCGATGCACGACCCCGCGCGCGTGCGCCGCGACGAGCACGTCGAGGACCTCGACGATCATCGGGACCGCCTCGGCGGCGGAGAGCGTCCGCCGCTCGTCGAGGAGCTGCCCGAGCGTCTTGCCGTCGAGGAGATCCATCACGAGGTACACCGCGCCGTCGGGCGTCACGTCGTCGTCGATCACGCGCACGACGCCCGGGTGCTCGACCCCGTTCGCGACGTACCCCTCGCGGAGGAAGCGCGCGCGGATCTCGGGGAGGACGGCGACCTCGGGGTGGAGCATCTTCACCGCGACGCGATTGCCGTTGCGGTGCGTCGCGCGATAGACGGCCGCCATCCCGCCCGCGCCGAGGAGCGCCTCGAGCTTGTACTTGTTGCCGAGGAGCGTCCCGACCCTTCGCTGGAGGGACTCTTCGAAGCGTGCGCGCTCCTGCTCCTCGAGGGTGCTCACCGCGCGCTCCTACTTCGCCGCCGGCCGCGAGGCGACGTAGATGTCCTGCTTGCCTGTTCCGCCGGGGCGGTTCGAGACGAAGTAGAGCCGGCAGCCGTCCGGGGAGAGCCAGCCCGGGGACTCGTTCGACGTCGTCGTGTTCACCGGGTTCGCGAGCGGCTGGGGTGTCGACCAGGCGCTGCCGACCGCGTTTCTCGTCGTGACGTAGATGTCGTAGTTGCCGGCGATCTCGCGCGAGAAGTGGAGCGTCTTCTTGTCGGCCGAGAGCGAGGGCTCGTACTCCGCGTTGTTCGTGTTGATGTTCGCGCTCACCGGGCCGAAGTTCGGGTACCCGGCGCCGACGAGCTCGCCGTAGTAGATGTTCGACTTCACCGGACCGCACGCGCGGACGAAGAACAAGTCGTTCGCCGTCCCGCGCGCGAAGGGATTCGCGATGTAGTCGCAGCTCGCGTTCACGTCCGGCACCTCGACGGGCGTGTCGAACGCGCCGTTCGGGTCGAGGCGCGTCGCACGCATCAACTTGCTCACGTCCGTCGCCGCGGCCTGCCGCTCGAAGATGATCGTGAGGCCCTGATCGACGATGTTCGCCGAGTACTCGAAGTCGGTCGTGTTGAGCCCGGTGCCCGGGATCGGCTGCGCGCCGACGAAGGGATCGTTCCGGTTCGCGCGCTGCGCGATGAACATGTCGTAGCGATTGCCGGTCGCGGTCGCGCGCTCGGAGTCGAACGTGATCGTGAGCTCGTCCTCGCTGAGGCGGACCGAGCCCTCGTCGAGCGCCGAGTTGACGCTCGCGAGCTCCGAGACCGTGTAGTCCCCCGTGAGATCGCACGGCGGCAGCGCAGCTCCGTCGGCATCGGCGGCTGCGTCCGCGACCGCGCCCGGAGCGCCGTCCGCCGTCTCGGTGCTCGCGTCCGAAGCCGCGCCGTCCGCGTTCGCGAGCGCGCCGTCGCCGGCGGTCCCGCCATCGGTCGCGTCGATCGTCGGGTCGCCGATCCCGAGGATCGCGTTGCAGCCGACGACGAGCCCCGCCGCCACCCACGCGAGCGCCGACCCGCTTGCGATCGACCTCCAGGTCGGCCGCCGTGTCCCCCGGTCGACAAAGTCCTGCACGAGGGCTCACTGCCTCGTTTCGGGGGCTGGCGCAAGAGCTCGCGCGCCGTGCAGCCCTTTGCGGGAAACCGCACGTTCGCTTCGGGCGTGCCTCGCTTCAGGTGCGTGCAGACCGCACGAGACGGAGACCGGCCGGAATCACGACGAAAGCCGCGACGAGGCCGACGGTCGACCCGATCGCGCCGACCTTTCCCATGTCACGGAGGCCGTCGAACCGGCAGGTGACGAGCGCCGCGAACCCGGCCGCCGTCGTCAGGGCGGTCGCCGCCCCGAGGGGGGCCTGGTGGGCGAGCGCTTCGTCGATCGAGCGCCGCTCGGTCGCCTCGAGGAGGAACATCGCCTCGTCGAGCGTGATCCCGAGCAGGATCGGCAGCACGAGCGCGTCGTAGACGTGCCACCGCACGCCGAGGACGCGCGCCGCGACGAGGACGAGCGCGATCTCGACGAGGAGGACCAGCGCGGCGAGCGCCACGGCCCGCAGGCTGCGGAGGGCCGCCATCACGGCCATCACGACGATCGCGCTCGCCGCGGTCAGGACGCGCGGGAGATCGCGCGCGAGCGAGTCCCGGAGACCGGCCTCGAGATCGTGGAGGCTCGTGAGGATGCCTTCGGGATCCGCCGAGCGGAGCATCGCGCGGGCTTCGGCATCGTCCTCCGGTCGACCGGTCGGTCTCACGTACGTGACGACGACGGTGCCCTTCGCGTCGTGCCCGAGATGACGCCGGACCGCCCACGTCGCGCCGGGGCCGAGCGCGGCCGCCGAGCCCGTTCCGTCGCGGGGAGGGGAGCGGAGCGCTTCGATCGCGCCGGCGAACGCGGAGGGCTCGAAGCCCTCCTCCGCCAGCACGCGTGCGAGCCGATCGGCCTTCGCCGGCAGATCGAGCGCGTCGCGTGCGGCGAGCCGTGCCTTCTGCGCCGCCTGGGAAGGCGCGACCTGCGAGAGCGCGTCGTAGCCCGCGATCGTGCCTCGCGCGGCGAGCATCTCGGCCGTCTCGGCGACGGCGTCGGCGCGCGCGCGTGCGCGCTCCTCGTCCGGATCGCTCGATACGACGATGAGCTGCCCGCGGGTCCCCCCGAACGCGGCATAGATCGCGTCGTAGGTCGCCATCGCCGGCAGCGTCCGCGCGTCGAGCGCGACGACGCCGTGATCGAGGCGCGGCGTGCCCATCGCCGCCGCGCCGAGCACGACTCCGAACGCGAGCACGACGCCGGCGAAGGCACGCCCGCGCGAGGCCGTCAGCTTCCCGATCCACGGCCACGCGAGAGCACGCGGCGGAGCTCCTCGCTCGAGGAGCGCTCCGATCTCCGGCACGACGACGAGGATCGCGAGCGCGGTGAGGACTTCACCCGCCGCGCAGAGGATGCCGAGCTGCGCCATCCCCGTGACGTCGGACATCGCGAGGCACGCGAACGCGCCGCCGGCGGCGACCGCAGCGCCGAGCGTCGGTCGCCACGTGTCGCGGCGCGCGACGCGCGCGGCCTCGCCGGGCGAGAGGCCGTCTCGGCGCGCTTCGAGGAGCCGCCCGTAGACGTGGACACCCGTGTCGACGCCGACGCCGACGACGACGGCCGCGAACGCGGTCGCGATCGCCGAGAGCCGCGGATAGAGCATCGACGCGAGCGCCGTCGTCCAGAGCGTCCCGGCCGCGAGCGGCGGGAGCACCGCGACGAGCGCGCGCGGGCGGCGGAAGACGAGGACGAACACGATCGACGCGAGCACGATCGACGCGACGCCGCTGCGCTCGAGGTCGGACCGGACGAGCGCCTCGGTCTGCTTGGCGACGACGTGGCCGCCGGTCAGATCGAAGCGCACGGCTGGATGCTTCTTCCGCGCGCGGTCGAGCGCCGCCTCCGCCTCGGCGACGAAGCGCGCGGCGTCGGCCCCTTCGAAGGCGCGCCCACGCGGCGAGAGCACGACGAGCCGCGTCCGGCCGCCGTCGGCGACGAACGAAGCGCCGGGAGCCGCACGCGCACCTGCCGCGATCTCGACGCTGCCTTCCCACGGGATCGCCGAGAGACGGAGCGGATCCTTCGCGAGCCAGTCCTCGATCTCCGATGCGCCCGGCGCGAGGAGGAGCGCGCGCGTCTCGCGGAGGCGCGCCCGCATGCCTTCTTCCGTCAGCGCACGCGCGAGCCGATCGCGCGCGACCGGCCCGGCCCAGCGCCACGCATCGGTCGGGACGACGTCGCGCGGCGGGGGCGGTGCGGTCATCACGTCCTCGACCGTCGTGCACGTGCGGAGCTCACGGGCGGCGTCCTCGGCGGCGGCCTCCACGTCCTCGGCCTGCTCGCCGCGGAGGAGGACGAGCGCGACGTCGCCGCCGCCGAACACGCGGGTGACGCGCACGAGCGCCTCGGCTTCCGGCGTGCGCGGGAAGAGCTCGGTGAGATCGCGCGAGAGCTGGAGCCGGCTCGCGAGCGCGAGGGAACCGAGCGTCAGGAGCAGCGTCACGACGAGCGCCGCGTATCGCGCGACGCTCCGTTTCACTCGGACTCCGGCGGCTGCGTCCGGACCCGCACGCGGACGCGGAGGATGCGCCTCCGGCTCACGCTCGTGACCTCGGCGGACGCCATCGGCCCGAGCTCCACCTTGTCGCCGATGCGCGGGATCCGCCCGAGCCGCTTCAGGACGACGGTGCCGACGGTCTCGGCCACTTCGTCCTCTTCGAGCTCGACGCCGATCGCGCGGAGCTCTTCCCCGGTCGCGCGCGCGTCGACGTCCCACGTGCTCTCGACGTTCGGCACCGCGACGACGCGCGCCTGCTCGACGTCGAGCTCGTCGCGGATCTCGCCGACGATCTCCTCGAGGAGGTCCTCCATCGTGAGGATCCCGCTCGTGCCGCCGTACTCGTCGACGACGGTCGCGATCGGGATCTGCTTCGCCTGCATCTCGCGCAGCACGTCGAGGAGCGTCTGCGTCTCGGGGACGAAGAGGATCTCGCGGACGACGCTGGTGAGGTCGTCGAGGTCGGCGCCGCGCGGGTCGACGAGGAAGTCCTTCACGTAGAGGTAGCCGGCGACCTCGTCGACGCTCCGGCCCTTCGTGAGGAGCACGCGCGAGTACTGGTGCGTGCGCATCTCGGCGATCGCCTTTGCGCCCGGCGTCGCGACGGGCAAGCTGAAGACGTCGACGCGCGGGACCATCGCGTGGCGCGCCGTGCGCTGCGCGAAGCGCACGACGCGCTCGACGAGCTCGGCCTTCGCCTTGCCGTCCGGGCTGCGCGCCGCGTTCGCCGCGAGGATGCCGAGGAGCTCCTCTTCCGAGAGCGTGCCTTCGCTCGCCGCGTCGGCCTTCATCCCCATCGCGCGCAGGATCACGCCGGTGGCGCGCTCGAGCACCCACAGGAGGGGCATGAACGCGACGTAGATGAAGTGGAGCGGTCTCGCGGAGGAGAACGCGACCGCTTCCGAGCGCTGGATCGCGATGAGCTTCGGCACGAGCTCGCCGAAGAGGACGTGCGAGAACGTGAGGAGCGCGAACGCGACCGCGATCGAGAGGAAGTGGGCGACCTTGCCGAGCTCGGCAACGCCGGTGACGGCTCGCACGCCGGCGGCGATGTGCTCCTCGATTGCCGGCTCGCCGATCCAGCCGAGGCCGAGGCTCGCGAGCGTGATGCCGAGCTGCGTGACGGAGAGGTAGCGGTCGATCCGCGCGACGACCTCGCGGGCGCGCGCGACCTTTGCGCCCTCGCGCGGCGCCTTCGGCGTGCTCGCGAGCGTCGTCGAGACCTTGACGAAGGCGAACTCCGCGGCGACGAAGAACCCGTTCAGCGCGATGAAGACGACGGCGAGAAAGAGCGCGAGCATCGGTCAGCCCGGGGCGGCTCGGAGACGGGCTCGCGCTGGAGGGTTGTCGCTCACGGGAGGCGCACTCTAGATCGGATGCGCCTGGCCGTCACGTGCGGCACGACGGAGCTCGGCGCGATCGGAAGCCGCCGGTTTGTCCCATGAAATGGCAGGAGACGAGAAGACTCGACTCCCGCTCCAGTTGCCCTAGAAAGGGCGACCATGCTGAAGACCAGCCTCTGTCTGACCTCGCTCCTCGTGGTCGTGTCGGCCGTCGCCGCGTGCGGCGGCGAGTCGAAGCCCGCCACGAACGATCCGTCCTCCGCGAACACGACCGCGCCGGCCGCTTCGAGCGCGCCCGCGCCGACCGCGGCACCTACCGCGTCGGCTGCGCCCGCCGATGCCGGCGCCGCCGCCGCTCCGAAGCCGCCCGCGCCGACGCCGGCCGTGAAGTACACCGGCTTCTCGACGCCGGAGTCCGTGCTCTGGGATGAAGCGCGCGACCGCTATCTCGTGTCGAACATCAACGGCAAGCCCGTCGACGCCGACAACAACGGCTTCATCAGCGAGCTCTCGCCCGACGGCAAGGTGACCAACCTGAAGTGGATCGAGGCGGGGAAGAACAAGGTGACCCTCAACGCGCCGAAGGGGATGGCGATCGTGAAGGACGTCCTCTACGTCGCCGACCTCGACACGCTTCGCATGTTCGACGTGAAGACCGGCGCGCCGAAGGGCGACGTGAAGCTCGAAGGCGCGACGTTCGCGAACGACGTCGCGGCGAGCGAAGACGGCAAGATCTACGTCTCCGACAGCGGCCTCAAGATGGAGGGCTCGGACTTCAAGCCGACCGGCACCGACGCGGTGTGGGTCGTCGAGAAGGGCAAGGCGAAGGCGCTCGCGAAGTCGACCGATCTCGGCAAGCCGAACGGCCTCCTCGTCGACGGAAAATCGCTCCTCGTCGCGACCTTCGGCACGAACGAGCTCTACAAGCTCGACGACAAGGGCCAGAGGTCGGACGTGACGAAGCTGCCGAAGGGCAGCCTCGACGGCATCGTGAAGCTCGGCGACATGCTCCTCGTCTCGAGCTGGGACGCGCAGACCGTCTACAAGGGGAAGCTCGGCGGCACGTTCGAGCCGGTCCTCCAGTCGCTCGAGGCCCCGGCCGACATCGGCTACGACAAGAAGCGCGGCCGCGTGCTCGTCCCCCGCTTCATGGGGAACGCCGTCGAAGCCTACGACGTGAAGTGACGCCCGCCCGAGCGCGCAGCTCCCGGCCGCCTCGCGCCGCCGGAGCTGCGCGCACCTGAGGGGCATCCGACGCAGGGGCAGTCCTGACCCAGGGGTTTCCTTTAGAGCGCGGGTGGGCGCCGATTGTTAGCGTTGCGGGGCGATGCGGCGCGCGTTGCACTCGTGGAAGGCGGCGCCCTCGCCGCGCATCGAGGAGCTCCGCGGGCGCCTCTCGACGCTCGGGGATGCCGGCGGACTTCGAGGCCCTGACGCGTGACCTCACGGTGGGCCTCCGGGAGGCGCTCCGGACCGACGTCGCCGTCGCCTACGGGGTGGAGCACCGGAACGACGGACAGAGGCTTTCGTTCGTCACGTCGAGCGGTGCCTCGGAGCCGTTCCTGTCGTCGCGCTTCCGGCACTACGTCGAGGAGCAGCGGGCGCGGTCCTGGGCGGCCTACGACCCGAGACGTCCCGACCCGAAGCAGCGGAACCGCGCCTTCGCGTGGTCGCCGGCGGAGCTCGAGCTGCAGCGCGCGCCCGTCTACGTCGACCTCTTCCCGACGCTCGGTCTGCGCGGGGCGCATCAGCTCCGGGCGCTCGTCTGCGACGGACCCTCGCTCCTCGGGTGGGTCGGCTGCTTCCAGTCGAGCGCGTTCGACGGCGAGCAGATCGGCGCGCTCTCGTCGCTCGTCCCGGCGATGCGGAGGCGGCTCACCCTCGAGCGAAGGCTCGCCGCCGGAGGGCTCGTCGCCGTCCTCGAGGCCGCGCTCGAAGCGCTCGGACGCCCGGCGTTCGTCGTCGACCGTCGCGGCCGCGTCGAAGAGCAGAACGCGCCGGCGAAGGTCCTCTTCGACAGCGACGCCGGCGTTCGCGAGAACATCGTCGAGGCCGTACGAGGTACAGCGGTCCCGTCCTGGAGCGTCACGCCCGTGAAGCGGAGCGGCGTGCCCGAACGCTTCCTGGTGATCGTCGAGCCGCACGCGTCGGCGCGTGTTGCGACCCAGGTCGCGAAGGCGAAGACGACGTGGTCGCTGACGGAGCGTCAGACCGATGTGCTGTCGCGGCTCGCGGCGGGGACTCCGAACCAGACGATCGCCGCTGCGCTCGGAATCGCCGAGCGGACCGTCGAGATCCACGTGACCGCGCTCCTCGAGAAGGCGCAGGTCGCGAGCCGCGCCGAGCTCGTCGCGAAAGTGTTCCTCCTGCCGTGATCGGGGGCGACGCCGACCTGCGGGAAACCGCATGCGGGGTTTCCCCAATGAGGACGACAGGCATCTGTAAGTGCGCGAGCTCACGTGAGAATCGGGTGGATGGAGTCGGCGTTCGTGAGCTACGTTTCCCAGATGGCCTCGGGGGAAGTTCTTCGCCGAGAGGACGTCGACGTCCTGCTGGATGTGCGTCGTCGCCTCGCACGGGTCGGAGAGGAATCCGACACCCACGCGCTCGTCCGTGAGACGGTCGCGACGCTCCGCGAGCTGCTCGGCGCCGAGCAGACGATCGCGTACGCCCTCGCGCCCGACGACGTCGATCACAACCGAATCGACTGGATGAGCGCTCACGGCGAGCACACGGCGCTCTGGAACGCGGAGCTCCCGCGCTACATCCGTCAGTCGCCCACGCCTAAGTTCGGGCTCTTCGATCCATCGCGGCCCGAGCCGGAGCAACGGAACCAGGTCGTCGCCTGGACGCGGGACGAGATGCGCGAGCTCGTCGAGCAGCGTCGGGCGCCGATCCTCGAGGATCTCTACCCGCGTGCGGGGGCGGACCGTCGCTCCCAGATCCGCGTCCTCTTGTGTGACGGCCCTTCGCTCCTCGCGTGGGTCGGCGGTTGGCGCGAGGAGGCGTTCTCCGATCGTGACGCCTTCGCCCTCCGCGTCGTCGGCAGCGCGATGCGCCGGCGGCTCCGTCTCGAGCGGAGGCTCGATCGCGATCGCGCGCGCGCGACGCTCGATGCGGTCCTCGAGGGCGTCGGCGGTCTCGTGTTCGTCGTGGGTTCCGACGGCAGGATCCTCGAGGCGAACCTCGCCGCGCGCGCCGAGCTCGATCGCGCGCCGTCGCGGACCGCCGCCGAGCTCGCCGAAGCCATCCGCCATGGCGCGCATCCGCGCTGGTCGGTGTCGCCGCTCGCGCTCCGCGCAGGGCCGCGCTGCCATCTCGTGATCGCGCGTCCGGAGCATCCCGACTCGGCGGTGGCCCGGATCGACGCCGCCGCGAAGGCATGGGCGCTCACGAAGCGACAGCGTCAGGTCCTCGAGAAGCTCGCCGAAGGGAATGCGAACCGCACGATCGGCGCGATGCTCGGGATCGCGGAGCGCACCGTCGAGCTGCACGTGACCGCGCTCTTCGAGAAGGCGCAGGTCGAGAACCGCGCGGAGCTCGTCGCCGTCCTCCACACGCGATTCTGAACCCGCGATTACGCGCGCACCTGCGTACTGATCATTCGGTCGAGGACAGCCCGGCGGGGTCCAGCCGATAGAACGCCGCGAGCTCCGCGTAGAGCGCCGGGTGGCGCGCGGCGAGGGCCTCCGGTCGCTCGAAGAACGCCTCGGTGACGACGGCGAAGAACTCGCTCGGGCTCGTCGCGGCGTAGGGATCGATGTCGGTCGGCCGGCCTGCGTCGAGGCGCTCCTCGAGCTCCTTGTACTCTGCACCGAGCACCTCGGCCCACTGCCGGTATCGTGCGCCGCTCCCGAGCGGCGGCGCGCCGTCGACGGTGCCGTCCTCGGCGTCGAGCTGGTGCGCGAACTCGTGGAGGACGACGTTGTGACCGGACTTCGCCCGGCGCACGTCGCGCTCGACCTGATCCCAGGCGAGGACGACGAGCCCGCGCTGCCACGACTCGCCGAGCCGCTCCTCCGGGCCTTCGACGACGACGGCGCCGTTCCGCCGCGACGCGTGCACGACGTAGGGCTCGGGGTAGACGAGGACGGTATCGAGATCGGGATAGACCTCGGTGTTCCGATGGAGGAGCAGGATGCACGCCTGCGCCGCGATCGTGACGCGGATCTCGTCCGTCATCGCGAGCCCGCCCGCGCCCTCGAACCGCTTCTCGTCGAGGAAGACGAGGACGTCGCCTTCGAGCTCCTTCCGGTCCTCGTCCGGGAGCCGCGGATAGAGGTGCACCGCGCGCGCGACGATCGCGCGCCATTCCTCCGGGAACGGCCGCGCGCGGACCGCGGCGCGATGACGAGACTTCAGGAATCCGAGCACGGGCACGAGGGTAGGACGTTATGGCGAGGGCGCGGGCGCTTTCACGGCCGAGGTACAGATCGCCGCGTCCGTCGTTCCGACGAGCCACGACGTGATGCACTGCTCGGCGGGCTCGCCTTTCGCGAGCGAACGGCCTGGTCGGTGCCGCTCGAGCTGGAGCGGCTTGGCGAGGAACGTGAGGTCGTAGGCGTCCTCGGCCGTCCGCGGGCTCTTCGCCGCGAAGGCGTTCGTCTTCTCCGGCTGGAGCGCGAGGATCGACTGGTACGTCGCGCGCGCCTCCTCCGGCGTCGTCGCGCCCTCGCCGGGCGTGCGTCCTGCGGAGTTCGTGAGGCGGAGACCGTTCTGGCCGTAGACGCGGAGCCCGCGTGCGGTGTGCCCGTGACAGTCGAGCGAGCCGCACTTGCGCTCGACGACGGGCTGGACCGCCGTCGCGTAGGACGCAGGATCGATGTCGGCGACGACGAGCCGCGGCTCGGTCGCGTCGTCGGGCTGCGCCGCGCATGCGACGAGCGCGAGGAAGGCAAGGGCGGCGAAGAAGCGCTTCACGGTCCACCTCCGTCGGCGCCGCCGTCCGGCGCGCTGGCCGTCTCGTCGATCCACACGGGTCCGTCCTTCGTGAACGGGTTCGGCACCGGCGCCTTCGCTTCGTGGCAGTCGGCGCACGACGCCGCGCGACCGATGTCGCTCCGCATCTCCGCGACCGCCGCGCCTTTCGTCACCTTCACGCGCACGGGGAACACCGGGTTCCACTCGTTGCGGGGCACCCAGAAGTTCCCCGCCGCGTTGGTCGTGATCGGCTTCGACGCGGGCGGGCTCGTCCCGAGCGAGTCGACGAGCAGGACGCGCGCGCCCTCGATCGCGGTGAGGTTCGTCGGTCCCTTGTAGATCGTCCCCGCGATGCTGAAGTCGGTGCTCGCCGGCCCGTTCGTTCCGTTGTGACACAGCCCGCAGCGCGTCCCGGGACGATGGTTCGGTCCGGCGCCCTCCGGCCCCTCCGGACCGAGCGCCTCGACGGCGCGGTCGTGCACCGGATCGGGCAGCGTGCACGCGGCGAAGGTCAGCGCGAGGATCGCGAGCATCCGGAGGGCGGTCATTCGAACTGGGCCTCCAACCCCATCGTCCCGTACGCGGCGAGGCGCGAGCTGACGTAGAGCGAGTCGACGTAGCGCGTCGACATGACGTCACCCGACGCATAGAGGAGGAGCCCGGGCGACGCGTGCTCGTCGGTGAGACGAAGCCACGCGGAGAGCCCGCCCGTGATCGCGTTCAAGGGACCGAGCTCGCGATCGGTCGTCCGATACACGGGGAGCTTCAGCTGCGGCTCGGTCTCGGCGTGGTAGACGCGCTGGAAGAAGCGCGCGTTCGACTGGATGTGGAAGCGCGCGTGCGGACCGATCGTGAGCCGGCTCCCGACGTCGAGGAGGAACCGCGCGTCGGTGCTCGAGGCGAGGATCTCCCAGCTGTCCCGGTAGAGCCGCTGCTCGAGCCGGAGCGTCCCGCGGCCGAAGCGCCGGATCAGCCGGATGCCGAGCGCATACCGGTCGCGCTCGAGCGGGAGCTGCTCGTACGGCCGCACCGGGAGCCGGAGCTGGTTGACGAGGTCGGCGCTCGCGGCGCGCGGGACGTTCACGTCGCGCGCGAACATCGGGATCAGCCGATACGGCTTCGACTGATCGCCGCGTTCGAAGCCGACGGTCACACCCGCTACGAGGAGCGTCTTCGGGGAGAGCACGAAGCTCGATCCGCCGTTCACCTCGTGCGCGCGGAGCGTGTGGCTGAAGACGTCGTACGGCGTCCCGCCGCGGCCGATCGTGTCGTGGGTGTACGCGTAGCCGATCCGCGGCGTCACGAGCTTGTCGGCGAAGTCGCCGAGGACGGCGACGTTGCCGCTCCGCGAGGTGTAGTCGCTCTCGTCCGAGAGCGCGCCGCCCGCCTCGAACCCGAAGCGACCGGGCTTGTAGCCGCCGCTCACGTTGCCGGCGTGGCGCGTGTCCTTCCCTCGCGGCGAAGCGGTCGACACGAAGTCGGGGCTCGCCGCCGAGATCATGTCGACGAGGTAGCCGGCCGAGACGTTCCAGCCCTGGGTCGGCGAGGTGACGCTCGCGCGGACGGCGGGGCTGAAGACGAGGACGGAGAGCGTGTCGCCGTAGCCCGAGCCCTCGAGCGCGGCGCGCACGACGAGCGCCTTCTTGTTCGAGGGGAGACACCGGAGGACCTCCTCCTGCGTCTTCGCGAGCTGCATGCACGCGATCTGCCCCTGGGTGAGGAACTCGGAGGCGCGCGGACGGAGCGCGATCGTGATCGCGGCGCGCTCTCCCTCGGCGACGTCCGCGACCTCCTCGAACGTCATCGGCTGTCCTTCGAGGACGCCTTCGGCGTGGACGCGGTGCTTGCCGGGATCGACGAGGACCGGCTTCTTCAGCGTCTCGATCTCGACGGCGCTCCCGTCGATCTGGACGACGAGCTCCTTCGCGCCGGCGGGGACATCGATCACGAGGGAAGAGACGCGCTTCAGGAGCTGCACGACCCGCTGCTCGGCGAGCTCGGCGACCTCGGCGTCCTCCTTCGCGATCGACGCGTCGAGCACGGTCTGGAGGTGACGGAGGGCGAGGATGATCTTCCCGGCGCGCTCGGCGCAACCGGCGAGGTGGACCCGCGTCGTCGGGAGATCCTGCTTCGCGATCGAGGCCGCGTCCCTTTCGATGCACGCATCCCAGAGGTTCGCCGCGCGTGCGGTCTCCGCCGCGAGGGAGAGCTCGCGCGCCTCTGCGTCGGTGAAGCCGTCCTCCGGCGCAGGTGGCGCGTCCTGCGCGCCCGCATCTTCGTCCTGCGCCCGCGCGAGCCCGAGGAGCGGGCCGCACAGGACGAGGAGCACACTGGAGATCATCGAAATCGCGCGCGCGACATCGCGGGCACGTCGTCGCGTGCCGTTCCCCCGCCCGTGATGTGGCTGTCGCGCGTTCGCGCCGGTCACTTCGCGTTGCCGAGCTGCTGTCTCAGCAGATCGGCCGTGCGGGTCGCGCGCTCGATGTCGCTCTTCGGTGCGCTCGGCGTCGAGGCCTGCGGAGCCGGAGCAGGCTTCGTCTCGGTGGGCGCTGCGCTCTTCGACTTGTCCTCCGCCGCGGCGGCCGGCGCATCGGTCGACGCCGCCGCGATCTCGGCCGCCTTCTCACGGTGACGGCGCGAATGCCGGGACGGCCACTGCTCGACGGGAGGCGGCAGCGGCGCGACGGGCGTGATCGTCAGCGGCGCCTCCGCACGCGAGTCGGTCATCTCGAGCGCCTTCGGCTGCGCGTCCTCGCTGGCGCACGAAGCGGCGCCGCTCGCGGCGCGCGGCGCGGCGCTCGCCTGCGCGGTCGGGACCTCGCTCCGGCTCGCCGCCGCGAGGAAGAGCGCGAGGGTCGCGACGACGACCGACGCGGTCGCGGCGATCGTCGGGAGGCTTCCGAACCGCGAGCGACGGACGGGGAGGTCGTCCGCGTCCATGCTCCACTGACCGGTCACGCTCGGGAGCACCGGCGGGATGCTGGCGCTCACCGGCGGAGGAGGCGCGCTACGGATCGCCGAAGCGTACGTCGTCTCGAGATCGAACGTGGGCGCGAGCTCCGGCGTCGATCGCTTCGCGACCGGCATCGCCGGCGGCGTCAGCGTGCTCCGGCGGGGCGGCGGGTTCGAGGGCGCGCTCGAGACGGAAGGCGGGGTCGACGAAGGCGACGGCGGGACGACGGACGGAACAGCCTTCGCGATCTCGGCGACCGTCCGATCGAGATGCGCGCGGTACTCCTCGAGCGCCTTCATCTCGGCATCCAGGCGGCCACGGAGCTCGGTCTCCATCGTCGACACCAGGGAGTCGCTTCGCTGCTTGCTCATGAACGATGACCTCGGGGGCGGCGGTACACGCAACGTGCACTCCCTGCGCCATCCGCGCGTTCGTGAGCAACCCGGTTTCTCACCGCGAGAAGTCGCGACTGGGTCTCACCGGCTCCTAGCTCACCGGATCGTCGATGCACCGCGATCGTGCATCAGGGGAAGTGTCGGATGCCGGCACCATGCTGCCGGACGGCTACAAACGAGCTAGGAAACTGGTCGATCGCGTTGCCAGTCGAGGTCGCGAGGACGCGTCCGACCGGTGTCTCCCTCCGAGCGTCGATTGCGTCGTGCGCGATCCAGTCGGCTACTCCTGCACGATCGCGTAGGTGAACGACGCGCTCGCGCCACCGACCGCTTGGATGAAGCGATCGAGCTCCGCGTACGGCACGTTCTGGCAGCCGACGGACCACGGGCCGACGTACGTGTCCTGGCCGAGGGTCGTGCCGTTCGGCGCGAAGCCGTAGTGGATGAGGACGCCGGTGATCTTGTACCCGAGCTGCTCGGCCGCCTGCTTCTCCTTCGCGGAGAAGACGCCGTCGCCGCTCGTGTCACGCCACGCGGGGAGCGCGCCGCTGCCGCTCGTCGTGAGGACGCGGAAAGCACGCCGCTCGTAGCCGTCGATCCCGAACCACTCGTTGCCCTTCGCCTCGTAGATGCCCGGGCGGACGATGCCGAGATCCTTGCGGCCGTCGCCGTTCACGTCCGGCACGACGCTGCTGCCGGGGCTCGGCATCTGCGCGGGCTTCGTCGTCGCGACGAAGCGCGCGATCGTGCCGTCGGGACGGAAGACGACCATCTCGTCCTGGTACTGCTCGCTCCGCGCGTCGCTGCCGCGGCGCTTCGCGACGACGGTGACCTTGCCGGCGGGGATCGGCACGCCGTGGGCTTCGGCCCAGGTCTTCTCCTTGTCGTAGTCGGACGCGCTCGGCGGCGCGGTGATCGGCTCGGGCGCGGGCTGCGGAGCAGGCGACTGGGTCGCGGGAGGCGGCGGAGGCGCGACCTCGTCACCCGGCGTCTCGGGCGGCAGCGTTCCGTTCTCGAGCGTCCGCTCGCCGCCTTCTCCGTCACCGGCAGCTCCTCCACACGCCGATGCGAGCATCGCGAGAACCACCGCCGAGAGTCCGTGACGGATCACCATGCGCTCCTCCTCTTCCTCGACGAGCGAAGGTATCGGAGCGCGCGCGCCGTCCTCCACGATCGGACGTATCGCGATCGGTTCGATCGTCCCGCGATTCGCCTGGAAAAGCATGTTGTTCGCGCGGCCGGAGGGGCCTCGCGAGACAACATGGAGACGGCTTCACTTCGACGCGGCTTCTTCGCGCAGCGCGGGCAGCTCGAGCGTCACGCGGGGGACGCCGGGCTCGCCCTTCTCGAGGTATCCGTAGCGCGCGAGATTGCTCATCACCCGCACGACGTAGCCGCGCGTCTCGAGCACGGGGATCGTCTCGAGGAAGATGTCGATCGACTCCGTCTTCGAGCGCGCGACCCAGCGGGTGATCGCCTCGGGCCCGACGTTGTACGACGCGACCGCGAGCGGTTCGCTTCCCTTCAGCTTCCCGTGGAGCTCCTTCAGGTAGAGCGCACCGAGCCGGATGTTCTGCGCCGGGACGGTGAGCTTGCCGTCGTCGTGCGCGATGTCGTTCGCGCTCGCGACCGTGCGGGCGGTCTCGGGTAGGAGCTGCATCAAGCCGACGGCGCGCGCGGGCGAGAGCGCTTCGGGATCGAAGTTGCTCTCCTGGCGCATGACGGCCCAGATCAGATCGACCGGTGCTTCCTGCGTCGCGCTCTCGCGCACCGCCGACTTGTGCGGCCGCGGATAAGCGCACTCCCATGCCCAGCGGTTCTTCGGTCCCGGCGCGCTCTGGAAGAGCGTGCCCGGCAGCTGGAGCGAGAGCTGGAAGCGACGCTTGCCGCGATCGAGCTCGGCGTACGCGTTGCAGAGCGCTTCGGTCCCGCGTCCGTTGCTCTTGCCGGTGACGACGCTCTCTCGCGCGCGGAGCGCTTCCTCCGCCTCGACGTCGAGACCGACGCGACGGAGGAGCGACGCCGGGGCGGGGAGCTCGACCGGCGGGAGGGGCTCCGGCGCGGAGCCCGTCTCGGGCGGATCGATCGTGAGGGGGAGGGGCGCCTGCGCCTGCGTGAGTCGCGCGCGCGCGACGAGGGCAGGCCAGCTGAGAGGGCGACTCCGCGCGACCTCGCCCCAGCGTCCGAGCGCGTGCGTGCGATCGCCGTCGCGGAGCGCGGCGAGCGCGGCGAGGTTGATCCAGCGCGCCTGCGCGATCGCGTCCTCGGCGGTGCCGGAGAGCTCCTCGAGGAGCTTCCGCGCGATCTTGTGATCCTTCGCGAGCAGGTGCGCGACCGCGCGATAGCGATCCGCCTCGCGCTTCTCCTTCCCGTTCGGGAAGTGCTTCTTGTAGTCGTCGAACGCCTGCGCCGCCTCGCGCCAGCGCCCCGCGAGCGCGTGCGTGCGTGCGATGTGGAACTCGGCTTCCTCGGCGAACGGCGACTTCGGGTGCTTCGTGAGGAGGGAGCGCCACTCCGTCACCGCGTCGACGTCGCGATCGGCGCGCGAGAACGCGCGACCGGCGAGGAACATGTCCTCCGCCACGTGCGGTCCGCCGAGATGCGAGCACTGCTGGTACGCGATCGCCGCTTCGGGGTAGCGGTTCCGCATCGCCGCACGGAAGTAGGCGTCCGCACGCGTGCGGCACAGGTCGAGGGCGGGCGGCGACGGCTTCGCGCGATCGGCCCGCTCGACGGCGCGGAGCGCTTCCTCGGTCCGGCCGGCGGCGGCGAGGAGCTTCGCGCGCTCGTGGTGCTCGTCGCCGGTGAGGGGCTTGCCGAGCGTCTCGAGGAGCTGCACCGCCGCCCTGTGGTGCGGCTCCTCGAAGGCGCGCACGGCGAGCCACCGCGCGTCGGCGGCGGCGGGCGCGTCGCCGTCCTTGTCGCGGACGATCGGCATCCGGAGGAAGCGCGCGCGCTCCTCCTGTGCGCGCGTGCGCTTCGGATCGGCGACGACGCGATCGCACATCGCGCGGGCGCGCGTCGTGTCGTTCGCCTTCAGCCAGCTCTCCGCGGCCGCGAGTGTGGCGGCGGTCGTCCCGCGTGCAGCGAGGAGCTCGGCGGCCTTGTCGTACGGACCGACCTGCGCCATCGCATCGGCGCGCATCGCGACGATGGAGTCGCGGAGGAGAGGCAGCTCGTCCTCGAGCTTCTCGAGCGAGGTGATCGCGGCCGCGTGCGCCCCGCGGTTCATCGCGACGCGGGCGCGGGCGTAGCGGATCTCGGGCCTCGCCTGTTCGGCGGGGGAGAGCCGCCCGATCGCGGCTTCGGCCTCCTCCCACTGGCCGGCGCGGATCGCGTCCGGGAAGAGGAGCGTGCCGGAGGCGAGCTCGACGCTCTTGCTCGCGTCGGGAGCCGTCGTGGCGACCGTCGGCTCTTCCGCGGTGCTCGCGTCGATCGCGGCTGCCGGTGCGCCCGGCGTCTTCCGCGCGCACGCGGCGAGCGGGAGGGCGAGGACGAGGGAGAGGAGGGCAGCGCGCATCTCGGACCCGCGAATGCTAACGCGTCGCGCGCTTCCGTTGGGACAGAGAGACCTCCGCGACGCGGAAGCCGCCGCCGCCCCGGAATCCCGTCTCGTCCGTGATGCCGGTTGTGTCCCCGCCCGCGGTGACGCGGACGAGCCTGGGCTCGGCGAGCGAGAAGACGTGGTCGCCCGCTTCGATCCCGACCCAGGAGCGGCCCATCTTGTGCGCGACCGCGGCGGTCGTCCCGCTCCCGAGGAACGGATCGAGGACCGCGTCGCCCGGGTCCGTCGTCATCGCGAGGATGCGCGCGACGAGCCGCTCGGGCTTCTTGTTGCGCGAGAAGACGACACCACCCTCGCGCGCGATGCCCTGGAACGGCACGTCGCTCCACACGTTCGTGAGCGGCTCGACGATGCAGGGGCGCCCTTCGACGACGCGCACTTTCGAGGCGAGGAAGAGGATCCGGTTTCCTCCGCGCACGATGAAGGGCGGCAGGCCGGGGCGCTCGAGGACGAAGACGTGCTCGGGGCGTGCGCGCGATCGATCGACGAGCTCCTGCGCCTTCTGCGCGATCGCTTCGTAGCGCGGCTGCGCGAAGCGGACGACGTGCGCTGGGTGCGCGAGCGCGTGCTCGGCGACGGCGCGGTTCATCGCCTCCTTCCCGAGCGCACGCGTCGCCTCGCGCGTCCCGGCGTGGCCGAGCGCGTGCGCGACGACCGCGCGGAGCGGGCGGAAGCGCCAGTGCGCCGGCGGATCGGCGGGATTGTCGAGCCAGGTGCCATAGGCCGGATCGAGCCCGCGACGCGGCGTGTGCTGGGCTCGGTAGCGCCAGGCCTTCCGTGATCGCGCGTAGAGGAGGACGAAGTCGCTCACGTGGACGGGCCCGGCGTTCTTCGCCTTGTGCCCCGTCGTCGCGCTCCGCACGACGGTGATCGTGCTGATCCGGTTCTCGCGCCCGAACACGTCGTCCATCAAGACGAGGAGCGGGCCGAGCTGGGTGTCGTCGATCTCGACCGCGATCGCCCCGTCCTCGGCGAGGAGGTCGCGGACGGCCTCGAGGCGCGGCCGCATCATCGCGACCCAGGCCTCGGTCGCGAGCGCGTCCTCGTACTCCGCGAACGTGCGGCCGGTGTTGTACGGCGGATCGAGGTAGGCGCACCGGAAGCGCGCGCCTCCGGCCGCGAGCACGGCGAGCGCCTCGAGGTTGTCGCCGTGCACGAGCAGGTTCTCCGCGCGCGGATCGCCGTGCGTGCGAAGGACCTCGAGGCTCGGGTGCACGGCGCCACTCTAGCGATCTTCGCGAGCCGCGACGACGCTGTCGCGAGCCGGCACACGACGGCACACCCTCCGTCGCGAACGGCGCCGGTCTGCGGGCCGCTCCGCGCGGCACGCGTCGTGCTCGGCGCGGGCCGCATGAGACTCATCCTACGGATCATCGTCTCGCTCGCGCTCTGCATTCTCGGCGCCTGCGGAGGAAGCGCCGTCGTCGCGATCGAGGACGCACCGGGAGACGCGGGCGTCGGCCGCACTGCCGCCGGGACGGACGATGCCGGCCTCGCGGACGACCGTGGGACGGATGGCGCGTCGACCGCCTGCGGCGACGTCACGTGCGGAGCCGGTCAGGTCTGCGTCACCCCGTGCTGCGGAGGACCGCGTCCGCAGTGCCTGCCGCCCGACGACGCCGGCGGCGCCTGCCCGCCCGGCTTCCATTCGGCGCCGTGCCCGGGCGGAGCGCTCGGCTGCGAAGCTGACCCGTGCACGCCGCCGCCGCCCTACTGCGAGAGCGATCCGAAGAAGATCCCGACCGGGTGCGTCCCGACGGCGCCCGGCGCGTCGACCTACGCGTGCGTCTGCGCGTGATCGTCAGCGCTTCGGGATCGGATGCTGCGGGCCGCGGATCCACGGCTCGGTGAGCCTTCGCCAGTTGCCCTCGCCGCCGATGCCGGCCATCACGCTCGCGAGGCCCCACTGGAGCCGGTTCATGAACGTGTGGTCCTGCGGCATGTGGATCGGCTTCGGCATGTTCGGCAGGAGCTCGCCCTCCTTGGGCTTCATCAGCTTCTTGCTGCCGCGCACGAGATAGGCGACCGCCTCCCGCGCGATCTGGTGAGTGTGCTTGTACGTGCCGTCGGTCACGAGCGGTCCGAGCACGAGCTTCGTGTACGAGATGAAGAGCGCGTAGGCCTCTTCGTCGGTGGGGTCGTAGCCGAGGACCTCGATGCACGCCTTCTCGAACGCGGGCCAGTCCTCGTCGAGCGCGGCGACGATGTAGCGCTTCGTGCCGGCGAGGAGATCGGGCGGCATCATCTTCACGCAGCCGTAGTCGAGGAAGGCGACCTTGCCGTCGCCGAGGAACCGGTAGTTCCCCGGATGCGGGTCGGCGTAGAGGACGCCGTGCTGGAACAGCGAGCGGAACATGAAGCGCCAGATCGTCGCGCTCGTCTTGTTCCGCTCCTCCTGCGAGGCGCGCGCGCAGAACGTCGCGTAGTCCTCGCCGCCGACGAGCTCGGTCGTGAGCACGCGCCGGCTCGAGAGGCTGTCCCAGACGCGCGGCACGATGATGTCGGGATCACTCTCGTGGATCCGCCGGAAGATCTCCGCGTTGTCGGCCTCGCGCCGGTAGTCGAGCTCGGCGAGGAAGACGGCCTTGATCTCGTCGATCGCCTCCTTCGAGTGATACTTGCGGCCGATCGGCGCGACCATCGACTCGAGCAGCGAGAGGCTCTTCAAGTCGTTCTCGATCGCCTTGTCGATCCCGGGGTACTGCACCTTCACCGCGACCGCGTCGCCGGTCCTCGTCGTCGCGCGATGCACCTGGCCGATGCTCGCGGCGGCGAACGGATCCGGATCCCAAGCGGCGAAGATCTCCTCCGGCGCGCCGAGCTCCTTCCGGAGGACGCCGTCGGCGGCTTCGCGCGAGAGCGGCGGCGCCTTCGCCTGGAGCTTCTTCAGGACCTCCTGGAACTTCTCCTCGTAGCCGGGCGGCGCGAGGCCGTCGATGTACGAGGCCATCTGTCCGAGCTTGAGCGGGAGCCCTTTCATCTCGCCGAGCGTCTTCAACATCGCGTCGGCGGTCTTCTTCGCGTTCTCGAGGAGCTTCTTCTGCGCCTCGCGCTCGGCGTCCGCGTCGCTCCGCTTCCCGAACGCGGCGCGCCGGACGGCTTCGGTCGCCATCGGCAGCGCCCGGGGCGCGAGCGCGGTGAGCCGGGCGAGCCGCCCGAGACGCGAGGACGGCGCCGCGTCCGGCCGACGACCCTCGGTCAGAGGATCTTCGGCGGGCGGCGTCCCGTCCTTGTCGGGCCGGTCGTCGTTCACCATGGGGGGCGCAGTCTAGCCGTGCCTTCGCGACGACGGTAGGCTCGCTCGCGCGCGTGCTCCCCGCCATCGACTCGCTCCGCTGCTTCGCCGCCGCGGCCAAGCTCTTGCACTTCCGCGCGGCCGCGCGCTCGGTCGCGCTCACGCCCGCGGCCTTCGGTCAGCGGATCAAGCAGCTCGAAGAGCAGCTCGGCGTGCCGCTCTTCCACCGCACGACGCGGAGCGTGCAGCTCACCGAAGCGGGCCTCGCGCTCCTGCCGGTCGCGGAGAAGACGCTGCTCGCGGCGGCGGAGTGCGCACGCGTCGCGGCGGCGGGCGACCGGGCGCTCTCGCCCGTCGACGTCGTGCTCGGGACGCGGCACGAGCTCGGCCTCTCGTGGATCCTCCCCGAGCTCGATCCGCTCGCGAAGGCGCACCCGTGGCTCCGGCTCCATCTCTATTTCGGATCGGGCTCCGACCTCCTCCTCCGCGTGCGGACGATGGAGATCGACTGCGCCGTCACCTCGACGCCGCTCTCCGACGCGAAGCTCGACGCGATCCCGCTCCACCGCGAGGACTACGTCTTCGTCGGCGCTCGGAAGCTCCTCGAAGCCGTACCGTTCACGCGCGCCGACCACGCGCAGAAGCACACCCTCATCGACGTCGACGCGAGCCTCCCGCTCTTCCGCTACTTCCGCGATGCGCCGGGCGGAGGGAACCGCCTCCGCTTCGCGTCGGTGCTGCGGCTCGGGACGATCGAGGCGATCCGCGTGCGCGCGGTCGCCGGCGCGGGCGTCGCGGTGCTCCCCGAGTACCTCGTCCGCGACGACCTCGCGAAGAAGCGGCTCGTCCGCGTCCTCTCGAAGATCGCGCTCCTTCCGGACTGGTTCCGGCTCGTGTTCCGCGCGGACGACGCGAGGCGATCGATCTACGACCGGATCGCCGAGCACTTGATCGGCGTGCCGCTGAAGTGATCGGCGCATTGTACGATGAAGCTTTACGATGCTCTCCGGATCATACGAATGGTCCGCATGAACGGTCGCGCTAAGACGAGCCTCGTCAGGAGGTTCTTCCGATCATGCACGACGACGTTCGCATCGCGGCCCTTCGCGCCGCCTCCAAGCTCGCCCTCGGCGTCACGTTCCTCGGCTGCAGCAGCACCGGTGACATCGAGGCCGAGCAGCCGGACGACCAGACGGCCGACGACGCCTACGACCTGAAGGGCGCGAAGAAGCAGAAGCCGAAGGCCGACGCGAGCGCGCCCGCTCCGTGCAACGACGCCGGCGCCGACGCCGCGGCGCCGAGCTGCTCGACGCTCCTCGCGTCGACCTTCGCCGCCCCCGCCTGGGCCGACTTCCACGACTACCGCTGGGAGAAGAAGCCGGTCCCGGCGTACTCGGCCCAGGTGAAGACCTGCTGCGAACAGGGGCTTGGCGTCGGTGACAACGCGAACTGGGATTTCTCCCACCGCTGGGAGTGCTGCAACCTCCTCGGCGGCGGCACGAGCACGGGTGAGGGCGCGCCGATCGCGTGCACGCCGTGGGGCCCGCCGGTCCCGCCGTCGATGGCGCGTCGTCACGCTCGTCTGTTCGCGCTCGAGGTGGCGTGATGCCGACGCTCGATCTCCGCGAGGCCGCGCGCGCGAACCGACCGGCGATCCCGGACGCGCCGCATCTCCGTGACGCCGCGATCGCCACCTGGCGCGGCCGCATGATCAACGAGCACGGCTCGGCGCAGGTCTTCGAGGCCCTCGCCGGTCAGCTCGCCGCTGCGGGCGTCGCGACCGAGGAGGTCGAGCAGTGCCGTGGCTTCGCCGCGGAGGAGCGCCGTCACGGTGTGCTCTGCGGCGCCGTCGTCGAAGCGCTCGGCGGTGAGGCGCTCGCCGAGGTCCCGGCGCCGGAGCAGGTCCCCGCGCACGAGGACGCGGGCTCGCCGCTCGAGGCCGCCCTCCGCAACGTGCTCAGCGTGTGCTGCCTCAGCGAGACGGTCGCGGTGTCGCTGATCGGCGCCGAGCGGATGGAGATGCCCGTGGGCGAGCTCCACGCCCTCCTCACCCGGATCTGGGCCGACGAGGTCGGGCACTCGCGCTTCGGCTGGCGGCTCCTCGCGCGCGTCGCGCCCTCGCTCGATGCGGCGACGCGCGAGCGCCTCGGCGACTACCTCGAGGTCGCGTTCGCGCACCTCGTCGAGCACGAGCTCGCGCACCTGCCGATCGCGTCGGCGCCGCCGCCGGACGGCGTCGTCTACGGGCTCTGCAGCGGAAAGGACGCGCGCGTCCTCTTCTTCGACACCGTCGAGCAGGTCATCGTCCCGGGGCTCGAAGCGCGCGGTCTCCCCGCGCGGCGCGCGTGGACGCACGCGCAGCGCGAGCTCGGTCTCGCGGCGTGATCACTTCTGCGGCGGCGGCCAGGTCGGGATCGTCGTCGGGATCGCGGTCGGGATCGTGAGCCCCGGCGGCGGCGTGAATGCGCCGGCGTCGAACGGAAACGTCGGCAGCTTCATCCCGCCGGGCGTCGGGACCGGAGCGACGCCGCCGTCGCCGAGCTTCACACCGCCATCCGGGAGCGTGATGGGGAGCGCGCCCGCATCGGCCGGACGCGTGCCCGCGTCGCCGGCGGGACGGACCGTGCCGGGCGTCGCGGCCGGCGTGCCGGGCGTCGCGCCGAGCGGAGCGACGGCGGGTGTGCCCGGCGCGGGCGTGGTCGTGTCCGTCGTCGTGGGCGCCGTCGTCGGCACGACCACGACGGCTGCATCGGCGGCCCCGGCGTCTTCGCCGCCGCCCTTCAGCTTCGCGAGCTGATCGCACGCGGCGAGCGCGCCGGGAGCGAGGACGAGCACGAGCGTCACGAGCGCGGAGCTCCGGGCGGTTCGGTTCATCGGGTGCAGCCTACACGAAGTGCGGGGCCGGAATGCGCGGCGAAAGAGCCTGCTGACGCGTCGCGTCGGCGCGGAACTTGACGCCCCTCGCGCGGGACCGGAAATCTGCTACGTGAAGCGGCTTCACCGCAGTTCATGAACGTGTCTTCTTCACCGCCCGACGAGCCCGGTTCGAGCGCGACCATCCCGTCCGCGTCGCTCGCGCTGCCGCGCACGTTCGGCCGCTACACGCTGTTCGAGCTCATCGGCAAGGGCGGCATGGCGGAGATCTACCTCGCGCGCGCCGAGACGGAGCTCGGTGCGACGCGGCTCGCGGTCGTGAAGCAGATCCTGCCGGCGTTCGCGGACGACCCGCGCTTCGAGGCGATGCTCACGCACGAAGCGAAGCTCGCCGCGCGCCTCTCGCACGCGCGGATCGTCCAGGTCTTCGATCTCGGGCGAGCCGACGGGCATCTCTTCATCGCGATGGAGTACGTCGAGGGCTACGACCTCAACGCGCTCCTCCGGCAGTGCACCGAGAAGCGGATCGGTCTCCCCGTCGAGCACGCGCTCGGGATCGTCGCCGACGTCCTCGAAGGCCTCGACTACGCGCACCGCCTGAAGGGCGAGGACGGCAAGCCGCTCGGGCTCGTCCACCGCGACGTGTCGCCTTCGAACATCCTCATCTCCTACGAAGGGGAGGTGAAGCTCTGCGACTTCGGCATCGCCCACGCGAACGACCTCGTCCGCGAGGGCGCGAGCGAGGCGCTGAAGGGCAAGGCCGGGTACATGAGCCCCGAGCACGCGCAGGGCGAGCCGCTCGATGCGCGCGCCGACGTCTTCGCCGCCGGCATCGTGCTCTGGGAGCTGCTCGCGGGGCATCGCCTCTACCGGCCGAAGAGCGAGGTGCCGCTCCTCGAGCAGGCCCGGCGCGCGGAGATCCCGCCGCTCCCCGACAAGGGGCTCCCGAACGGACCGGAGCTCGACCGCATCGTGCAGCGCGCGCTCGCGCGCTCGCGCGAGGACCGCTACGCGTCGGCGAACGCGATGCTGCGCGACCTCGAAGGGTATCTCGCGAAGAACGGTCTCCTCGCGAGCCGCCTGAAGCTCGGCGAGTGGATGGGGTCGAGCTTCGGCACCGAGCGGATCGAGCAGCGGCGCGCGAGCGAGCGTCGCCTGCCGAAGAGCTCGCCGCCGCCGCGATCGTCCGATCGCGTGCGCGCGAGCGCGCCGGTCGTCCGCGCGGCGCCGTCGTCGACGACGGCGGTCGGCGATCCGTCGTCGGCGGCGATCCCGGCCGCGGCGCCGGCCGTTGCGGAGCCGGCGAAGGCCGAGCCTTCGGAGCTCACGCCTTCGGACATGGCCCCGGCCGTTCGTGCGGGGATGGTCGCGCTCGCACCTCCGCTCGCACAGCCGGCGCGTGCGGCGGAGGAGAAGCCCGCGGCTGAAGAGCCCGAGCCGGCGAAGCCTGCCGACGAAGGCCCGCGCATCTCGGACCTCCCCGCGAAGGAGGGCCGACCGATCACGATGATCCCGATCTCGAGCGGCGCGATGCGCGCGTTCAAGCGCGAGCTCGAGGACGCGCGCGCCGTCACCGTCGCGCCCGCGCCGGAGTCGCTCGCCGCCGTCGACGTCTCGCCGTCGTCCGACGCGGCTCCCCCGGAGGAGGCGCCGCCGCCTGCCTCGATCGAGCCGAAGCGTCCGAACACGATGCTCCTCCTCGTCATCGTCCTGATGGTGGCGGCGCTCGTTGCGATCGCGATGCGTCTCGTGCAATGACGAGGCATGGTGAGCGCGTCGATCCGCGAGGAAGGAGCCGCTCGGCTCCTCGCTGACGTCGCGCTCCCGGTGCCGCTGCCGCGGCCGCTCACGTATCTCGTCCCCGAGAAGCTCGTCGCGACCGTCCGGCCCGGCTCGCGCGTCCTCTGCACGATCGGCGCGCGCCGGATCGTGGGAATCGTCGTCGGCCTCCGTCGCGACGCCCCGCCCGAGAAGGCGAAGCCGCTCCTCCAGGTGCTCGAGGGCGTCTCGCTGCCGGAGGATCTCCTCACTTTCCTCCTCCGCGTCTCGAGCTACTACCTCGCGCCGATCGGCGAAGTGATCCGGCTCGCGCTCCCGCCGGTCGACAAGGAGGCCTCGGAGGCGGCCCTGGCGACGCCGACCTTGTTCGGGTCGCAGCCGAAGGGCGTCGCGCCGCGGAAGGTGCAGTGGGTCGTCCCGACGACCGCGATCGAGTCGGCGGCGATCGGGCGCGCGGCGTCGCTCCTCGCATTCGTGCGTGCGCACGGCGCGATCCCGCTCTCGCGTCTCGAGGAGCAGTTCGGCGGCGCACGTGCGACGGTGAAGCGCTTGAAGGAGAGCGGCCTCCTCGACGTCGAGGAGCGCGAGGCGGTGCGGGATCCGTTCTTCGCCGAGAGCGTGGCGCGCGATGCGCCGCACGAGGCGACGACCGCCCAGGCCGAAGCGATCGAGGCGATTGGAAGCGCGCTCGCGCGTTCGACGGAGGACGCGAGCGGCAAGAGCGCCGCGACGTTCCTCCTCCACGGCGTGACGGGCTCCGGGAAGACCGAAGTGTACCTCCGCGCGATCGCGCGCTCGAAGGAGCTCCGTCGCGGCGCGATCGTGCTCGTGCCCGAGATCGCGCTCACGCCGCAGCTCGTCGGGCGCTTCCGCGCGCGCTTCGGCGACGAGGTCGCGGTGCTGCACTCCGGGCTCACCCCGCGCGAGCGCTTCGACATGTGGCGGAAGCTCCGCGACGGCACGGTCGACGTCGCGATCGGCGCGCGGTCGGCCCTCTTCGCGCCGGTGCGCGATCTCGGGCTCGTGATCGTGGACGAGGAGCACGACCCTTCGTTCAAGCAGGAGGAGGGCGTCCGCTACCACGCGCGCGACATGGCGATCCTCCGCGCGCACATGCACGGCGGGGTCTGCGTCCTCGGCAGCGCGACGCCGTCGCTCGAGACGGAGCAGCTCGCGCGGAGCGGGAAGGCGACGAAGCTCTCGCTCCCCGACCGTGCCCGCGCGCAGACGATGCCGAAGGTCGAGATCGTCGACTTGAAGCGGATCGGGCCGGGCCCGACCGGCGATCGGCGCATCTCGCTCCTCCTCCATCGTGCGCTCGAGGCGACGCTCGCGGCGAAGGAGCAGTCGATCCTCTTCCTGAACCGCCGCGGCTTCGCGCCGAGCGTGCGCTGCGAAGGGTGCGGCGAGCTCTCGTCGTGCCCGCACTGCACCGTCGCGCTCACGTTCCACAAGAAGCGCGGCGGCGTGATGCGCTGCCACTGGTGCGACTACGAAGCGCCGATGCCGACGCGCTGCGCGAAGTGCGGCTCCGATCGGATCGCGCTCGAGGGGCTCGGGACCGAGAAGCTCGAGGAGTCGCTCGCCGAGGCTTTCCCCGAAGCGCGGATCGCACGGCTCGATCGCGACGTCGCGAGCGGCAAGGACGTCGAGAAGGTCCTCTCCCGCGTGCGCGCCCGCGAGGTCGACATCCTGGTCGGCACCCAGATGGTGACGAAGGGGCACGACCTGCCGCACGTCACCCTCGTCGGCGTCATCAACGCGGACGCGGCGCTCTCGATGCCCGACTTCCGCGCGGCGGAGCGCACGTTCCAGCTCCTCGTCCAGGTCGCCGGACGTGCCGGACGTGGCGACACGCCAGGGCGCGTGCTCGTCCAGACCTACGACCCCGAGCACCACGCGATCCGCTTCGCGACGAAGCACGACGTGCTCGGCTTCCTCGACCGCGAGCTGCTCGATCGGCGCGAGCTGCTCTACCCGCCGTTCTCGCGGATGGCGCTCGCGCGCGTCGACGCGGTCGACGAGCAGGAGGCGCAGGCCGGCGCCGAGGAGCTCGCGAAGGCGGCACGTGCCGCGGCGCGCGCGGCAGGAGGTCCGGATGCGGCCGACCACCTCGACGTCCGCGGCCCCGCGCCGGCGCCGATCGCGCGCGTCCGCAATCGCTTCCGGTTCCGCGTCATGCTCCGGAGCACGTCGCGCGAGAAGCTGCGGCAGGGCACCCTCGCCCTCCACGCCGCAATCGCGCGTCTCCCGCGCACGGTGCGCGCGACGATCGACGTCGACCCGGTGAACTTGCTCTAGCCTGGGGGAGCGATGGACGTCCTCACGACGCCGGAGTCCCGCTTCGCCGATCTGCCGGGCTATCCGTTCTCTCCCCGCTGGATGGACGTGGCGGCGGACGGCGAACGAACGCTCCGCATGCACTACGTCGACGAGGGGCCGGCGAACGGTCCGGTCGTCCTCATGCTCCACGGCGAGCCGACGTGGAGCTTCCTCTATCGCAAGATGATCCCGATCCTCGCCCGTGCGGGCATGCGCGCGATCGCGCCCGATCTGATCGGCTTCGGGAAGTCGGACAAGCCGTCACGGCCGGAGGATCACTCCTACGCAAAGCAGGTGGCGTGGACGAAGGCGCTCGTCCGCGGGCTCGATCTCCGCGACGTCACGCTCGTCGTCCAGGACTGGGGCTCGCTCGTCGGCCTCCGGATCGCGGCGGAGGAGGAAGCGCGCTTCGCACGGATCGTCGTCGCGAACGGCTTCCTCCCCACCGCGCAGCACGGCGTGCCGTTCGCGTTCCGGGTCTGGCGCGCGTTCGCGCTCCACTCGCCGGTCTTCCCGATTGGACGCATCGTCGCGTCGGGGTGCGTGACGAAGCTCACCGAGGCGGAGCGGCGTGCGTACGACGCGCCGTTCCCGACGCGCGCGCACCGGGCCGGGCCGCGTGCGCTGCCCGGCCTCGTCCCGACGCGCGAGGACGACCCCGCCGTCCCCGCGAACCGCGCGGCGTGGGACGTCCTCGGCCGCTGGGAGAAGCCGTTCCTGACCCTGTTCGGGAAGAACGACCCGATCCTCGGGCGTGCCGATCGGCCGCTCCAGGAGCACGTGCCGGGCGCGCGTGGACAGCCGCACGAGCGGTTCTGGGGAGGGCACTTCGTCCAGGAGGACCGGGGCGACCACCTCGCCGAGACGATCGCGGCGTGGATGCGACGCGCGCCCTGAATCGCGAGTCGTAGTATGAGGGGCTCGTGGTCCCGCCGATCTCGACCCGGCTCGTGACGGAGCGGCTCGTCGTGCGTCCGCCGAAGACGACGGATGTCGCGGAGCTGCGCCGTGTCCTCCGCGCGAACCACGAGCACTTGAAGCCGTGGAATCCGGCGCCGCGGCCGGGGGAGGACCCGACCTCGATCACCGCCGTGTCGGGGACGATCCTCCGCCACCGGCGCGAGTGGAAGGCGGGGACGTCGTTCGTGTTCTTCGCGGCGCTCCGCGAGAGCCCCGAGACGATCGTGGCGAAGATCGCGCTGAACGGCGTCCTCCGCGGCGCGATGCACGGCGCCTATCTCGGCTACTGGATCGACGAAGGGCACCAGGGGCGCGGTCTCGCGAGTGAGGCGATCCGCAGTGTCCTCGACTTCGCGTTCGAGCCGGCCGCCCTCCACCGCGTACAGGCCGCGATCATGCCGCACAACGAGCGGAGCCTCCGCGTCGCGGCGAAGCTCGGGATGCGCCGGGAAGGGTACGCCGTCAGGTACTTGCAGATTGCAGGCAAGTGGGAGGACCACATCCTCTTCGCCCTGACGCGCGAGGAGTGGCCGACGACGCCGGGGTAGCGTCGCGCGCAACTCGCACGCGGAGCCGGCCGAAGGGCGCTCGTGTCGCTCCTCGTCACCTTCGCCCGCGCGGCGCTCGCGCTCGGCGCCGAGCTCGTCGCGCCCAGCACGTGTGCCGCGTGCGATGCGCCCGTCGGCCTCCGTGTCCTCTTCTGCAGGGCGTGTGCGTCGACGGCCGAGCGGTTCGGCGGGACCGAGCCGTGCCTCGCGCCGTTCACGTACGGAGGCGCCGTCGCGACCGCGATCGCGCGCTTGAAGTACGCGCAGCGACCCGACCTCGCGCCTCGGCTCGGAGAAGTGGTCGCGGCTCACGTCCGTCACGTCGTCGTCGACCTCGTCGTACCCGTGCCGATTCATCCACGGCGACTCGTCGCGCGCGGCTTCGATCAGGCCTCCCTCCTCGCCGCGCCGGTGGCGCGTGGCCTGCGCCGTCCACGCGAGCCCCGTCTCCTCCGCCGGACGGTCGACACGCCCGCACAGGTCGGACGTTCGCGCGAAGCGCGGCTCGAGAACGTCGCCGGGGCGTTCGCGTGCCGCGCGCCTGCGCGCGTCCGCGGGCGCATCGTCCTCCTCGTCGACGACGTCGTGACCACTGGAGCGACCATGGCCGCATGCACGGATGCGCTGCTCCGAGCCGGGGCTGCGCGCGTCTTCACGGCCGCCGTCGCGGTCCGCGTCGACCGGATCTGAGGCGAGGTTCCGCCGTCGGGACGAACATGGCCCGTACCGCGGCCACCCGCGCTATCATCGCGCCTGGGCCGATGAGCAACGACCTCTGGCGCTGGGCCGATCCCGACGGGCAGCAGCGACGCGTACGCCTCGACGAGCTGCGGGCGGCGCTCGCGGGCGGCGTCATCGCGCCGAACACCCCGGTGTGGAAGCCGGGCTGGTCCGCGTGGCAGCCGGCACACGACGTGCCGGAGCTGACGACGAGCGCGCTCTCGTCGCTCAACGGCGTCGTGCCGAACATTCCGCCGCCGCCGCTCGCCGTCGTCGCGGTCCAGCACGAGTTCGAGGCGCAGGCCGGCGTCGCCGAGGTGGCGACGAACGAGGAGCCGCCGCCGCCGCCGCGCTACGTGCCCGCGCCGGTGAAGCCGTCGATCATCCCGCCCGCGCCCACGTCTTCCGCATCGAGCCTCGCGTCGCGCGCGAGCGCGCCTCCCGCTCCGAGCAGCGGCGGCACGCCGGCTGCTCCTCCCGCCCAGAGCGGGAGCATGGGGTCGAGCCTGCCGACGACGATCGGCCTGCCGCCTCCGCCCGATCTCCTCGCCGCCGTCGCGCAGGCGAAGGCGAACGCGGCGGCGACGCCCGCGACGCCGCCGTCGGGACCGAGCCTCCCGACCACGGTCGGCATGCCGAGCCCGATCGCGCCCCCCGCGCAGGCGAAGCCGGTTCCGACGAAGCCGCCGCCCCCGGTCGGCCGGCGACCCTCGAAGCCCGAAGTGCCGCCGCGGCGCGAGATCGTGGAAGAGCCGGTCAGCGAGTCGGCGTTCCTCGCCGACAGCGGCGATCCGCTCGACGGGCTCCCCGCGCCGACCGATCCCGTCGTCCACGGCGGTGGCGAGCGCACCTCGGATCCGGGCGACGTCGCCGGGCTCCCGCGCACGGGCGGGCTCTCGATCATCCTCGAGGACATCCGCGCCCTCCGCGCCGGGCAGAAGCCGAAGAACAAGCTCATCTTCCCCGTCCTCGGGCTCCTCGCCGCGTCGATCCTCATCATGCTGATCGCGGGCATCGCGAGCCTCTTCGGCGGTGGGCCTCCGGAGGTCGCGACGAGCGGCTCTGCCTCCGCGCTCACGTCGGCGTCGCCGAGCGCCGCCCCGAGCGCGCCGAGCGCGAAGGCCGCCGAGGTCGAGAAGCCTGCCGAGCCCGCTGCGGCGGCGGCCGCGCCTGCGGACCTCGGACCGTGCACGATCGCGGGCGAGGAGAAGGTCATCGCGCCCCGCGCCGTCGTCGGCACCGGGATCGAGGCCGCTCCCCTCAATGGGTCGCTCGTGCTCGGCTTCGCGCCGTCGCCCGGCAACGGCAACGCCGTCGCGCTCGATCCGTCGTCGCTCGCGGTGTCGTCCACGGTGAAGGGCAAGGGACCCGCCGCGGAGGTGAAGCGCGTGACGCCCGCCATCGCGAACGGACGCCTCGTCGCGTATGTCGACGGCGAGCGGAAGAACGACAAGCTCGCCTCGCGTCGCGCGGTCGCGACGAGCACGCCGATCGACATCGGCGTCGCCGAAGGCGCGATCGTGTGGGCGCTGCACGGCAAGGACGGGTGGGCGAAGCTCGCGCCCCTCGACGAGGACGGCGCAGGCCCGGTCGAAGCGCTCCGGGCCGTTCCCCTGACGGGGAAGAAGGGCGTCGCGTTCGTGTTCCGCCGCGACGGTGCCGTCTTCTTCGGCGCCGCGACCGGCGAGGGCAAGCTCGAGCTCGCGGGCAACGTCGTCCGCGTGCCAGGGCTCGGCCAGGTCGGCTCGCCGGCGATCACGACGAGCGACAACGACATCATCGTCGCGTGGGCCGATCGCGCCGGGGCCGAAGAGCCCTGGCAGATCCGCTGGGCGCGGTCGCCGATCGGCGGCGCGTCGACCGAGGTCTCTGCCCAGAACCTCGTCCTGCCGCCGGGCGGTCTCGGCGAGCAGGCGATGTCGCCGGCCGTCTCCGGCCTCGGGAAGGGCCGCTTCGTGATCGCGTGGACCGAAGGCCCGGTCGCCCAGCACCAGGTGCGTGCCCTGACGCTCGACGAGACCGGCAAGGTCATGGGCGAGCCGCTCACCGTGTCGTCGGCGAACGTGAACGCGGGGCAGCCGCAGGTCGCCGTCGACGCGGAAGGACGCGGTGTCGTCGCGTATCTCGGCGCGAAGGGCCGCGTGTACGAGCTGCGCGCCGCTCCCCTGCGCTGCGCGAAGTAGCGTCGCATCGGCGTTCCTCGCCGCGATACAATGCGACGATGAGGAGAGGTCTCTCGTTCGTCGTCTCGGTGCTGCTCCTCGCGGCGGCGCCGACGATCGCGTTCACGACGACGGGGTGCGACGGCGTCCTCGGGCCGTCGAAGGTCGCGCACGGCGAACGCTACACGCCGGGCGATCCGCGCTACGACGCCTTCTTCGAAGCCGTGCACCAGGAGCAGATCGCGGCGGGCACGTGGCGCGACGAGCGGACGAACGCGAGGAAGACGATCATCATCCTCGCCGGCGTGACGTCGACCGCGAGCGACGAAGTCCTCGTGCGCTCGATGCGCGATCGCGCGAAGGGACTCGGCGGCGAGGGGGCGCGCCTCGATCTCGCGCAGGCGAAGGTCATCGCGTCACCCGGAGCGAAGGAGGACACGCAGCTCTTCGCCGCGGTCGGCGAGACGATGCGTCGCGAGCTCGATCGCGCGCGGAAGCTCGCCGCCGCGTCCGAGAAGCTCGATCAGCTGAAGACGCAGGGCGAGGCGCTCCAGAAGGAAGCCGCCGAGGATCAGAAGAACGCCGGTGTCGACAAGGCGGACGAGAAGAAGATGGAGCGCCATCGCGAGATCCGCCGTGAGCTCGGCGCCGCGGTGGATGCGCTCGAAGACCTGTCCCGCGATGCGAAACGGCACGTGCGCGACGCGGAGTCGTTCCTCGACGGCCTCGACGCGGCGCTGCAAGGCAAGGAGCGCGTCGCACGTCCCGAAGGCCGCGTGTTCCCGCCGCCCGCGGCCGCGACGCCGGAGGACACGTCCGAGCCGCTGCCGCGGAAGGAGCAGGCGAGAGGGAAGGTGAAGGGCGGGGGCAGCGCGGGGGCCGGTGGCGCGAGTGGCGGTGGCGCGGGTGGCGCGGGTGGCGCGGGTGGCGCGTCGACGGCGCGGAAGCCGAGCGGGGGAGGCGCGCCGCCGGAGGTGAAGGCTGCGCCGGTGCCTGCGCGCGCGCCTGCGCCTGCGCCTGCGGCGAAGAAACCCGAGGGCGAGGTGTTCAACCCCTGAAGGGGGCGCGTTGGCGCTGGCGTGCGGGAGCGCGTTGGGGCTCGCGAGCGCGTTGGGGGTGGGCGAGCGCGAGCGCCTTGACGGTGCGCGTGGCCGTTGGCGTCGGCGTGGCCGTGCGCGTCGGCGTGCCGCTCGGCCTTCGCCACCGCCTCCGCGTGCGCGTCGGCGGTCGCGCGTGCGTCGTCGGTAGCGCTCCGGTCGCCCTGCCCAGCCGACGCCGTGCGCGGCGGGCCGACCGGCCGCTCGCATGCATGGTGCCGCAGAATCTTCCACGAAACCGCGGCCGCAGCCTTGCCCTACTCGCCCTCGTTGTTGCACTATCGCTATTCTAATTTGCGTCCTGTAGCCCCCACTATGAAGGTTGCCGAAAGCCCCAGGCGAAAGCGTGTCCGTCGTGGGCAGCAGCTCGGGCTGTCGCTTCCCGAGCGGCCGAAGCGAGGTGGCCGGCGACCCGGGGCCGGGCGACCGCGGAAGGTGCCGCTTCCCAGCGGGAAGCCGGGCGTCGTGCATGCGACACGGCCATTCCTCGAGCCGAGCAGCCCCGTTCACGTCACGCTGCGCGCTCTCCGCGGAGTGCCCTCGTTCCGGAGCGAGGTCGTGCATCGCGTCGCGAAGGGCGTGTTCGTCGAGCTCGCCGGAGGAGACAAGGAGAAGGAGGCGGAGCGGGCGCGGCACCGCGAGGTCGTCTCGCCGCGCGCAACTCGCCAGTGGAAGCGAAGGCGACGGGCCACCGACCGCCTCGCGGCCGGCTTTCGTGTCGTCCACTACTCGCTGCAGAACGACCACATCCATCTGATCGTGGAGGCGCCGGACAGGGCGGCTCTCTCCGCAGGCATGCGTCGTCTCGTCATCCGGCTCGCGAAGCGGCTCGACGTCGTCGCCCGCGGCGGCCGCCGCGGGAAGGTGTGGGCCGACCGCTATGACCGGCAGGATCTCACGTCGCCGCGGCAGGTCCGGAACGCGCTCGTCTACGTTCTGCAGAACGGGCACAAGCACGGTCGCGTGAGCCCAGGGATGCTCGACACGTATTCATCGGCCGACATCTTCGGCGGCTGGACGGATTGGCTCCCCCGTCCTCGCGCACCGGACGACCCAGCGAAAGCGAGCTGCTGGCTCCTCCGTGTCGGCTGGCTCCGAGGCGGCGGCAGGCTGCGCATCACGGAGCGACCGCGCCCTTCGCCCGCTCGCGCAACGCCTCGGCCCTGAGCTCTCGACGCCGGAGCTGACCGCGGGCTGCAGCGTGCAGCGAGCTCACGCGCGGACGCCGCGCAGCGCGTCGGCCCTGAGCTTGCGAAACGGTCGCTGACTGCGCGCGGTGTCCGGCCACTCGATGTGTCGTACCGGAGGTGGCGCGAGACCTTCGACGCGAGCTGGATCTTGTTCCGGTCGTACTTCGCGTCGAAGTCGGAGATCGAGTACGGCTGCGGGGCACGACGACGACGTCGCCGTCCTTCTCCCCGACCCTCGTCGTGGCCATTCGCCGGATCGACGCTCTTGCTCACGCCGGGCTTGGCGATGCGGACTCCGGAGACGGTGTCCTCGCGTCCGCCGGCACCCGCCCCCGCACCGTCGCTCGCGTCCGCCGGCACCCGCCCCGGCACCGGGCCCCGCCCCGGCCGCCCCCGCCCCCGCCCTACTTCGCGGCGTCGCAACCCGTCGAGCCGTCCGGGCAGAGCAGCTCCGGCGCGAGCTGGATCGTGCGCGTCGCGGTTCCTCGCGCGCCGGCGGCGTCGACCACGTCGACGGTGACCTGGAGCTTCTTGCCGAGGAACGCCTCGTACGCGCTCCGCAGATCGCTCGCGCCGCTGTCGACCTGGAAGCGGAGGCCCCACAGCTTGCAGTAGGAGCCCTCGTCGCGGTCGAACGTGAACACGTAGCCGGCGTCGGGCACCGTGATGCTCGGGTCGTCCGGCACGCGGGCGTGGATCGTCGTCATCGAGCCCGACTGCCTCAGGTTCTTCATCCGCACCGCGATCCACACGTGGTGGCCGCCCTGCGGACCGCGTTCGAGGGAGAGCGTCTGACCCTCCGCGAGCGGGGCGTAGTCGGTCATGCCCGTGCCGAGCATCACTTCTGGCGCGCCCGCGCCGGCCGGCTTGCAGATGTCGGGTGGGTTCTTCGCCCAGTCCGCGGCGTACGGCTCGAGCGCGTCGTCGCCGACCTCCGGCGCGACGCACCGACCGCTCACGCACGTGAGCGAGCCCTCGCACGTGACGCCCGGCCGGGACGACGTGTCACCCGGCGCCGGCGGGATGATCGCGCACGAGGGTTGGAGCTGCACGCGGAGCAGCCGCTTGCCCGTGCGGGGGATCCGCGCGACGGCCGACCGCGACACGAGCAGCGCGCCGACGCCGTTCGCCGGCTTCGCCTCGATCGCGACGTCGACGCGCGCGCCCGCCGCGCCACGAACGGAGACCTCCTTCGGAAGCCCACGCCCGGCTGCCACGGTCTCCTGGGCGACGACGGCGCCGTCGACCTTCGCCGTGATCGACACGTCGCCGGTCAGCGGCCCGAGCTCCTCGGCCTGCACCCCGACGACGAGCTCGCCGTCGGAATCCTCCTCCGCCGCGCCCGGGCACGCCGCGAGGAGGAAGGGGAGGGCGAGCAGCGGGAGGAACGAACGCATCGGACCGACTCGCCCTCTAGCAAGCGCCGTGCAACCGCACGAACGGCCACAAAAGACGAGGCGGGCGCGTTCTCGAGGAACGCACCCGCCTGACAGCCGTGTCGTGCGGAGCCGTCTCGGTTGTGCCGTCAGCTCACTTCATCCCGACGCGCTCGGAGGCGGTGCCCGGCACCTTCTTCAGCGCGGCGGCGAACTGGTCGGGCTTCACGAACTCCGTGAAGCGGACGACTTCCTTGCCGTCCTTGTCGAGCATGATGACGGTGGGGAGGCCCTTCACGTCGTACTTCTTCGTGAGGCGGACCGTCTCCTGGTTCTCGTCGTCGGTTGCATCGACGCGGATCGCGACGAAGCGCTGCGCTTCACGCTTCACGTCGCCGTGCGGGAAGGTCTCGTGCTCGAGCTCCTTGCAGGCGGTGCACCAGCTCGCGCCGAAGTCGATGATGACGGGCTTGCCCTCGGCCTGCGCCTTGGCGCGGCCCGCCTCTTCGCTCGTCACCCAGGCGATGTCCGGGACGCTCGAGTCGCCGCCCGCGTGCGGGTTGAACGAGAGGATCATGCAGAGGCCCGCGACCGCCGGGATGATCGACGCGAGCTTCATCGGCTTCGAGAGGTGTGCGATCGGCGACTTCCGCTTCTCCGCCGCGACGTGGACGAGGCCGAGGACGAGGCCGATCGCCGTGAGCGCGATCGCGATGCCGCCGAACGTCCAGCTCGGGGTCGAGACGAGGTCGTGGATGAAGTCGAACTTGTCGCGCAGGTACTTGAAGGACATGTAGGCGAGGCCGACGCCGCTGACCCACTTGATGCCCATCATCCACGCGCCGCCCTTCGGCAGGCTGACCGCGAACGTGCCGGCGACGAAGAAGAGGACGCCGAGGCCGAGCGCGAACGAGAAGAGCGCCGCCGAGCCGAGGACGACGTTCTTCGACGTCGCGATGACCGTCACCATGCCGGTGAGGAACGGACCCGTGCAGGGCGCCGCGATGAGGCCCATCACGAGACCCATCACGAACGCGCCCTTGAAGCCGACGCCGCCGACGTTCGAGAGCCGGTTCGTGAGGCTCGACGGGAGCGCCAGCTCGAAGGCGCCGAACATCGAGGCTGCGAGCGCCGCGAAGAGGAGCGCGAGCGCGATCGTGACGTAGGTGTTCGAGAGCGCGCTGCCCATCAGCTTCCCGCTGAGGGCGGAGACGACGCCCATCGGCGTGAAGAGCGCCGCGATGCCGAGCACGAACGTGGCCGACAAGGCTGCGCCGCGGAGGCGGGACTTGGCCTCGGTCGCGCCGAAGATGCTCACCGTGATCGGCACCATCGGGTACACGCACGGGGTCAGGCTGGCGACGAAGCCGAAGCCGAACGAGGCGAGGACCGCCACGAACGCGCCCTGCTTCTCGAGGATCTCCTGGAACTTCCCCGTCTCGGAGCCCTCACCTGCCCACGCGAGCGCGGGCAGGAGGAGGAGTGACATGAGCACGAGGGCTTGCGTCAGGCGGCGACGATTCACGGTTCCTCCACGCGTCGGATCAGATGCCAGACGAGGTCGCTCGGTCTTCGCGGCCGAGCGGACGGGGATCACTTTAGCAACTCCCGAACCCGGACCGCGAGTCGAGTGCTCGACGTTCCGCCTACATGCTCTCTGTACCCGGACATCCGGGAAACCAGGCAAACCGCGTCCGGACGCGGTCGCGCTCGGTCCGGAAACCCACCTTTCCCCCGATGGATCGATCACCCGCCAGCCACCTTGGCTCCCCGCACCCCCGAGGGCGACGGGCCTCGATCCGACGGTGTAAGCCCCCGATCCCTCAGTTCGAGGTCATCTTCGCGAGCGTCGCCTTCGCCATCCGGACCTCACCTTCGAGGGCGATGCCCAGCGCGGGGCGCGACGCGCTCGTCCGCTTGAGGAAGGCCTCGAGGTAGCGCTTCGCCGCGGTCCATTCGCCTGCGGCATACGCGAGATGGCCGAGCACGAAGCGGCCGTAGCCCTGACCGCACGGCGCTTCGGCGAGCGCGTTGATCGTCTCCTGGAGATCCTCGACCTCTTCCCCCGCGGCGATCTGCGCGAGGGCGAGGTGCGCGCGGTAGAGCGGCTTGTCCTGCGTCCCCCACCGGACCGCGCGCGAGAGCGCGGCCGCAGCCTCCGCATACCGCTGCGCGAGGAACAGCACGCTTCCGAGCGTCCAGAGGTGGAAGGGCCGCCGCGACGCCGGCCCGCGTCGGGCTGCCGCACGGAGGTGACCGAGCGCGGCCTCGAGGTCCCCGTCGGCGAGGGCGGCACGCGCCGCGTCCTGGTTCAGGACGTCGGAGAGGACGTCGAGCTCGAGGGCCTGGAGCGCGACGGTGTGGGCCTGGCGGAACCGCCGCCCCTCGAAGAGGGAGAGGTACAGCTGCCGGAGGAGCATCGCGTGCGTGGTCCGGTCGAGCGGACCGCGGGAGGCGAGGCCTCGACGCGCGTGCATCCCGCGCGCGCGCGCGCTCCGCGCTGCCATCGCTTTCCGGAGGCACTCTTCAGGCTCGATGACCGCCTGCTTGGCCGACACGAGAAAAGTGTAGCACGCATGCTTTTTTCGGCCAAAAGCACCTGCGTGGATCGGGGGGTGGGCGCCGGACGCGCGACGTGCTACGCGGAGTCCCCGATGCATCGCGTCATCATGCTCTGCTTCGTGACCTCGATGGGCGTCCTGCTCCTCGGCTGCGGACGCAAGGCCACGCGCGAGGACTGCGAGCTGATCGTCGACCGCAACGGCGAGGTGATGCTCAAGGCGATGGGGGTCACCGACGCGATGACCGTCGCGAAGCGCAAGGAGGAGCTCCGCGCGCAGATGAAGACGGACATCGACGAGTGCATCGGCAAGCGCATCACGGACGGCATGCTCGCGTGCGTGAAGACGGCCGAGTCGGCGGAGCAGATCACCAAGTGCATGCGATGAGAACGGCGCTGACGCTCGCCGTGGTCGTCGTCGCGTTCGCGAGTCCGCTCCTCGCCGGCTGCCGCAAGAAGGCGAGCGCCCGTGAATGCGACATGATGCTGGACCGTTTCGCGGAGCTCGTCGTGAAGGAGCGCTTCGCCGACGCGGGCGCCGACATGATCGCGGCCGAGCGCACGCGCGAGCGCAAGGAAGCGCAGGGCGACGACGCCTTCAAGAACTGCACGAGCGAAGTGCAGGCCGACGAGCTCGCGTGCGCGCTGAAGGCGGAGAGCAGCGAGAAGCTGATCAAGTGCCTGGAGTGAGCGTCACGTCTTCTTCCTCGGCCTCGCGATTCCATACGCTTCGATCTTGTTGATCAGCGTGCGGCGCGAGATGCCGAGGAGGACGGCGGCTTCTTTCTGGTTGCCGCTCGTCTTCTCGAGCGCGGCGAGGATCTGCTGCTTCTCCCACGACTCGCGCTGCGCGCGGAGGTCGTTCGCGTTCGGCATGCCCATGCCGGGCGGCGCGGGCGGGTAGCCCGGCGGAGCCATCCCCGGCGGCGGATAGCCGGGCGGCGCCGCGTACCCTTGCGGGGGATAGCCGGGCGGAGCCGCGTACGGGCCGGGCATCGTGGCCGGGACCGGGACGCCCGCCGGCGGCGAGTGTCCGCTCGGCGCGCTCCAGCCCATCGCGTTCGGCGACGCGAACGGAGGCATCGTGTCGGCCGGGCCACGCAGCTCTCCCGAGCCCGGCACGGCGGACGCGCGCGCGTCGGGGAGCTGGAGATGCAGCACGTCGATCGCGCCGCTCGGGCCGGCGAGGACGAGCGCGCGCTCGACGACGTTCTTCAGCTCGCGCACGTTGCCCGGCCACGCGTAGGCCTCGAGCACCTGCTGCGCATCGGACGAGAGCGAGAAGGGACGGCCCTGCGCCGCGCGCTTCAGGAACAAGTTCGCGAGCGGGACGATCTCCTTCGTCCGCTTGCGGAGCGCGGGCAGGGTCACCGAGAAGCCGTTCAGCCGGAAGAACAGGTCGGAGCGGAATCTCCCCTCCGCGATGAACTGCTGCACGTCGCGGTTCGTCGCCGCGACGTAGCGGACGTCGACCTTGCGCGTCTGGACGCTGCCGAGCCGGATCACTTCGCCGCGCTCGATGACGCGGAGGAGCTTCGCCTGCGTGTCGAGCGGGAGCTCGCCGACCTCGTCGAGGAAGACGGTTCCGCCGTCGGCCGCTTCGAACAGGCCCGCCTTCGCGCCGAGCGCGCCGGTGAAGGCGCCCTTCTCGTGACCGAAGAGCTCGCTCTCGAGGAGCGAGCCGCTCAGCGCCGCGCAGTTCACGCGGAGGAACGGTCCTTCGCGCCGGTTCGACATCTGGTGGAGCGACTCGGCGAAGACTTCCTTCCCGGTGCCGGTCTCGCCGAGGACGAGCACGTTCAGCGGGCTCGGCGCGATGACGTCGAGCAGCGCGTAGAGCCGCTGCATCGTCGGGTCGAGGATGATCGGGCCGTCGCCCCCGCCTCCGTGCAGCGACACGGGCGCGTTCGGCTCGTTCCGCGGCGCCGCCGGCCTTCCGAGCTGCACGAACATCGTCGCGTAGCCGATCTCGACGACCGCGCCGACCGGCAGCGGCGCGCTCTCGCCCTTGCCGAGCGTGCGACCGACGACGCGCGTCTTGTTGCGGCTCCCGAGGTCCTCGATGAAGAGCTGCGAGCCCGCGTTGTGGATCACGGCGTGCTGGCGCGAGACCGACTCGTCGTCGATGACGATGTCACACGTGTGCAGGCGCCCGATCACGATCCGCGGCTTCGGCGCGAGCGCGATCGTGCGCACGCCCTTCGCCGAGCTGATGACGAGCCACGGCTCGCGCGAGCCATCGCGCATCGAGAGGACGTCGGCGGTCTCGTCGAACTTCTGCGGCATGCCTACTTCCCGCTGCTCGCAGGAGCCGTCGCGGTCTTCGTGTGGGCCGCTCGCCCGGAGAGCTTCTTCTTCCCGAGCGACAAGGTCGGCTTGTCGGGCACGCCCCACAGGACGTCCGCCCCGAGCTTGCACGCCTGGTCCTTCAGCGTGCGGAGGCAGTCCGCGTCCGAGATGTCGTCCCCGCACGTCGCCGTCGCCGTCCCGATGTTGTCGGTCTCGAGCGTGGGCGCGTCGGGATAGACCGTGACTTCGCACCCCTCGGCGCGGGGCGGGTACTTTCCGGGATCCTTCGGCGCCGACCCGCAGGCGACGAGCGAGGCGACGGGAATCAGGATTGACGCGAGACGCACGCTCGATTTGTACCGGTTTTCGCGCTCCGTGGCGAGGAGCGTCACCCGCCCGACGACACGAGCAGGCGCGAGGCCTCGGGCACCTCCCGGAACGGCGTGCGGCAGGGCGGACCTTCCGCCCAGAGCATGCGTGCGTCGTGGCCGCGCGTCGCCTCGTCGGCCGTGCCGAGGACCATCGCGCTGCGGGTTCCGTACCGCAGGGCCTCGGCGTGGATGCACGTGGCGTCGAACGGGTTCGGATCGTGCTCGGCGAGGACGCCGGTGAACGCCTCGAGGTCATCGAGCGCCCACGAGACGCGCTCGTCCTTCGCGCGATCCCAGGCGTTGCGGATGCGCTCGAGCCGCTTCGCGTCGTCGCCGGCGTCGAAGCTCCGCTCGGTCACGACGTGGATCCCGCGCCCCAGCGTGAGCTGCGCGAGCGTGCGTCCGTCGGACACGGTCGCGAGCACGGCGCCGGTCGCGACGTCGGTGTAGACGAGGTGGAAACCGTTGTGGCGCGCGGGAGGGACGGTCGCGAGCATGGCGTGCACGTCGCGGGCGCTCGTCTGCGCGAGCGCATCGGCGACGAGCACGCCGCGCGACACGCGCGTCGTGTCGCGCGGACCGAGGAACCGGTTCGTGATCGCGACGAAGACGCCGTGGCGGTTCAAGCCGAGCCATGTTCCGCCGGCCTCGAGGTCGCGCGGCGCGAGGACGTCGCCGTGCTCGGAGAGCGCCGGGCCGACCGAGGCTCGGTCGAGCTGCTCGTCGCGGTTCGCGATCACGAGCAGCGGCAGGCCCGCGAGCACGTGCGAGGCGACGACGAGCGTGCACATGCCGGAACCCTAGCGCGCGTCAGCGATGCGCGGGGCAGGGCACCTCGCCGACGTACGGCGGATTCGCGAAGATCTCGCACTGGCACTTCGTCCCGCGCTGCTGGACGAGCTGGTCGGCGCACTTCTTCGCCCACTCCTTCGTGTCGAGCCCAGGCGGACAGGTGACGGTCACGTGCTCGCCCTTGTCCCCGTGCACCCAGCAGGCGCCTTTCGCGTCGACCGCCATCGTCTTGCCCGTCTTCGGATCGGTCGGGCTCGCGATCTTCTCCGCCTTCGGGAACGAGAACGTCGTCGCCGGACGGCCGGTGACCGGATCGATGTCGGACGCGGGCGGCTTGTCCGCGACCGGCGGTGCGCTCGCGGCGCTCGGTGTGCTCGCGGCGCTCGGTGCGCTCGTGGCGCTCGTGGCGCTCGGCGCGGTCGTGGCGCTCGGCGCCGTTTTCGGCGGCTCGGTCGGTGGCGGGCTCGCTTCGTGACATGCGGCGGCGGCCACGCCGAGCCCGACGGTCGACACGGTCACGACGAACGGGGCGGCGAGCGTCTTCGGGAGGCGGCGCGTGCGCATCGCATTCATCCTCGCACGAGCGGCGCCGGAGGGGCAGCCGATCGCCATGCCTCGGCCGGATCGAGCCCCCGTTCGCCGAAGCGCGGCTGCCACTCCTTCTCGAACGTGCGCTCCACGACGGCGGCGTACTCCGCGGGGCTCATCAGTCCCCAGGCGCGCTCGTCGTCCGTCGGTTTCCACGCGTTCGGGCCGCCGTAGCCGGCGCGGAGCTCGCGGAAGGCGCCGGCGAGCACTTCGGTCGCGACCGCGCGCGTGGTCTCTGCCGCCGGCGACGCGAGCAGGGCGTCGAGCAGGGTCCAGCCGAAGTCGCGGTGCGAGACCTCGTCGCGCAGCACGCGGTCGAGCGCTTCGCGCGCGACCGGGACGCGGCATCCTTCCCGGAGTGCGCGGAAGAGCGGCACTGCGACGGTCTCCCCGAGGCAGAAGATGCGGATGCATGCGCGCGCGACGTCCGCCTCGAGCGGGACACCTTCGTGCCGGACGAGCCCGAGCTGCTCGCGGCCGAGGACGGGCGCGCCCGTCCCACCCGCTTCGACGTAGACGCGGTGCGCGAGCGTCGCGTGCTCCAGCTCGTCGTCGACGATCGCGAGCCCGGCGCGGATCAGATCGGGGGACACGGCGAGCTGGAGCAGCCACAGCGTGAGGTGCTGGGTGATCGCTGCGGAGCGGTACTCCTCCTCGACCCTCCGCAGCCACTCGGCGACGACGGCCTCGGATGCGTTCATCGACGCGCGAGGGTAGCCCTCGCGCACGACGGCGTCACTTCTCGGCGTAGATCAGCGCGCCGCCCTGGAGCTTCGAGATGATCCCGTCCTTCACGTTCTGGGCGAGGGCGAAGCAGCCCCACGACATGCCCTGCTTCGAGCGGCCGTCGCGGACGTAGTTCGCGCCGTGGATGACCACGTCGCGCGCACGCACGTTCGAGTTCGAGTCGGAGAGGCCGTCCATCCGGAGGGAGCGTCCGTGCTTGCCGTTGTAGACCTCGGCCGTGAGGTAGTACCCGAGCGACGACGCGTTCGAGTTCTTCACGTTGCTGAAACGATCGGCGGAGCCGTCGTTGTTCGGATCGCTCCCGGAGCCGTGCGCCATCACGTAGCCGGTCACCGCGCCCGAGCGCATGTCGATCATGAAGAAGCGCTTCTCCTTCGACGGCTTCCGGAAGTCGACGACGACTGCGTAGTCCTGGTTCTCGATCCGGCTCTTGTTGACGTCGTAGTAGAAGAGGAGCGCCTCGCGCTTCGCCTTGTCGATCGCCTTGTTCGGGTCGACGTGGCCGTACTTCTCGAGGATCTCCGCCTTCTGCGCGTCGGAGAGGTTCGGCCTCACGAAGTCGCTCCGCACGATCGCGTCGGCGCCGCTGCTGACCGGCTCGCCGTTGGAGTCGTCGGGGATGTTCTCGTCGGCGCTCTCGGCGTCGTCGACGTTCTCGTCGGCGGCGGCGCAGCCGGCCGGAGCGGCGGCGGCGGCGAGGAGGAGGGACGTCGACGCGAGGCGCACGAAGCGGGTCAGGAGGTTCATCAGGGGCCTACCAGAAGGACGCTTCTGCAACCGGCGAACCATCGCCTCGCGCGGGGACCGTGACGTCGACGTGTGCGAGATCACGGGCGGAAGTCGGCGCTGCCCCGATTCGCGCCGCCATGATCTGGTCCGCCGAAGACCCGTCTCCGTCATCCGCGCGAGGCCCCGACCCTGATCGACCCAGCGCCGTCACGTCGCGAGCTTCCGCCGGGATGCGAGAGATCCAGGCTGGGCACACGCGGTGCAGTCCCGTGCATCATGCAGAGAACGCTGGTCTCGCTCTTGATGTTGTCGGTCGTCGGATGCGGAGCGGAAGTGCGGGAAGACGGGGCGCCGCCCGCGGCGGCAGCGCCCACCGACCTGCCCGAGGCGCCTGTCGTCGACGCGAACACGGTACCGAATCGCCCATCGAGGTGCGTCACGCTGCACGTCTCGGCCGGCGAGGGCGGCTGGCCGAAGCTCACGGTCGACACGCTCCACCTGAGGAGCGGTGTCTTCACGCAGGGACCGGAGGTCCCGGGCGTGGCGGACATGCTCGGCCTCGTCACGTCGATCGGCGTCCGCAACAATCTGGTCTTCGCATGCGCGATGAAGAAGTTGCTCGTCATCGACGCCTCCAAGGGTGAGTTCCGCCGCGAGGACGTCTCGTGCAGCGCGGTGACCTCCGACGAGTCCGGCATCTGGCTACAGCGCGAGAGCGACACGACCCTGCGCCGCTACTTCGATCTCGACGCGCTCCTCGCCGGCAAGGAGACGACGCTCGTCGACGCGCACGATTCGCGAATGCTCGGACCGGGAAAGGACGCCCTCGTCGCGACGGCGGCCGACCGCCGCGCGCTGTTCCGCATCGTGCCCTTCGGTGGCGTCACTCCGGTCGCGACCATCGCGGAGGACGACGCAAGGATCGACGCGCTCAGCTCGACGACGGGCGGACGCGTCGTCCTGTCGACGACGGCGCGCACCGCAGACGGCGCGCTGGAGAGCCGCTTCGTCGTGTACGACGCGAAGACCGGCGGGAAGGTCGGCGTCGCAGCGCGTGCACAGCGCACCCCACCGTCGAACGTTCCGGGTTGGTACGGGCCGCTCTCCGCGATCGACCGCTATGTCGGGCTCGCCTGCATCGACGACGGACCCGACGCCCCGCCGACCGAAGTTCCTTCCGGGAAACCCTGACCTCGTCGCCCGCCTGTTCACCGCGCCCTTCGAGGGGTATCTCTCGAAGGAGGAAGGTGACGGCGATGCGACCGCTCCTCGGCTCTCTGCTCCTCGCGCTCTCTGCGTCCGTCGTCGTGTTCGCGTGCGGGAGCACGACCGAGCCCGAGACAACCGGCCCAGAGAACCCGACGCCCGACAACGGCTTCGTGAACGGCGACGCCGGCGGCACGACGACGCCGACCGGCTGCAAGAACCTGCAGTGCAAGATCGACGCGTGCGGCGGCAACCCGAAGAAGACGACGTTGAAAGGCGTCGTCTACGCGCCGACGCCCGCGCAGTTCGGCAAGCCGGATCCGATCTACAACGCGATCCTCTACGTGCCGAACGGCGACCTCCAGCCGTTCCCGAGCGGCGTGAGCTGCGACAAGTGCGGCGCGATCACGTCGGGGGAGCCGATCGTGACCGCGCTCTCCGCTGCCGACGGCTCCTTCACGCTCGAAGGCGTGCCCGCGGGCGAGGACATCCCGCTCGTCGTCCAGGTCGGGCGCTGGCGGCGCCTCGTGAAGATCCCGAAGATCGAGGCCTGCCAGGACAACGCGCTCACCGCCGAGCAGACGCGCCTGCCTCGCAACAAGGGCGAAGGCGACATCCCGCTGATGGCGATCGCGACCTCGCAGTACGACCCGACGGAGTGCATCCTCCGCAAGATCGGGATCGACGCGGAGGAGTTCACGGTCCCCTCGAAGGACGGCCGCGTCCACCTCTACAAGGGCGGCGGCGCGAACCTCGCGAGCGAGTCCGCGCCGGCGGCGGCGACGCTCTGGAAGGACCAGACGAACCTGATGCGCTACGACATCGTGGCGTTCCCCTGCCAGACCGACGTCGCCTCGAAGCCCGACGCGGCCGGGATCGCCAACATCGAGACCTACGCCAACCAGGGCGGCCGCGCGTTCATCACCGACCTGTCGCAGGACATCGTGATGAAGTCGAACGCCTGGAAGGGCACGGCGAACTTCACCGGCAGCTCGTTCGCGAACCCGGCGCTCGTCGACACCTCGTTCCCGAAGGGGCAGGCGCTCGCCGATTGGCTCCAGGCGATCGGCGCGACGACGACGAAGGGGCAGTTCAACCTCCAGAACACGTTCGGCCGCTTCAGCGCGGTCAACGCGCCGGCCCAGCGCTGGGTCTACTCGACGAACAGCCCGCAGACGTACTCGTTCAACACGCCGGTCGGCTCCGTCGACGACGCGCAGTGCGGGCGCGTCGTCTACTCGAGCTTCCACATCGCGACCGGCGCGGGCGCCACGTTTCCCTCCGAGTGCACGAACACGCCGCTCACGACGCAGGAGAAGGTGCTCGAGTTCCTGCTCTTCGACCTCTCCGCGTGCATCTCGAAGGACAGCGAGGCGCCGACCGCTCCGCCGCCCGTCGTGAAGTGACGTGACCTAGCGATCGAGCGCTTCGAGCGCACGGGCCGCTCGCACCGCGACGCTCGCGCGCACGCGGACGAACTCCGGGCGATCGCGGAGGCCGTCGAGGAGCGGGAGGTGATCGAGCCAGGCGAGATCGAACAGGCCGTTCGCGTCGGCGACCTCCAGCATCCGGAGCGCTTCCTCCTCGCCTCCGCTCACGAGCAGCATCTCCGCGCGCGTCTGCGCGTTGAAGGACGCGCGGCGCGGGGTCTGCTCGGCGCCGACGGGAAGCGCGCCCTCGATCTGGGCGAGGTCCGCCGGTGAGAGCGACGTCAGGCGTGCGACCCGGAGCATGCCGAGGATGCCGTCGCGCGCGTAGGGCGAGATCGTCGCCTCGATCGCTTGCTCCGCGAGCGAGGCGGCCTCGTCCTTCGCGCGCCGCCAGAGGAGGAGGCGCGCCTTCATGAGGAGGAAGGGCGCGATGTCCCCGGGATGGTCCGGCATCACGGCGAGGTCCCCGTCCGCGCCTTCCCAGTCGCCGAGGAGCGCCCGTGCCCGCGCGCGATGGTTCCGGAGCCCCGCGAAGTCCGGCTCGATCGCGAGCGCGCGAGAGAGCATCTCCTTGCCCTCTTCGATCCGTCCGAGCTCCACGACGATGCGCCCGAGGGCGTCGAGCGCGTCGACGTTGTTCGGCGCGCGATCGAGCGCGAGGTGGAGCTCCATCGCCGCCGCCGACGCCTCGCCTTGGTAGATGTGGAGGAGCCCGCGCGCGACGTGCGCCTCCGCCTGGTCGGGCGCGAGGCGGAGCGCGCTCTCGGCGAGCGCCCGCACTTCGCGGACGAGCTCCGGGCTCGTGCGGTCCATCCCGATCGAGCGCGCGAGCGCCAGGGCGAGCGTCCCCGTGATGCGCGGATCGTCCGGCGCGCGCTCGCGCGCCTCGCGGAGGAGCACGACCGCATCGCGGCTCACTTCGTACCACGCGCGGTGGAGCAGATAGCGACCGCGGAGGTACAGGTCCTGCGCGCGCGCATCGACGGCGGCGACGCGCATCGTGTCGACGTCGCGCGTGGTGAGCGCGCGCGCGACGGCCGCCGCCGCCGCGTCGGCGACGCCGAGGACGTCGCTCGGCGTCCGGTCGAAGCGCTTCGCCCAGAGCTGGAAGCCGTCGCTGACGGTGACGAGGCGGAGCGCGACGCGCACGGTCTCGCCGATGCGCCGGACCGAGCCGTCGACGACGACGTCGACCGCGAGCGCGCGCCCGATCTCCCGCACGTCACGCGATGCGTCCTGGAACGACGCGGTGTCGCCGCGGGGCCGGACGCGGAGCTCGGGGATCATGCTGAGGAGGTCGACGAGGTCCTCGGTGAGCACGCGCGCGAGATACGCGTCTTCCTCCGCGCCGACGTTGAGCAGCGGGAGCACGGCCATCGTGCGACCGTGCGAGCTCCGCACGACCGGCGCGTGCGCGGGCGCCGTCGACGTGCTCGTCTCGAGGACGCCGAGCCGCTCGAGCGCAGCCGACAGCTCGCGCGCGCTCGCGAAACGGTCCTCGCGCCGTCGCGCCAGCAGCTTCGCGACGACGTCTGCGAGCGGCGCCGGGATCGACGCGACGAGCGAACGCGCATCCGGCGCGGGCCGGAGCAGACGCGCCGCGGCCATCGCGAGGACGGAGTCGGCCTGGAAGGGCAGCACCCCGGTGAGGAGCTCGAAGAGCATCGCGCCGAGCGCGTAGAGGTCGGTGCGCTCGTCGAGGTCCTGCGCGCCTTCGACCTGCTCCGGCGCCATGTACGCCGGCGTCCCGACGAGCATCCCCGACGTCCGACGCGCTTCGCCGTCGGCGAACGCGCGCGCGATCCCGAAGTCGGTGATGACGGCGCGTCCGTCCTTCCGCGCGACGATGACGTTCTCCGGCTTCAGGTCGCGATGGAGGACGCCGGCCTCGTGCGCCGCGGTGAGCCCGCTCGTGACGTCGAGACCGAGCGCGACGACGTCGCGCGCGCCGAGGCGTCCGACGCGCGCGAGGCGCGCAGCGAGCATCTCGCCTTCGACGTACTCCATCGTGAGGAACCGGTCCCCGCCGTGCTCGCCGATGTCGTACGTGCGCGCGACGTTCTTGTGCGTCACGCGCCGCGCGAGCTTCACCTCGCGCTTGAAGCGCTCGAGCATCCCGCTCGACGCGGCGAGCTCCTTCTTCAGGACTTTCAGCGCGACGATCTCGTCGAGCTCGACATCACGTGCGCGATACACGGTTCCCATCGCGCCCGCGCCGAGCATCCCGAGCAGCTCGTAGCGCCCGGCGACCCGCGGCTGGCTCTCGTCGACGGACGTTCGCTCCGGCGAGGGGGCGTCCGGTGCGACTTCGGTGGCGGAGAGCGGATCGGTCGGCGAGGCCACGACGCCTCGATGGTATCAGGCTCTCAGTCGCAGCCGCGCATCCCCTGACCCTTGCCGAGGACACACGGGATGCAGACTTCGGTCGGGCCGCAGCTGGTACGCATGTGGCGGCCGATCCCTTGCATCTGCTCGGCGAAGCAGAGGTCCATGCAGACGCCGTCGCCGCCGAGGATCTCGCACTTCACCGGCTTGCCCGAGACCTGCGCGGTCGGCGCGCACACCTTCGAGTCCGGACAGCTGCCCTGCTTCAGGTTCTCGCGTTGATCCTCCGGGAGCGCCCCGGCGACCATGCAGGTGCCCGCGCCGTGGCAGCACGACTGCGCGCGCTTGCCACCGCCCTCGCCGCCGGTGCAGTCGTTCTCGAAGACGCCGACCTCGTCGTTGCAGAAGGGGACCGGCTCGTTCGTCTCCGGGTTCACGCACGGGACGCACTTCTGGTCCTCGTCGCAGACGTCCTTGTCGAGGAAGTCCTTGAACTCGACGAGCCGCGGGACGGCGAGGTCGACGCAGACACCCTTCGCCCCCGGGGAGACCTTCTGGGTGCACGACTTCAGCGCCTTGCCGCCCGCCTCGATGATCGCGTTCGGCACGCAGACCGTCTCGCCGTCGCACTCCTCGAGGTCCTGCGTCGTCGGCAGCTTCGACTTCGCCCAGCAGTGACCCTTGCCGTCCATGCACGACTTCAGGTCGTCGAGCTTCGGCTTCGCGAAGGGCGGCGTGCACGTCTTGATCGCCGACGACTTCGCGCGCGCCGGATAGGTCACCGTCTCGAAGTGGGTCTCGCCGATCGTGCACGCGACGGCGGAGCCGCACGCGAGCACGACGACGACGCGGCGGAGGATCAGGTGCATCCGGGCATCCCCATGTCCTTGCCGAAGGTGCAGGGGATGCACGCCTCGGTGATCGCGCAGGTGCTCCGGCTGAGGACGCCGAGCTGGCTCGCGAACGCCATCATCGAGTCGAAGCACTTGTCGAGGCAGACGCCGCGGCCGAGGAAGCCGGAATCGCACGTGACCGGCTTCTGCTCGACGAACGCGCGCGGAACGCACTTGTTGTTCGCCGGGCAGACGTCCTGCTTCGTCTTGTCGCGCTGCCCCTCGGGGACGAGCGACTGATCGATGCAGGTGCCGCTCGTGACGAAGCCCGTCTTGCAGCAGGGCACCGCCGGAGTGGCCGCGCTCGCGCCGGCGTCGCCGGTCGCGCCGCCCGGGTTGGAGCACGCCTTGTCGCTGACGCCGATCGGGCCGCACATCCCGGTGTCGCCTCCGTTGGGGCGCGGGTCCTTGCAGGGGATGCACTTCTGGTCCGCGTCACAGACGTCCTGCGGGAGCGCGCTGCCGCCCTGCTGGAGGATCTCGGGCACGAGCGCCGCGGTGAGGCAGGCGCCGGGGAGGGTGCCGCCGATCGTCTTGCACGCCTTCAGCGTGCCGCCGCCGGCCTCGAGCACTTCGTCCGGGACGCAGACCTCGTCGGCCTTCGCGCACGCGATGAGGCGGGAGGCCATCGGCCCGACCTTGTCCTTCGCGTAGCAGTGGCCCTTGCCGCCCTCGCAGGCGGTGAGCTTCGACAGGTCGACCTTCACGAGCGGCGCATCACACGTCGTGCTGCCCGCCTCGCCCGGCGGGTTGGTGGTGCCCGCCTTCGGCTTCGTCGCGGTGTCCTCGTCGTCGGGCTCCGCCTCGCTCGCCGTCACGTACGTGGGGCTACCGATCGTGCACGCCGACAGCGCGACGACCATCCCGACACCGAGCACGCAACCGAAGCGCACGAACAGGCTCATCACCGACCTCCGGCGAGGAGCTGGTGCAGCGGGCGTGCCGGCACTGTCGCGCCGCGGAGACGCTCCTCGTCGACGCGCTCATACGATGTCGACGAGGGCTAGTTGCGCGGAATGCAACGCTCTGCGCGCGCCGAGGAAACCGAGAGGGGATGGACGAGCGGCGGGAGTGGCGCGCGTGAGGACCGGGATAATCGATCCCCGTGAGCCCACAATGTAGGTGCGCGCTATTCCGCGGCTTTTGCCGGAGCGCTCGCGAGGAGCGGAAAGCCGAGGGCTTCGCGCTGCGCGTAGTACGCCTCCGCGACGCCCTTCGCGAGACCGCGGACGCGGCCGATGAAGCGGGCGCGCTCGGTGACGCCGATCGCGCCGCGCGCGTCGAGCACGTTGAACTGGTGCGCCGCCTTCACGACGAAGTCGTAGGCGGGGAGGACGAGCTTCTTCAGCGGATCGTCCGAGAGCGCGAGGAGGCGCTTGGCCTCCTTCTCGTAGTGGTCGAACGCGGCGAAGTGCGCGGGCACGTCGGCCTGCTCGAAGTTGTACGTCGACCACTCCCACTCGGCGCGCTTCGCGATCTCTCCGTACTTCACGCCCGGCGCCCACATCACGTCGTAGATCGCGTCGACGTCCTGGAGGTACGTCGCGATGCGCTCGAGACCGTAGGTGAGCTCGCCGGAGACGGGGCGGCAGTCGATGCCGCCGACCTGCTGGAAGTAGGTGAACTGGCTGATCTCGAGGCCGTCGAGCCAGACCTGCCAGCCGAGACCCCACGCGCCGAGCGTCGGCGACTCCCAGTCGTCCTCGACGAAGCGCACGTCGTGCTTCTCGGGCTTCGTGCCGATCGCGATGAGCGACTCGAGGTACTGATCCTGGATGTCGAGCGGCGACGGCTTCAGGATCACCTGGAACTGGTGGAACTGCTGCATGCGGTTCGGGTTGTCGCCGTAGCGTCCGTCCGTCGGGCGACGCGAGGGCTCGACGTACGCGACGTTCCAGGGCTCGGGACCGATCGCGCGGAGGAAGGTCGCCGGGTTGTACGTACCGGCGCCGACTTCCGAGTTGTACGGCTGGATGATGAGGCAGCCGCGCTTCGCCCAGAAATCCTGCAGCGTGAGGATGAGCTCCTGGAAGTACATGCTGGACGTGGCTTACCACGAGCCGGGCGGGGCCCCAACGGGCGTAGGATGCGGCTCATGAGCGGAGAAGCGGTCGAGATCACGACGGAGGACGGTGTCGCCGAGGCGAAGGTGTTCCGCCCCGAGGGCACCGGGCCATGGCCGGCCGTGCTCTTCTTCATGGACGGGATCGGTGTCCGGCCCGCGCTCGAGGAGATGGCGGCGCGGCTCGCGAAGGAGGGCTTCCTCGTCCTCCTCCCGAACCTCTACTACCGAGCCGGAGCCCACGCGCCGTTCGACCCGAAGACCGCCTTCGCGGTGCCGGCCGAGCGCGAGCGCGTGATGGCGCTCGTTCGCGCCGTCGACGGCGCCCCCGCGATGCGCGACACGAAGGCGTTCCTCGCGTTCCTCGACGCGCACCCCGACGTCGTGAAGCGGCGGATCGGCGCGGTGGGGTACTGCCTCGGCGGTCGCCTCGCGTTCATGGCGGCCGGCACGTACCCGGAGCGGTTCGCGGCGGCCGCCTCGATCCACGGCGGCCGTCTCGTCGCCGACGACCCCGCCGCTCCCATCCATCTCGCCCCGCGGATGAAGGCAAAGCTCTACGCCGCGGTCGCGCAGGACGACATCGGCGCCGTGCCGGACCTGATCCCGCGGCTCGATCAAGCGCTCCGCGCCGCCGGCGTCGCGTTCGAGCTCGAGCCCTACCAGGCGCGCCACGGCTTCGCCGTGACGGACACGCCCGTCTACGACCACGAAGCGGCCGAGCACCACTGGACGCGGATCGTCGCGCTCTTCCGCGAGACGCTGCGAGCGTAGCTACACCGCGGCCGCCACCTCGCGCAGCGTACGCCCGGGCTCCCCCGCGATCGTCTCGTGGTGCGAGACGATGATGCGGCGGAGATCGGGCGTCTCGGCGAGGCGCGTGAGGTGCGCCTTGAAGGCGGGCTTGTCCTTCACGAGGAACAGCTTGCTGATCCGGCTGACGCGCGGTCCGCCCGACGAGCTCGTGAGGTGCTTCAGGAAGAAGCCGCCGACGCCGGGCTGGTGGGGCATGTTGAAGATCGCGTCGTTGAAGACGAGCGTCGCGCCGTCCTCGTCCTTCACGATCATGACGCCCTCGCCGCCCCCCGCGCCGTCCAGCACCTCGAACGAGACGTGCGGATCGGACGGGAAGTCCGCGTAGGTCCCGTCGACGCGCACGACCGCTTCGACCTTCTTCCGCGCGCCCGGCGGGCAGAGCACCTTCGCGTCCGGATAGCGCTTCGCGAAGCGGGGCGCGTCGAGCCGATGGAACGCGTTCGGCACGACGAGGAAGGCGACCTGGCCGAGCGCCTCGAGATCCTTCATCGCGCTCTCCTCGAGCGCGATGCCGTTGTGGATCACGAGCCGATCGCCGGCCATCTTCGCGACCGTCATCACGCGCTTCAGCGGACCGCTCGCGAGGCTGCCTTCGACGCGCCACACGCGCGGCGAGAGCTTCTCGAGCGGGAGGTGGGGGAGGACCGGCCAGTCGTTGTCGGACATGAGGCCGGTCTATCAGACTGTGACGGGACGGTGAACGTTCGGCGAGGCCTCGGTCACGAGCCTTCCCCGCCTGCTGGCACGGTCGCATCGATCCGGGCGTGACGATGCGGATCGACAAGCTCGCGACGAGGATGAAGCTGGCGCTGGCGGAGAACCGCGCCGCCGTCCTCTTCGTCGGCTCGTGGCTCGTCCTCGGGGCGGTCGTCCTCTCCCGCAGCATGCCGTGGACGGACGCCGCGCTCGTCGCGACATGCCTCCGCAAGGTGGATGCGGGCGTGCTGCGCCTCTACCAGTCGTTCACCGAGGTAGTCGTGTTCGGCGTCGTCGCGTCGGTCGTCGTCACGAACGTGACCCAGCGCCACCGCCCGGAGCGAACGGCGCGTGCGCTCGCCGCCTCGGCACGCGGGCACGTGGTCGTCGTCGGGATGTCGAACCTCGGACGGCGCATCCACGAGATCGTCTCGAACGCGGGCAGGCCGGTCGTCGTCGTCGACAGCGACGGCGCGCGGCTCGACGAGATCATCCAGCGCGAGGAGCCCGCCGTCGTCGGCGACGCGCGGCAGCTCGACGCCCTCTCGGCCGCTTCCGTGCAACATGCAAAGGTCGTCGTGCTCGCGACCGACGACCTCGAGACGGCCGCGGTCGCAGCGCGGTCCGTGCGCGAGCTGAACCCCGACTGCGAGCTCGTGCTCCGGTGCCCCGACGACGACGTGGGGGCGGTCCTCGCGCGCACGTATCGCGCACGTGCGGTGTCGACGTCGAAGCTCGCCGGTGCCTTCGTCCTTTCGCACGCGCTCAAGTGGCGCGCGAAGAGCGTCGTCGTCCTCGGCAAGAACCACGTCGGCCAGCGCGTCGCCGAAGCCCTCGCGCACAAGCGCGTCCCCCACGTCCTCGCGGACGTGACCGAGGACTCCGCCGCCCTCACCGCCGCGGGGGTCGCCGCCGCGGACCTCGTCGTCGTGTGCGACGACGACCTCGGGAAGAACCTCGTCCGTGTCGAGCGCATCCGCGCCCTCGCCCCGCGCGCCCGCATCATCTGCCGGGCCTTCCACGAGGAGGCCGCGAAGGTCCTCGAGCGCGCGCCCTTCGACTGCGTCGTCCTCTCGACGTCGCGGCACGCCGCGAATGCGCTCGCGCGGGCGGGTGTCCTCCGGCCGGTCGGGATCGATGCGGTCGAGACCTCGGTGCCCCCCGCTCTCACGACTTCCGGATCGGCCGCCGTGCCTCCGGTCACTTGATCGCGCTAACGTACCGCTGATGCGTGGCGTGCTCGCTCTGATCCTCGTCGCGTTCGCCCCCGTCGCGGCGATCGCGTGCGGGGCGACGGCAGCGCCCGCGCCGGCGGTGTCGCCTCTGGCGCGCGCGGACGCCGGTCCACCGGCTCGGCCCGTCGCCGCGAACGAGCCCCGTCCCCCGAGCGGCTTCGACGACGACACGTCGGAGGGCCTCGGCGGATGCCGCGGCGGATCGCTCCGCCGATCGAAGGCACAGGTCGCGGGGCCGACGACGTGCGTCGCGGAGGGCGCGCGCGCCGTCGTGCAGTCGGTGCGCGTCACCGCCGCGAACGGCAGCGAGCTGCTCGTCGGGATCCGCGGCGGTCGCGCCCGCTTGCACGTCCCCGGCGTCGCGGGCGTGCGCGCGCACGTGGAGCTCCTCGAGCCGTTCGAGGCGGTGGGCTCGACGCCGTACGACCCGGCGCACCTCGCGCTCGTCACGACGCGTGAGGTCCGCGTCCATCCGACGCTCGTGCTCGGTCCGCGGACGCTCGTTCGCGGTGTCGCCTACGAGCGACGCGTCTTCGCGACGGTGCCGTTCGGCGACAACCTCGCGATCCGCGGGGCGGAGGTGCCGTGCGACGCGCTCGGCCTCGCCGAGCCCACCGACGAAATCTGGGACGAGACGAGCGGAGACGAGCGCACGCAGGCGAAGCCGCGCGGCGAGCTCGTTCCGCCGAAGAACCTCTTTCGCGCGAGCTGGAAGGACGACGCGTTCCTCGTGAAGGAGAGCCCGGGCGCGAAGGAAGGGCTCCGGATCGGTCCCTACGACGACGAGATGTGGAGCGCGCTCGGCAAGGCCGGCGGCCAGACGCTCGACTTCGAGCTCTTCGGCCGCGCACGCGGCCACGTCGACGTGGAGCTCCGCACCGTCGGCGGGACCGTGATCCGCGGATGGATCCCCGAAGCGATCCTCTCGCCGCAGAAGGACGCGAACCCGAGCGGGCGCGGGGAGGGGATCGGTCTCTGCGGGTGTCCGCCGATCGGCAATGCCGACGCCGTCGCCGGCGAAGGCGTCCGCCGGGTGGAGCTCGTGCGCGGCGCGGTCGTCCACGAACAGCTCGCCGGCGCAGCGTGGGCGAAGGTCTCGAAGCGCGTGAAGGTCACCGTCGCGGCCACCGATTCCCCCGACTGGCTCCAGGTCCGCGCCGTGCCCGGCCTCTTCCAGCCCGGCGACGGCGAGTGTCCCCAGCTCGAGCTCGAGCGCGCGTTCGTCCGCACCGCGGACGTCGTCGAGAGGCCTCGCCCGCGCTAGGGTCTCGCGGTCGTGACGGACCGAGGACGTCTCCGCAAGCTCGCGCTCGTGCACGCCGACCTCGAGGGGTGCCGGGCGTGTCCGAAGATGATCGGCCCCGTGGTGCACGGGCCCGCGGTGCTCTCGCGCGTCATGATCGTCGGCCAGGCGCCGGGGCCGCGCGAAGGCGGGGTCGGCAAGCCCTTCGCGTGGACTGCCGGCAAGACGATGTTCGGCTGGTTCGAGCGCGCGTTCGGCGTGTCGGAAGAGGAGGTCCGCGCGAAGGTGTACATGAGCGCGGTCGCGCGGTGCTTCCCGGGGAAGGCAGCAGGCGGAGGGGACCGGAAGCCGGACCCCGGCGAGATCTCCGCGTGCCGTACGTTCCTCGCGCGCGAGGTCGACGTGATCCGGCCCGAGCTCGTGCTCGCCGTCGGGCAGCTCGCGATCGAGCAGGTACTCGGCAAGAAGGAGAAGCTCGACGCGCTCGTCGGTCGGATCGAGAAGACGACGTGGCACGGCGTCGAGCTCGACGTCGCGCCGCTCCCCCACCCGAGCGGCGCCTCTCCCTGGCACCGGATCGAGCCCGGGAAGACGCTCCTCGAGGAAGCGCTCCGCCGTGTCGCGCGCCATCCGGCGGCGCGCGCGACGTTCGGGACGAAGCCGCGCTGAGAGGAGTATCCTCGGCGTCGACGATGCGCGGCACTCTCCAGAGCGGGCAGGTCCTCGGCCGCCGCTACGTGATCAGAGGCCGCCTCGGGGAGGGCGGCTGGGGTGCCGTCTACTCGGCGACCCAGATGGACCTCGGCCGCCAGGTCGCGGTGAAGGTGCTCCACACCGACGTCGCGCTCTCGAGCGAGGGGCTCGCGCGCTTCGAGCGTGAAGCGCGCGCGGCCGCGGCCCTCGGTCATCCGAACATCGCGCAGGTCACGGACTTCCAGGCGCAGCAGGGCGAGCCGCCGTTCCTCGTCATGGAGCTCCTCACGGGACAGACGCTCTCGGCTGCTCTCGCGAGCACGCCGAAGATGCCCGTCGCGCGCGTGGCGTGGATCGCGCACCAGATCCTCGCCGCGCTCGAGGCCGCGCACGGCGCCGGGATCGTCCATCGCGACGTGAAGCCGGACAACGTCTTCCTCGTCTCGGTGAGCGGGCTCGCCGACTTCGTGAAGCTCCTCGACTTCGGGATCGCGAAGCTTGCGGAGGACAGCAAGCAGCAGATGACGGGGACGGGCGCGATGATGGGGTCGCCGGCCTACATGGCGCCCGAGCAGGTCCGTGGTCTCCCGGTCGACGCGCGCACCGACCTCTACGCGCTCGGCGCGACGATGTACCGCGCGCTCACCGGGGTCCTGCCCTTCGAGGCGACGAACCTCCACGCGTTGATGCTGTCGATCACGGAGCGACCGTTCACGCCGATCACGCAGGTCGAGCCCTCCGTCGATCCCGCGTTCGCCGCCGTCGTCGAGCGGGCGCTCCACAAGGACCCCGCTGCCCGTTTCGCGAGCGCGGCCGAGATGCGTTCCGCGCTCGAGCCGTGGTCGCATGGCTCGAAGCGCGGCGTGCAGTCGGGCACTGCCGCGATGCCGGCGATGTCGCGCGCGGCGAGCCTGGGCTCCTCGTCGCCGCTCGCCGGCACGACCGGGCCGTACGCGCCGGTCGCGCCGTCGGCGGTGCCTCCGCCGCCGCCGATGCCGCCGACGATGGCCGCGTACGGCGGGACCCCTCCGGGCTACGCGTCGGCCTATCCAGCCGGCGCCGCGACCGGCGTGCTCCCTCCGCCCGCGCCCGAGAAGAAGTCGTCGACCGTCGTCGTGCTGCTCGTCGCGATCCTCCTCGTCGTCTCGTGCGTCGCCGGCGCGGTGTTCTTCGTCGTGATCCGGATGCGTGAGGCGAGCGACGTGTCCGTTGCGTCGAACGGAACCGCGTCGGCGACTGCTTCGGTGGCGCCGGTCGCGACGCCGACGGCGCCGGTGCTCGTCCCGAACACCGCGGCGACGCCGGTGACGAAGGGACGAGGCGTCGTGCGCCCCGCGCCGGTGAAGCCGGCCGACGCCGGTGCGGTCGCGCCCGTCACGATCGACGCGGGGGCGCCGCGCAAGCAGTACGCCGGCTCCGTCGGCGAGCTGAAGGGTGGAATCTACACGGACCTGCCGATCGAGGAGACCAAGGCGGCGGTCCGCAGTCGTCAGGCCGCGATCAATGCGTGCTACGCCGCGACGGAGTTCGAGCCGCCCGACCACCAGTTCAACGGCTGGGACGTCGACCTCGACCCCGTCGGCCACGCCGTCGCGGTGCGGCCGACGACGAAGGATGCGCGTCACCCGCACCTCGACGCGTGCATGATGCCGATCCTCCGTTCGGTCGCCTACCCGGCGAACCCGCTCAAGCGGCCCACCACGATCACGCTGCACTTCAGTGCGCGGACGCGCGACAACCCGTGAGCTTTCAGCGACGGAGCTCGGTCACGGCGCGCTCGAGGACCGTGTCGCGGCCGGCTGCGAGATCCACCGGGTCGTAGTCGACCGGCACGTGCGGTTCGACGCTCTTGCCCTCGAGCGGCACGTCGCCGTCGGCGAGCGAGCAGCGGTTCAGGTCGGTCGCGACGGAGAACACGGGCGGCCCCGCGAACTGCTTCGTGTCGCTCGTCGAGCCGTAGGCGCCGGCGGTGCCTGCCCCGACGAGGATCGCCTTCGTGCGGAGCCTCGTCACGAGCGGGAAGTAGTCCGCTGCGCTGTAGTCGAGCCCGTCGGTGAGAACGGCGACCTTGCCCGCGTAGGCGAAGCGGCCACCGGGCGTGAGCGCGTACGGGACGTAGCGCTGCGGGTCGAACGCCGGCGGCGACGAAGCGGGGATCCGCGCCTGACAGTAGGAGAGCTGCGCCGCGTTCGCGCCGGGGAAGCCGGAAGCGATCGCGAGACCGATCGGCGTCGCACCCCCGCCGTTGCCGCGGATGTCCCAGACGATCGCCGGTGCGCTCTTCAGCGCGTCGAAGGCGACGGCGATCTTCGCCTGGAACGCGGCGATATAGGCGTCGTACTCCGCCTGGAGCCCGCTCGTCGGGGTCTGCTGCTCCGGATCGAGGAATCCAGGGAGCCGGATCACGCCGACGCCGTCGGCGCGGAGGCTCGACTCGACCGGCACCTGGGTGTCGCGACCGAACGGATCCTGACAGGACATCAGGCTTCCGACCGACGCCTCGGCGGGCACGACGACCGTGCGCCGCGTCCCGTTCGGCGCCTCGATCTCGATCCGCTCGGACGGCGCGAGGAGGTCCGCGAACGTCGCCGCCGTGCTCGCGTCACGGTACGCGCGGCTCGGGCGGCTCGCGGTGCACATCGGGCGACTCGCGAGCGTGTCGAGCACACCCGTTCCGCCGTTCACCCCGACCACGAGATCGCCGCGTGAGAGACCGAGCGGGTTGTTGGCTCGTGCGCTCGTGACGACGATCCCGCGCGCGTGCGGCCGACCGCAGACACCGCGCTTCACGTAGCCTGCGTAGGGGAGCGACTTGCCGCAGGAAGCGTCGACGTGGAATCCCTGGTGTCCTTGCGGGACCGCGATGAACGCGTCGAACAGGGCGGAGACGTAGGCGCGCTCCGATCCGTCGCCGGCGAAGATCGCGTCGCGACCGCGCTGCGTGAGCGCGCTCCAGTCGAGCGGCGCATGCCATCCGGTGTTCGCCTGGATGTGGCTCACCATCGAGGCGAGCTCGTCGGCCTGTCGCCTCTGCGCGTCGGTGATCGGTCGCGATGCGTCGGCCGGTGCGCCCGCGTCGGCTGGCGGCTCGACGAGGGCGGTGGGGGTAGCCGGCGTGACATCGTCCGCAGCTTGCGAGCTGCAGGCGGCAAGGGCGAAGGACGAGAGGAGGAGCAGCGCGCGTTGCATCGTAGCGGGCACATGAGCGAGAACTGTGCCATCACGGCGCCGCTGCAATTGCGGCGAAGCACGGTTTCCGGTGCGCAGTATGAGGTGCCAAACTGTGCAAGCCGTGTCGTCGCGATCCCGCGTCCGTCGACTGCTCGTCCTCGTCGCGCTCGCCGTGCTCGGGGCGATGCGCGGCGTCGACGCCGACGCCCAGCCGCTGCCCGCGCCCGCGCGACCCACGATTGACATCGGGCTCGCCTTCGCGATCCCGCGCGACGAACGAGGCCGCCGCGTCGTCGACGACGCGTGGGTGAAGCCCCGGATCGACGAAGCGAACCGGCTCTGGGGCGCCGCCGGCCTCCACTTCCGCTGGACGATCGAGGACGACCTCCCCGAGGCGCAGCGCGAAGCCCACACGCGCGAGGACCGCGACGCGCTCGCGCCGCTCGTCGTCGTCGGTCACGTCCGGATCGCGGTCGTGACCGAGCTCGAGGACGTCGACGAGCCGGGGCGGAGGCGGATGGGCGTGTGCTGGACCGCACGTCGCGACGGTCGCCGCTACATCCTCCTCGCGAGCTACTCGGTCCCTGGTGTGCTCGCTCACGAGCTCGGGCATCTCCTCGGCAACGGCCACTCGAAGGTCGAAGACAACCTGATGAGCTACGAGCGGACCGGAGCCGAGGTCTTCGTCGACGGCCTGCAGACCTCGCGTGCGCGCGCGACCGCGACGACGTTGCTCGCGAACGGCGTCCTCGTCGACGTCGGCCCGCCGCGACGCGTCCCGTGAGAGGCCGTGAGGTGGCGCTCCGTACCAGGTACGTCTCGGAGGTGATACCCGCTCACCCGTGCCGACGTGCTCTCCCAAAAAGAAGACGTGTGCCGGACGGCGCTCCCTTTTTGCGCGCGACTACCGCTACACATGATGCTGGGGATCGGCACGCGCAGCGCGTGAGGAGGACGGGATGCGTTTCAGTGCGAAGGGTCTGTTCGTCGCTCTCGTCGTCTCCGGGGTCGCGATCGCGTGCGGGTCGAGCGACGAGAGCACGTTCACGGGCGACGGCACGGCAGACGGCGGCGGCACCACCGGCGAGGATCTCCCGCCCGGCGCATTCACCCCGCAGACCGACGGCGGGAGCGCTCCGCCGCCGCCGACGTGCAAGAAGCTCACGTGCGCCGACGCGAAGGCGAACTGCGGTCCGATCGGCGACGGCTGCGGTGGCACCGTCGAGTGCGGTACCTGCGACGCGACGAAGGGCGAGTCCTGCGGCGGCGGCGGCACGCCGAGCGTCTGCGGAAAGCCCGCGTGCGTGCCGAAGACCTGCCAGGACATCGGCGCGAACTGCGGAGCAGCCGTCGACGGCTGCGGAGGCATCCTCCCGGACTGCGGGACCTGCACGAAGCCGGGCGAGTTCTGTGGCGGCGGCGGCGCGAACAAGTGCGGGACCGGTGGCGGCGAGGTCGACGGCGGCGCGACCGACGGCGGCAACGCCTGCGTGCCGAAGACGTGCGTCGACCTCGGCGTGAACTGCGGTCCCGCCGCCGACGGTTGCGGGAACATCATCCCGTCGTGCGGGACGTGCAACGCGGCCGCCGGCGAGACCTGCGGTGGCGGCGGCGTCCCGAGCGTGTGCGGGAAGGCCTGCATCCCGAAGGCGGCGTGCCCGGCCGGCCTCGATTGCGGCCCGATCGCCGACGGCTGCGGCGGCATCATCAGCTGCGGTGGCGCGTGCCCCGCGGGCAAGACCTGCGGTGGCGGCGGCGTGTCGAACGTCTGCGGCGGCAACGGGGCCACGTGCACCGGCCTCTGCACGCAGCAGACGGCGTGCGGCGGCGGCGGCACGACGAGCATCAGCGGCACGGTCACGACGCCGAACGGCGTCCTGCCGATTTACGGCGCGCTCGTCTACGTCCCGAACGCCGCGGTGCAGCCGTTCCCGGCCGGCGTGTCGTGCGAGCAGTGCGGCGCGGCCGCGTCCGGCAGCCCACTCGTCTCGACGACGACGGGACCGGACGGCAAGTTCCTCCTCCCGAACGTGCCCGTCAGCGATCCGGCGAAGGTGATGGACATCCCGGTCGTCATCCAGCTCGGACGCTGGCGGAAGCAGTTCACGGTGCAGACCACCGCGTGCGGGAACACGCTCGTGCCGGCGGCGAAGACGGCGCTCCCGAAGAACAAGACGGAGGGCGACATCCCGCTCACTGCGATCTCGACGGGCCGCGTCGACGCGCTCGAGTGCGTGTTCCGCAAGATCGGCATCGACGACAGCGAGTTCACCAACCCCGACGGCAACGGCCGCATCCGCTTCTACAAGGACAACGGCGCAGTCATCTCGACCTCGACCGGCGCCTGCAGCGTGAGCGGCGAAGCGTGCTCCAACTACGGCAACAAGTGCGCGAGCACCTGCACGATCAACGGCGCGGCGTGCTCGAACGGGGGCCAGGCGTGCGGCGGTCGATGCGAGAACGCCCCGACGCGCTCGTGCAACAACATCGGCGGCAACTGCAGCGGCAACCGCGGCAAGTGCCTCGACGCCGGCATGTGCACCGACAAGGGCACGTGCAACCTCACCGGCGGCACGCCGCCGGCCTCGACGCTCTACAACAACCCCGCCGAGCTCGCGAAGTACGACATGACGCTCTTCGAGTGCGTCGGAGGCCAGCAGGACAAGTCGACCACGCAGCAGAAGAACGTCCGTGACTACGCCAACGCCGGCGGTCGCGTGTACGCCACGCACTTCAGCTACGTGTGGCTCTACAACGACGGCGCGGCGCCCTGGAACCAGACGGCGTCGTGGAACGCCCAGCAGGCGAGCTGGGCGAGCGTGACCGCCAACCTCGACACGAGCTTCTCGAAGGGCCAGGCGTTCGCGCAGTGGCTCAACATCGTCGGCGGCCTCCTCGCGCCGCTGCCCGCGACGCCGCCGCCGTGGACGCCGGCTCCGCAGATCACGATCGACGAGGCCCGCCATGACGTCGACGCGCCGCTCGCGCTCGGCGCGCAGCGCTGGCTCTACACGAGCGCGAACGCGCCCGCGGCGAGCATCCAGCACTACACGTTCAACACGGACGTGACGAAGCCGGCGGCGCAGCAGTGCGGTCGCGTCCTCTTCAGTGACTTCCACGTCACGACGAACAGCTCGACGACCGACATGGTCTTCCCCGCCGAGTGCGACAACGACCCGCTCACGGCGCAGGAGAAGGTGCTCGCGTTCATGCTCTTCGACCTCGCGTCGTGCGTGAGCGCGGTGCCCCCGCAGCCCCCGCAGTGCACGCCGAAGACGTGTGCGGAGCAGGGCATCGAGTGCGGTCAGGCCGGCGACGGTTGCGGCAACGTCATCCAGTGCCCGATGTGCCCCGACGGGCAGACGTGCGGTGGCGGCGGCGTCGCGAGCAAGTGCGGTGCGCCCGCCTGCGTGAAGAAGCAATGCGAGGCGAACCAGTGCGGGACGATCGCGGACGGTTGCGGTGGCACCGTCGTCTGCCCGCCCTGCCAGGGTGGGACGACCTGCGGCGGCGGCGGGACGCCGAACGTCTGCGGGATCGGCGCCTGCCAGCCCGCGCAGTGCCCGGCGCCCGCGCCTGGCTCGTCGTGTGGTCCCGTCGCGGACGGCTGCGGCGCGATCCTGAACTGCGCGTGCCCGGCGAACACGCCGTGCGTGAACGGCAAGTGCGGGGCGCCCGCGTGCGTGCCGCGCACGTGCGAGCAGGCCGGCGCGAACTGCGGACAGATCGCAGACGGCTGCGGTGGGCTCCTCCAGTGCGGCACGTGCCTCGCTCCGCAGTCGTGCGGCGGCGGCGGGATCGCGAACGTGTGCGGTGGCGGCGTGAACTGACCACCGTTTGCGTGCCGGCGTGGCGAGCGCCACGCTGGCTGGATGCGAGATCTCGTCGAAGCCCTCTGCGCGCCCGCGTGCGCCGGTCGAGCACCAGGGACGGAAGGAGGTCTCCGCGCGCGCGGTCTCGTCCGAGACGCGATGCGTGTAGCCGGGCTCGATCCTGCCGAGCAGCGGATCGGCAGCTCCGCCGCGGCGAACCTCGTCGCGGCGATCCCCGGCGATGTCGACCGCTGGGTGCTCGTCGCCGCGCACTACGATCATCTCGGCGCACGCGGTGACGTCTTCTATCCCGACGCGGACGACAACGCCGCGGCCGTGGCCGTGCTCGTCGAGGTGGGGCGCGCGCTCGCCGCCGCGCGGCCTTCGGGACGCGGCGTCGTTCTCGCCGCGTTCGACGCCGAGGAGCCGCCCTACTTCCTCACCGGTGGCATGGGCTCGGCGTACTGGGCCGCGCACCCCTCCGTGCCGCTCGATCGGATCGACATGATGGTGTGCATGGACCTCGTCGGCCACGATCTCGGGCCGGAGGGCCTCCCCTCCGAGGTGCGGAGCTCGCTCTTCGCGCTCGGCGCGGAGCGGAGCGCGGGTACGGCTGCGGTCGTCGACGACCTCGCGCGCGCCGAGCCGGGGCTCGTCGTACGTCGCCTCGACGCCGAGACGATCCCTCCGCTCAGCGACTACGACGCGTTCTGGGCGGCCGAGGTGCCGTTCCTGTTCCTGACCGCCGGTCGATCCGCGCGTTACCACACGCCGGCCGACACGCCCGAGCACGTGCCCGAGGCGCGTCTGACGACGACGGCGCACTGGCTCGAGCGCTTCGTGCGGAGGACGTGCGCGCGCGACGCACGGCGCGTCCGGTTCGACGACGCGCGCGACGACGCCTCGACGCTGCGATCGATCCTCGAGCTCGCCCGCGCGCTCGAGCCGCTCAGCCCTGCGGCGAACGTCGCCGCGCAGCGCGCCGAGGACCTGCTCCGTGCATGCGACGCGCGCGGACGGCTGCCCGCCGCGCTCGCCCCGGAGCCCGCGCGGATCGTCGCGGCGCTCGAGAACGCGCTCGCCTGAGCGGTCACATCAGGATCTTGAGCGCCAGCGCCGCGAGGAGCGCCCCGACGAAGAGGAACGCGACCGCCACGCCGACGAGGAGCCCGACCGAAGGCTTCGTCGGGGCCTTCGGCGACGGCAGCGGCGTCGATCGCGGCGCGACGGTGGGCGCCTGCGGCGGCGTCACCGGCTGCATCGGATACGCGGCTGGAGCGGGAGCCGCCGCCATCTGCACCGTGCCGTGCTGCGGCGCGTGCTGCTGCGCAGGCGGGATCGCCGTCGGCGCGAGCTGCGCGGGCGACGCGAGCGGCGTGTGGACGTGCTCCGACTGCATCATCGGCGGGGCCGGCGCGCTCGGATTGAACGGCGGCACTTCCGGCAGCCCCTGGAGGACGGCGCCGAGCGCGTGCGCGAGCTCGGCGGCGGACTGGTAACGGTCCTCCGGCTTCTTCGCGAGCGCCTTCTCGAGCACGGTCCAGAGGAGCGGCGGGAAGATCTTGCCGGGGACGCGCTCGTTCAGCGGCTTCGGCTTCGCCGTCACGTGCAGCTGGATGTACTCCATCGGGTTCTTCGCGTCGAACGGCAGCTTGCCGGTCAGCACCTCGTAGAGGATGACGGCGAGCGAGTAGATGTCGGAGCCGGCGGTGAGCGTCTTGCCCTGCGCCTGCTCGGGGCTCATGAACTCCGGCGTCCCGAAGACCATGCCCTCCTGGGTGAGGATGATCGAGCCGGGGCGGAGCTCGCGCTCGCTCACCTTCGCGAGGCCGAAGTCGAGCACCTTCGGGAAGTCCTTCATCCCGCCCTGGTGGGAGAGGAAGATGTTCTCCGGCTTCAGGTCGCGGTGGATGATCCCGGCGCGATGCGCTTCCTCGAGCGCGTGGCAGACCTGGATCAGGATCGGCAGCGCGCGCTCCATGGGCATCGGCCCTTCGCTGCGCACGGTCTGGTTCAGGTTCTTCCCCTCGAGGAACTCCATCACGATGTAGAGGGAGCCGTCCTCGAGCTCGCCGTAGAGGTACACCTTCACCGTGTTGGGGTGGGTGAGGTGGCTCATCGCGCGCGCCTCGCGGCGGAAGCGCGAGACGAGGTCCTTCCGGTTCGCGAGCTTCGGATGGAGGATCTTGACCGCCACCATCCGGTTCATCGCCGGCTGGAGCGCCTTGTAGACGGCGCCCATCCCGCCAGACCCGATCTTCTGCAGGATCTGGAATTGGCCGTTCAGGATGTCCCGGCCGATGAAGGGATCCTGCTGCCGCGCCATGCGAGCTACCGTGATATCACGACCTCCACGGCCACCGATCCGAGAAGAGGACGTGGAAAAGTGGGGCCGTTTTCGCCCACATGCTAACGACGGCTCGTGGCGCCTCTCGTTCCCACCAGCGCGTCGCTCCCCATCCTCACGGCCCCGCGGCTGTCGGCGCTCGGCTTCCGCCATGCGTTCACGACGCGGGTGGGCGGCGTCAGCGAGCCGCCGTACGAAGCGCTCGACTTCGCGCTCCTCCGCGATCCCGACCGGCTGCGTGAGAACGTGAGGCGGCTCGGCGAGGCCGTCGGCTTCGATCCGGCTCGCCTCCACCAGACGCGCCAGGTCCACGGCCGCGCCGTCGTCGTCGCGGACGGGGCGCCGGAGGCGATGGCGCTCCGCGAAGCGGATGCCCTCGTCGCCGAGCCGGAGAGCGGCTTCGCCGTCGCGGTTCGCGTCGCGGACTGCGTGCCCGTGCTCCTCGCCGATCCGGAGACCGGACGCGTCGCGGCGGTGCACGCCGGGTGGCGCGGGGTCGAAGCCGGCGTCCTCGCCGCCACGGTCGAGCAGATGGGCGGCGCTCCGAAGGCGTTCGCGGCCGCGATCGGTCCGTCGATCGGCCCGTGCTGCTTCGAGGTCGGTGCCGACGTCGCCGCGCGCATCGTCGCCGTCTCGAACGAGGAGGTCGTCCGCCGGCGGGCAGGCGAGAAGGCGTTCGTGGATCTGCGCTCGGCCGTGCGCACCCAGCTCGTCGCGCTCGGACTCGCGACCGAGAACGTCGACGACGTGCCGGGGTGCACGCGGTGTGACGCGGTCCGCTTCTATTCGTATCGCCGCGACGGCGACGCGAGCGGGCGGCTCGTCGGCGTGATCGCAGCGCGCTGAGTGGGGCTTCTTCGCTCCGCCGTCGCTCCTCACCGCACCCGCACCCGATCTCGGCCCAACTGCAGGCGCCCTCCCAGACCGCGACCTCCGGGTGCGGGTGCGGGCATGCCCTTCGACCACGAACGCCTCGAGGCCTATCAAGCGGCTCTCGACTTCTTCGACATCGCCGACGTCATCGTCGAACGACTCCGTGAGCGGGGCGGCCGCTCGCATCTCGCCGATCAACTCGCCCGCGCCGCCCTCTCTGTCGTGAACAACATCGCCGAGGGCGCCGGTAAGTTCTCGAAGCCCGACAAGGGGCGCTTCTACACAACGGCGATCGGCTCCGCGACCGAGTCCGCGGCCATGCTCGACGTCTGTCTTCGTCGGCGGCTCATCGCGCCCGAAACCCATGACCGTGGCAAGCAGCTGCTGGACCGAGTCGTCGCGATGCTCGTCAGCCTTTGCCGCGCACTGCGCGACGGCTGATCGGAATCGCGTCGGGCCCGCACCCGCACCCGCACCCGCACCCGATCTCGGCCCAACTGCAGGCGCCCTCCCAGACCGCGACCTCCGGGTGCGGGTGCGGGTGCGGATGCGGGTGATTCCAGTGACACCTCGAATGGCCGAGCCCTTGCATCGCCGTCGCGCATGCGTTGGGACGAAGGACACCAGAGCCCGGACATCATCGATCGACGTGGCGAATCTGCGCCGCTGCGCGGAGCGGGCATGCTCGGGCTCCTGCCGCTCCTCTTGCGCTCGCGCTTCGGCTGGGTGGGCCTCCTCCTCGTCCTCGGGTACGTCGTGTACTCGAACTTCGCGGCGTCGCCTTCCGACACTGCGCAAGGAGATCGCGCGGCGCAGACGCAGACCACCGGCGCGCAGGATCGCGAAGCGCGCTTCGTCGGGTTCGTCCTCGACGACGTGCAGGGCGTCTGGGAGAAGACGCTCGCCGAGCGCAACATCCGCTATCCGCGCGCGAAGCTCGTGCTCTTCACGGACGCGACGCAGACCGGCTGCGGCTACGGCGAAGCCGCGACCGGCCCGTTCTACTGCCCCGCCGATCAGCGGGTCTACATCGACCTCGCGTTCTACGACGAGCTCTCGCGGCGCTTCGGCGCGAAAGGCGATTTCGCGCAGGCCTACGTCATCGCGCACGAGATCGGCCACCACGTGCAGAAGCTCCTCGGGACGAGCGATGCGCTCCGCCGGATGCCGGCCTCGCAGCAGCGCGGCGAAGAAGGCGGCTCCGTGCGGCTCGAGCTCCAGGCCGACTGCTATGCCGGCGTCTGGGCCCACGCGACCGAGCAGCGTCATCTCCTCGAGGCCGGGGACATCGACGAGGCACTGACGGCCGCGGCGGCGATCGGCGACGACCGCCTCCAGCGCCAGTCGAGCGGTCGTGTGTCGCCCGAGAGCTGGACGCACGGCTCCTCCGAGCAGCGCTCGCGATGGCTCCGCCGCGGCATGGAAGCCGGCAAGCCGGAGGCGTGCGACACCTTCGGCGCCAGCTCGCTCTGAGACGTACCCGCGACCGTTCCCTGCCTCGGTCACCGCGCGTAGGCTGCGCGCCATGGCAAAGCAGGTCATCGCGGTGGTGGGCGGAACGGGGCTGCAGGGCGGAGGCGTCGTCGACGCGCTCCTCGCGCAGGGCGACTTCGCCGTGCGCGTCCTCAGCCGCAATCCTGGCAGCGACGCGAGCAAGGCGCTCGCGTCGCGTGGCGTCGAGGTCGTGCAGGGCAATCTGCTCGAGCCGAGCACGCTCGAGCGCGCCCTCGCCGGCGCGCATGGCGCGTTCCTCGTCACGAACTTCTGGGACCCGACCCAGGGCGCGAAGGAAGGCGAGATCGCGACCGCCGCGGTGAAGGCGGCGCGGGCTGCGGGGGTCCAGCACATGGTCTGGTCGACGCTCCCCGATGTCGACAAGTACACGCAGGGGCGGCTCCACGTCGTCCACTTCACCGGCAAGGCGAAGGTCGATCAGGTCGTGCGCGACGCCGGCTTCGACCGCTTCACGTTCGTGGAGGCGCCGATGTACTTCCAGAACTTCCTCACGATGATGGGGCCGCAGCCGCTTCCGAACGGCGGGCGCGGCTGGGCGGTGCCGATGGACCCCGCGAAGCGCTGCATCCACATGGGCGACGTCCACGACGTAGGCAAGGCGGTCGCGCCCGCGTTCCGCGCGAGCAAGG